>JAUZNZ010000012.1 GCA_030706735.1 Bacteroidota bacterium | reverse complement strand
GCCGCAGGGAGGAATTGGAAACTCTGACCTTTCTTACCGGCAAAGGATATACCGATTGGGATGCCACGATGAATGAACCAAAAGACGGCGACGTACCCGAAGAGTATTCGTATGCTCGGATCGCAACCGACATGAGTAAGGAACGGCAGGGCAACAAGGGGATCCTGTTTGCTGCGGTAGGCATGATGAGCCTTTTGTCCGTCGCGGGAATGCGTAGAAAAAGACGATCTTAAAAAAATGTTTCGAAAAAATTGGCATCATCAAAAAATTAATTGCATCTTTGCATTGTCAAAAAAAATTAACCATGCACCAGATCATGTCAAATAGTAAAACAGTGGATCGGCTCTTCCAGGAGCCCGGTCTTATCGTTTGCGGAGCGCATGATTATATCTGTTAGCATAATACCTAATCACATACAATGCAGGCCCCGCAAGAGATTGCGGGGCTTTTCGTTTTTTGGGTTCGGGGGCGGACAAGCTCAAATGAAAAGGAATGCAGAGAAAACACGAAAATACAAGACCAGCCGATTCTTGTTGGTTCGGTAATGACCGGTGCAAGACTGTTATGGTATTGGAGCGCCCTTACATAAGACGGTGTCGTCAGCGATAGTAGTCCGAGAGTTCGGATTAGCGATGATGACCCGGTCTGATAAGAACCGGGTTTTTTATTGGGAGTTCGACAAGGTTGGAAAGATGCGTCTATGGATGCAGAGCATTGGTCTGATCGATCTGTTCGTCTAAAGGCCAGGACCCGGGACTTTCAATCCCGGAATATGGGTTCGATTCCCATACAGATCACTGGTACAATGGCGACAACGTAAACGGCTTATAGTTCAATGGAAGAATGCTGCGCTTCGAACGCAGTGATGGAAGTTCGAATCTTCCTGGGCCGTCCGAATGAATGGTTCGTAGCTCAATTGGCGAAGAGTATCCGGCTTTTACCCGGAGGGTTGTGAGTTCGAGCCTCACCGGACCAACATGAATTTTCGCGAGGATAAAAGCAAACGGACGAATAGCTCCAATGGTAGAGCAACGGCTTGAAGCGCCGTCAGTACAGGTTCGAATCCTGTTTCGTCCGCAAAAAATAAAGCCATGGAACAAGTCTATCACCAGAAAGTGATCAGTATGAATAATGTATTCAATGACCGCTTTTTGGATATAAAGAATTTGTATGTGTATTGTTTCAACATGCTGCCAAACCTGAATTTTATTGGGCATTTGGACGGGGAAAAAGCATTCGCGGGCTTTACCAACAGGTTTGCCGCCCTGATCTCCCATACCCATCAATACCGGTGGTATGAGAAAAAGGCAAAGAAGTTCGAATTTGATAGAACGGTCATTGTTTTGTCGAACCGTTGTCTCGTGGAATTTGATGACAGCTATTGCCAGGTATTGCACGATGGGAATCAGCCCGAATTTGTGGAAGAAGTGACAGCGCTTGTGAATCAATTCAAAGAGAGACAAAGACGGAAACCACTGGAGATCAATCTGATCGTCCAGGAACGGAACAGTCTGGAGCTAAAGGCGATGGAGATCAAACGGACGAAGTTGGATCTGGATCTTTTTTATGCCGACGATTTTAAGGAAGCCGATGAATTGATCAGGAAGAGGCTGAACCAGAAGAATGACAAAGGGATCGTCTTGCTCCATGGTTTGCCCGGAGCAGGTAAAACGACTTATTTGCGTCATTTGATCGGAAAGATCAAAAAAAGGGTCTTATTCCTGTCGCCATCGGCAGCCGGTAACCTGATGAACCCGGAATTCATCGAATTGTTGATCGATAATCCGAACACGGTTCTGCTGATCGAAGATGCTGAAAATATCATTATGGACAGGAGGTATAGTTCGGGCTCGTCCGTGTCCAACCTGCTGAATATCTCAGACGGATTGCTGGCGGATTTCCTGAGCGTGCAGTTGATCTGCACCTTCAATAGCTCGCATAAATTGATCGACAGCGCGCTGTTGCGGAAGGGAAGGTTGATCGCAAAATATGAGTTTGGGAAATTGAATGTGGAAAAGGCCCAGCGGCTGAACAAGCATCTCGGATTTGATACGACGATCGTCAAACCAATGACCATTGCTGAAATTGCGAACCAGCATGAAAAGGAGGCGATAACGAACAAGGTCGAGGTGATGGGCTTCAGGCAACATATCATTGAAAATTAACTGATCATGGAACAGGAACAGATATGGAGAAGGCTGGACGGAACGATCGTAATGATCCCGATCGAGGATGAGCTTAGGACGGCCATCGTCAGGGAAAAGGAATCGGGCCATGAGCTGAAGGTTTGCATCGGTACGGACAGCCAGGTAAAGGCGAAACTCACGGAGTTCGCTACCGTAATCGTGTTCATCCGGAAGAGGAAGGGTGGATTTATGTATATACATGATGATCACAGCCGGCAAAAAATGAGCATCAGGCAACGGATGCTCAAAGAAGTAGCCAGGAGCATCGATGTGGCCTATTCATTAACCGGGTTATTCACGGCGTACAATGTAGACATGGAAGTGCACGTGGACATTAATACACACCCTGGGTTCAAAAGCAATGATGCGTTGAGCGAGGCCATGAGCTACATATTGGGAATGGGCTTTGCCTTCAAAGCCAAACCCGATGCCTTTGCCAGCTCGAACTGCGCTAACAAAATGGTGCAATAACGATGATGAGGAACTTGTTTATGCGAACGCATCATCACAAGATATCCCTGAAAGGGGAAAACGAGGTATCTGTCCCGGTTGGAGTTTCAAATCGCTCCGCAGTGCAGGCGTAATAACTACCTGTATGCTGTCCGTGGCATGTATCGCAAATACCTGTATGCCGAAGGTTCGAGTCCTTCTTCCGCTCAGGCGGGATAGCTCAGGGGTAGAGCAGCAGCCCATGTGTGGGTTCGAATCCCACTCCGACCAGAACTCGGAAAGTTCAATGGTTGAACGCTACACATTTAATGTAGGAAGCGCACCACTTCTAAAGGGTGCATAAGGACAAAGCCAGGGTTATTACCGGCCAGGCGATCCGGTAAACACTTTGCAGACTGTCATGGGTATTCTTAGGACCGGTGCCAATGACCCGTCAACTTGCGACTGGTCGTGCAGTCAGGCAGATACGGGCGAAGGGCGGCGGTCCGGGGATCGAAAACGGTCTCCGTGCATACGGGATGGGGAATAACGCTGGCTTTTTTTAACAATTCGATTAAAAGAACAAGATGATGAAAAGGGTAATGATCAACGCCTACCAAGTAGGCCTTGTATTTAAAAAAGGCGCTTTCAGCCGGATGCTGAAGGCGGGTACTTATTGGCTCTGGCCTTCCGAAGCGATGCTGGTCTATGAGCTGACAAAACCTTTTACTGCGCCATGCGAATTGAACATCCTGTTGCAGGATGTAGATGTGAAGGAGGCGTTACAGTTGGTCGAGGTAAGGGACAATGAGATCGTGCTTCAATATGAGAATGGTCTGTTGAAACAGGTATTGACTTCAGGTCGGTACACTTTCTGGAACAGCGTCATTCAGTACGCATTCATCCGGGCCGATATCAGCAAGATTTGGATCACCGAAATGATCGATCGTGCCACGCTGTTGAGCAAGCAAGTTGCCCCGTATGTGCGCATGTTCAACGTGGAGAACGCTGAAAAGGCTTTGTTGTTCATCGACGGAAGATTTGACCGGGTGCTCGACTCCGGCGTATATTACTGGTGGAAGAACAACATCAGCATCCAGGTCGGTAAGGTCGACATTCGGCAGCAGCAGCTCGAGATCGCAGGCCAGGAGATCCTGACCAGGGATAAAGCGGCGCTGCGTCTCAATGCCTGGGCGCAATATAAGGTCTTGGATATCGAGAAGGCCTTGTTACGGAACAAAGAGTACGATAAGCAATTGTACACCGCTTTTCAATTGGCGCTTCGGGAATATATCTGTGGATTGGGCTTTGATGAGTTGCTGGAGAAGAAAGACGCTATCTCGGCGTGGGTCGTGCAAAAAGTCAGCGATGCCGCAACGGTCCTTGGCGTGCAGGTAGTGGGTTTTGGTATCCGCGATATCATCCTGCCGGGCGACGTAAAGGAGATCATGAACCAGGTGTTGATTGCGGAGAAGAAGGCTCAGGCCAATATCATCATGCGCCGGGAAGAAACCGCCAGCACCCGCAGCCTGTTGAACACGGCGAAACTCATGGAAGACAACCCTATGTTGCTCAAGCTGAAGGAAATGGAATACGTGGAAAAGATCGCCGAAAAGATCAATAACATCAGCGTGAGCGGCAACGGTGTGCTAATCGATCAGTTGCGGCAGATCTTCATAGCACAGAAATAAAACGACTACCTAAGACTGGCAACTTCATACGAGTTGTCGGTCTTTCAAAAAAACAGACATGTCAAAATTGAAATTAAAAGGAAAGGAGATCCGGGCTATCGGCTATCCGGAAGGCCCGGTGATCAGCATCGCTATGAATGTGATGGAAAAGAACTACAAACATGAGGCAAAGGAGGACGTGATGAACATATTGAAACAGATACTGGCTGCGCCGGTCGAATTTGAAAATGACGCGGTGCTTGGATTGATCGCCAGACAACTATTGCCCAAACCGGCCAGGGAAGGGCTGGAAATCGCGCTGAACAGCAAGGGCATCGGGTTTGCCATTTTCGGGATCGGGCATATCGAGCAGGGCGCGATCAATCAGATGGAACAGGCCGCTAAATTGCCGGTCGCCAGGGCCGCGGCCCTGATGCCCGACGCGCACGCCGGGTATGGACTCCCCATCGGGGGAGTCCTGGCGACCGAAAATGCCGTCATCCCGTATGGGGTGGGGGTGGACATCGGGTGCCGGATGTGCTTATCGGTATTCGATATCGATCCGGCCGAGCTGCTGCAGAGGGAGTCATACTTCAGCAGAGAGCTTTCGGCGGCTACTCTGTTTGGTGGCGGGCGTCAGTTCGAAATAAATGCGGAACACGAGATCACCGATCGGCCGGAATTCGACGCGATCCCCTTGCTGAAGGGCTTACAGGGGAAGGCCGCCATGCAATTGGGTTCTTCCGGGTCGGGAAATCATTTCGTGGAGTTCGGGACGGTGGAGGTGACGGAAAAAGAGGAGGTCCTGGGGATCGCGCCGGGCACCTACCTGGGTCTTTTGTCGCATTCCGGCTCCAGGGCACTGGGGGCGGGCATTGCCGATCACTATACCCGGATCGCGAAAGAAAAGAGAAGGCTGCCGGCCGAAGCGGCCAATCTGGCCTGGCTGACCCTGGACGAGGCAGAGGGGATCGAGTACTGGATGGCCATGAACCTGGCCGGAGACTATGCTTCCGCATGTCATGAGGTGATCCATGCGAAGATTGCCAGGCAATTGGGAAGGCAGCCCCTGCGCCGGGTGGAGAACCATCACAATTTCGCGTGGAAGGAGAATTGGGAAGGCCGGGAGACGATCGTTCATCGGAAGGGCGCCACACCCGCAGGCAAGGATGTCCTGGGCATCATTCCCGGATCCATGACGGCTCCCGGATTCATTGTGAAGGGGAGGGGAGAGGCAACGGCCTTACATTCCGCGGCGCATGGAGCAGGGAGAAAGATGAGCCGGACCGCGGCCTTACATTCGATAACGCACGAGCTATTGCGGGATACCCTCCAACGTCATGGGGTGAAGTTGATTGGCGGGGGATTGGACGAGGCGCCGCAGGCTTATAAAGACATCGAAGACGTGATGAGTTCACAGGGGCAATTGGTGGATGTCGTGGGCAGGTTCATACCGAAGATCGTCCGGATGGATGGCACGCAGCCGAAAAGAAGACACGTTGGCGAAAGGTAACTCTGTCGATCAGGATCGGGTTATCCCGTGCGCGGAAAGATCCTGGATAACGGGAATTTCGTTGGATGATTTTTCGAAGACAGCGGACACCATCACGTTCTCCCCGAAACTGCTGCGAGGCTCTTCTCCGTCGAACAACTGCATGGTTTCCGCCTCTTTGCGCGAAAACGCAATGAGTACGGTATATTCCGGGTGATCGGCCGGCGTCCACCTGGCCACATTCTGATCATAGGCAAGGGTATCGGTAAAGGTGGCGGCCGAATATTCCGGATAGCCCTTATTGATGTACAGGGAAACCGCCACACGACCCGATCCCAGCAGCTTAACGCGGATCTCGCCGGAGTGCCCGAGTATCTGGTGGTTGGCGATATCGCCCTTTAAGGTATAGGTACCCGTCGGGTCGACAAATGGCTTCTGGGCGAAGGATGACCCGGACAGGCAGGCAAATAACAGCAGGAGGATGGGACGTTGCATGATGGAATGGATAAACTACCTATGAATATACTACGAAAATAATCGTATTGCAGGCTTTAACTGCCAGAGCCTGAAATAGGATGACCGAAGGAGGGAAAATCACCCCCGTCGGGTGAATTGGGGCGATGGTTGTCAGGAGGCAGGGCCTTGATCTTTTCGCCGAGGAGGCGTTTTTCCGCCGTCGATGGGGTAAGCCGGCGGGCGAGCTCCAGGTATTTCCGGGCTTCGCCGAGATTCCCGGCCTTGGCGTACAAGTCGCCGAGCACGGCGCTATAGATATAATGATGTTGCAGCAGTCCTTCGATATCGGGGATATCGAGGATGATGTCGATGGCCGCAGGCAGGTCTTTCAACTGCGCAAGGACGATGGCGCGATTCAATTGCACGGCCGGAACCGGTTTTTTCTCCAACAGGCAATTGTATAAGGTTAGCAGCGTCTCCCAGTTCGTCGATGCAAAATCAGGAGCCAGGCAATGCTCCGCCGCGATGGCGGACTCGATATGATAGACCGAGAGATGATCGCCTTGGGACGATCTGTTGAGATAGTAATATCCCAGCCGGATCAGCTCCTTATCCCATTTATTGCGGTCCTGCTGTTCCAGCAGGATAATCGAATTGTCGTCCCCGATGCGGCTGTCGAAACGGGAGGCCTGGAAGCACATCAGCGAAAGGAGGGCAGCCGTGGATGGGGTGCCGCCTACCCGGTGTTCCTCGAGCAATTTGGCGAGCCGCATGGCTTCCGCGCAAAGATCATATCGGATGAGCTCGTCGGCCTTGATGGAGTTGTAGCCTTCATTGAAGAGGAGATAGATCACCATGTGCACCGTTTCCAGTCGCTCCTGCAGGGCCTTACCCATGGGGATCTCAAAGGCGATCTCATTCTCTTTGATGAATTCCCTGGCACGGTACAGCCGCTTTTGGATGGTGGCCTCGTTGGACACCAGGGCCCTGGCAATCTCCTGTACGCCGAAACCGGAAAAGGTTTTGAGCGTGAGCGCCACCTGATCTTCGGGGTGGAGAGCGGGGTGACAACAAGTGAAGATCATGCGGAGCTGACTATCTGCAATCTCCGTGTCCAGGAAGAATTGTCCGATCGTGTGTTCGGTGTCGGCCTGCCATTGAAGGCTCAGTTCCTCCGACAACGAAGCGAGCTTTTGTTGCCGCCGCACCAGATCGATGGCCCTGTTGCGGGCCACACGCATCAGCCATCCGGACGGGTTGTCCGGCATTTGGTGGAACTTCCAGGCCTGGAGGGCCTTGAGGAAGGTCTCCTGGACAACGTCCTCCGCCATTTCCAGATTATGGAAACCGAAGATCCTGGTCAACACGGAAATCATCTTTCCCGCCTCGTGACGGAAAAGATGATCTACCAATTGTTGAGGGGAGCCGGTATGGGTCAAGGCATCGGGATTTTCATGATCTCACGAACCTCCACGCAACCCTGCGCTTCGAAATCAGGGTAGCCTTTAAGCGCTAATTCGGTGGCCTCGTCGAGGGAAGCCGCCTTGATAATAAAATATCCCCCGATCAGTTCCTTGCCTTCGGCGAAGGGCCCGTCCGTCACCATGGGTTTTTTCCCTGCCAGGCTCTTCCCGGACGGTAGCAGCGGATCTCCGCCCACATAACGTCCCTGGGATTTGAGCTTGTTGATCCAGTCGAACCATTTTTGCATGGACGCCTGGGATTCTTCGGGCGTCATGTCTGCGGGCATTCCGCCACGGAAGATGAACATGAAATCTTTCATAATGTCCTTTTTAGAAATGATAAATCGATTACACCGCTATGACGAGCAGGCGGGAGACTTTAGGACAAAAAGGTACTAATAATTACAAAATAACTAATATTGCCTATGCCCTCGGACTTTCCCTTTCTGCACCTGATCTTTGTCGGCTTCATATCGCTATTTCCGGCGGTGAACCCGGTGGGCTCGGCGTTCATCGTCGACCCGCTGTTGTCGGGTCTTGATCTGCGGGAGAGGCGGACGGCAGCCAAAAAGGTTGCTTTTTATTGCTGCCTGATCTGCTGTGTATCCGTGCTGATCGGGAGTTGGATACTTAAACTATTCGGTATTTCCATTCCCATCGTTCAGCTGGCGGGCGGGATCATGATCTGCCGGATGGGTTGGCAATTGTTGACCTCGGATGACGCGATCAAGGGAAATAAAGAGACGGCGAGGCCGGACCGAAAGGCAGGGGACATCGACAACCTATTATTTTACCCGGTCGCGTTCCCCATGACCACCGGTGCGGGTACGATCTCCGTTCTGTTGACGCTCAGCGCGCATGAGGAGGACAATCGTCTTGCGCAGCACGTGTTGAACCTGGGCGGCCTGTTCGTCGCCATTTTCCTGATGTGCGTGCTGATCTATATTTGTTATGCCCATACGCCGCGGTTGATCCGCCGGCTTGGTCCAAGAGGGGAGCAGATCGTCAACCGGATCAGCGCCTTCCTGGTCTTTTGTATCGGCATGCAGATCGCGTCGGCGGGAATCAGGACCTTGTTAACGGCATGAGAAGAATAAATCGAGCATCTATGAGTATACGAACTGTCCTTCCAGTCATGAAAGTCATCCTCGTGACCGTTCTATTGCCGCTGGCATCGATGGCCCAGGACAGCCCGCGGGTCATTCACCTCTGGGCGAATGGGGCGCCCGGTTACGAAAGCCGGCGTAACGAGCCCGAAGAGGCAAAGGACTATTGGGTAAAGAACGTGCAAAACCCTTCCCTCACGGCGTACCTTCCGCCGAAAGAGAAAGCAAATGGCGCTGCCGTGGTCATCTGCCCCGGAGGAGGTCACCGCCTGCTGGTCTATAACGCGGAAGGCCGCGACCCCGCCTTATTCCTCAATAGCCTGGGTGTGACCTGCTTTGTGTTGAAATACCGCCTTTTCCGTGAAGACAAGTCGCCCTATTCGATAGAGACCGTGCGGCAGGACGCCTATCGCGCCATGCGACTGGTCCGTAGCCTCGCCCGCGAATACGCGCTCGATACGGCGCGAATTGGCATTATGGGATTCTCCGCGGGAGGAGAGGTCGTGGCACAGGTCGCTTATGCCTCCGGTATGGGAGATCCCCATGCCGCCGATCCGATCGATCGACTGAATGGCAGGCCCAATTTCCAGATGCTTGTCTATCCCGGCCCGTTGGGCGTGCCCGATGTCGTGCCCTCGGATGCGCCTCCAGCCTTTCTCATTGCGGCCGACGACGATGAATGCTGCTCACCGCCTGTGATCCGGCTTCTGGAGAAATACCGCGAGGCCCGGGTCCCCGTCGAAGCGCATATCCTGGCACACGGAAATCATGCCTTTAATATGGGGTACCGCTCCGATCTGAGATCCGTCAAATCATGGCCCCAGCGGTTGGCCGACTGGCTGGAAGACAATAACCTCCTCGATCCGTCAAAGAAAAAGGCGGCGAAATGAGCCCTGGCTGGTTCAAAACTGGTAACCTACCTGCAGGGACAAGCGCCTGTTATAAAAGGTATAACGCCGGGTATTGAAGCTGGGATCGGTATTGCACAAAGCCGCAATGGGGCAATAGTTCACCGTCGTCTCTTTATTCTGCACCTCCTTAAAACTATAACCTGCCGAGATCAGGATGGCCTGATTGCGATGGGCATTGACGAATACTTTGTAGCCGAACTCCGCATCCCAATAGGGCGCGGTCAGCAAATGGCTGCCAATGACCGTGCCGGACGGATAGTACAGGGTGGGTGGCGCCGATTGCCAGGGAACGTTGACGCCGACATCCAGGCGGGTGAACCAGCCATCATGACCGGGCTGCATCCATTCCCTCTCCAGGGAAAGGAATAAGGGAACGGTCCGGTACCGGTAAAAGTCAACGCCGGCGCCGATGCCCATGAACCAGGGACCCTTATAGACGCCATTGATCGTATACCCCTGACCGTAATTGCCCTGCTCGCCGGATACGAGGCCTCCCATTTCCTGAGAACGGAAGGCCCAGGCGTGCCGTGGCAGGGGGGACTTGACGCCGGACCCCTTGTCCTGTGCCAATCCTTGCGACAGAAGAGCGAGGACGAACCAGGCGGCAATGATCGTTTTCTTCATGGCAGCATGCTATTTTAACGTGAGGGTGCTTAATGGTTGAACGTGTTGGGGATCGCTATAGTCGTACTGGTAGAGGCCATCGGCGGCAACCACCATCAGATGATGGTTATCCGAAATGACATCATAGGCGCTCATTTGACCGATCGTGCCAAGCAGCTGCAATTTTTTCGGATCTGTGGCATTAAAAAGTTTTACCCCGCCGCTCTGGCCATCGCATACGAAGAGCAGGTTTCCGTCCTTGGTCAGTCCCTGCGGCCTTGTCATGGGGTAGGTGGAGACCAGGATGGGGACGTTCAGGTTCTGCACGTTCACGACGTCCAGCTCATTGCTGGCGCCTCCGCAATAGGTTCCGGAATGCAGCGTAACATAAGCGTAGTCGCCGTCCGAGATCACGGGATCGCAAGCGCTACCGTGGGAGAAAGTTCCCTGCTGTTGCGGCTTGCTGGGATCGCTGACGTCATAAATGAACACACCCTCCTTGGAGCCCAGGAAGAGCTTGTTGCCAAACGGGAAGATGGTCTCCAGATCGAAGCCCGAGAGGGAGATCCTGGTCGCTGCAGGGGTCTTGGGATCGGCCAGGCTGAGGGCGCCGGCCTCATGCGCCTCATCTATCGTATAGAGATAATTATTCAGGATCGCCATTTTCGACATCGACCCCACGGTGCCGGTCGAAGAGGCGGCAGATGCCTGGGCAACCGATCCGGCAAGGTCGTAATACATCGGACCCCCACCATTGTAATATATGGAGGAGCCGACGGGTACGGTCGTATCCTTCATGACCCAGCCGGTGATTATCCGGGTATTGTTCGTCAGGTTGCCGGAATTGTCGTAGATCAGGTATCCGCCGGTCGCATTATAGGTCCTGAATAGATTGGACAGGATGGAAGTAACTTTGGGTGAACGCGGATCGGTAATATCGATCGAAAGGAGGCTGGAATACATGTCGGCGTAGAGCATATTGCCCCTGATGGCCATGTCGACATTCCCCGGAATATTCAGAAAGGCGATCTGCGCCGGGTGGCCGGGATTGCTGTTGTCGATCACATGAATACCCTTATAGACTTCGTTTACGAATACATAGTTGCCGAGCATGGCGATCTTCCCCACCGAATCGAAGGGCTGAGCGGGATTGCCCTTGATATTGCCCATTACCGCAGTTTGCGTGGCATAGACCGGAGTGAGGATCTTATAGGTCATGGTTACCTTGTCTTTAAAGCATCCTCCGAACAGGAAAAGAACCAGGCTCCCGGCAGACAGGCGAGCACAAGCATGCAGTAGATTATTTTTCATATCGCAGGTTTTTCAAACTGACAATGCATGCGGAATTACCGTTGCATCGGGCCCTCTCTCCCTCCCCAAAAATTTATGGGTGACAAACGATCTTTTCGTAAATTTGCGGGTTCCAACTGACTATAAGTATGTTACGTAAGACCGATTTCGTTCATTCAGAAAAACAGGAGCCGCACCGCATCCGAACCCGGCAAATCCTTCAGAGACATCCCGATGTAAGGAAACTGATCGGGAAGAATGCCAATACGATCTTTGCCATCCTTGGTCTGGTCATTCTCCAGGTCGTCCTGGCCTGGTTCGTTTCGGATCGGTCCTGGTGGCTGGTTGTCGGTCTGGCCTACTTCGTGGGGGCTTTTGCCGACCACGCCCTTTTCGTAATGATCCATGAGTGTGCCCATCACCTGCTATTCAAGAGCCGTAGTGCAAACCGACTGGCCGGCATCCTGGCCAATCTGCCTCAGTTATTCCCCAGTTCGGTCTCTTTTGAACGCTACCATATTAAACACCATTCCTTTCAGGGGATCCATGAGCTGGACGCCGACCTGCCCAACCGCTGGGAGGCCAGGCTGATCAACAATTATTTCTTCGGCAAGGTGATCTGGCTCTTATTCTATCCCTTGTTCCAGGTGTTCCGGATCTCCAGGCTCAAGGAGATCAAGCCCTTTGATAAATGGGTGGCCCTGAATTTCGGCATGGAGGCGGCCTTCATTGCAGCGATCTGGATCCTGCTTGGACCCAAGGCGATCGTGTTCCTGCTGTTGAGCTTTTTCTTTTCGGTTGGTCTGCATCCCCTCGGTGCAAGATGGGTACAGGAGCATTATCTTACCCATGGCGAGCAGGAGACCTATAGTTATTATGGCGTGCTGAATAAGGTTGCCTTCAATGTCGGCTACCATAACGAGCACCATGACTTCCCTTCGATCCCCTGGAACAAGCTCCCGCAGATCAAAAAGTCGGCCCCCGATTTCTATGATAACCTGGCCTCTCACCGCTCCTGGACGAAGCTGTTCTTCCGGTTCCTTTTCGATCGCGAAATTTCATTATTTTCACGAGTGGTTAGAAAAGAGCGCGGCAAGGTGGCCCTCACCGACGAATCGAAGCCGGACCTGGAAGTGGTATCGGTCAAATAAAGACCCTTGTTCCCGAAGTAAAATTTTCCCTGAACTCCTTTGGCGTACAGCCTTTCTTCTTTTTGAAGATCCTGTTGAAGTTGGAGATGTTATTAAAGCCGCAGTTGTAAGACACTTCGGCGATCGAGTGCGTGGTATCGATCAGCATCCTGGACGCATGACCCAACCTGATCTCGTTTAGGCTGTCGATGAATGTATTTCCTGTTCTCTTTTTTATGAAGCGGCTGAAGGAAACCTCGGTCATGCTCACCAGCCTGGCTACTTCGCCCAGCGTAATGGACTTGTCATAACTGTTGTTCATGTATTCGAAGGCTTTCTCGATACGGCGGCTGTTATAGCTGAAATGTTCATTCGTAAACGAGGCATCGGAGAGGGTGCGCGTGTTCCGGGATATGGACAGGTCATGAAGGATCGACATGAGTTCCAGGACCGAATCGAATCCATTCTTTTGGTTCAACGACAAGATGCGGGGCGCCAGGGCCTTGATCGTGTCCCTGGAAAAAAGCAGTCCTTTCTGCGACCTTTCGACCATGCTTCGGATGAAGCTCAACTGATTGCGACGCAGCAGCTTGTCGTCGAACAGGTCCTTATGCCATTGGATCGTTACCTCACGGATCTCTTCACTCTTGCATTGGTGGGTGAACCAGGCATGATATAGGTTCGGGCCCACGAGGACCAGCTCCATATCGTCGATGGTCTCGATATGATCGCCTACAATGCGGCGCGCGCCCTTCGCATTGAGGATCAGGTTCAATTCCAATTCTTCGTGATAATGGAGCGGGAAGCTGAATTCTTTTTTTACCCTGGAGAAGATGGTAAAACAATCACTTTGGGTGAGCGGCGTGATCTCCCGTATGATACTGGTACTCATGGCAGCAATATTTTGGCGCCCTGAAATTAGGACAAAGTGGAGATAAAATAGTATGCATGGAATGAATGTTACTAAATTTTTGATTAGTGTTTAAAAATCAATCGTTTATTTTAATAAAACGAAGGTGATCGGCCCGGAGTTGTTGATTAGTGATTATTCTAGGATAAAATATCATTATAAAAGTGATAATAAGCCCCTGTATTTTTACTCATAACCGATTGTTCTGCTTTATTAGAGAAGAAGTATTTTCGGGACTACTCGTCAAAAAGGCTTAGATGAAATTGCAGATTCCGGATCTCCTCATTATTGCCGCCTACCTGGTCACGATGGTGGTGATCGGTTGGATGCTGCGTAAGAAGGCGAGGCTCAACAAAGAGAATTATCTCCTCGGTGGGAAGTCCCTGCCCTGGTATATGCTCGGGCTGAGCGACGCCTCCGATATGTTCGATATTTCCGGAACGATGTGGATGGTCAGCCTATGCTTCGTCTATGGGATGAAAAGCATCTGGATACCCTGGCTTTGGCCGGTGTTCAACCAGGTGTTCCTGATGATGTATCTCTCGCGCTGGCTTCGGCGGTCGAACGCCACCACCGGTGCGGAATGGCTGGCCAGCCGGTTCGGAAAGACGGGCCCCGGCGTGCGGGCATCGCACAATATCGTCGTGGCATTTGCCCTGCTGAGCTGCTTCGGCTTTATGGCCTACGGCTTTGTCGGCCTGGGCAAATTCGTGCAGATC
Source organism: Bacteroidota bacterium (assembly GCA_030706735.1). Classification (GTDB taxonomy): domain Bacteria; phylum Bacteroidota; class Bacteroidia; order Chitinophagales; family Chitinophagaceae; genus Puia. The sequence goes on along the minus strand of JAUZNZ010000012.1, from coordinate 114,763 downwards.
TTTATTCCCTGGGATATCGTACAGCCGTACATTCCCTTCCACGTATCGGCCGCGTATGTTCCGCATTTCTATGGGATCGGATTCACGCTGTTTGCGATGTTTTATTCTATCCTGGGGGGCATGCACAGCATCGTGCTGGGGGATGTGATCAAATATGCGATCATGACGGTGGCCTGTATCAGCATCGGCATCATCGCCATGATCCGGTTGCGCGGGCATTCCCTCCATACGCCGGAAGGTTGGCTCAATCCGTTCTTCGGATGGAAACTCGGCCTTGACTGGCGATCGATCCTCAACGACGCCAATAAGAAGATCTCGGAGGACGGCTATTCTCCCTTCGGCCTCTTCTTCATGATGATGTTGTTCAAAGGGATCTTTGCCAGTGTCGCGGGTCCGGCGCCCAATTATGATATGCAGAAAGTGCTGAGCACCCGTTCTCCGCAGGAGGCGAGCAAAATGAGTGGGTTTGTCTCCATCATTCTGCTGCCTATCCGCTATTCGCTGATCATCGGGTTGACGGTGCTGGCGCTGTTGTATTACGATCAGATCAGCGGCAGCCTGCAGGGGGCCAGTGGGACGGATTTCGAGAGGATCCTGCCTGCCACGATCAATAACTTTTTGCCGGTGGGCCTCATGGGGCTCGTGCTCACGGGACTGCTGGGCGCCTTTATGGGCACCTTTTCCGGTACGTTGAATGCCGCCCAGGCCTATATCGTGAACGATATCTACCTGAAATATGTCAATCCCGGCGCCTCCACGCGCAAGACGATCTCGATGAACTACCTGGCGGGACTGGTCGTGGTGATCGCCGGGATCGTACTGGGATTATTCGTGAAGGACGTCAATACGGTGCTGCAGTGGATCGTTTCGGGCCTTTACGGTGGGTATATCGCCTCAAACATGCTGAAGTGGCATTGGTGGCGGTTCAATGCAAGCGGTTTTTTCTGGGGTATGCTGGCGGGTATCGTTCCGGCGATCGCGCTGGCAGTACTGAAATCATTTAACAAGCTGGAGGGACTCGACCTGTATTACTGGCCTATCCTTTTCTTTTTGTCGCTGGCCGGTTCGGTCATCGGATCCTATGTCGCACCGCCTGCGGACGAGGCCACTTTGAAATCCTTTTACCGGAACGTACGTCCCTGGGGATTCTGGAGGCCGGTGCATTTGATGGTACTGCAGGAAGACCCAGCCTTTGAAGGAAACAGGAATTTCGGCCTGAACATGTTCAATGTGGCGCTAGGGATGATCGGGCAACTCTGCCTGACCATCCTGCCGATGTATGTTGTATTATGGCTTAAGCTGCCCTTGCTGATCACTGCACTGATCTTGCTTGGGATCATCCTGATCCTTAAAAGGACATGGTGGGACAGACTCGACGAGTATTAATTGATTATACTAAAATTCGGCAGATGAAGAATTCATTTAGCAAGAGGCTGGAGAAGCTGAACAGCAAGCATAAGGACCTGATCAGGCGGCCGAACGAACCCGTCGCAGACGTTGGGAACGGCATATACGACCGATATACCTATCCCGTGCTGACGGCTGCGCACACACCGCTGTATTGGCGCTATGACCTCAATGAACAGAGGAACCCTCACCTCATGGAGCGGTTCGGGATCAATGCGGTCTTCAATGCAGGCGCGATGAAGTGGGGGGACAGGTACGTGCTGGTCGCACGTGTGGAAGGGGCGGATCGGAAATCCTTCTTTGCCGTGGCGGAAAGTCCGAACGGGATCGATAATTTTCAGTTCTGGGAATTCCCTATCCAAATGCCTGAAGGGGACGAACCGGACACGAATATCTATGATATGCGACTGACCTCCCATGAGGACGGGTGGATCTATGGCATTTTTTGCGCGGAAAGAAAGGATCCCCATGCGCCTCCCGGCGATGAGTCGTCTGCCATCGCCCAGTGCGGCATTGCGAGGACCAAGGATCTGAAGGACTGGGAACGACTGGCGGATCTGCAAACAGCATCGCCCCAGCAGCGAAATGTGGTGCTTCACCCCGAATTCGTAAATGGCAAGTATGCTTTTTATACCCGGCCGCAGGACGGCTTCATCAACGCGGGCAGCGGGGGAGGCGTGGGCTTCGGCCTGTCGGCGTCCATAACGCATGCCGTGGTGGAGCAGGAGACGATCATCGATCCAAGAGTCTATCATACCATCAACGAGTCCAAGAACGGACTGGGCCCTGCCCCGATCCGGACCCGTCTCGGCTGGCTGCACCTCGCCCATGGGGTGAGGAATACGGCGGCCGGCCTTCGTTACACCCTGTACCTGTTCATGACGGACCTGAAGGATCTGACCAAGGTGATCCATCGGCCGGGAGGGTATCTTCTGGCCCCGGAGGGAGAAGAGAGGGTCGGGGACGTTTCCAATGTGCTCTTTTCCAACGGATGGATCGCCGATGAGGAGGGTACCGTATTTATCTACTACGGTTCATCCGACACCCGGATGCATGTAGTCACCAGCACGATCGACAAGCTGCTTGATTATGTGGTCAATACGCCGCCCGACGGACATACTTCCGCTGCGTCTGCCAATACGGTCAGGAAGATCATCCAAAATAACAAGAACCATCTTGGCGAGGCGGGTGGCGTTGGATCGCCGAAACTAGCCAAACCCTCCCTGCCATGAATCGGGACTCCATGCCAGCTGTCTTTCGGAGGGAAATGGAAGGCGAGTGGCGGGTCATACTCGATTATTGGATGCAAAAAATGCCCGATCCCCGGAACGGGGGGTTTTATGGACAAATTGACGACCAGGATCGTGTGGAACCGGCTGCGCCGAAAGGCCTTGTGCTGAACAGCCGGATCCTCTGGGCCTTCAGTGCGGCCGGTGCGCAAGCCGGCCAGAAGGAGGATGCGGCCCGGTATCTGGCGATCGCCCACAGGGCATATGACTACCTCCTTGAACACTTCGTGGACACGGCTTATGGCGGCGTATACTGGAGTGTAAACCATACCGGCGAGATGTTGAATGGGCGTAAGCAGGTCTATGGGAATGCTTTTTACCTCTACGGTCTCAGTGAATACTATTTAGCCACCCGGGAACAGGGGGTGCTGGACCAGGCGATCGGACTCTTCCGGCTGATCGAACGATATGCGTATGATGGGGCGCGGGGAGGATATTTCGAAGCGTATACCCGCGATTGGCGGCCCTTGCCGGATCAGCGGTTAAGCACGAAGGATGCGAATGAAAAGAAGACGGCGAACAACCACCTGCATGTCATCGAAGCCTATGCGAATCTGTACCGTGCGTGGCCCGATGCCCTGCTGAAGGAACGGATCGGGGACTTGCTGGACGTTTTCGGACGGCATATCATCGATGCGCGGAGCGGTCACCTGGCCCTCTTTTTCGACGAGGAATGGTCGCCGAGGTCGGCCCTGGTATCGTATGGACATGACATCGAAGCGGCCTGGCTACTACAGCAATGCGCGGAGATCATTGGAGATGAAGGGCGGATCAGCGCAACCCGAACCTGGGCCTTGAAGATCGCCTGCGCCGCCGCGGAGGGACTGGATGCCGACGGAGGGCTCTGGTATGAGATGGATGCAGGGCGGTTAGTGCGGGAAAAACATTGGTGGCCACAGGCGGAGGCCATGGTCGGTTTTCTAAATGCCTGGCAGGTCAGTAGTGATCCGGTCTGGCTCGAACGGTCCATGGGAGTGTGGGCATTTGTGAAGCAATATATCCGCGATAGGGTTCGGGGAGAATGGTTCTGGGGCGTTGGGCAGGATGGTCGCCCCATGTCCGGGCAGGACAAGGCGGGGTTCTGGAAATGTCCTTATCATAATAGCCGCGCGTGCATGGAGGTCAGCCGGCGGTTGTCCATGCAGCCTGATCCCGAAACAAACCCTATATTTGAAATATAAATCTCCCAGCGTATGCGACTCCTTTTACGTTCCGCCGTTCTTTCCGTTTTGTTCCTTGCCGCCACAGCCTTTATTCATGATAAGCCGACACGGGTCATCTTCTTCGGCGATTCGATCACCGAACAGGGGGCCAAACCCGGCGGGTACATTACCCGAATACAGGATGCGCTGACCCAAAAAGGGATCGCCGCGCAATACGATCTGGTCGGGGCCGGCGTCAGCGGAAATAAGGTCTATGATCTATACCTGCGCCTGGATGACGACGTGCTCGCGAAGCGGCCTGACGTGGTGGTGATCTGGATCGGCGTGAACGATGTCTGGCACAAGGCGACTTCCGGGACGGGCACCGATCCCGACAAGTTCGAGCGGTTTTATACGGCCATTATCAACAAGCTGCTCGATAAGCATATCCGGGTGATCCTTTGCACGCCCGCCGTGATCGGTGAAAGAACCGATTTCACCAATCAGCAGGACGGTGATTTGAATAGCTACTCCCAGATCATCCGTAACCTGGCACAGAAATTTCATTGCGGATTGGTGGACCTGCGGGAGATCTTTCATAATTATGATCTGAAGAATAACCCGGGCAATCTGGACAGGGGCGTGTTGACGAGGGACCGCGTCCACCTCAATGAAAAGGGGGATCAACTCGTCGCCGAAAGCATGCTGGCGGAATTGCTCGCGAAGTGAACCCCCGAAATCACTCAATATGGCGAAGACGATACTTATTACCGGCGCCAATGGGAACCTGGGGACGGCGACCGTGAAGAAATTCCTGGACTCGGGCTATACCGTGCTGGCGATCGACCAGGGAGGAAGCCATCTCGGCTTTGCCGGTTCCCATCCGAATTTTACGTTGAAGTCACTGGATTTGAGCAATGAGGCGGCTGTGGAGGCATTTATAAGAGAGGCGATCGGGAAATACGGCCGCATCGATGGCGCCCTGATGCTGGTGGGCGGGTTTGCCATGGGCGACCTGGCGGCGACGGATGGGGCCGCCTTGCGGAAAATGATGACCCTGAATGTAGAGACGGCCTATTTTATGGCCCGTCCATTATTTGCGCATATGATGCAAAATGGCTATGGCCGGTTGGTCTTCATGGGTGCAAGGCCCGCCCTGAAGCCTGAACAGGGGAAATCCGCGGTGGCGTATGCCTTGTCGAAGGGCATGTTGTTTGAGCTCGCCGCGCTGCTGAATGCATCGGCAAAGGGCAAGAACGTGGTCGCTTCCGTCGTGGCGCCCAGCACCATCGATACGGAAATAAACCGGAAAAGCATGCCGGACGCCAACCCAGCCGATTGGGTCAAGGCAGAACAGATCGCCGATGTCCTGGAATTTATTTGCAGCGAAAAAGGGGAACCCATCAGGGAGGCGGTCTACAAAGTATACAATAACGCCTGAGGCCCGGACGCCCAAGCCTGCGCCGCCCGCGCTCCGTCAAACGGTCAATACGCTGTTCCAGCCCGTCGCTCCATCCGGCTCGCGTAATGGGTTTTCAATGTCTTCCATCCACATCCTGTCGTCGATGAAGAACTTATAATAGTATTTTCCGCTGGGCAGCATGGGGATCGCTATTTTCCAGCAATCTCCCTTCTTTTCCGGACGCATGTGCAATTCGTCCTGCGCCCAATGGTTGAACGTACCCGCCAGGGAGATACGAGCGGCAGCGGCGGCATTCAAGTGATGGATGTAGAATTCGATGGTCTTCTTGCGCTTGTTGATGTAAGGCGAATCATGAAGTTTCATAGTAACCCCCTTTTTAGATTTTACATGGCTTTCAATGGATCGCCTCGTTAGCGGGACAGACCGTGTCTGTCACGGATGATAGCAAGAATCTGGTGAGTATATAGATAGAGTGTACAAAAGTTACAAATATTTTTGTCAAATTGCAGTAAGTAGTGATATTTTTTTGCTAAATCGGTTTAATGGCATTTTAATGGGACGCCCCTGCGCAAACGACCGGATTGAAATAGCTTTACAACTACTCCTGATGCACCGAATATGACAGACATTAAGATCTTGCTGGTCGAAGACGAAAAGAAGATCGCGGAGACCCTGCGCAAGGGATTGTCCGAGCAGCATTATGACGTCGATATCGCCTATGACGGGCAGGTCGGAAAACAACTTTTCGATTCCAACAATTATGATCTGGCCATCCTGGACATCAATCTTCCCCTGATGAATGGCTATGAATTGTCCCGTCATATCCGTTCGCGCAATGAGCAGATCCTCGTCATTATGCTTACGGCCATGAATACCACGGAGGACAAGATCGAAGGGTTCGAGGCCGGCGCGGACGACTATATTGTGAAGCCCTTCGACTTCCAGGAATTGCTGGTGCGCATCCGCGCCCTGCTCAAACGGCTCCACCAGCAACCCCAGCAGGGATCGAACGTGTTGAAGGTGGGCGACCTGGTCATGAACCTGGACAGCAAGGAGGTAACCCGTGAAGGCAAGCTCATTTCACTGACCGCCAAAGAATTCCAGCTTCTGGAATACTTTATTCGAAATAAGAACAAGGTCGTTTCCCGGATCGACATCGCCATGAACGTGTGGGATATCGATTTCGACACCAAGACGAACGTGATCGACGTATACGTCAATTTTCTCCGAAAAAAGATCGAAAAGGATTTTTCTTCCAAGCTGATCTATACGCAGGTCGGAATGGGATATGTTCTAAAAGAAAACTCCTGAGGTGAAGATCCGATACAAGATAATGTTGTTGTTTACGCTGCTGGTCACGGCGATCATCTCGGTGCTGACCTTTTCCGTGTCTTATTTCGCCAGATTGGAGAGGAAGCAGGTCTTTGACAAGCGCCTGCTGGCACGGGCCAATTACAATACCCAATTGTATGCCCTGATGGGCGATACGGCCCTGACCCTGTTGCGAAGGATGGACACCACGTCCACCGTAGGCCTGCTGCAGTCCCGCAGTATCGGAATCTACTCCGACGATGGCCATGTCATCTACCAGTTCGATATGCCGGGCAGTCAGCCCCTCACCGTCAGTCCGGAGCTGATCCAGGACGTAAAAGTGAGAGGGGAGCGGTATTTTACCATGGATAACCGGGATGCCCTGGCGATCCGGCGAACCTTTCGCAACAAATATTTTATCGTCGTCGTGGCCGGCCGTGACGATGACGGCCTGGAAAGGGTGGAAAAACTGAACCGGATCCTGCTGTCCAGCCTGATTGCCGGCGTCTGCCTGACCGCCATTGTAGGTTATGTGTTCACGGGCCAGCTGCTCAGGCCTTTGTCTCAGATCATCCATGAGGTCAAGGAGATCTCTACGTATAACCTGTCCCATCGCATTCAGGCGGGCACCGGTCAGGACGAACTCAGCCAGCTGGCCAATACGTTCAATGAGCTGTTGGGGCGATTGCAGGAATTCTTTGCGATCCAACGCAGGTTCATTTCCAATGCCTCACACGAATTGTCCACGCCGCTGACGTCCGTATCGAGCCAGCTCGAGGTCACGCTGCAAAAGGAACGCAGTCCCCAGGAATACCGGCAGGTACTCTATTCGATCAGCGAGGACGTCCGGCATATGCGGCAACTGACAAAGAGCCTGCTCGAGATTGCCAAAACGGGCTCGCAGGGCGGCATCGAACTGAATGAGGTCAGGGTCGACGAGGTGCTGATGAAGGTGACGGGTGACGTCAAGAAAATGAACAGTGACTATAAGGTCGAACTGAATTTCGGTGAATTCCCGGAGGATGAAAAGGATTTTGTCGTCTTCGGCAATAACGAGCTGCTGTATATCGCCGTGAAGAACCTGGTAGAGAACGGGTGCAAATATTCTCCGGACAAGTGCTCCGAAGTTGACCTTTCTTTTCGCGACCATAAAGTGTTCATCCAGGTGCTCAATAAAGGAGATGTGATTGCTGCCCAGGAGATCCAGCAGATCTTCCAGCCATTCTATCGGGGCAGCGGTTCCCATGATTCGAAGGGTTTCGGCCTGGGCCTGGCCCTCGCCCAGCGTATCGTCGCACTCCACAAAGGGGTCATACGCGTTGAGTCCGATGTAAATAGCGGCACCGACTTTACGATCGAGCTACCGTCCATCAAGATATTCAATTAGGGCCTGCCTGACGGGCCGCTTCCCGTTTTAATATTCTTTTAATTGCCGTTTAATGCGTCTTTAACAACGATGGCTCAGTTTTGGTCGTTTTTCAAACTATCCGAATGGAGAAGTTTTTCAATAATATATTGGTACCCTTTGCGCTGTGGGAAAATGCGGAAAATACCTTTCAAAAGGCGATCGATCTGGCAAACCAAATGCAATGTCATGTGCACCTCCTGTTGTTTGTCAAAGGACATGCGGCAACAGAGGGCCATGGCGTCGCGCTGCTTAAGAATGAGCTTCAACAACTTTATCAATCGCGATTGGATCCTTCGCTCTCCCTGATCGTGTGTATCCGCGAGGGGCAGCCGGAAAAGCTCATACTCGAATATTACCGCAAAAGCCAAATCGATCTGATCCTTCTCGCACGCACGGCGAATAGTATGCGCGGTACGGGACGCCCGTCCTTTCCCGTTAAGGTGAACAGGCTGTTGAAGAAAGTCAAATGCTCCGTATTGAATATCATCCCCGAACCCGGCGCGAAAAACCTCAGGAATATTGTCCTCCCGGTGGGAGATTTTTTACCCATGCGGAAATTATTATTGGCTACCTACCTGGCCAAATTATCCCATTCGACCATTCATCTTGTATCGTCCGGCGGCAAGGGGACAACGAAACCGGGAGAGGAAATGGGCAGCCTGCAAAAATCCTATCGCCTTTTGCGGGAGAACACCAACCTGTCCGTGGAATGCGGGTCCATGCCGGAGGAGAACCTGGCCGACGCGGCCTGGGCTTATGCCAAGAAGATCAAGGCGGACCTGATCCTGATCGGGCCGGGCAGGGAAAGCCTTTTGTCCGGGTGGTTGAATACCCTTCGGTCGCGCTGGCTGTTCAATGTCTCAAAAATCCCTGTGATGACGGTCTCCTGATGCGGGGCCGGCGTCATTTATTTTCTCCCGCCTTGGAGGCCGGGGCTACGGTGACATTGCGCGGCATCAGCAGTTTGCCGATCAGGCCGGTCCAGCCGGTTTGGTGCGAAGCTCCCACACCGCGGCCATTATCTCCGTGGAAATATTCGTAGAACAGGATATAGTCCGAAAAGTGCGGGTCATGCTGCAGCTTGTCGTAGTTGCCGAAGACCGGCCTTCGGCCCTGCTTGTCCCGTAGGAAAATGCCTGCCAGCCTTTTGGACAGTGCCTGGCTGATCTCGTTCAGGGTTAGGTACTGTCCTGAGCCGGTCGGGTACTCCACCTTGAATTCATCCCCATAATAATGATGGAACCGCTGCAGAGATTCGATGATCAGGAAATTGGCCGGCATCCAGAGCGGACCGCGCCAGTTGGAATTGCCTCCGAATAAAGGGATCGGGGATTCGCCGGGCGCATATTGTACGCTTAAGGTATGACCGTCGATATGAAACTCGTAGGGGTTGGCCTCATAGTATTTAGAGAGGGCCCGGATTCCATATTCACTGAGGAATTCCGTCTCATCGAGCGCGCGGTGGAGGAGCCGCTTGATGCGATGGCCACGCAGGAGGGACAACAAATGTTTTTCTTCCGTGCCTTTCTCATGCCAGCGGGAGACCAGGGAGGCCAGGTCGGGACGGTTGTCGAGGAACCATTTCAGGCGTTCGGCGAATTCCGGCTGGGCCTGCAGGATCTCGTCGTCCAGGACTTCCACCGCAAAGAGCGGAGCGAGGCCGACCATGGAGCGGATCTTTAGCTTTACCCTGCCGTCGCCCGGAAGCCGGACGCTGTCATAGTAGAATTCATCTTCACTGTCCCAGAGGCCGGTTCCATCGGCGCCCATGCTTTCCATGGCGCCGGCGATATAGAGAAAGTGCTCGAAGAATTTGGTGGCCATGTCCTGATAGACCGGGTTCGTCGCGGACAATTCAAGCGCGATCCGCATCATGTTCAGCGAATACATGGCCATCCAGCTGGTGCCATCGGCCTGCTCCAGGGTCGCCCCCGGCGGCAGCGGAGCATTGCTGCGGTCGAACAAGCCGATATTATCCATTCCCAGAAAGCCTCCCTCGAATATATTATTACCCTCAGCATCCTTTCTATTGACCCACCAGGTGAAGTTGATCAATAGCTTGTGGAACATCGTTTCCAAAAAGGCGGTATCGCCCTTCCCGCCATTGGCATTCTTCTCCAGCTCATAGACACGGTAGGCCGCCCAGGCATGAACGGGTGGATTGGTATCGCTGAAGGACCACTCATAGGCCGGGAGCTGGCCGTTGGGATGCATGTACCATTCATGGGTCAGCAGCAATAGCTGGCCTTTGGCGAAGGCCGGATCGATCAGGGCGAAGGCAATGCAATGGAATCCGAGGTCCCAGGCGGCATACCAGGGGTATTCCCAGGTATCCGGCATGGAAACGATGTCCGCGTTGTTCAGGTGCCGCCATTCCCAATTCCGGCCTTTCAGCCGTTCGGAAGGGGGCTTGGGTTGGGCAGGGTCGCCCTTCAGCCATTGCTCGACGTCATAATAATAGAATTGTTTGCTCCATAACATGCCTGCGAAGGCCTGACGCTGCACGCGCCGTTCGTCCTCCTCTTTTACTTCGCGCTGCAATTCATCATACCAGGCATCCGTCTCCCGGATCCGGGCTGCGAAGACCTCATCGAAATCCATGAACGGAGCGGTATTGTTCTTTGACTCCAGCCTGAGGCGGATCGTAACGCAGTCCCCGGCCTTCACCAGCTTGTCGTAATTCAATGCGGCCTTGGTGCCCTGTTGATAGCTCACGGCCCTGGATTGACCATGGATCAGGTAGTCGTCGATGCCGTCCTTGAAAATGCCCGGCTTATCCTCCTTGTACAGGCGATTCACATTCGTCTCGTTCTCGCAAAAGCAACTGCAATCTTTTTCCTCGCCATGCAAGGTGAACCATCCGAGATCATTATGCTGGATGATGATATTATTCCCTTCATTGGACGACATCATGGCCGGCCGGTAATCATCATAACCCCAGCTCCAGGTATTGCGGAACCAAAGGGTGGGGAGGATGTTGATGGCGGCATCCGTCTTTCCGCGATTGTGAACGGTCAGCCGGATCAGGATATCGTCCGTATCCGCCTTGGCATATTCAATGAATACGTCGAAATATTCGTCCCGGTCGAAGAGGCCGGTATCGATCAGCTCGAATTCCGGATCATTCCTGCTGCGTCGTTTGTTCTCGTCCAGGAGCTGCTGGTAGGGAAAGGGCGCCTGCGGATACTTGTAGAGCATCTTCATATACGCGTGCGTCGGAGAGCCGTCCAAATAATAATAGAGCTCCTTGACGTCCTCGCCGTGATTGCCCTCGTACCCGGTCAGGCCGAAAAGCCTCTCTTTCAGGATGGGGTCTTTCTTATTCCATAGGGCCACCGCAAAACAAAGGAGCTGGCGTTCGTCGCAGAACCCGCCGATCCCCTCTTCGCCCCAGCGCCAGGCCTTGCTGCGGGCCATTTCGTGCGTGGTGTAGGTCCAAGCCTGGCCGTCGGGACTATAATCTTCCCGCACGGTACCCCATTGCCGTTCAGAGAGGTAGGGTCCCCATTTTTTCCAGGCCGGATCTTCCAGGCGTTCTTTCTCTGTCATGCGGGATATGATTTAGTGTTCCTCATCCGTTCGTGCTGAAACCCGGATAAAGGGTCATGCCGCCATCCACAAACAGGGTCGTCCCCACCACATAATCGGAATCGTCGCTGGCCAGCCAGACCGCCGCCTTGCCGATGTCTTCCACGACGCCTACGCGACCATAGGGGATCAGTTCCAGTAATTTCGCTTCCGCGGCCGGAGTATCCCATGCGCTATGGTTGATCGGGGTCTTAATGGCGCCGGGAGCGATGCTGTTGATGCGGATCTTTTTGGGCGCGAACTCCTGGGCAATACTTTTCATCATGAGCATGATCCCGCCCTTGCTGGCTGCATAATTGGCATGGCCCGCCCAGGGGATCACTTCATGCACGCTGCTCATGCAAATGATCTTGCCTGCCGCTTTGGAACGGGACGGCACGACGCCGCGGCGCAGGAACTCGCGGATGGCTTCCCTGGCACAAAGGAACTGCCCGGTGAGATTCACGCCAAGCACGTAATTCCATTGTTCCAGGGTCATGTCCTGAAAGGGGGCGTCCCGTTGCAGTCCGGCATTATTGATCAGGATATCCACCGTGCCGTACTGAGCGATCACGTCCGCAAACATCTTCTGGACCTCGGGCTCCTTGCTGACGTCGCACAGACAGGTGGTGCCGGATCCTCCGGCTGATCGGATCTCCGCAAGCACCGATTCGGCAGCATCCCGGGTCGCCGGGACGGGATGATTGACCACGACGGTGGCGCCGGCTGCAGCCAGCGCCTTCGCCACGCCCGCACCGATGCCGGAGCTTGCGCCGGTTACGATCGCTATCTGGCCCGTCAATGCATTTTCCATATGAAGGAATAATTTATGCTTAATGAAATGTCAGGTGAATATACTTCAACATTTCATAATCCTTCGTTAACGGGCAGGGATATGATATTCAGGGATGGGAGCGGGGATCTTCTACTCAGACGATGTGATTCCATCCGAACGGATCGGGCTCCAGTCCATAGCGAATGCGGTCAAGGGTCGTTCGCAAGCGGATATGGACCGGCACCTGGCCGTTCCTGCCGGATCGGATGGCGGGCTCCTGCCCGAGGTCGTTATAGGCAGGCAGGTCATAGTCCACGCCGTCGATCCCGATCGTCCGGATGGGAGAGATGACGGCAGCGGTTCCCGCGCCGAACGCTTCGGTGATCGTTCCCTTCCTGAACGCGGCTTGTAATTCGTCGACGCTTACGGGTCGTTCCTCCGCCGGTATACCCGCCCTGGCGGCCAGGGCCAGCAGGGAATCCCGCGTGACGCCATCCAGGATGGAATCCGAGAGCGGGGGAGTCACCAGGACGTGATCGATGACGAAGAAGGCATTCATCGTGCCCGATTCTTCAATAAAATTATTTTCCTTTCCGTCGGTCCAGAGTACCTGATCGTAGCCTTGCTCTTTGGCCAGTTTGGCCGGATAAAAGGCAGCGGCGTAGTTGCCTCCGCACTTGGCGAAGCCCGTGCCGCCCCTGGCCGCGCGGACAAAGCTTCTTTCTATCTTCACCCGCAGGGGCTGGGGATACAAAGGACCGGCGGGGCTGCTCACGACGGCGAAGCGGTAATTGTCCGATATCTTGACGCCCAGTCTGGCTTCCGTGGCGATAATAAAGGGGCGCAGGTAGAGCGCGCCTCCCGGGGTCGCGGGCACCCATTGCCTGTCGAGGTCGACGAGCCTGCTTAGTCCCCCGATAAATACCTCCCGGGAGACAACGGGCATGCACAGCCGCTCGGCGGAAATGGTCAGCCGGTCGTAGTGCTTTTCCGGACGGAAGATATTGATCTTCCCATCGGGCAAACGGAAGGCCTTCATCCCTTCGAAGATGGTTTGGCCGTAATGCAGGCAGAGGGCTGCCGGGCTTAGGGAAAAATTGGCAAAGGGGACGATCTGCGGGTTACCCCAGGCGCCGTTGGCGTAATCGGATAGCAGCATGTGGTCGGCATTGTGCTGGCCGAATGCGAGATGATTCCAGTCCACCCCTCCAAGCCCCGAGTGCCGGGTCCTTTCTATGGGAATATTGAGCAGGGTCGTTGTTTCCATGATCGAATCGTTTATTGGTGATTGGCGTCCAGCCATAATTCCATTTTCGTGTCGCAACGTAGGTGCGAATACGTGCCGGGCTCGAGAGATACCTCCTTAAAACGCAGCCCTTTGTACATTAGTATGGCCGGCGCCAGGGAGCTGTGGGTATACAGGACGATGCGCCTGACGCCCATCGAGCGGGCCTTATCTATCGCCGCCCGGCAGAGCGCCTTGCCGATGCCCTGGCCCCTGAGATCTTCCCGCACGGCCATCTTGGTCAACTCCTGCGTATCGCCGTTAGTCCTTTTCAATGCCACGCAACCTACCCGCCCGCTATCCGCCCAGGCAATCAGGAGGGCGCCGCCGTGCTCCAGGATCGCTTGGTCCGGTTGAGTCAATACGTACTCGTCCACGGGCTCGGGCGCCATACGGAAATGAGCAGTAAACCAACTCCGGTAAAGCTGTTCGAAGAAGGGCTGGTCGGCGGCCTCATACTCCCGAATGCTGACGGTTGTGCTGATCATGATCTGCTGTTTTGGTTAATTCGTTGCCGATGCGGACGCTTGCCGCCACAAGCAGGTCCAGATCTTCCTGCCGTGTGCGATGATTAGTGATGGCGACCCGGATGGCGTAGCGTCCGTTCAACAGGGTATAGGATGGCGTCGCGATGCCCGTCTCCTGCAACTGCATCAGGATCTCCTTATTGAGTTCATTCAGCGCTTTATCGTCCGGGCCATCACCAGGGTTGAAGCCGCCGCCGGGATGGAAGCGGAAGCAGACGATGTTGAGGGAAATGCCGGCCAGCAATTCCAGGTCGGGGTGGTTTGCGATCAGCTCGCCGAGATACGCGGCCTGATCCAGATTTTGCTGTACCAGCCGGGCATACTTTTCGATGCCCTGCTCTTTCAGCAGCATCCACACTTTGAGGGCTTTGAACCCGCGCGACAGTTCCATGCCATAGTTGGAGAAGGGATCGGGCCCGGCGGACAAACCGCGCTGGTGGGCGGCGAGGTAGTTCACCGGCGAACTGAAGGCGGCGCGGTGCGCGACCGCATCACGGATCAGGACGCAGCCTACCTCATAATTCATATATAGCCACTTGTGAAAATCGAAGCTCAGGCTGTCGGCTTTTTCAAGCGCCTTGAGGGATTCCCGGAATCGCGGCAGCAGGCGGGGGATCGCCCCGAATGCTCCATCGATATGGAACCAGCATTTTTCCCGCGAGGCGATAGCTGCCAGGGCGTCGAGGTCGTCGATCGCTCCGGTATTTACCGTGCCGGCATTGCCCACGATGCAGAAGGGATAGAGTCCCGCCTTGCGGTCTTCGTCGATCATCAATTGCAGCAGGTCGGGGCGCACCCGGTATTGTCCGTCCACGGGCACCTTGCGGAAATGGTCGCTGCCGATGCCGATGACCTCGGCGCCCTTGAGCATGCAGTTATGCGTTTCGGCAGATCCATACATGACCAGCTGCCCCGGCAGGGCATGCAAGCCGCGCTCCTTAATGCCCGCATTATAGAATTGATTTCGTGCAACGACGAGGGCCGTGATGTTGGCCATCGAGCCGCCGCTGGTCAGAATGCCGCCGGCCGTCTCCGGAAATCCGAAAAGCTCCTTGCTCCAATCCAGTACCTGTCGCTCGACGTAGACCGGCGCGTGGTTCCCGATGGCCAGGTTGGCATTCATCCCGCTTGCCAGCATATCGGCCAGCATGCCGAACGGCGTTCCGCCACCCTCTACCCAGGACCAAAACCGGGGATGGATATTATTCTTATTAAAGGGCAGCACGTGGGTGAGGAAATCATCGTATACCTCTTCGGCCGTATGCGGCGTCCTCGGCAGCGGTTGCCGGAGGGCCCCCAGCGCCTGTTCGGAGGGCTGTACCCAGGCCGGACGCTCCCGCACCCCCTGCAAATAGTCCATCATGTCGTCGACCATCCGATGGCCGAGCCTGCGCATGCTGTCCCAATCGGCAGGATCCAGGGTCTCCTCTCTTTTTTGGGCATTTTTTTCCATCCCACAAATTTCCGGCGAAATTCTAATAAAAAACAGATTCAGATTTGTTATTTTTGGCTATATCAGATAATTCCGGGATCTAAATCAATTTCCCATGCCACGTAAAAAAAGCATCTCCACAGACCACCTTTATCTCCAGGTCGCCGACGGCATCGAGAAGATGATCGGCGAAGAAACCCTGCGCATCGGCGACAAACTGCCCTCCGTGCGCGTGCTCAGCGAAGAGTATGGGATCAGCATGGGCACGGCCTTTCAGGCCTACTATCATCTGGAGGGCAAGGGGCTGGTGGAGGCCCGGCCCAAATCGGGCTACTATGTGCGGTTCAATTTCAGGAGGATGCCCGCACTGCCACGCATGGCGGCAGCCGAGACCGTAGCGAGCGAGGTCAGCGTGGAGGAAATGATCTCGACCGTTTTCAATTCGATATCTTCGGATGACCTGATCAATTTTTCCGTCGCCGCTCCGCCCATCGAACTATTGCCGGCGGCCAGGTTGAACAAGATGCTGGTGCATGCCATGCGTTCGTCCAGGCATCATGGGATTCAATACGAGCATTTCCAGGGCAATCCCGAACTGCGCCGGCAGTTGGCCAAGCTCGCCTTCAACTGGGGCGGCAAATTTTCCGAGGAGGATGTGGTGGTCACGGCAGGCTGCATGGAGGCATTGTTCATGTGCCTGAAGGCGGTGACCAGGCCCGGCGATCTGGTAGCCATCGAAAACCCGACCTACTTCGGCATCTTTCAGCTGATCGAGAATCTCGGATTGAAGGCGTTGGAGATGCCCGCGGATCCCGTAACAGGGATCGATCCCGGACAATTGGCGAGGGCGATCAGCAAGTTCCCCGTCAAGGCCTGCGTGTTCGTGCCTAACTTCAGCAATCCACTGGGCTCCTGCATGCCTGACGACAATAAGCGGGCCCTGGTGGAGTTGGTCACCCGACACCGGATACCCCTGATCGAGGACGATATCTATGGCGAGCTTTACTTTGGCCGGCATCGTCCCAAGACCTGCAAGAGCTTCGACCGCGAAGGATGGGTATTGCATTGCAGCTCCGTCTCCAAATCGCTGGCCCCGGGCTATCGGATCGGCTGGACCCTTCCCGGGCGATTTAAAGAGCAGGTGAACCGCCTGAAACTGATGCATACGATCAGCAGTACGACCATCACCCAGGTGGCGATCGCTCATTTCCTCAGTCTTGGGCGCTATGAATATCATTTGAAGAAGCTGCGCAAAGCTTTGCATACGCAATGTCTCCGCTACGTACAGGGGATCATGCAGTATTTCCCGGAGAATACGAAAGTATCGAGGCCGCAGGGGGGCTTTGTACTGTGGGTTGAACTCGATAAGGGGGTTAATGCCTACCGCCTTTATCAGGAGGCGGTCAGGCATAATATATCGATCGGGCCCGGCGCCTTATTTTCCGCGCGGAAACAATTCGGCAACTACCTGCGTATCAGCTATGCCCGGCCATGGAGCCCGGAAGTGGAGGAGGGACTGAAGACCCTGGGAAGACTGATCAGGAAAATGATCTAAAAGGCGTATATTTAAGTAGACAGTTCCTTCTCTTACTTAAAACTTCGCCATATGAATCTCGTACAACGCGTCGGGCTATGGGGCGACAGACACCATCCTCAATGGCTTGATATTATCCGCATCGGTTTGGGCATCTTCCTTTGCTTCAAAGGATATCAATTTCTCAGCAACATGAGCAGCATGCTGAACCTGATGACCACCAGGATGTCATTCGGTTCTTTTACCCTGGTGCTGATGAGCAACTACATCGCCTTTGCCCACGTGCTGGGCGGCTTGTTGCTGATCCTTGGCGTCCTTACGCGGTTTGCCTGTATCCTGCAGATACCCATCCTGCTGGGCGCCATTTTCTTCATCAACCTATCATCGGACCTGTACAGACCCTTCTCGGAACTGGCGCTGTCCATCCTGGTATTCCTGCTGCTTGTGCTGTTCCTGATCGTAGGGAACGGTCCGTGGAAGCTGATCTGGTTCAGGGAAGAAAAGGGGGACTGAAGAACGGGCATGGCGAAAGCGCCTATTGATCGTGCGGGCCATTCAGATAGATCCTCTCGATCGCGTCGTGGAATTTTTCCGTGACCACCTTGCGCTTGAGGCTGAGTTTTGGGGTCATCTCGCCGGTCTCCACGCTCCATTCCTGCGGAAGCAGCTCGAAGCGCTTGACCTGTTCCACATGGCTGAAGTATTTATTATAGCTATCGATGATCTCGCGATAGAGCGCGATCACGCGGGGGTCGCGGATCAATATTTGATTGGGGGCATCCGGCACATCGTGTTGTTTGCACCAGTCGCGAAGACTGGGAAATCCCGGAACGATCAGGGCGCCGACGAATTTTCTTTCCGGCCCGACCACCATGACCTGCTCAATAAAGGGAGACTCCCGGAGCTTGCTCTCGATGGTCAGGGGTGCGACGTATTTTCCTCCGCTTGTTTTGAACATTTCTTTTTTCCGGTCGGTGATCTTCAGGTATTCCCCGTTCACGAACATGCCGATATCCCCGGTATGGAACCAGCCCCCTTCCATGGCTTCTGCCGTCAGGTCGGGCCGCTTATAATAGCCCATCATGACATTAGGTCCTTTGCAGAGGATCTCGCCGTCTTCGGCGATCTTTACCTCGACGCCCGGCAATAGCGGGCCTACGGTGCCGAACATACGCTGTTTCACATCGTAGCGGTTCACGCTGATGACCGGCGAGGTCTCGGTCAGGCCATATCCTTCCATCACGGGTATGCGTGCCGCGGTGAAAATGCGGATCAGGCGTACCTGGGCCGCGGCTCCGCCGCTGACGATACACAGGACATTGCCTCCCAGCGCCTCCCGCCATTTGGAAAAGATGAGTTTGTTGGCGAGGGCGAGTTGCATCCTGTACCAAAATCCCATGGATTTGTTGATCTCATAACGGGCCGCCAGGTCATGGGCCCAGAAAAACAGCCGCCCTTTGATGCCCGTCAGCTCGCCCCCTTTCAGCATGATCCGGTCATAGACCTTCTCCAGCAGGCGAGGTACGGTGGTAAACATCTGCGGTTTCACCTCCTTGAGGTTGTCGCCGATGGTGTCCATGCTCTCCGCGTAGTAGATGGGGCTGCCGTTAAAGAAATATATATAGGTAATGACCTTTTCGAAAATATGATTCAAGGGCAGGAAGCTGAGCGTTTTAACGGCTCCGGGGGGCATGCAGGGCAGGCAGGCCTGCACATTGCTCAGGATATTCCTGTGCGACAGCATGACCCCTTTGGGGGTGCCGGTGGTGCCCGACGTATAGATGATCGTAGCCAGATCCTCGTTACGGACCCTGGCGGAAAGCCCGGCGGCCCGGGCCAGGCCTTCTTCGTTGGCTGTGTCTAACAGCTCTTTCCAATGTTTGGCATGCGACACATGGTCGAAGGTGTAGATCTCGCGGAGCGACGGCAGTCGGTCGCGGATGCTCAGGACCTTATGGAATAGTTCCTCGTCATTGACAAAGATCAGTTTGACCTGCGCGTCATTCAGAACGAATTCCAGCTCGTTGACATTGATCGTGGGATAGATCGGGACGAGCACGGCGCCGGTTTGCTGAACCGCCAGGTCGACCATTACCCATTCGGGCCGGTTTCGCGAGATCAGGGCGACCTTATCCATCCCTTCGGGCGTCAGATCGTTGCCGGAGATGCCCATTTGCGCCAGGGCCGCAGTCAGCTTGTTGACCGTATCGAAAACCTCGCGGGTGCCATAGGTCCTCCACTTGCCGCCTTCTTTGGCTGCCAGCATATCCGGAATGGGGCTATTCTCCACATGCATCCTGAGGCAATCGAACAATCGCGTTGGATCGGTCATGAGACTATTTTAGCGGAAGCATCTTCCGGCAGTAAAATACGAAAAAAACTATTTCCCGACGACCTGGTAATATTGTCCTTCCGGCAGCTTGAATACCCTGCCTTTCTGAAAATTGCTGAAACGCGTATACTCCTCATTGTGCGTGGCGGTCCAGTTTTGGAATGCAGGGAGGTTTTCCGCTGCGCCGAAGATCCATTGATTGTAGGCGTCGAACATGCCTTCCCGTAGTAATTGCCGTTCGAAATCGAATAGCCGGAAAGGGAAGTTGGCGGGATATTTATCGAACCAGTTGAGGATAAATTGGGTTCGCAGCACGGTGAGGGACTCGGTACTGATCCCTTTGGATATGGCCGGCGCCGATTTCGCGATCACGCTCAACCAGGCGGCGGCAAAGGGGCTTTTGTTGGGTTGGTTCTTGCCCGGTTCGGCATCCATGAAGAGCTTTTTGTATCCTTGCAGGAGCAGATCCTTCATTTCCGCCGTACGCTTGCTATAGCTTTCGAGATTCACGAAGATCTCTCCATAGACCAGGCCCCAGACCCTGTCTGAGGTCATGAAATAATATTTACAGGCGTTGTAGTAATTGGACGAATAATTGGGATCGACCTCGATGCCTTTTTCCCATTGCCGGATGGAGGAATTGTCCTGTTTGGCAAAGAGGACTTCGCCGTATTCATTATAGAGGACGCCGCTTAAAGGGAACCTTTTGATCCCGGCCTTATAGAGCCTTTCACAAGCTGTGGCCTCGTCCGTCGCCTTGTAGAACAGCCCGGTGAGCTGGTAGCACTGTACGTCCGCATCATTGCGTTCGGTCAGGTTTCGCGCGATGTCCAGTCCTTTGGGATAGTCTTTTTGCAGGTAATAGTCGAAGGCGAGATCCTTCAGTAATTCCAGGTTTTGCGGATCCTTCTGCAGGGCGCGGTTCAATACGATGATGGCATTGGAATAATCACCCTGGCGAGCAAAGGTCCTGGCGGTTTCCTGCAAGGTCCTCGCGTCCGGCTCCTGGGCAAGACCGGAATAAGCGGCAAGGAGGAGCAGACTGGAAAGGGCGATGATTCGGTTCATGCATCAAAGATACGGGTTAGAAGGTATGCGTCAGCAGCCCATCGCGCAGTTTGGGCTCGAACCAGGTGCTCTTGGGCGGCATGACCTCTCCGCTGTCGGCGATATCGAAAAGTTGACGGATGCTGACGGGGTATAAGCTGAACGCCGCGGCCATTTCGCCACTGTCCACTCTTTTTTCCAACTCCGCCAACCCGCGGATGCCGCCCACGAAATCGATCCGCTTGTCAGTCCGGGGATCTTTAATGGCCAACAACTTGTCCAACACGTTCTTTTGAAGGATGGTCACGTCCAGCACGCCTATCGGATCGGAGGAGTAGCTGCCTTCACGCGCCACGAGCTTATACCAGTTGCCACCCACATACAACCCGAATTGATGTAATTGATCGGGCGAAAAGGCCTTGTCCACCTTGCCGACCAGGAATTCCTTTTGGAGACCGTTCAGGAATTCGTTCACGGTGGCGCCATTCAGATCATGCACGAGACGATTATAATCGAAGATTTGGAGTTCGCCGGCCGGAAACAAAGTGGTCAGGAAGAACCCGGCCTCCTTTGTAGCACTGGTTCCCAGGGCATTCCTCACTTTCGCTGCCGATGCGGCCCGGTGATGGCCGTCCGCAATATACGTGAAGGGCACCTGGCTGGCAAACAGGTCGCTGATCGAGCTGATCGTGGTGGCGTCGTCGACCACCCAAATCGTATGACCGATGCCATCGCCGGCGGTAAAATCATAGACCGGTGCGTGGTTCTGCTTCCAGTTGTCGGTCAGGGCGTCAATGGCCGCCACGTTACGATAGGCAAGCAATACATTTCCCGTTTGCGCACCGATGGTCTTCATGTGATTGATCCGGTCGGCCTCCTTGTCGGGCCGTGTCAGCTCATGCCGCCTGATGATGCCTTTCTCATAATCGTCCACAGAACTGGCGCATACCAGGCCCGTCTGGCTCCTGCCATTCATGACCAGCCGGTAAATATAATAGCAAGGCTTCGCTTCACGCAGCAGGAACCCCTTTTTGATGAAGGAGTCCAGATTTTGACGCGCCTTGTCGTAGACTTCCTGGGAATGTATATCCACCGTTTCGGGCAGATCGATCTCCGATTTGGTGATATGCAGGAAGCTGGCGTCGTTGCCTGCCGCCTCTTCTCTTGCCTCGCGGCTGTTCAGCACGTCATAAGGCGGGGACGCGAGCCGGGGAGCTAAAGAAGGATCAGGCCTCAATGCCGGGAAGGGGGTAATGGTTGCCATGTCGATTAACCTTTTTTCTTTGCAAAATCCTTCATCAGCTCGGCCAGGAGCTCCACGCTCGACATCGGAAGGGCATTATAGAGGGATGCCCTGAAGCCGCCCACGCTGCGATGTCCCTTGATGCCCACCATTCCATTCTCCTTGCAGAGACTGAGGAATTCTTTTTCCAGGGCGGGGTCATCGATGACGAAGACGACATTCATCCTGCTCCGGTCTTCTTTTGCGACCTTGGGCCGGAAAACGGGCAGGCTGTCCAGGGTATCGTAGAGCAGGGCCGATTTGCGCTCGCTGCGCTTTTCCATCTCCGCGATGCCCCCCTGGCCCTTCAGCCACCGAAGGGTCAGCATGCACACATAGATGGCGAATACCGGCGGGGTGTTCAGCATGGAACCATTCTCGATGTGCTGCCGGTAGTCCATCATGGAAGGCAACTGGCGCGTGACCTTGCCGAGAAGGTCCTTCCGGACTATCACCAGGTTCACGCCTGCCGCGCCGATATTTTTTTGCGCCCCGGCATAGATGATGCCGAAACGATTGAAATCCATGACACGGCTAAGGATATCGCTGCTCATGTCGGCGACCAGGGGCACCTCGGTTTCCGGCACTGTATGCATTTGGGTCCCTTCGACGGTATTGTTGCTGGTATAATGGAAGTATTTTGCCGTGGGGGGGATGACAAAATCATGCGGGATATACGTATAGCCCTTTTCCCGGGAAGACCCGACCACGTCGACATGACCGAATACCCGCGCCTCCTTGATCGCTTTGTACGCGAAGATGCCGGTGTCGAGGCAGGCCGCCGTTTCATTTTCATTCAACAGGTTCATCGGGATCTGAAAGAATTGGGTAGAGGCGCCTCCGTGCAGGAAGAGGATCTCATGGTCTGCGTCCAGCTTCATCAATTCCCGGGTGGTCGCGACGGTCTCGTCGAGCACTGCCTGGAAGATGGGGGTGCGATGCCCGATCTCGAGGATGGACAAACCGGTGCCGTCCAGGTCCAGGATGGCCTGGCTGGCCTGCTCGAATACCTCTTTTGGCAGCACGCTGGGCCCTGAATTAAAATTGTGCACCAGGGCGGTATGTTGTAAGGTCACTGCTTATCGTTTAAAAAGTGAGCCGCAAAGATAAGGCCTTCAGATCGGATGCGGCAGACAGACTGCAACCAACAAATGCGGATGGAGCGAAAGATATATATGTAAATAACTGTAAATAAATATATTAAATCAAAGGAGGCGATTAGCCTCCTTCTATGAATAAAACGATATCAACCGACGGGGAGACTAGGGTTTTGTGCTCATTTCAAGAAGGTGATTCACTTTGTACATCTTATGGAACCCGTCGTAATTGACAAGTTCTTTATCTTCTCTGAACGTGGCATCCAATGCATCGTGAAACCGATGATTATCCGGAAAGGCCCTTTTCAAATTCTCCTTCGTCAGCAATTGCAGTACATCGGAAGAATCCTTTGCGAAATAATATTTCGGCGCATATTGGTCCGCAACTTTCGGCGCGTGGGCATAGTGGACATACTTATAGATCTTGATCGTTTCGTTCGGGTTGAGCACGGTATATCCCGCCTTCCGGGTAGCCGTTCCCGGCGTCAATTTATTTTGCTGCGCTGTTGAATGTTCTGTGCATGCCAGGATGCCGAATGCAACGATGATCAGGAAATTGATCTTTTTCATAAAATTGTTTTTTGAAATGGATAAAATAGTTGCCAGATTAAATGAATGCGTTTGGGACGCTTAAATCCTGAAAACGTTATCGAGAAGAAAGATGGGCAGAGAGGGGTACCGCTTGCCGGAACGTAAGGTCAGGTAAGTATACTGACCCTCGTCAAGTGCCGGAGACATAAAATAACAATGGCCAGGAGGCAACATGTTGCGGAGGACCGTTGTGGAACTATTGGGGGAAGATTGTTGCGGTACTCTGTCATTTTCCGAAAAAACAGAGCATGATTTGTCAGAGCAACAACCTGTTGGTGCCCGCCGTTCATGAGATTTTCCACAACCATCCCAAAAATAGCAATGGAAACCAGCCCCAAACCCGCCACTCGCATAGATCGTCAATGAGAATATGGCTATTAACTTTTTCATCGCTCAGACAAATCTATGCTCCCTTGTTCGATTCAGGGATGACCTGGAGCAGCGCAGGCAATGATCGTGATCAGCTAGGATCCCGCCTCCTCGATATCCGCCACTCCACCGGAAATCGCGAATTTCATGGCGTCGGCCGAACTGATGCCGGTGAGTAATCGCACCCTGGCTCTCTTAACAAAATAGAGATGCCCGGCAAAGGCATAGGACTGCGGGCAATAGACGGCCACGAATTCCTGCAACCCGAAGTCGTCCAGCTCTTCCTTGGTTATGAAACCGATCCGCCATACGTCCAGGGATTCGACGCTCACCAGCACGGCCTTGTCGAATTTCCGTTTGCTGCCGCCGAACGCCTCGAAAAAGTCCTTTATCGTGCTGTAAATGAACTTGATGCCCGGCACGCGCTCAAGCATCCGGTCAGCGACGTGCACGAGCCGGCTGACGATGAAGGAGGGGGAGATGTACCCGACCAGCAGGGCAATGCCGATGAACACGACGAACCCTAGGCCCGGAATGCGTTTCGGGTTTCCGGCCTCGTCGACAGCCAGCTTGGGGAAGAGGCTATGTACGAGATTGGGCAGGATGCTGTCTATCGAGTTGAACAGGGAGACCACCACATAGATCGTGATGGAGATCGGGGCGAGGATGATCAATCCCTGCAGGAAATAATTAAATGATTTGCGTGCTGTTGTCCGGAGGTTCATGTGCGGGTGTTTGGGGTAAAAGTAAAAATTCCCGTAGGAAACTTTGGTAACAAAAATAGTTTCCTTAGTTTTGTGCCCGTTTTACGAGAGAATATGGAAGCAAAAGAAAGAATAATCACCAAGGCAGCCGAGCTGTTCATGCGTTACGGGATACGCACCATCACGATGGACGAGATCGCGACCCAGCTGGGCATATCCAAGAAAACCCTTTATCAGTTCTTTACCGATAAGGATGATATGGTGAATGCCGCCATAGATGCGATTATATTGAAGAATGAGATGGATTGCATGGGTTTCCGCGATCAGGCCGAAAATAGCGTTCATCACGTATTCCTGGCCCTGGAATCCCTGGAGGACATGCTCAAGTATACCAACCAGCAGATGGTGTACGACCTGGAAAAACATTATCCCCAGCCATATAAGAAACTACGGGAGTACAAGTACCAATTCCTCTACAAGATCATGCTGGAAAACCTCCAATCGGGGATACGAGAGGGGTTGTATCGGACTGATATTCATATAGATATAATAGCCAAGGCGCGCATCGAATCGGCCTTCCTGGCCTTCAACCAGGATGTTTTTCCCCACACGCGCTACAACATCGCACAGGTGCATTTTGAACTGGCCATGTTCTTTCTGCATGGGGTGACCACGGCAAAGGGTAAAAAACTCATTGAAAAATACAGCAACGAAAGAAACCAAAAAATAGCTCATGAACACAAGGCTTAACCATTGGAAGAGACCGGTCGTGCAGCACCTGATCGCCGGGGCGATGTTCCTGGCGGCATTGGCCATGGAATCTCCGGCCGCGCGGGCGCAGCATGCTTCGACAGACTCCATCCATAGCTTTTCCCTGAAGGAGGCGCTGGACTATGCGGCGCGAAACAGCGTAAAGGTCAAGAACGCGCTATTGGATTACGAAATCCAGGCGGAGAGCAACCGCGCGATTACTTCGCAGGCCCTGCCTCAGATCACCGGCAGCGCCGGCTATACGGATTATTTCCAGATCCCTTCCACTGTAGTACCAGGATCCTTTGCGGGCCAGCCCAATAAAAAATTCGTCGCTTTTTCGTTTGCCACCAGCAATAGCGCCAACTACGGCATTACGTTGCGGCAGATCTTGTTCGACGGCCAGGTATTCGTGGGCCTGAAGGCCAGGCAGACTTCGCTGGATTATTACACCAAGAGCCGGGAACTGACGGAACAGGGCCTTCGCGCGAACATCACCAAGGTCTATTATCAGCTCCTGCTCAGTAAGACCCAGATCGCCCTGATCGACGCGGATATTTCACAGGTGCAGGAGCTGCAGCATAACACCTCCGAGATGTTCAAGAACGGTTTTGCGGAAAAACTGGATGTGGACAAGGCGACCGTGCAGCTGACCAACCTTTTATCTACCAAGATCCAAACGCTCAATAACATCGACGATGGTTACCTGGGCCTGAAGGTCCTGATGGGCATGCCCGTCCGGGATTCCCTTGTACTGACGGACAGCCTGACCTACGAGATGGTCCGGGATGGCGTGCTTGGGGATGACTACAAATACACGGACCGGCGAGACTACCAACTGCTGGAGATCAACAAGAAACTGAACCTGTTTGACATCGAACGTTACCAAAAGCAGTACATCCCGACGGTTTCCTTACAGGCCAACTACGCCCAGACCGGGTATGGAACCACCTTCAGCGATATCTATAAGGGTCTCTACTGGTATCCTTCCTCCTTTATAGCCCTGGACATCTCCGTCCCCATTTTCGACGGTTTTAACAAGCAGGCCAATATCCGGAAATCCAGGTTAACCCTCCGTCAGACGGAAAATAATATGGAGGCGATGAAGATCAGCATCGACAACGACGTGAAACAAGCGCAGTTGAAATTCGCCGCCGCACTGGCCTCCCTGGGATACGAAAAACAGAATATGGAACTGGCCGGCAGCGTCTATGACCAGACCAGGAAGAAGTTCGAGCAGGGGCTGGGTTCCAATACCGAGATCACTTCGGCGCAAACGGATCTGATCCAGGCGCAGAACAATTATTTTAACGCTTTGTATAATGCGATAGCCGCCAAAGTCGACTACCAGAATGCAACCGGAAAATTATAAATAAACCAACCGGATATAACACTTAAAAGGATTACTATGAACAAGTTACTGACTGCCCTGGTTATCGGCTCCATGGTTCTTTTTGCTGCGTGTAAAGACGCTGCAGACACGGATAAAGTGCTCGAGGGCAAGAAGGCGGAGCTCGCCAGGCTACAGGATCAGCAGGATAAGCTAACCGGCCAGATTACGAGCCTTGAGAAAGAGATCGCTAAGATGGATACAAGCGCGAACGCCGGCGCAAAGCCCAAACTAGTCGCGTTAACCCCCCTGGCCCCGACGTCATTTACTCACTATATCGACTTGCAAGGCAACGTAGATGCAAACGACCTCAGTTACGTGGCTCCACGCAATGGTACGGGCGGCGTGGTCAAAACGGTCTTTGTCAAACAGGGCGAACATGTGCACAAGGGGCAATTGCTCGTCAAGCTGGATGACGCCGTGCAACGTCAGCAACTGGCCAACGCCGAAACGCAGTTGTCCTATGCAAAAGATCTCTATCAGCGCCGCAAGAACCTCTGGGATGAGAAGATCGGGGCTGAGGTCGACGTGATCAACGCAAAGAACAGCGTAGATATGGCGCAGAACCAGGTGAAGCTCCTGCAGGAGCAGCTGGATTTTACCAATGTGACGGCGGATATCGACGGAACCGTCGACAATATCACGGTAAAGGTCGGGGAAATGTTCTCGGCCGGTCAGCAACAGATACGCATCGTGAACACAGACAACCTGAAGGTCGTCGTGCAGGTCCCGGAAATCTACCAGCAGCGCGTTAAGGTGGGCACCGCGGTTCGGATCGCGCTTCCCGGCCTGGACAATAAGGTCATTAGCGGCACCGTGCATGTGGCGGGTAAGGTCATCGATCCGGGCAGCCGTTCCTTCACCGCAGAAATCCGGATACCTGGTAGTAGCAATATCCGCGCTAACCAGATCGCGGTGGTCAAACTCGAGGATTATTCCGCCAGTAAGGTGCTGACCGTACCGGTGAATACCGTGCAAAGCGATGAAAAGGGCAAATATGTCATGGTTGGTGTAAAGGAAAACGGCAAGCTGGTTGCCCATAAGAAATCGATCACGATCGGCCAGTTGTATAACGATCAGGTCGAAGTGGCAGGGGGATTACAGGCCGGCGACCAGCTAATCACAGACGGATTCCAGGGATTGTATGAAGGGCAGATGATCACGACCCAATAACCGCAGACAGGATATTTTGCAATGCATTTCAAAACCAACGTATGAGTGCTTTAGAAAATTTTACGGGTAAGTTCAAGCAATTCAAGCCAACAACCTGGAGCATCAAAAATAGGACGGCTATTTACCTGCTCATGCTGATCGTGAGCGGATGGGGCGTCTATCAATTCATGACGCTGCCCAAGGAGCAGTTCCCGGATATCGTCATTCCCACGATCTATGTGTCGACCGTCTACACGGGCAATTCGCCGAAGGATATGGAGAACCTGGTGACCAGGCCTATTGAAAAACAGATCAAGAGTATCACCGGCGCCAAGATCAATAAATTCACGAGCACCTCGCAGCAGGACTATTCGGCCATCATCGTAGAATTCGAGACGGATGTTTCGACCGATGTGGCTTTGCAAAAGGTCAAGGACGCCATCGACAAGGCCAAGCAGGATCTGCCGACGAATCTGACACAGGAGCCGACGGCGCTGGAGGTTAGCTTTTCGGATTTTCCGATCATGTACGTGAATATCAGCGGCGACTATGACGCTCAGCGGCTCAAGAAATTTGCGGATGATATGAAGGACCGACTGGAAGACCTGCCGCAACTGAACCGCGTCGATATCGTCGGCGCACCGGAGCGGGAGTTCCAGATCAATGTGGACAATTTCAAGATGCAAGCGGCTGACATCTCTTTCGATGACATCGCTAATGCCGTGGCAGCAGAAAATGTGGACATTTCAGGCGGCCTGCTGGACGTGGGCAATATGAAACGGAACCTCCAAATGAAAGGTCAATTCCATACTGCACTGGATATTTCGCAGGTCATTGTCCGCAGCCCCAAGAACGGGGGCGCCGTGTATCTTAAGGATATTGCCACGATCACGGACACGACCAAGGACCGGGAAAGCTATGCCCGGCTCGACGGAAAGAATGTAGTGACGCTGAATATCATCAAGCGTGCGGGAGAGAACCTGATCGAAACCTCCGACAAGGTGAACGAGACAGTGAAGGAAATGAGGGCCAGCCTCCCAAAGGATTTGAATGTCGTGGTGACGGGCGACCAGAGCAATCAGACACGCACGTCGTTCAATGACCTGGTCAATTCGATCGTAATCGGCTTCGTCCTGGTGCTGATCATCCTGATGTTCTTTATGGGGGTTGTCAATGCGTTTTTCGTGGCTTTGTCAGTGCCGCTCAGCATGTTCCTGGCTTTTGTCTTTTTGCCCCTGGCCAATGTCATGATCGGCGGCGCGGTTACCCTGAATTTTATCGTACTGTTTGCGCTCCTCTTCGGGCTGGGGATCATTGTGGACGATGCGATCGTGGTCATCGAAAATACGCACCGCATATTCACACAGGCAAAGGGCAGGCTAAACTCTTCCACCTCCGCCATGATGGCGGCGGGGGAAGTCTTCGTCCCCGTCCTGGCAGGTACGCTTACTACCCTCGCACCTTTCTTTCCGCTCCTATTTTGGCCGGGACTAATCGGCAAATTCATGGTCTATTTGCCGGCCATGCTGATCTTTACCCTGACCGCCTCGCTGATCGTAGCCTTCATCATGAACCCGGTATTCGCCGTGGATTTCATGAACCACCCCGAAGGGGATGGAAAGGTATCCAAATCAGCCATCTTCAAGACGCGTGGGTTCTGGATCGCAGTGATCCTGGGTATCCTGCTTGACCTGATGAAGGTCACCTTCCTTGGCAACCTGCTGCTTTTCCTGGTGGTCCTCGGCATTCTCAATAAATATGTCTTCGAAGGGCTGGTCCATGGCTTTCAGAACAGGGCCCTGCCCTGGATCATGGGGCACTATGAAAGTTTATTGCGATGGGCGCTGAAAGGCTGGAGGCCGGCCTGGTTGCTTTTCAGCACCTTCCTGCTGCTGATCTTTTCCTTTTGGTTCTTTGGTTTTCGCGAAGGTAAGAACGTCGTGTTTTTCCCGAAGGGCGATCCCAACCAGGTTTATGTGTATTTGAAATTGCCTGTCGGCACGTCTGTGGACTATACGGATTCTGTTACAAGAACGTTGGAAAACAAGGTGTACAAGGTTTTGGGTATCGAGAACGGGAAGAAAAACCCTGTTGTCGAAAGCGTCATCAGTAATGTGGCGATCGGGGCAGGCGACCCGCAAAGCCAGGATCGGAGTGCAAGAAGCGAATTAGGACGTATACAGGTTTCGTTCGTTCAATTCGGCAAACGAAATGGGGTCGCGACGTCACCCTATCTGGACGCCATACGGAAGAGTCTGAAGGGTATTCCCGGCGCGGAGATCTCGGTTGACCAGGAACAGGGTGGACCTCCGACCGATCCGCCGGTCAATATCGAAGTGTCAAGTGACGACTTTGACGACCTGATCAAGACGGCGGTTTCATTAAAGAATTATCTGGACTCCATCGCTACGCCGGGCGTCGAAGAATTGAAGATGGATATCGACCTGACCAATCCGGAGATCACACTGACGGTAGACAGACAACGGGCGCTGAGCGAGGGAGTCAGTTCCTCCATGATCGGCCAGCAATTGCGCACGGCGCTGTTTGGCCGGGAGGTATCAAAGATCAAGGAAGGAAAGGATGAATACAAGATCCAATTGCGGAATACCGTGTTGCAAAGGAAAGATCTGATCGATCTGTTGAACATGAATATCACCTTCCGTGATATAGCCGGGGGAGGAAAGATCAAAAATATACCCATCAGTTCGCTCGTTCATTATGACCTGACGAGCACCCTGGGCAGCGTAAAACGGAAAAACCAAAAAAGGGTCATCACCTTACGATCCAATGTACTGAATGGATTCACTCCGCCAGCCGTCAACCAGGTATTGGCAAGACATATCGAGGATTTCAAGAAAAAGCCGGATGACGTCACCATCAAGCAGACGGGTGAAGGAGAGCAGCAGGCGGAAACAGTTGCCTTCCTGGGCAAGGCTCTGGTATTGGCACTGGTCGTCATTCTGCTTGTCCTCGTGTTGCAATTCAATTCCGTCAGCAAGTCCGTGATCATATTGAATGAGATCCTGTTCAGCGTGATCGGGGTTCTGCTTGGGTTTGCCATTACGGGGATGCAAGTCTCTGCGATCATGACGGGACTGGGCATCGTGGGCCTTGCCGGCATCGTGGTCAAGAATGGGATCCTCGTGATCGAATTCTCCGATGAGTTGCGCGCGCGGGGCATGAAGACGAGGGAGGCCGTGATCCAGGCGGGCAAGACCCGTATCATTCCGGTATTGCTGACCGCACTGGCGGCCATCCTGGCACTGATCCCGCTGGCCGTCGGGTTCAACATCGACTTTGTCAAATTGTTCTCTGAACTGAACCCGCACATCTACTTCGGAGGCGATAATGCTGTCTTCTGGAAGCCGCTGTCCTGGACGATCATCTTTGGCCTGGCCTTCGCCTTCTTCATGACCCTGTTCATGGTGCCGAGCATGTACCTGATCGCAGAGCGCTTGAAGAGGCCGATGCGCAGGCATTTTGGCGGCAAGTGGATCTCCTTCCTGGGAATACCGCCCTTTACCCTACTATTTCTATTGCTGGTGTTCTATACCATGCTCGTACACCGTATAGAGGTCGGCAGGAGAAGGAGAAAGATGGGGGGCAAGGTAAGCGAGACCTGGATCGGGAGCTGGTTTTAAATGATGCAGACCTAAAGAATATAGTATGGATCACCCTTCAGACCGGATCTGAACATTAGCCTGGCATTGACAGGAATGCGCTGACTGGCCCGTCAAACGGCCAGCGGCGCTTTTCTATTTATATAGCGTGAACACCGATCCCGCAAACCCATAATCGGAGCCGCTGCCTACCTTGAACTGCATATTGTAGTCGGTCCCCAGCGAACTGCTTGGAACCGGCAGCGTACCCAGGTCAAATGCCATGCTATATTGGGTTGGATAGTTGCTGATGCCCGGATTAAACTCCACGCTATTATTTGCTCCACTGCCATTGTCATGCCCATTCAGCTTGAAATACCAGTCGCTTCTCAACGCATATCCTTTGATCGTAAACAGTGCGTTCGTGCCATTGCTAAGCGAATAAGCCAGGTTATCGAAACTCGCGCTTTGGATCTGTGAATTGGGACCGGGCCAGAAGAAATTGCTCCGTACAAAGCTTTTGCCGTCTCCATTAATGACCCGGACCGTCAGGGTGCGGATGGCCGCGCAACCGATCGGGTTGTTTACCCCAAAATAGGTTATGGGCAGGAAGCCCCTGGCTGTGGTGGTGCTATTTTGATCTACCGTCATATTGGCTGGATGCCCGTCAATGGTGACGGAAATCGGCTGATAGAATCCTCTTCCGGTCAGGTAGATCGAGTCGCCCGCAAAAGTACCTCCGCAGCCGGAACTGAAAGGGTCGACGCTGCTGAATGAGAAGATGAGATTTTGTTTGAAATCGAGCACATTGCCTGCCGTGGTCGCGGAACCTGTTGGAGTTCTCAGGACGAGCGCGACTTTTTCTGCGGGCAGGACAACGAGCTGGCTGTCCGTGGCCAGTGTGATCCGCGTGGACGTGGCGCTCAGGATCCGGGTATGCCGCACGTTGACGGCTAAGGCCGTCGAAAACACATTATTGATAATGATGCCCAGGTCGACCGTGTCCTTACTGATATCTGTGTTGAAGCCGGTGCCGTTGATCGTGATCACATCGCCGGCGTAGGGCGTCAGGGGCGAAACGGCGGTGATGGTCGGTGGGGAAGCCGGGGGTGGGGGAGGCGGAGGAGGGGTACTGCTGTCGCTTTTGCTGCAGGAATAAGAGGACAAGACGAGGACAAAGATGAGGGGTCGGCAAAGGAAGGTTCTGCCTGCCTGATAATTGGTTAGCATAGTGCTGTTTTTAATTAAAATTTGTTACAGTAATCGTTCGTTGGCCGCCTTGGACACGGCTTCTACCTGGTTGTGCACCTTCAGTTTTTCGTAGATGTTCTTGATATGGGTTCTGACGGTATCGATGCTGATCACAAAATCGGCCGCGATGAGCTTATAGCTGTTCCCTTTGGAAAGATGCGCGAGGATCTCTTTCTCCCGCGGCGTAAGGTGATAGTTGTTTGTCGCGGGTTTGGCCGACTCATGCATGCTTTGGATCACCATTCGGGCGATGCCGGGCGACATGGGTGCATCGCCTTGCATGACCTGCGAGATGGCCTCGGCCAAATGATCCGAAATATATTTTTTGAGCAGATAGCCCGATGCCCCGGCGCAAATCGCATCGAGAACATGCCTGTTATCATCGAACACGGTCAGCATGATGATCTGTACGCGATGATCGAATGCCCGTATCTCCCGTACTGCCTCTATCCCATTCCTGCCCGGCATATCGATGTCCATCAGGATGACGTCCGGCCGCAGCCCGGCAACCTGTTTGGAGACCTGGTCGACGTTGGGGAAGTGACCCAGCAGTACCAGATCTTCGGAGAAGGTCACGAGGTTACAAAGGCTTTCGCGCAGATTATTATTGTCCTCGTAGATGACCACTCCGACCTGCATGGGCTATTTTGTTTACTTCTGTAAAGATCGGCTATAAAAAGGGCTGTGGGTATCACATCATGATGTGAGGACGGGCACGTCCACGCTGATCCGGGTTCCCCGGCCAATTTCCGTATCGATCCGGAAGTCGGCCTGCATGGAAGAGGCCCGCGCGCGCATATTGCCCAGCCCATTTCCCCGCCTGACCAGGTGTTCGGCAAAGCCCCTGCCGTCGTCCACCACCTTCAGGTGAAGGAATTGCTGGTCTTGTCGCAGGTGTATTTCCATTTTCCGGCACTCGCTATACTTGGCGGCATTGTTGACCGCCTCCTTGAACAGGAGATATAAGTCCTTTCTTCTTTTGATGTCCAATTTTACCAGGGATAGATCCCCTTCCTTCATGAATTGGTATTCGATATGCAGCGGCTCGAGGATCTCCGCGGCAAATTCCTTCATGCGGGTGATCATCTTATCGAGGCTATCGTTTTGCGGATTGATGGTCCAGACGATATCCGAAACGCTTTCCATCATATCGGAGGAGCGGTCCTTGATTTTCTGCAAATTGGAAACGACGAAGGGCTCTCCGTTTTTACCGGCCTGCTGCAGGGCCATTTTACTGAGGATATTAATGCTAGTCAGGGTCGAGCCGATATCGTCGTGCAGGTCCCTTGCGATATGATTGCGCATCCGCTCCATGTCGATCAGCCGGCGGGCCTTGTGTACGATCCGGTATCGGTTAATGATCAGGAATCCGATAAACAGGAGGAGGCATACGAACAGCATGGCCCCGAATTGAAAAGCCTTTTGTTTCTGCAGATTGAGCCGGTTCAACTCCTGATCTTTTTTTAATAAGGCGATCTCCTGTTCCTTTTTTTCCAGGTGATATTGTCCTTCCAGGCGCTTGATCTGCAATTGTACGTTCAGACCTTGCAGGCTATCGCTGATCTCATGGTATTTATTCGAGTATTCCAGCGCTTTGTCGAATTGTTTATTGGAGGCATAGTGATCAGACAGGTATTGGTAATTCCGGACCTCGGAACTTTTATCTCCCATTTCGATCGACGTTTTCAGGCTGCTCATTAATTTGCTTTCAGCCTGATGTTGTCTATCGATCGTGGTTTGCATGGCGATCATTTCCGCATCGGCGGCGGCCACCTGCGAGCTATCGCCTATCTGCCGTGCGAGCGCCTTGCTTTCCAGGAAGCTCGCCTTTGCCCGGACGGTATCTTTTTTCAGCCAGTAGATTTTCCCCATGTTAAAGCGAACCTTCGCCTCATCGGGGGTCACGTTCATTTCCTGTATGAGCCTTAACGCACTGTCTGCATAGACGAGGGCAAGATCGTATTGGGCCAGGCCCTGGTAAATGCTCCCTATTTGTCCCAGGGAGGTGGCCACTCCTCTTTTATCCCCCAGTTCCCTTTTGATGGCCGTTGCTTGCCGGGTATAGGGCAATGCCTGCCGGAATTGATTGAGCTGGACAAAGTCGGTGCCGATACTCTGGTAACAAAAGGATTCGCCCCGTTTATTTTGCAACGCTTCAAAGATCTTCAAGGCCTGCAAATGGAATTGAAGGGCCTGTTTGTATTCCCCCATTTCCATATACGTATTGCCTACGTTCAGGCAGGCGCCGGCTACGGATGCCCGTGAATTTGACGTACCGGCCATCTTTTCGGTAGCGATGGCGGCGTGCAAGGTTTCGAGCATGTGGGGGAGGGCCAGTCTGAAATTGCCTTGCTTTTTGTAAAAAAGCCCCGCAGCCTGGTGATAGTTGTTTTCCACAATGACCAGGTTGGAGGAGGTGGCGAGTTCCTTTAGCCATTGGAGATAGATTTCGGCGCTATCTGCCCGCCCGGTGTTTATTTGCACCGTGACCATTTGACCAAATGCATAGCCCAGGGTTATCGGGCTATTTAACGTCTTGGCCAGTTCGATGGAGGAGTGTAGGCTGGCCCTGGCCTTTTGCAGGTCGGTTCGGGTGTATTCGGTGGCGAGGCTGTTCAAGGCCTTGTTTTCCTGAATATCCCGTTTATTTTGCTTTACGATCGCGATGAGGCTGTCTATCACCGTCTGCTGGGCGCTGGCCGCCATGAGGGATACACAGAAAGACAAGAGCAGCGCAAAGCGGCGAATCCTCATAGCAGGGTGTTAGGTTGGGATGTGGGTGTTTGGCCAGGCCGTAAAAAGTACAAAAAAAAGGTTATCCGGGGAAATTTTCCGAAGGATGGATCGCCGGGGCATAAAAAAGGGGGCCTGAAGGGCCCCCTCGTATACTAAGAAAGATCTTTGTTTAATTCCTGTTGCTTGAAAACCGGCTCAACAGCTTCAGGATCTCGATATATAACCATACGAGCGTTACCAGCAGGCCGAATGCGCTGTACCATTCCATATATTTCGGCGCGCCCATTTGCTGACCTACCTCGATCTGCTCGAAGTTCATGATCAAACTGAATGAGGCAATGGCCACCACGAAAAGATTGATGCCGATCCCCAGCAGGCTGTTATCGCCCCAGTTCATGAATGACATTTGTACTCCGAAAAAGCCCAGGATCACCCACACAAAATAGAAGATGGCGATGCCTGCCATGCTGGAAAAGATGATCGCTTTGAATTTTGCAGTCGGCCGGATGATCCTGAAATTGTATAAAAGGAACATGCCGAAGGCCACCCCGAAGGTCAACAACACGGCCTGCAATACAATATTTGGGTATTTGGCCTTGAACTGGTCATTGATGATGGCGGACAGGCCGCCCAGTACCAGCCCTTCCAGCAAGGCATAAGCGGGGCCAAGATATTTCGACAAGGAGGGTTTGAACGAGATGGCGATAACGCAGACCAGGCCGCCTATCAGACCGACCCAAAACCAGGTCATCATCGTGGGGAAAGCGCCCGCAAAATACAATTTCCAGGTATATCCGGCTGCCGCGAAAACCAATAGCAGGAGCATCCCGAATTTCTGGATCGAGCCGCGCACGGTCATGACGTCCGTATTCGATTTATCAAGAAGGGACTTGTTATAGATCTTTTCGGTCAGGGACGGATTACCCGAATTAAAGAGTGCCATAGTTATAGAGTTTTGTGTTTATAGAGTTTTGTGTTTATAGAGTTTACGCGTTGCCAAAATACTAATTATTGGCTGTAAAATTAACAAGGAAATGATCGGCGGGTTGCGGCCGGCGCCAAATTTAACAATCGGCAGCTCCGGGCCTTGCCATCGCTATCTTCGCCGGTGACGGTTGTGCGGCGGGGGCCCCTTTTTTACGTCCTTGTCCTTGCTTGGCGGAGTCCCGCCCCGTTCGGAGGAGACCTTATCGGGCGCATTCTTCCCGGGAGCGCCCTTATCGGCCACGCCCTTATCCGGCGCCCCTCTATCCGGGGTTCCGCGATTATTCCGGTTGTCGCGTTGGTTCCTGTTATCACGGCCGCCGCCTCCCCGGTTATCCCGGTTCTGATTCTGCTGGCCATGCCGTTTTTTCCGGTCTGCTTTTTCCAGGGTCTTGAGGCTGATCTGTCCGACGAGGTCCACGAAGCCGCTTGCCTCCTCCTTGGGTTTGCCGGTGCTGACCTCCACCGGTTCCAGGCTTTCGGGGATGGTATTCTGCTGGTTCAGCTGCCGGATCTTACGCACCCTTTCGATGGTCAGGGGGAATTGCTTGCTGCTGTCAGGCAACACATACCACATCAGGTTCTTGAAGATGTCTTTCTTGATCAGGATGGCCGTGCCTTTCGCCACCTGCAGGGTATCCACATTATCCGGAAAGCCCTGCAAGGCGTCCAGGTAGGTGTCCAATTCATAGTTGAGGCAACATTTCAGGCGGCCACACTGACCGCTTAGCTTGCTTTGGTTGATGGATAGGTTCTGGTAGCGGGCGGCGGTCGTATTGACGGACTTGAAATCGCTGAGCCAGGTGCTGCAACAAAGCTCCCTGCCGCAGCTGCCGATGCCTCCCACCTTGGCGGCTTCCTGCCGGGCGCCGATCTGCCGCATCTCGACCTTGAGGCGGAACTCGCCCGCAAAGATCTTGATCAGTTCCCTGAAATCCACCCGGTCATCGGCGATATAGAAGAAGGTGGCCTTGCGACCATCTGCCTGGATCTCCACCTCGCTCATTTTCATGTCCAGCTTTAACTGTCGGGCGATGGCCCTCGACCTGACGAGCGCCGCTTTTTCCCTTCCCTTGTTCTGTTGCATGATCTCCAGGTCCTTATCGCTGGCTCGCCTCAGGACCTTCTTCATATCGGGATTATTCTCTTCGAGGCCTTTTTTCTTCATTTGCAGGCGCACGATCTCACCGGTCAGGGTGACCATGCCGACGTCGAAACCGCTGACCCCTTCAATGGTGACCATGTCGCCCTTTTCAAAAAGGTGAGTGGTGGTATTACGGCAAAAATCCTTCCGGCTGCCATTATTAAAACTGACCTCGATGACCCGGCAACCGCTTTCCGGATCGCTGAACGGGAGATTGGCCAGCCAGTCGTGCACATTGAGACGATTACATCCTCCGGAGCTGCATCCACCATTACTTTTACAACCAGAGGGTTTGCCATCCTTGGTCGTTCCACAATTGCTACATCCCATATCCCAAAAAATTAATAGTTAGGAATAGATCACGAAAGAGGAAATGCGCGGACAGGCAGAAGAATTCTACTTAGCATCGAAGCCATCAATAGGAAATATGTAGTGCAATATGACTCTTTTACAACGCTTTAGAACTCTTTTCACACAAACGGACCTCACTTGCCGGACCAACCCGGATCACCTCTTTTCTTTGGCCTGTTTTCCAGGCGATTAACAAATATACTATTAAACGGTAATAATGGCCACCCCATCGCATTAAAAAAGCGTCCGGGGCCGCCCTCCTCTAGCCGGTTCTTGCCAATTTCTTAACGAAAGCGGCTATGGCGACCAGGCACCAGATGGCTTCCAGGAATACAAAAGGCAGGAAATGGATCATCAGCGAGGCCGCGCAGGAGAGTCCCGCGCCGGCGATATTCAGCAGGATGTACGTGATACCCTCTTGCGAAATATAGCGGAACTGGTTGAGAAAGAAGGCGATAAGCAAAAGGCTTACTCCGAGGGATCCGATCAGGCTGGAAAGGCTCATAATATGGGTGCAGGTTTTGATGTTCTCAGGTAATGACCACCGTGGTTCCGTCGGCCAGGATATGGTATAGTTTAATAGTCAGGGCATGGAAGAGCATTTTTGCGTGTGCATTCCGCTCGATGTAATAAGCTGCCTTGTCCAATTCCTCCAGGACGGCCTGCTGACGGGCGATGTCGGTCATCTTATTGAGCCGCAAGGCGACATCCCGTTCGTGATCGGGGATATGCAGCCGGGCCGGATCCATATAACGCAATCGGATGGCCTGTTCAAGCAGGTGGGAAAAATAGCGCAGGAATTGCTTTTGCCGTTCCCTCCCCATCCTGGCGATCTCATCGATCCATTTGACCTGTGCGACCGGTCCGGTCCGGAGTATCGCGTTCAACCATTCCCGCAACAGGGCTTGCCAGTCATCTTCCGCATGCCGGATCAGCTGCAGGGCCTCATGATAATTGCCTTCGGAAATGGCAGCCACCCGGCTGGCCTGATCGGCCGGGACGCCGGCCCGTTCGACCAATGCCGATTCGATATCCCTGGTCTCCAGGATCGGTATCCGCACCAATTGGGTTCGGGACAGGATGGTGGGCAGGATCAGGGATTCGTTCTCCGCCACTAAAATAAACAAGGTG
The DNA here is from genome assembly GCA_030706735.1 of Bacteroidota bacterium. GTDB lineage: Bacteria > Bacteroidota > Bacteroidia > Chitinophagales > Chitinophagaceae > Puia. The sequence goes on along the minus strand of JAUZNZ010000012.1, from coordinate 75,753 downwards.
TTGGCCGGGGGTTCTTCGATCAGTTTCAGGAGCTTGTTGCCCTCGTTGCCCAGGTATTCCGGCATCCATAAAATGAGGATCTTGTAGCCGCTCTCAAAGCTCTTCAGGCTCAGCTTGCGGATGATCTCCGCACATTCCTGGGAGGTGATATTTCCCTGTTTATTCTCTGCGCCAATGAATTGGAGCCAGTCATATGCATTCCCATAGGGGGTTTGCCGGACAAATTCCCTCCATTCGGAGCTATAGTCGGTACTTACCGGTTTGTCGCCGGACTTTTTCGGAATGACCGGATAGGAAAAGTGAATATCCGGATGGATCAGTTGCTGAGCCCGGACACAGGCGGGGCAGACCCCGCAGGCATCGTCGCCGTCGACCTTTTCGCAGACGAGATATTGAGCAAAGGCCAGGGCCAATGGGAGGGCCCCGCTGCCTTCATTCCCAAGGAAGAGAAGGGCATGGCTGAGACGATCATGCTGCACCAGATCTGCGAGGCTTTTTTTTGTTTCCGCCTGGCCGATGACGTTCTTGAAAGACATGGGTCAAAGATAACTATAAAAAAAGGCAGGCCAACGCGTGCTGGCCTGCCGGATAAATAGTTCAGAAGGATCAGTTCAGGTACCTGGTGATCTGGTCGTCCATCGGCTTGACCTTGCTGGGGAAGACTGCGATCAGCTTGCCATTTTCGTCCACCAGGAATTTCGTGAAATTCCACTTGATGACGGGGTCGTCCACGCCGAGTTTCTTCGCCTCCTCGGTCAGGTATTTGAACAAGGGATGAATATTATCCCCGACTACGTCCACTTTATCGGCCATAGGGAAGGTGACCCCATAGTTCTTGGTGCAAAATTCCTTGATCTCGGTATTGGAACCGGGCTCCTGCTGGCCGAAGTTGTTGGCGGGAAAGCCGACGATCACCAGTTTGTCCTTGTACTTTTCGTAGAGGGCTTCGAGGTCTGTGTATTGGGGGGTATAACCGCATTTCGACGCGGTATTGACGATCAGTATCTTTTTGCCCCTGTATTTGGACAGATCGATGGGTTTGCCATCCAGTCCGGGCACTTTAAAATCATATACGCCTATCGAGGCAACGAGGAAAAGCGGAAGAAGCAATGTACGCAGCATAAAATATGGTTTTTAGTTCCTGTGTGAAAGGTATTATAGATATTCAAGGTACAACAAGATACGAACGCTAAAGTTTAACTTAGCGAACCTTTTGAATGATGAGTGGTTCAGGCCCCTGTTAAGCGGACACATTCACCGGAGCCATTAGGGGATGCCCTTAGAGGTGTTCATAGCAACCCAGATCGGGGGCAGGGCCTGCCGGCCTGGGTTTGCCATCAAGGTCAAGGGTCAATCCCGTGGCGAGGCCCTTATCGATGGCTGGCGAGCCGGTCCTCAGGTGGAAATCGTAGACATTTCGGGAGGTATTGACGCTATCGAAGAGGGGATCGAGGTTGGCGATCATATTGAACGCGCCCACGCCCGTGGGGGCCGTCTTCACTTTCCAAAGGCAATTCGAAAAATTCACGGAAAAAACGGTACTGCCCTGGCGGGCGACGATCACCTCATTATCCACATTCCCGAAATCCCCCCAGAAAATGCAATTGGTAAAGGCAGCGGTCAGATCTGCCGTCACCGGGGTGGTTCCCTGAAACGCATAGTTGCTGACGTACAGCACCGGTTGCGTATGGGCGAAAAACCCGTTCGAATAGCTGACAGCCGTGCAATGAGTGAACTGGTAGGTCCCGCCATAGCCGAGCTCGATATTGTCCCCGCTATTGCTGATGAGGCAGTTGGTCGCCCGGATGCTGCTTTGTTCCCCGATGATGCCTGCATCGTAGGTATTGTCGATGATGCATTCGTTGAGTACCACCTTCGGCGACGCATTTCCGGAAGGCAATTCGGCCACGACGCCGTCATAGGCATTTTTGATCACGGCATATTGCAGCATGTTATTGATGCTGGAGCTTCTGAAATAAATACCCGGCCAGCTGCCGGGGAAATCCTTATAGGGAATGTCGAGCCGGTCGCCAAGGAAGGTAACGCGTGCGGTATCACTACCCAGCACCTTGAGGGTGCCGTCGACCAGCAGCGGCGCGTCGGCATGCAAATAGACCTTGCAGCCTGCCGGGATCGTAAGCGTACTATTGCTATCCACCACAAGACCGCCAAGGATCACATACGGCAGACCGTTAGTCCAGGTGGTATTCGACGAAATGATCTTGTTGCGGAGGTAATTGGCATTTTGCCCGAATGCCTGTAACTGGATGAAGCGTTGATTGCCGTTAAATGAAAGGCCGATGCTGTCGCGAACGATAAACGGCAGGCTGTCTGTCGACGGATCGATCTTCACCGCCACGAAAATATACAGGCTATCCCCGGCCTCGAGTTCAGCATCGTTTACCTCGGGCCCGGGCGTTCCGTCGACATTGATCGAAAAGAAAGAGTGGCTGCCGCCCATGAGCCGGATATCCGAAAGCCTGAGCCGCCTGTCATTGCCATTGACGACCTTGACCGATTGCGTGATCGAACCGGTAGTGGTGAACACCGTGTCGAATAAAAGGGTGTCGGCTGAAAAGTGAACGACTGCCGATGGGCTGGTGATGAACGAATCTTTGTGACAGGAGAAGATGAAAAGGGTGGCGAGGCATAGTATCAGCAGGGGAAGCTTCATGAACGCCGAAATTAGAACAAATATTGATACACCTCTTCTACGCGTCCGACGGAAACGACCTCGATATTGAATTTCTGGTTCTTCAGCCCTTTCAGGTTATATTTCGAGACGAAGATCTTGGCAAATCCGAGTTTCTCCGCTTCGCTTATCCGCTGTTCGATGCGGTTTACCGCGCGGATCTCGCCGCTCAGGCCCACCTCGCCTGCGAAGCAACTATGCATGGGCAGCGGTGCGTCCTCGTACGAGCTCAGCAGGGCGCAAAGTACCGCCAGGTCGATAGAGGGATCCTCGACCTTCAACCCGCCGGCAATATTGAGGAAGACATCCTTCATGCCGAAATGGAATCCGCCTCTCTTTTCCAGCACCGCCAGCAGGAGCTGGAGGCGGCGCAGGTCCAGGCCGCTCACCGTCCGTTGGGGCGTTCCGTAAACGGACGGCGTTACCAGGGCCTGTACTTCGATGAGCAGGGGGCGCATGCCTTCCATGGTCGCCGCGATGGCGGTCCCGCTCAGGCGTTCCTCCTTTTGTGTGAGGAACAGCTCGCTGGGATTGCTGACCCCGCGCATGCCCGACGCGGTCATTTCGTAGATGCCTAATTCGGCTGTACTGCCGAAGCGATTCTTCAGGGTCCTGAGGATGCGATAGGCATAATGATGATCGCCTTCGAATTGCAGGACCGTGTCGACCATGTGTTCGAGGATCTTCGGGCCTGCAATGCTGCCTTCCTTGGTGATATGACCGATCAGAAAGACCGGCGTGCCGGTCTGCTTGGCGAATCGCTGGAATTCCGATGCGCATTCCCGGATCTGCGAGACGCTGCCCGGCGAAGATTCGATATATGGCGATTGCAGGGTTTGTATGGAGTCGACGATGACGAGCTCTGGCTGCAATTTTTTGATCTCCTGGAAAATGGTCTGCGTGGACGTTTCCGTCAGGAGATAGAAGTTGTCATTGCTGATGCGGAGGCGGTCGGCGCGCATCTTGATCTGTTGTTCGCTCTCCTCGCCGCTGATGTACAATGTCGTGATAGCCTGCAAGGACAGGGCGTTCTGCAGGAAGAGCGTGCTCTTTCCGATGCCTGGTTCGCCGGCCACCAGGACGATGCTGCCCGATACGATACCTCCGCCCAAAACCCTGTTCAGTTCTGCATCTTCGGTAACGATCCTTTTTTCTTCCGCACTGATCACGTCGCTAAGCGATAAGGTCTTGTTCTCTTTCCGATCGGGCAGGTCCCTGTTCACAAGACGGTCGTCCTTGGTGATGACTTCTTCGACGAATGTGTTCCATTGTTCGCAAGAAGGACACTTGCCGAGCCACTTCATACTTTCATGTCCGCAGTTATTGCAAAAGAAGGCGGTCTTGATCTTGCTCATTCGGTAAAGTTAATCATAGGGTTCGTAATCCCTTTTTTGGAAATTTTCTTATCTATTGCGATGCAAATGGGGAATCATGAGTAAGAAATGCCGATGAAAAAAAAGCGGTGGGCAAGCTTTTTTTTGTAGTGATGAATAAAAAGTAAAAGGGCCAGCTTGATCGCCGGCCCCTTACTTACTAACCCATTAAATTCTTGCACTAAATTACAAATTAGCGCCACATAACAAAATAATTTTTTCCGGTGTGAATAACTAGGAACAATCCGTCCTCCGGTTTTAAGCGGCGAAAAAAGGAGTTGTATATATTTGATAATCAATATATTATGAATTAGACGGGCGAGGGTTGCCGTGTGGATCAAAACCCTTCATCATCTTTAAATGGTTGAAAATTAACCTTGCAACCCGATAGAAAAAAATCGCGGTGGGTGCCGCTCGTTTTTCATCCCTCCGGCCAGATTTCGCAGCCCCGGACCCTCCGAAAAGGATATATTAGAGTGAGCTAAATTTTTTCGTGCATGGATGAGGTATAGCTCCAATTCCCGAAAAATGCTCGGATGCATTATATTATTAATATTTTATATGCAACCGAATAGCATTAACGCTGTCTGCCTGGTTTGGTCAGGAATGCCCTTCGCGAACTTTTCGGGTTCGGGATGAAAAATACACATTACCAATTAATGATATGTATAAATGACGGGTGAAAGGATGGATCAGAGCTTGATCTCGTCATCCTGGCCGTCGAAGAAGTGAAACTCGGTGAGGTGGTAATTGGTATTTGCCCGGAGGCGGGTCTTTTGTTTGTATTTCCTCCTCCATTTCCATTGCCTCGAGCCGATCCCGAAGATCTTGCCCTTGGTCAGGTAGGCGTACATGATGGGATGTACGGCCAGGACGAGGTCCTTATGCTGGTGATTGATCAGATAACTGAGGTTCTTCTCGATCTCGTCCTCCAGGATCAGCGCGGAGGAGATCTTGCCTGTTCCATTGCAGGTGGGACAGATCTCCTGCGTATTGATGGTCACCTCCGGCTTCATTCGTTGCCGGGTGATCTGCATGAGTCCGAACTTGGAAATGGGCAGAACGGCGTGTTTGGCCCGGTCCGTGCGCATGAAGGATTCCATGGCCTCCATGAGCCGCTTCTTATTGTCGGGTAACTTCATATCGATGAAGTCCACCACGATGATCCCGCCCAGATCCCGGAGGCGCAGCTGGCGGGCGATCTCTTCGGCCGCCTCCAGGTTGGTCTCCAGCGCATTCTGTTCCTGGTTATTGCTGACGCTCTTATAGCCGCTGTTCACGTCGATGACATGCAGGGCCTCCGTATGCTCGATGATCAGGTAAGCTCCGCTTGGCAGGTTGACTGTTTTGCCGAATGCGGCCTTTACCTGCTTGGTCACGCTGAATTGGTCGAATATCGGCGAGCCGTTATGATAATAAGAGACGATATCGATCTTGTCGGGGGCGATCCGCTGAATATAGCTTTTTGTATCGTTGAAAATATTCCGGTCGTTGATGACGATCTTGTTGAAGTCTTCGTTGAGGAGGTCGCGCAGCATGCTGGTGGTCTTCGTCTGTTCGCTGAGGATCTTGGCGGGCGCCACCGCCCCCTTGAGGTTATGCTGGATCATTTTCCAGGTTGCCACCAGGTCGGTCAGGTCTTCGTGCAGTTCGGCCGTATTCTTACCTTCCGCCGCGGTTCGCACGATAACCCCGAAATTCTTCGGTTTGATGGCTTCGACGATCTTTTGCAGTCGTTTCCGTTCGTCGGAAGAGTGGATCTTACGCGAGACCGCCACGATATCGTTGAAAGGCGTAATGACTACAAAGCGGCCCGGGAGCGACACTTCGCAACTCAGCCTCGGCCCTTTGGCGGCAATGGGCTCTTTCAGGATCTGGACCAGGATATGCGGCTTGCCGTTCAGCACTTCGTTGATCTTGCCCGTTTTGATGATCTCGGGCTCTACCTGGAAATTGGCAAAATCGAACTCTCCCGGCCCGGTGTCGGCCATGGCCTGTTGGGTGAACTTGAGGAGCGAGCGGGCATACGGACTAAGATCGGTGTAATGGAGGAAGGCGTCCTTTTCGAAACCCACGTCGACAAATGCTGCATTTAGTCCGGGGATCAGTTTCTTCACCTTGCCCAGGTACAGGTCCCCCACAGCAAAGCTCGCATCCGTCTTTTCATGATGGAGCTCAACCAGCCTTTTATCCTCTAAAAGGGCGATCTCAACACCCTGCGGGGTCGCATTTATGATTAATTCCTTATTCAATTGTAACTGGTATTTACCGTCAACGTCCAACGGCAAATAAACGATTCAGCTTCAGGAAAGAAAAAGCGCGGGAATTACTTATTCCTCTTCTTATGTCGATTTTTTCTGAGTCTTTTTTTTCGCTTGTGCGTGGCGATCTTATGACGCTTACGCTTTTTACCACAAGGCATACTCTAATAATTTTGTTTCGTTATAAAATACGTTTCAAATCCGATATCCTCAGAGCGGGAAAGCTTTTAGTTTTAATGTAGCGTCTGGATGATTTGGTCGATCTCCCTGGCCATTTCCGGGCTTTCAGCCAGTTTCCTGGCTTTTTCGAATGCCGCGATCGCGTCCGCCTTGTCACCGGTCTGCTGGTACACCTGGGCCAGCAGGAGGATTGCCTCTATATTGGCTGGCTCATGCCGGACAACCGTTCTTAAACGTTCGATCGCTTTGTCAAATTGCCCCGATTCGACCCCGCCGAGCGCCAGCATGAATTGCGCATACATGTTGGTCGAATCGCGGCGGGCCACCTCTAAAATTTGTTGAACGCCTTGCATGGTCTCCTGCGGATCGCCGGTCGAGTTGCCGAAGATCATGCTTGCTCCCAACCCCACTTTTGACGAGTCACTCCCCGGGTTCAGTGCTAAAGCCTTTTCAAACAACCCTTTAGCCTGCAATCCCATCCATCCTTTCAGTGCCGGGTTTTCCTGCCCGCGCAAGTTCCTCAAAAATAATTGGGCAGCAAAGGTGAGACTTTTTTCAGAATTTTCCAATTTAGCTGCTTCACCCGTATAATACGCATAGGGGAGAAAGCCCTCCTTCACCGAATCGGCCCAGAATTCGGCCAGTTGTTTGTATGCCTTCCATTGCTGCTGCCTGACATCGCCGCGGACAACCGAATTTTCGAGACGGCTGACATAGGATAGTTGCGATGGGCTAAGCCGGGTATGGGCCGCCTGTAATATATCCTCTAAATCAATGGATTTGGGTCCGGATGCCGGAGGGCTCCCGGCATCATGGAGGGCAGTGGCTGCTTTCTTCGATGGAGGTACGGTCTTTCCAAAAATAGTTAAGGCAAGCAGGAGAACAACTCCGGCGCCGGCTACAAGGACTTGCTGTCTATTCATGTTCCTGATTAGACGGCAAAATTACATCTCTTCGTCCGGGTTTGGTTGATCCGCCTTTACCGATTGCAGTTTTTTTACTTCCGCTACAAACTCTTTGGCAGGTTTGAATGCAGGGATGTAATGCTCAGGGATATGAACAGCCACATTCTTCTTGATATTGCGACCGATCTTGGCGGCGCGCTTCTTCGTTATAAAGCTCCCGAATCCACGGATATAGATATTCTCTCCCTGGGCGAGTGTTTCTTTGACTTGTTTGAACATGGTTTCCAACGTCACCAGGACGTCGACTTTAGGTATACCTGTTTTTTCCGATATTTGGTTAACTAGGTCCGCCTTTCTCATGGGGATTAAGTTTTATAAGTTTCTGATTTTAAATATATAACATTTTTTTTAATCTGCAACCCCTCTTGAGGGATTTCTTGTTGGGTATCAATCGGGTATCAAAATAATGGATTTGCTTTATACCTGCAAGGATTTATCTAAAATATTGATTGTGAATTTTATTTGTAGTAAATGGGGATAAAGTCGAGCGATTTTACTAAACTGCTGCTAAAGTGGCATAAAGATCAAAATAACCGGTCGATGCCCTGGAAGGGTGAAAAGGACCCTTACAAGGTATGGCTCAGTGAGATAATCCTTCAGCAAACCCGTGTAGAACAGGGACTTGCGTACTATAACCGCTTTGTATCCGCCTTTCCCGACCTGCGGGCGCTTGCAAGGGCCCCGGAGCAGAAAGTCTTTAAATTATGGGAAGGCCTCGGCTACTATAATCGATGCCGGAACCTGATCGAGACCGCCCGGATGATCGTCCGGGAGCATGGGGGGCAATTTCCTTCGACCTATGAAGAGATCCGCAAATTAAAGGGCGTGGGCCCGTACACGGCGGCCGCCATTGCCTCTTTCGCCTTCGATCTCCCCCATGCTGTCGTCGACGGGAATGTAGAACGCGTGCTGTCGCGCTATTTCGGCATTTCGACCCCTGTCGACACCGCCGCAGGCAAGAGACTGTACGCCGGACTGGCGTCTTCGCTGCTTGCCCGCGATCAGCCCGGAGCCTACAATCAGAGCATCATGGACTTCGGCGCCATGATCTGTAAACCACGTAACCCGCTTTGCCCCTCCTGCGTCCAGCGGCAGGATTGCCAGGCCAGGATCCATGGATGGATCGAAATGCTCCCGGTAAAAGGGAAAGGGAAGGAAAAGCGGCGCAGATGGTTGAATTATTTGTTTGTGGAGACTCCTGAAGAACAGGTATATATCCGTGAAAGGAAGGGAAAGGACATCTGGCAGGGACTCCATGAACTCGTCCTTTGGGAGACCGACGGGCCGTTGAAGGAGGAAGAGATCTCCGGGTCTCTGCCTGCGAAAGAACTCTTCGGCAAAGGCAAACTCACAGTAAAGCATATATCCAGACCCTATCGTCAGGAGCTCAGTCATCAAACGATCGAGGGCTTCTTCATCATCATTCGTCTTGAAAAGGCTCCCCGCAGTTTGGGGAACTACTTCCCCGTCAGAAAAAAAGAACTGCTGAAATACGCGTTCCCCAAATTCATCAATGCCTGGCTTCTCGACCCGAGCCCGGTCCCCTCTTTGTTCTGATGAATGCGACCCGCTGAAAAAATTTAGAATTTTGATTGAAAAAATTTAACTTTAGTAAGCTAATTTGATCATTCGGCAGGATATCGTAAAACTTCAAATTTCGATCTATGAGAGGCGTAAACAGAGTGATGCTGATCGGTAATTTAGGAAAGGATCCGGATACACAATACCTCGAAGGGAATATCGCAGTCGCCAAGTTCTCATTGGCAACGACGGAAACATTCAAGGACAGGGCCGGCAAGCTGATCTCACAAACGGAATGGCATACCGTGGTATTATGGCGTGGGTTGGCGGAACTGGCTCAAAAATACCTGCACAAGGGTAGCCTGGTATATATCGAAGGCCGATTGCGGACCCGGAGCTGGGAAGACAAGGAAGGCAACAAGAAATTCGCTACGGAAGTCGTTGGAGACAACCTGATCATGCTGGATAAGCGAAGTGACGGCACGGGTCATCCGCCTCACATTCATCATGAAGGCATCGAAGGCATGGGCAATTCCGAGAATCCGCCTCCCGTGGGAGAAGCGTCCGAAGACCTTCCTTTTTGATCAGGGTCAGGAGATAACCCCCTCATTCTCCTGCGCGGCAGCTTGCAAATAAGCCCCCGGTTAATGGAAGAATTTGTTAAATTTGTTCGCGTAGATCGCGCGCATACGGGCAGGCCATTACGACCTGCCTGTCTGATCAGTAAGGCATTGTTAACGAAACCTGACTAATTTGGATCACCCTTTAACGGATACCTGCCCGGCCAACGGTTTTTCGCCGGTATTTCTGCTGATCAATCCCCAGGCTACCACTATTCTGGCTGTCGTGATCCTCTTCCTGCTGATCATTTCCTTCATCGTATCCGGATCGCAGGTGGCGCTGTTCTCGCTTACGTTCAAGGATATCAATAACCTGAAGACCAAGCAGGACAGTTCCTGGAGACGCATCGTGTCCCTGCTCGAGGAGCCAAAGGCCCTGATGGCCTCGCTGGTGATCGCCAATGTCATCATCAATATCTCCGTCATCATTCTCTCGAATTTTCTGCTCGACCAGATCCTGGTCCAGCAAAGCTTCTGGCTTTTTGAGTTCCTGGTCAAAGTGATCCTGGTGACCTTCGTGATCGTGCTATTCGGCGAGGTGATGCCAAAGGTCTGGGCCAACCAGAATAACCTTCAGTTCGCCTACTACACGTCCGGGATCGTGGAGTTGATCTATTTGTTGTTCCGCAGGATCAGCTTCTGGGCCGTCCGTCGTTCGGACAGGCTGGAACGTTTTTTCGGCAGGAGGAAGTCCTCTTTCAATCTGGAAAAACTGGATTACGAGATCGACCGGTCCACGGATAGCCAGGCCTCTGAAAAAGAGAAGAATATTCTCAAGGGCATCGTCAAGTTCGGCAGCATTACCGTCAAGCAGATCATGCGCACGCGCCTCGAAGTGAGCGGCATCGATTACCAGCTTTCCTTTGGAGAACTCAAGAATAAAGTGGAAGAGTTGCACTATTCCCGGCTGCCTGTTTATAAACGCAGCCTGGATGATCTGGCAGGGATGATCCATACCAAGGACCTGATCCCTTATCTTAATGAAGCGGACGATTTCGATTGGCATAGTCTGTTGAGACCTCCTTTCTTCGTGCACGAGCAGAAAATGATCGAGGACCTGTTGCAGGAATTCCAGCGCAAGCGCACCCATTTCGCCGTCGTCGTGGATGAATTCGGAGGGACAAGCGGGATCGTCACGTTTGAAGACGTCCTGGAAGAGATCATCGGGGATATCCGCGACGAGTTCGACGAAGAGGAATCCGCGGGTCGCCAGCTGGAGGACGGGAGTTATATTTTCGAAGGCCGTACCATGATCAATGACGTAACCAAGGCAATGAACCTCCCTCCCGATACTTTTGAGAAAGTGCGAGGGGACAGCGATTCGCTGGCGGGCCTGATCCTGGAACTTTCCCGCAAGATCCCTGCAGTCAATGAGGTGATCCCCTGCGGAGAATTTGAATTCGTCATCGTTGATGCGGACAGCAGCCGGATAAAAAAAGTGAAGGTCTCGGTTTTAAAGCACATTTAATAACCAACCAAATTGAGAAAGAACCATTTCCTCAGGGCAGTGATGGCCAGCCTGCTGCCGGCATTCCTTTTGTCTTGTCACGGGAACAACTATACTCCCCGTCCGCGCGGTTATTTCAGGATCGACTTCCCGGCCCATCGTTACCAGACCTTCGATCAGCCCGGATTTCCATATACCTTCGAATATCCGACCTATGCCAGGGTGGTCCGCGATACCAGCTTTTTCGATACCGTGCCTGAAAACCCGTATTGGATCAATGTCGAATTCCCGCAATTCGACGCGGCCATTTATATCAGCTATAAAAAGATCGGTCCCAACAGCTTCGATAAGTTAAAGGAAGATGCCTATAAGATGACCTTCAAGCATACCTACAAGGCGACGGCCATCGACGACTCGGTCATGCGGACGCCCAATGGCGTGAGCGGCGTCTTCTTCCGGGTGGGGGGCAATGCGGCCACGGCCAAACAATTCTATGTGACCGATTCCACCCGGAATTTCCTGCGGGGCGCATTGTATTTCGATGCCACGCCCAATGAGGATTCCCTAAGTATTGTAAATAATTTCCTGCAGGAGGACATGCGTCACCTGATCAATAGCTTCCGGTGGAAATCCTCGTAAAAAAGGTTATTTTTGATCCTCAATGCAAATGTGTGATAGCAATAGATAATGTCCTGGTTAGCGACCTCGTGGTCGAAGAGCAGTTTGTCTGCGACCTGCTGAAATGCAAGGGTGGCTGTTGTGAAGACGGCGACGCCGGCGCTCCATTGGAAAAAGAGGAAATGGCCCGGCTCAAAGAAGTATTCGAGCAGGTCAAGCCTTACCTGACCGCCGAAGGCATCAGGGAGATCGAGCGCAAGGGGTTGTATGGTTATGACCGGGAGTTCGGCTGGGTGACACCTACCATCGGCGCCAAAATGTGCGCCTATGGGTTCAGGGATGCCAGGGGGATCATCAAGTGCGGTATCGAGCAGGCCTATTACGACGGCAAGACTGAATGGAAGAAGCCGATCTCCTGCCATCTCTACCCGATCCGGATCAAACGGACCAAGACGCATGAAATGGTGAATTACGAACCGAGAGAAACCCTTTGCCAGCCCGCCTGCGCGCTTGGGCAGCGATCGAAGGTCCCCGCGTACCGCTTCTTAAAAGAAGCATTGATACGTAAATTCGGAGAGACTTTCTATGCGGCCCTGGAAAAGGCCGCAGGGATGTTGAAGAAGGACAATAGTAAAACAGCATCAGCCCGATGACAGAAACTGCAGACCGATTCATGGCAGGTAGTACGGCGAAGGCCGAAGACCTGGAACATCGAAAGAAGATCAATTTCAATATTGGCCGATATGACGCCGTCGTTCCCATGGGCAAACAGCAGTTTGCCGACGTCGGTCTGGCACGCGAAAGGGCCAAGAATTGCAAATGGAGGGCTATCGGCAACCTGGACAAGCAGCTTGAAGAATTCGAAACGGTGTTCTCCCAGCGGGGCGGCAAGGTGATCTGGGCGGAGGATGCGAAGCAGGCGCTGCAGGAGATCGGCGAGATCTGCAGGAGGAAGTCTTGTCGTACGATCGTGAAGAGCAAAAGCATGGTCACCGAGGAGATCAAGCTGAACCATTTCCTCGGGGAGCAGGGGATTGAAAGCATCGAGACCGATCTCGGGGAATATATCCAACAGTTGGACGGGGAGCCGCCGTACCATATTGTGACCCCGGCGATGCATAAGAGCAAGGAGGATGTCGCCAGGCTATTCCATGACAAATTGAATACGGATCCGAACTTGACTCCGGAACAGCTTACGCTGGTGGCGCGCGAAAAATTGCGCCTCAAGTACCCGGAGGCGGAGATCGGCATTACCGGCGCCAATTTCATCATCTCCGATATCGGCGCCATTGCCGTTACCGAGAATGAAGGAAATGCCAGGTTGAGCTGCGCTTTTCCCAAGACCCATATCGTTATCGCAGGCATTGAAAAAGTGATCCCATCCATGCTGGATCTGGGTTTGTTCTGGCCTTTGCTGGCGACCTACGGTACGGGGCAGCGGCTAACGGTGTACAATACGATCGTGACCGGTCCCCGGCAGCCGGGCGAGGCGGACGGTCCCGAGGAGATGTACGTGATCCTGCTGGACAATGGCAGGACGAATATCCTGGCGAATGCTAAATCGCGGGAGAGCCTGTACTGCATCCGGTGCGGCGCCTGCCTGAATGCCTGTCCGGTATACAAGAATATTGGCGGCCATACGTACGGAACGACCTATAGCGGACCGATCGGTGCGGTCATCACGCCGCATTTGAAGGGCATGGAGGACTGGAAGCACCTGAGCTATGCATCGTCCCTATGCGGAAATTGCACCGAGGTCTGCGCGGTCAAGATCAACCTCCATGAGTTGCTGCTGGATAATCGCCATGAAGCCGTGGAGAGCGGTTATTCTACCTGGTCGGAAAAGATCGCATGGAAGGTATGGAAGAGCTCAAGCCTGAATCGTTCCTTAATGAATGCCGGCAACAAAAAACTCAAGAACTGGATGGTGAATAAGCTGTTCAAGGCATGGACGGCGCACCGGGGCGATCTGGATTTTGCCGATGCCCCCTTCAATCAGCAGTGGAAGCGGCGACGTCGGGCAGGACGATAAAAATTATGCTTCTATATAGCCCACATATCACTCCGCGGCTTCGGTATATTGTTGAGTTCATGAGTAAGGAGTTGTTCGATGAGCCGATCAGGATCACGGCGGACCGGGAAGAGTTCGGCGCGTCTGTCCTGCCCAGGTTAAATTATTCGGACTGCGAGATCTCGGAAGACGAATTTTTCATCCGCCAAACCCCGTTGCTGTTCGAGACCGGGATCGGATCGAGACAGATAGAATGCTTTGAATTGAACTATCACAAGGCCTTCTTCGAGACGTCGGGCGACTTCCCTTTCGACATTTTCGCCGCCTCTTTTTACCTGATGAGCCGTTACGAGGAGTATCTCCCGCATGAAAAGGATGAATACGGTCGTTTTGCGCATACGGGATCGCTGGCCCACCGGGAAGGCTTCCTTCATTTGCCGCTCGTGAATATTTGGCTTCAGGAGCTGAAGAAGGCTTTGCATAAGAAATATCCGGCACTGGTGTTCCGGTATGCCTCATTCAAATATATACCCACTTATGATATCGATATCGCCTGGTCGTACCTTCATAAAGGATGGCTGAGGAATATCGGCGGCCTGGGAAGATCCCTGTTGCGGGGTGAATGGGGGCTGGCTATGAAAAGGATCAATGTATGGAGGAGGAAGGAAAGGGACCCGTACGATGCCTATGAATGGCTGGACTCCCTGCATTTGTACTGTCGCATGCGGGCCTACTATTTTTTCCTGGCTGCGGCGCGGCCGAAGGGATACGATAAGAATATTTCGCCTTCCTCCAAGGCATTCCAATACCTGGTCCGGTATCATGCCTCCGGATATCGGATCGGCGCGCACCCTTCCTGGCAGAGCGGCGACCAGGAGGAATTGCTCCGGGAGGAGATCGAGTGGTTGGAATATATGGCCGACCAGAAGATCACCCGGAGTCGCCAGCATTATATACGCTTTAATTTACCCCATACGTACCGCTTGCTGATGCGCTATGGCATCGACCAGGACTTCTCGATGGGCTATGGGAGCATTAATGGGTTCAGGGCCTCCGTGGCCTCCTCTTTCTACTGGTATGACCTGGAAAAGGAGGAGCGGACCAACCTGCGTCTTTTTCCCTTCTGCTTTATGGACTCCAACGCCTATTTCGAGGAGAAGCATTCAGCCGGCAAAGCGATGCACGAGCTGATGCATTATTATCACCTGATCCGGAAAGTGAACGGGCTGATGGTCACCGTGTGGCACAACTCCTTTCTCGGCACGGATCCCCAATTCGCCGGCTGGAAAGAGGCTTATGAGATCTTTCTTAAGGAAGAGGTGTATTGGGACATGTAGGCCGCTAATGCCTGAAATGCCTTGTCCCCGTGATCACCATCGCCAGGTTGTGCTGTACGCAGTAATCAATGGAATCCTTATCGCGGATCGAGCCGCCTGGCTGAATGAACGCAGCGATCCCCGCTTCATGGGCCATTTGTACGCAGTCATTGAATGGGAAAAAAGCGTCCGACGCCAGGACGGCTCCCTGCAGGTCGAATTTGAATTGCGCAGCTTTTTCGAGCGCCTGGCGCAGGGAATCGACGCGGCTGGTCTGTCCGCAACCTTTCCCGATGAGCTGTCTGTCCTTCACCAGGGCGATGGCATTCGACTTCAGGTGCTTGCAAACGAGGTTGGCAAAGATCAGGTCCTGTTTTTCCGCCGCTGTCGTGCTCCGGCCGCCGACCTCCTTCCATTCCGAAAAATTGCCCCGGTCGGGTTGCTGGACCAACACGCCATTCAACAGGGACTTGTATTGTACCGTATTGTTCAGCGGCGCCTTCTGCAGGAGCAGGATGCGGTTCCTCCTTGCGCAAAGGATCTCCAGTGCATCCTGATCGAAGGATGGCGCGATCAGCACCTCGAAGAAGATGCCGGAGATGGCCTGGGCGGTATCCTTGTCCACCGCGGTATTGCACGCCAGCACGCCGCCGAATGCACTTTCCGGGTCGCCCGCGAGAGCCGCATCCCAGGCTTGCCGGAGAGTGGGCCTGAGGGCGATGCCACAGGGGTTGGTATGTTTGATGATCGCAAAAACGGCTGCGGCTCCCGTAACGTCTTTTGCCCCGAATTCCTGTACTAACTGCACGGCTGCATCCACATCCACCAGGTTATTATAGGACAGTTCCTTCCCGTTGAGCTGTTCGAAAAGCTCGCCGGGGTTGCCATAAAACCTTGCGGGTTGGTGCGGGTTTTCACCATATCGAAGGGGTTGGGGACACGGGATGGATTCAAGGAAATACTCCCCCTGTTCGGGGATAAAATACCGGGCGATGACCACGTCATAGTGCGCGCAGACCTCGAAAGCCCTGGCCGCCAGGGCGCGGCGTTGCTCCAGGCTCGTTTCACCCTTTTGTTCATCGAGCAGCTGCTCCAGCCGGCCGTATTCGGTCCGCGAAGCGACCACGACGACGTCTTTGTGATTCTTGGCGGCGCCCCGTATCATGGAAGGGCCGCCGATGTCGATCTTTTCGATGATGGCCTTGTCTTCGCTGGTCTGTCTGACGGTCTCTTCGAAGGGGTAAAGGTCCACGATGACCAGGTCGATCTCGGGGATCTTATATTGGGCCATTTCCTGCAGATCCGAAGCCAGGTCCCTTCTGCCCAGGATGCCTCCGAAAACCGATGGATGCAGGGTTTTCACGCGGCCGCCCAGGATGGATGGATAGCCCGTCAGGCTCTCGACCGGCGTGCAGGCGACGCCGAGGGATTCGATGAATTGCTGGGTGCCGCCTGTAGAGTAGATCTGTACGCCGAGGGCGCTTAGTTTGCGCACGATGGCCTCCAGGCCATCCTTGTAGAAAACCGAAATCAGCGCGGCGTTGATTTTTTTCGTCATGCGCGCAAAACTACAAAAGCGGGGTGAAAGGACAAGAAAAAGGACCATTCCGGACTACCCATGCCCGGACGCACAGGTATCCGGATGGTCTGAATGGTCGCAGCAGGTAAGCGCTCTCAACAATGCACAGGCAAAATTTGTCCTGATCCGCAGAAGGATCCTCATGTGGGGTAAATGCGATGTACCAGCCTGATTAGCAAAGAACTATTCCGGTAAAAATAAGTATCAGCATACATACCCACACACTCAGGCTAATAAAAGGATAAGGTGTTAATGGTTATGTATGCTGATGCCAACACAAATATCTTTTTCGCTTCAGGGGATATTAAATAGTAAAAACGGGACTGGTGAACAACCTCCTTACTAATGTCAGACAAAAATCCCGGTCCGCTAAAAAACTGACCCGAAACTAATCACTGTTTTTTGCTGATGTTTATACGGGTAAAACGAACCCGTATTTATACGGGTAAAAAAATTACTTTTTTACTGTTTTTTATATGAATAAAAACCCCTTTTTTTGTAATATTTATACGCTGAAAGGCTGAATTACTTAGCGTTACGAATAATACTTATTTATAATTAATTGATTTATATTCTATTGCAATTAGCCTTTAAAGGACTTCGGGAATACATTTGAACCAGCAAATTATTCCTCAAACTTTTAAAACAACAGCTATGAGCACAATTGAAAAAAAATCATTAAAAGTGGGTAAGTATGTCAACACCGATTTTGTGGACGCTTTTATCAGAAATTACAAACAGGAACGCTGGATCCATAACTCCAAAAGGCTGGGAAAAGAAGACTCCCTGAGTTGCTGGTATAGTGTTGAAGAACTCGAAGAATTTATCGCAACGATCAAACAGCATGGCGCAGACGGCATCCGCTTGTACTTTGGCGCTTATCCCAACGAGACCGATCGGGTCAAGGGCAAGGACGGCCGCCAGAGCATGGTGCTGGTTGCCACCCGCAGCAAAGAAGAGTTGGGCGGCGTTTCGCATAAGGACGTGTATCTCGCCGAAGGCGGCAAAGCGAATATCCTGGCTTACAATATGGCAAACTATTGTCCTCCGTTCTGCAACCCGGCAGGCGGCATCGGAAGTTCCATCGGCGTGACCATATTGGAGAACCCGGATGGGCTGTCCGTCATATAAGTTATTTTTCCAGGTCCCAGTACGATCCATTAGTGAGAGGCTGTCCCAAACATTCGGGGCAGCTTCTTTTTTTTCACGGAAAATTAGATGTTACTTTGACTCGCTTATGCTTCCCTATTTCACAGCCATTATCATCGCCATCAGTTTTTTGGCCAGCCTGGTAGCATGGTCCAAACCGAGGGCTGAGCCCTACCTCCGGTCGTTCACGATATTTCTCTTCCTGACGCTGGCGGTGGAATCCATGGGTTTGTTCTTTATCATGGAGAACAAGACGAACACCATCCTGTACAATATCTTTTCGGTCATTGAATTCTCATTTTATTTCTACGTGCTCCATGAGATCATACATCATAAGAATGCAAAGAAGCTCATTGGGCAAGTGATGTGGATCTATATTGTGCTCGTGATCCTCAATAACCTCTTTATCCAGAAGATCACGAGTTTCCCGTCCATCACCTATTCGATCGGCTGCCTCCTGGTCATCTCCTTCTGTATTTACTATTTTTTAGAATTGTTCCAGCTTTCCAGGGCGGTCAACCTGATCCGGCAGCCCGCATTCTGGGTATGTTCCGGGCTGCTGTTCTTTTACGCGTGCTCATTCCCGATATTCGGACTGCTCAATTTTCTCAAGAACATGCCCCGCGCGACGGCGCAGAATTTTCTCATCATCATTGCATTCCTTAATATATTCTTATATTCATCTTTCACGATCGCTTTCTTATGTCGGCTCAAAACCAGGAAATCTACATCTTGATCCTGATGGGGGTGGCCTTGGCCCTTCTCCTGGTCGGCTTCATAGTCACCATCCTGTTTCTATATCAGCGGCGGCAGCACCGGCAGGAAAAGCAGCTGGCGAGGCTGAAGGACGAGTACGAACAGGAAGTGCTCCGCTCCCAGCTCGAGATCCAGGAGAGCACGTTTAAGACCATCGCGCAGGAATTGCACGACAATATCGGGCAGGTGCTCTCCGTCGTCAAGCTGTCCCTGTCCGTCCTTCCCCTGGGAAAAGACCACGAAGCCTACGAAAGCGTTCAAAACAGCCGGCAAATGCTCAATAAGGTGATTGCCGACATGGCCGACCTCACCAAGAGCCTGCATACCGACCGGATCACCCAGATCGGTCTGCCGGAGGCCATCCGGTTCGACCTGGAGAGCCTTCGCCGGACGGGCCTGCTCGAGATCGGCTTCTCCGTGACCGGGGAAGAGCGCTCTTTCGAGGAGCAGAAAGGCATCTTCCTGTTCCGTATGTTCCAGGAAATGCTGAACAACATTTTGAAGCATTCCAAGGCCAATAAAATAAATGTCGAGGTTATTTACTCAACGGATAATAAATTTGTCCTGAAAGTGGAGGACAACGGGGTCGGATTCGACCTCGAAAGGAAGCAAACCTCCATTTCATCCTCCAGTGGCCTCGGTCTGAAAAGCATGCGCAATCGTGCCCACCTGATCGGCGCCCAGATCGAAATTCATAGCGAACCCGGAAAAGGAACCACCATTCAGGTGGAATTGCCACTGCAAAAGGAAAACGTATAATTCATTTATGGCGGCAACAAGCAAGAAAATACAGGTCGGTATTGTAGACGATCATAACCTTTTGCGCAAGGCACTGGCCAAGTTGATCTCTTCCTTCGAGAACTATGCCGTTCTTTTTGAAGGGGATAGCGGGAAAGAGCTCAAGGCCAGGATCACCCAGAGCGTCATCCCGGATATCGTCCTGCTGGACGTGAACATGCCCGACATGGACGGATATGAGACCGTTCGCTGGCTGAACAAGAACTATCCCCAGGTCAAGGTGCTTGCCCTCTCGATGTTCAGCGACGAAACGACCATCATCCGCATGCTCCGCCTGGGCGCCAAGGGGTATATCCTGAAGAATATCGAACCGGAGGAGTTGAAAGAGGCGCTGGATTCCATCATGAAAAAGGACTTTTACCTGTCCGAATACATTTCGGGCAAGATCATCAGCGGCTTGCACAAGGACCTCGGAAATCCCGATGAGCAAGTTGCCCTTTCCGACAAGGAAAAGGAATTCCTCCGCCTGGTCTGTTCGGAGCTGACCTATAAGGATATTGCCGATAAAATGTATATCAGCCACCGGACCGTTGACAACTACCGCAATGTCCTCTTCGAAAAGCTGAAAGTGAAATCCCGCGTCGGCCTGGTCATGTACGCCATCAAGAACGGGATCGCCGAGACCTAGGCGACATGAGGCTCATCAGCAAGGAGGGCAGGAAGATGAGATTCGTCAAGGTCGCGATCACCAGCGTCACCGAGGTCAGCCAGCCCAGCGCCTCGATCCCCCCAAAATCACTGAAACAAAAGATGACGAATCCTGCGATCAGCACCATCGACGTATAAAGGATGCTGATGCCCGTCTTGTGAATGGTCTCCACCACCACGGCATGAGAATCGACCCTGGGCAGCTCGATCCCGGACAGATCGGTCCCTTCGCCTTCAATAGACAACCGATGGGCCATTTCCTGCTTATAGTTGACCAGGAACCGGATCGTAATATCGATGGCGATACCGAGCGCGATGCTGAACACGATGACGGTGGAGGGCTTTAGCCGCACACCCACCCAGCCCATGATGCCCGCCGTAATGATCAGGGGGATGATATTCGGGATCAGGGAACAGAGCAGGATCCGGACCGACCGGAACAGGAATAGCATGCAGGCCGCGATCAATACGAAGGCCCATTCGATGCTATCCTTTAGGCCCTTGATGATAAAACTGCTGCCTTCCAGGTAGGTTACGCTGGTGCCCGTGAACTCGACCTTGTAGCGCGAAGAATCGAAGAGTTGCGCCGACCTCTTTTGGAGGCTGTCCAGGAGGCCGGGAAGCCGCGCGCTGCCGACGTCAGCCATATTGACGCTGATGCGCAACTGTTGCTGGTTGCTGTCCACAAAGCTCTTGATCAGCTGGCTGAGGCCGTTCTTTGCTCCCATGCCGCCCGGGCTTGTGCCGGTTGTGACTCCCGCGGGTTGCGAGCCCATGGAAAGATAGGAGGCCATCAGGGGCAGGTCGAAGGAATTGGGCAAGGCATAGCTCGCGCTATCGCCGCCATAGAAGGACTGACGAATGAATTTGGCAGCCTCCGCCAGAGAAAGAGGCCTCGCCATGTCCGGCTGCGCCGCGATATACCGGGAAAGGCGATCCACGCTGTCCAGGGTCTGGAGCATATTCAGCCTTAGTCCCTTTCGTCGTTTGGTATCGATCACGATCTCGAGTGGCATGACCCCGCGGAAATGGCGCTCAAAGAATTTCAGGTCCAGGTAGATGGGATCCTTCTTGGGCAGGTCGTCGACGATAAACCCCTCCGACTTCAGGCGGAACATCCCGGCCACCGCCCCGGCCAGCACGATCAACGTAATACTGTAGACCAGCACGCGATGATTGGTGGTCCAGACTTCCAGCTTGTCCAGGATGGCCGTCAGCCACCGGTTGGTCAGATAGCGGGTATGACGCACTTTGGGCGGCGGCAGGTAGCTGAGCACGATGGGGATGAGGATAAAGGAGATGAAGAACAGCAGCATGATATTGATCCCGGCCACCACCCCGAATTCTTTCAGGATCGCGCTGCGCGTCAGCGCGAAGACGCCGAATCCGATAGCGGCCGTGAGGTTGCAGAACAGGGTCACGATCCCCATCCGGCGGATCATTTCCACCAGGGCCAGCCGCTTGTCGCCTGTATCGTTATAAGACGTATGATATTTGTTCAGGAAATAAATGCAGTTCGGGATGCCGATCACGACGACCAGGGTCGGCGTCAATGCATTTAATAACGTGATCTTGTAGCCGAAGAGGTCCATCGTGCCCAGGCTGAACACGACCCCGATGATCACCACCGCCAGGGAGAGCATCAGCGTGCTGAAGCTGCGGAAGAAAAGAAAGAGGATGATGGTCATCAATAATACCGATCCGAGAAGGAACCAGGTCGTCTCATGCGCCACTTTCACCGCCATTTTCGTGCGAATGAGCGGAAGACCGCTGATATGCACCTCGATCCCCTGGCGGCGTCCGAAATCTTCAACCGCCTGCGTAATGGCGCCGACGGTCACGATGCGACCCGCCGTATTCATGACTTCATTGCTGACATTCACGACCATCAGCCAGACATGGGTTTCGGGGTTATACAGGAGGCCGCGATAAAAGGGCAGGCCGAGCAGGATCGCTTTGCCGCTGTCGATTGCCGCCTGGGACAGGGGAGGGTCCGGAAAGATGCGTACGGCCTTGAGCTGCTGCGTGCTGTCATTCTTCACCAGGTTGACGGCTACCGCGGCATCCAGCACGCTGACCACCCCTTTTATTTTTTTCAGCGTGTCTCCCAGGGCTATATAATCGGAAAAGACGGACTGTTGAAAGAGCTTATCGGTCTGAATGCCCACCACGAGCAGGTTGCCGTCATCGCCGAATCGTTTGCGGAAGGACTCATATTCGACGTACTTGGCATTGTCGGTAGGCACGGTTCGCGTGAAATCATAGCTCATCTGAACCCGGGACGCATGCCAGGCCATGAAAGCAGTAACGGACAACAGGAGCACGAGCAGGAACAAACGGAATTTCAGGACCAAACGGGCGATAGACTCCCACATGTAAGTAAGCTTAGGTAATACAATGATCGTTTCCGAATGCAAAGAAACGTAACTTTGACGATCTTTATGAATCCGAAGTTCCTGCTGAGCGGATGCTTTTCCGTGTGGAGTTCCTTCGCTGCCCTGGCGCAGCTTCCGGCTATCGGGACCTGGCAGGAACACTTGCCCTACCACCAGGCCATCGCGGTGGATCATTCATCGGACCGGATCTGGTGCGCTACTCCCTATAGCTTGTTTTCCGTGAGCCTCGCCGACAATAGCCTGACCCGCCTGAGCAAGGTCAATGGCCTCCACGCGACCGGCATCAGCGCCATCCGCGTCGATTCGGTGAACAACAAACTCATCATCGCCTATACGAACAGCGATGTCGATGTGCTGTCCGGCAACCGGGTGTTCAACGTACCCGCCCTCAGGCAGGCATCGATCGCCGGCGACAAAACCGTCTTTCAGGTCTTGTCCTACGAGGATACGGCCTATTTCGCGACCGGTTTGGGCATCGTCGTGCTGGACGAAGACAAATACGAAATCAGAGATAGCTGGATCATCGGCAATGCCGGGGATACCGTGGCCGTGCACTCGCTGGCGACCGACGGCCGTATCCTCTTTGCCGCCACCGACGAAGGACTGAAACAAGCGCCCCTGCATTCGCCGGCCCTCGCGGACTTTCATAACTGGACCCAGACAGGCGGTACGGCGGGATTGGGTGCCGGGCCCTGCCGTCAGGTTGTCGTCTGGAACGGACAGGCGCTGGTTCTGCAAGGCGACTCCGTGTTTCTGCAACAAGCCGGTTCCTGGCAACCCTTCTATGCGGACGGCTGGCCGATCAACGGGATGTCGGTCTCGGGAGGGAAATTGCTGCTCTGCGAGCAACTTCACGGAGCAGGCCGTGTGCTCAGCATCGGGCCTTCGGGATCCGTGGACAAGGTCCTGTCGACGCCGGTCTCCGCTTTACAAAGTCCCCGTCAGGCTATCTACGTGGGAAACGAATTCTATGTCGCCGACTCGGTTACCGGTCTTTCGGGGTGGACATCGAATGGTCCCGAGGCCATCATCCCCAATTCGCCGCAATCCCTGGCCACAGGGGAGATGACGATCGGCGCAAATAGCATGCTCTGGGTCGCGTCAGGCGGGGCCGACTCAAATTGGCTGCCTCTCAACAACCACGACGGGCTATATCGCTTTGACGGGACGCAATGGACGAATTATAACGGCACTATTTACCCGACATTGGACAGCCTGTTCGATTTCGTGACCGTGGCCATCGACCCTGTAGACAGTGCGGTCTGGGCGGGATCATTCGGGGAGGGACTGCTCCGGATCCGGCCGGATAACAGCTTTTCCATTTTTGCGGGGAACGGCACGGTCGCTCCCGTGCAGGGGCAGCCTTCCGCGTACCGGGTCGGCGGGCTCGCATTCGACCGCGAGGGTAATGAATGGATCGCCAATTATGGGGCCGCAGGGGATCTCTTGCTCAGGACGGCCGCCGGCGCATGGATCCCGATCAGCATTCCCTTCCCGCATACGGAAAATGCGGTCTCGCAGATCGTCGTGGATAATAATGAACGGGTTTGGATCGTCTCGCCGGGGGGCAATGGGCTTTTCTGCTATGACCACGGGCCTTCCCTGGACAATATCGCCGACGACCAGTGGAAATACTACCGCACCGGGACCGGAGCCGGCAACCTGCCCGATGATCATGTCTATTCCATAGTGAAAGATCGCGGCGGACTGATCTGGGTGGGTACCGTCAACGGCATCGGGGTCATCCCCTGCACGGCCAACGTATTCTCCGGAGGGGGCTGCGATGCGGTATGGCCCATCGTGCAGTTCGATAATTTCGCCGGCTATCTGTTCAGCGGTCAGCCGGTACAGGCGATGGCGGTTGATGGGGCAGACCGGAAATGGATCGGTACCAATAACGGCGTTTGGCTGATCAGTCCCGATGCACAAAAGATCATTTATCATTTTACTTCCGACAGTACGCCGTTGCTAAGCAATGATGTCAGGCACATCGCCGTCGATCCGTCGACGGGGGAAGTATACTTTGCCACCGCAAAGGGGATCTGTTCCTTTCGAAGTACCGCTACATCGGGCGCCGGGACAAATTCGAAGGTCCTGGTCTTTCCCAATCCGGTACCGCCGGGCTACACGGGCGCCATTGCGATCCGGGGCCTGGTGGAAGACGCCATCGTCAAGATCACCGGGTTGGATGGGCGGCTGATCTACCAGACCAGGGCATTGGGCGGCCAGGCCGTATGGAATGGAAGGGACTATGCGGGCCGGCAGGTCGTTACGGGGATCTATCTGGTCCTGGTGAGCGACGATTCCCGGCAGGAAAAAATGGCGACGAAGATCATCTTCATAGGCAAATGAATCAGCGATTGCACCATACCAAGGGGATCGTCATCCGGGTTGTGAAATACGGCGAGACCAGCCTGATCGTGACGATCTATACGGAACTCTTCGGCGTACAATCGTACCTCGTGAACGGAGTGCGGACCTCCTCGAAAAAAGGTCCCGGCAAGGCCAACCTCTTTCAACCTGCTGCCATTCTCGATCTGGTGGCCTATCATAGCGATCTGAAGAACCTGCAACGGCTTCGGGAATTCCGGTGGAGCGTCGTCTATCAGCATATTTTTTTCGACGTGGTGAAGAATGCCGTCGCGCTGTTCATGGTCGAGTTGCTCCAAAAATGCCTGAAGCAACCGGAGCCCAACGAGGATCTGTTCAATTTCATCGAGGATGCCTTCATGCACCTGGATGCGAGCACAGGCAGGGTGGTGGCGAACTATCCCTTGTTCTTTGCGTTGCACCTGGCGGGCTTCCTGGGATTCCGGATCCAGAACGATCAAACGGAGCGGACGCCCGTGCTGGATCTGCGGGAAGGCCTCTTCGTGCCGGAGGAACCCCTGCACCATGAATCGCTGGATCAACCCTATAGCGGAATTACCACGCAGCTATTACGCGTCCGCATACCGGAGGAACTGGAGGAACTCGCCCTCAACCAGGATACGCGGCGCACGCTGCTTCAGGCCTACCAGGCCTTTTACATTTTTCATGTTCCGGACTTCGGCATCATGAAGACCCTGCCCGTTTTGCAAACCATGCTGGCCTGAAGCCGCCTCATAACACCCTTCGGGATACCGCCTCACGGCCCAGTCTTGCTCCCTCCATATGGCTGATCAGCACGATGCCCGGCTGTTTGCCGCGCTCGAAGCTGCCGAGCAGGCCGTCCATCTGGAGAGCCTGCGCTCCGTTCGAGGTGGCCCATTGCAGGAGAGTGGCCAGCGGCAACCGGGGATAGTTCCGCTCAAGGATCCTGATCTCATCCAGTATGCTGAGCCGGTGATTGGAGGCCAGGCTGTCCGTCCCCAGTACGATGATGGCATCGTGCCGCATGAACAGCTCCGGATCGGGCAGGCGGCCGCTGATGTATTGGTTGGCATGGGGACAGAGACAATAGTACAGCCCGGGATAGCCGCGGATGGCCCGGAGATCCTCTTCGCTGGTATACAGGTTATGCACCAGGATCAGGGACTGGTTACGATAGAAATGGGCCAGGCAGGCCCCGGGACTTCGTTGACCCGTCCCTTTGAAATGACCGATGTCGATTCCCAGTGCGGAATAGAGTCGCAGGAAATCCCCTGTGCCCTGCAGGCAAAACTCATTTTCTGCCTCGCTTTCCTGATTGTGCATGCTGAGCAGATGATTGCCGGGAAAGCCCGCGATCAGCCTGAATAATTCCGGGGAAACGGAGTAGGGCGCGTGGGGCGTCAGGGAATTGGTCTCTATTGGCAAGGGATAAGCTTCCGCAAAGGCCGAAAAAAGGCGACAAATCGCTTCGAAACGACCCTGCGCTCCTTCCGGGGTAAAGCCCATGCCTTCGATGAAATTGTGATAATAGATCCTGCCCGAAGCTTTTTGAGGCAGGCTGTCCGTCGTGTTGCAGATATCTCCTACGGCGACGATGCCTTCGTCCAGCATGGCGTCCTCCGCTGCCTTAATGGCGCTTTGTATCGTATTGGGGGCTGCCCCCCGCTGTTTAAGCACAGCCAAAATGAAGTTCACGAGGCCGATGCCTTCCGGTATCGCCCCCCGCAGGTGCGACAGTTCCAGATGACAGTGGCAATTCACAAAGCCGGGGGTCAGGAGGCCGGGGAGCTGCTCCACGCCTTCTCCGGCGTCTGCCAGCGGCAAAATGGTTTCCACGACACCGTCTTCGGTGGTAACCAGTACGGAATCGTCCTGCCGCATTTCGTGACCGGTGAATAGTTGATCCGCCCTGAATTTTCGATAAGACATGGTTGCGCTGAAAGGATTAACTTTGCGTGCCCTAAAAGTAAGTCAAAA
The DNA here is from genome assembly GCA_030706735.1 of Bacteroidota bacterium. Classification (GTDB taxonomy): domain Bacteria; phylum Bacteroidota; class Bacteroidia; order Chitinophagales; family Chitinophagaceae; genus Puia. The sequence goes on along the minus strand of JAUZNZ010000012.1, from coordinate 49,094 downwards.
CTATGTTAGATAAACTGGAGGCCATCCGGGCCAGATTCGAGGATTTGGGTGTGGCACTGAGCAATCCGGAGATCGTGAGCGATAACCGGAAGTTCAGCGCCATGAGCAAGGAGTACCGAAGCCTGGAAAAGATCGTGGACGCACATAACGAGTACAAAAAGGTGCTGGACACGATCGATTTCAATAAGGAGGTTCTCGGCGGCGATGACGCGGAGCTGCGGGAACTCGCCAAGGCGGAGGCGGCAGGTCTGGAAGTGCAGAAAGAAAGGTTGGAGGCCTATATCCGCCAACTTCTGATCCCCAAAGATCCCCAGGACGAAAAGAATGCGATCCTCGAGATCCGGGCCGGTACCGGGGGCGACGAGGCAAGCCTGTTTGCCGGCGATCTGCTGCGGATGTACATCAAGTATTGTGAAAGACGGGGCTGGAAGACGGCCATCCTCAGCGAAAGCGAGGGTACCGTAGGTGGGTATAAGGAGGTGCAGGTGGAAGTGGTGGGAGACGATGTGTACGGGATCCTCAAATTCGAGAGCGGCGTCCACCGGGTCCAACGGGTTCCCGATACCGAAACCAGCGGTCGCGTGCATACCAGCGCGGCGACTGTTGCGGTGATGCCCGAGGCCGACGAGGTGGATTTCGAACTAAAGGAAAGCGACGTCAAGATGGAGACCGCACGCAGTGGCGGCGCCGGAGGACAGAACGTCAACAAGGTGGAGACCAAGGTATTCCTTACGCATATCCCTACCGGCGTGGTGGTCGTCTGCCAGACCGAGCGGAGCCAGTTGGGCAACCGGGAAAAGGCGATGCAGATGCTGCGTACCAAGCTGTATGAGGAACAGGTGCGCAAGCAGGAAGAGGAGATTGCCCGCCACCGTAAAAGCCTGGTGAGCACGGGAGATCGGAGCGCCAAGATCAGGACCTATAATTTTCCCCAGGGGAGAGTGACCGATCACCGGATCGGGCTGACGGTTTACAACCTGGACGACGTGCTGAATGGCAATATCCAGGAGTTCCTCGAAGCCTTGCAATTCGCTGAAAACGCGGAGAAAATGGCTCGTCAGAACTGAGTTTTTAGTTTTATTTAACGTGGGCCGTTTAAACTTTTCCTTCCATTCTGCGTCTATTATATGTTAGAATCTTTGAAAAAAAGCGGGCTAAAATTTGCTACAGGTCTCAAAATCCTGTATCTTATTGATGGAATGCTAAATAAATGTTATTACTCAAAAAGGTGCCATCCCGGAATCCATTTGCTACGTAACTTTATTATAGAGGTCAATGATTAAGAGAGGGAGTGATCCCGAAGTTCTTTTTAAGGTTGTTTTAATGTTTTCATGTATAATATTGGCACCTGTTTTGCGTTATACATAGTACAATCAGTCTTTTCTATTTGACTCACATAAAGCAGTCAATTTTCTCATAAGCAGTTAGTTTTGGTTACGACCCCTGTTTCTACAGGGGTCTATTTTTTTGTGTCCGGTCGAAGCCAGGGAGGAAGATGTTACTGAACCCATAGCCGAGGCTTGCCCCGAGCAGGTCCGCGATGATGTCCGCCTCATCGAAATCCCGCATGGGAATAAAATATTTCTGCACGAACTCGCTGCCAATCCCATAGATCGCCGCTATAATAAAGACCAGGAAGAACTGGCGCAGCAGACGCTTTTGTGCTATCCCACGATTGCTCAGCCAGAGGCCCCAAAGAAAAACGAATCCGCCGAACAGGGTCATATGGACGATCTTGTCGAACTGGGGAATGGCAAAACCGCTCTCTTTCGGCAGCATGGAACCGGGCAGGGTAAGGAGGACGCCGATGAACACCGACCAGGCGACGGCCACGTAGAGATGGCCCAGGTATTTTTTGAGAAATGGTATCATTAAAAAAGTCCCTAAAAATGGGACTTTTTTTACTATATCTGTAGATTATTTTCCCGCGACTTACTGGCTCTGGATCATTTTCCCAAGAGACTGCATCTTCTGCAAGGTCGGAGAGGGACTGCCGCCCCTTTTTTCGATGGTTATGGCAAAGGCCTGTGCCTTCTGGGTATTCTTCATCTTCAGGATGACCCGGTCATTGGCGGAGGAATCGGCATCGAACACGCCCAGGTCCTTCGGTTTGCCATCGATCAACGCCCAGAGCTGGTATTGCTGATCGGTGGGCAATTTCGGCATATTCTTCACGACCAGGAATACGTTGGTGCTGGCGGAATCCCAATACACATTCGCCGAGGACCTGGGCGCAACCTGGGTGCCGACCATATTGACCACCGTGGTATTGGGATCCTTGACGAACCTTGTCTCGTCGATGATCTGCTGGAGGATCTGGTGGGTTGAATCAAGTTGGGTCTTCAAAACGGTGTTCGAATTGATCAGGTCGTTGTTTTCTGTCCGGGACCGGTAGGCATACCAGGCAGCAACGACCAATAAAAGGACGGAAGCGGCCGCTACGAAGCGTAGCCAGCCTGAGGAACGTGAAGGGCTCTTTGCATTTTCCATGGTGATTATTTTTGGTTGATTTGAAGAAGGAGCTGTGTGGGAGGCCTCCCCCCCGATAACTTCTAAAAACCTAACCTTAACCCCGACAGGTGGTTGCTCCGCATTCTCCAACGCAAACCTTTCGATCTGTTTTTCGAATGCCGTGCGGGCTGCTGCTAATTCAGGAAATTGAGCGCAAGCTTTTTCAAATTCGTCCCTCTCCGGCCCCGTGGCCAGTCCCATCACATATTTCTCAATGATGCCGCTCGATATGTATTCTTCTACGTTCACTGGTTTACTGTAAATATTCTCTGAGTTGTAATAGGGCGTTCCGGATACGGGTCTTTACGGTTCCCAGTGGAATGTCCTGCATCTCGGCGATCTCTTCATGCGTAAAACCCTTAAAATAAGATAGTTCTACCAGAACACGGTGTTCCGGCTTCAGTTTCTCCAACACTTTTCGCAGGCCGATATGGTCCACGTTCATCCTTGTGGATTGGCTATCGGTACCCTTATATACGTTGTCCGGCAGATCCTGGTTTTTCTGGCTGTTCTGGTAACTTTTTGACCGGAGGGTATCGATCGACGCATTCCGGGCCACATTCAGCATCCAGGTGAATAACCTTCCCTTGGTTTGGTCATAGGTCTCGATCCTGCGCCAAATATTTATGAAGGCCTCCTGCAACACGTCAGCGGCCAGTTCCGGATTGTCGGTAATGATCTGCCTGATAATGCTGAATAAGGCGCCGGCATAGTTATCGTACAGGTAAGTATAGGCCTGGTTATTACGTTCCTTAAGGGCGACCACTAACTCCTGCTCGTTATATGTAATAGGTGCTCCCAAGCTTTTAATAGATAGGTATACTAAGTAAAGAAAAAAACCGAAAATCTCCGGTTTACCCGTGCACGAGGGCCTGGTAGGCGGAAGCGTCCATCAGCGCGTTCACGTCAGCAGGATCCCTGACCGTCATTTTCACCATCCAACCCTTGCCATAGGGGTCCGTATTGACCAGGTCAGGAGAGGCGGCCAGAGCGGGGTTGACTTCCAGGATGACGCCTGCTACAGGCAGGAAAAGATCGGAAACCGTTTTGACCGCTTCGACGGTTCCGAAGACCGCCTCCGCGGCCAGCGTCTTTCCGGCTGTTTCGATCTCCACGTATACGATGTCACCCAACTCCTTTTGAGCGTGGTCGGTGATCCCGATCACGGCGGTATTGCCGTTTTCAAGCCTGATCCATTCATGATCCTTCGTGTAACGCAAATTTTCCGGGAAGTTCATAAGTGTTTTTTGTGGTGCAAATATTAGAAATTATTTCCGCTTCACCAGCTTCATTTTCAGGATGCGCACTTCTTTGAGGGGGCGGTCCAGCGGACGGCCGCTGGTCGGCACGGCAGCGATGGAGTCGACCACTTCCATGCCGCTGACCACCTCTCCGAATACGGTGTAGTTCTGGTCCAGGTGGGGTGCGCCCCCGATGCTCGCATAGACCGCCCGCTGGTCCTGGGGGATCTTTCGGCCCCGCAAGCGGAAGGTCTCGATGGAATCCAGGCCGGCCTCGGCAAACTGCCTCCCCTGCACGATATAGAACTGGCTCCCGCTGCTGGCCTTTGTGGGGTTGACGTCGTCCCCCGTGCGCGCCGCCGCCAGGGCCCCTCTTTTATGGAACAGACCAGGCCGGAATTCCGCAGGCACCGTGTAACCGGGTCCCCCGCTGCCTCCCTGGCTAAGGGGTTTTCCGGGATGACCTTCCTTGCTGTCCGGATCGCCCGACTGGATCATGAAACCCCGGATGACGCGATGGAAGAGCAGGCTGTCATAATAGCCCCGTTTTACCAGCATCAGGAAATTATCCCGGTGCATGGGAGTGGAATCGGATAGTCGCAGGACGACCGTGCCCATGCTGGTGATCATCTCCACGTCCCGGCTGCGGTCTTTTTTTCGCAGCCCATTCGATAATCGCGGATTGCAGGATGCTGCCAGAATAAGCAGGGCGGGAATAAGGCGGAGGATCGGCCGGATCATGATGACGTTTTTTGCCCGGTATCCCCGATGTTGCCGAATCCCATACGGTCGAAATACAGGAGTATATGATCCTTCATGAAATTTTCCTGTTCCGGCATCGTCATGACCGGCAAGGCCTTAAGTTGTTTGAAATGAGGCCAGCCATCCTCATCCACGCCATCCAGCTCATAATACCCGCTCTGCGCGAACAGCGAGCAGATGGCCACGTGCATCAGGTCCTGTTTTTGTTCCTTCGAGAATTTCGGTCGGATATCGCCGAATTCCTGGATGCCGATGAGGAACAGGATCGCCTCCAGATCGGGTTTCTTGCCCCATCTTTCCACCAGGGCGGCTTCCAGGTTCCACCAGCGGGTTTGCAAATCGTCTTTTGCGTGTTGCATCCGGCAAAGATAGTTTGCCTGATGCTTATCTTTGCAAAAAAGCGATGGCCATGCAATGGCAGAAAGATGAATTCGTCATCTCCACCGATCCGGCGCGGATCGATATTCCCTATGTCCACGCCTTCCTTTCGACAAAATCCTATTGGGCCGGGGGCGTTCCGATAGAGATCGTACGTGCCTCGATCAACGGGTCTTTGTGTTTTGGCATGTACGCGGGAGAGCGGCAGGTCGGTTTCACGCGCGTCATCACGGACAAGGCCACCTTCGGTTATCTCGCGGACGTCTTCATCGACGAGGGATATCGCGGACGCGGACTCTCCAAATGGATGATGGAGACGATCCTCGGCCATCCTGAATTGCAGGGATTTCGCATCTGGCAGTTAAGTACGCGCGATGCGCATGGGCTCTATGAACAGTTCGGATTCGAAGTGCCCGCCGATCCGCGACGGATCATGCGCAGGAATGATCCGGACATTTATCGCAGGAGCCCGGAGTAGCTGATCGATGCCCGTCATTCCTTACCTTTGCCCAAATTCAACGAGATGCTACAGCTGGCATTCATACGCCAAAACCCGGAAGGGGTAAAGGAAAGACTGGCCGTCAAAAATTTCCCCGAAATCGCACTGGTGGACACCATTATCGCCCTGGACGATCAACGTAAGAAAGGTCAGCTGGAATCCGACGGCACGCAGGCAAAGATCAATGCCCATTCGAAAGAGATCGGCCAGTTGATGGCCAGGGGGCAAAAGGATGAAGCCGAAGCGAAAAAGCAGGAGGTGGCTGCCCTGAAATCCAGCCTCGGCCCCATCGCAGAACAACTTGCCGCCGTGGAAGTGCAGTTGAATGAAGCCCTGATCCGGTTACCCAATCTGCCTGCCGCAAAGGTTCCCCCCGGGAAATCCCCTGCCGAAAATATTACCGTCCGCGAAGGGGGCGCCAGGCCTGCCTTGCCGGCCGGAGCTCTTCCGCATTGGGATCTGGCCAGAAAATATGGGCTCATCGACTTCGAATTGGGCAATAAGATCACCGGGAGCGGATTTCCGGTCTACATCAATAAGGGGGCAAAGTTGCAGAGGGCGCTCATTCAATATTTTCTGGACTATAATACGGCGGCGGGCTATATCGAATATCAGCCCCCGCTAATGGTCAACGAAGCCTCCGCGCGCGGTACGGGCCAGTTGCCCGACAAAGAGGGGCAGATGTATTTTATCAATGAGGACAAATACTATCTGATCCCAACGGCCGAGGTCCCCGTCACGAATATCTATCGCGACGAGATCCTGAAAGAGGCCAGTCTGCCGCTGAAAATGACGGCGTACACGCCCTGCTTCCGGCGTGAGGCGGGGAGCTATGGCAAGGACGTTCGCGGTCTGAACCGGTTGCACCAGTTCGATAAGGTCGAGATCGTCCAACTGGTGCATCCCGGGCATAGTTATGTCGTACTCGAAGAAATGGTGGAGCATATCGAGAAACTCGTGCAATCGCTCGATCTGCCTTATCGCATCCTGCTGTTATGCGGCGGCGATATGGGATTTACGTCGGCGCTCACCTACGATTTTGAAGTCTACAGCGCAGCGCAGGAAAAATGGCTCGAGGTCAGTTCCGTGAGCAACTTCGAATCGTTCCAGACGAATCGGATGAAGATCCGTTTCAAGGATGCAGGCGGCAAAACGCAACTGCTGCATTCCCTGAATGGCAGCTCGCTGGCGTTGCCGCGCATCGTAGCCTGCCTGTTGGAAAATCACCAGACGGAAAATTCCATCGAATTGCCGAAAGCGCTCCAACCCTACTTCGGCGCAGAACGCATCTGACGCTTCAGTCCACACCTGAAACAAAAACTCCCCTATATGCAGAAGTACATTTACCTATCCTTTCTTTTTATTGCCGCATCGCTGAGTTCCCGCTCGCAGATCAAACAGGAATCCTGGCTGCTGGGCGGAGATTTTACCTTTACCTCCAATACCAGCAATCAACCTGCCGGTACCCCATACAGCAATAAGAATAGCTCATTCTCCATCACGCCTTCCTTTGGCAAGGCCATCAAGGATAACCTGATCCTTGGTTTCGATCTGACCTACACTCACCAGAGCACCACCACGGTGCAACCCGTTCCGCCCGACGAAATGTCGACGTTTGACCAATACGGTGCAGGTGTGTTCATGCGCGAATACAAGACCCTGGGGAGCAACTTTTCCCTTTTCCTGCAGGAGCGGGTGGGAGGTTCATTTTCGAAGATCACGAACACCAATTCCACTGACGCGAGATCTGTGGCGTTTACGCTGGGATTATCTCCGGGCGTCGCTTATTCAGTCAGTAGAAGGCTCCAATTGGAGACCGGTTTCCAAAATCTTTTGTATGCCAACTATGCACATACCCGGATTGGGAACGATCCCTCGGCCGTGAAGAACAGCAATTTTTCGATCGGCACGAACCTGGGGTATGCTTTTCAAAATCTGATCGTCGGCGTCCGGTTCCTGTTTGGCCAGTGATTTATTGCCGCGGTCGCCCTTCCCATTAAACCTCGCCGGGGGTTTTCAGTCCAACCGGCTAAATGGACGCCATGGATGCATCCAACCAACTGAAAAATCAACATTTGCTCTGGCGTGCCGGATTTGGTCCGAAGGCGGATGACCTGGACAAATTGGCCGACCGCAAGCCCAGGTCGGTCATGCACGCTCTTTGGGGATCCTCCGCCAGCTCTGTCAGGACCATCGACGTGGCGGACGATTCACTGAAGAACATGATCATGGGCGGCGAACAAGGCATGGGCATCCGGCGAAGGGAAATGTCCGCCGATGAAAGAAAAGCGTTCCAGAAGGAGCAACAGGCGGCGATCAAGCGTCTCAACCTGGCCTGGCTGGATCAGATGGTGGCCGGCGAGGATCAGTTGCGGGAAAAGATGTCGCTGTTCTGGCACGGTCATTTTGCGTCCCGCACCTTCAATATCGTGCATCAGCAGCAATTGCTGGATATCATCCGTCGTAATGCCCTCGGTCACTTCGGAGACCTGCTGGGGGAGGTATCGAAGAGCGGCGCGATGATCAATTTCCTAAACAACAATCAGAACCGGAAGGATCACCCCAACGAGAACTTCGCCCGGGAAGTGATGGAATTATTCACGATGGGCCGGGGCAACTATACCGAGCAGGACGTCAAGGAGGCTGCCCGGGCTTTCACCGGGTGGGGCGCCACGCCAAACGGAGAATTCCAGTTCCGGCCGAGGCAGCATGATGAGGGCCAAAAGACGGTGCTGGGCAAGACGGGCGCCTTCGACGGGGGAGACGTGCTGAACATTTTGCTGGAACAACGCGCCACGGCCCGCCATATTTCAGACAAGCTCTATCGGTACCTGGTGGACGACCGGCCCGATGAGACCCGCATAGACTGGCTGGCCGGCCGGTTCTATCAAAGCCATTACGATATCAAGGGGCTGCTGGAGGATATCTTTCACAGCGATTGGTTCTATGATCCCGGTCACATCGGTTCGCGGATCAAATCTCCGGTCGAGTTGCTCGTGGGCATCCGGCGCATCCTGCCTATGAAGCTCGGGAATGATGACGTTCAATTGTTGATCCAGCGGCTCCTGGGGCAGGTCTTATTTTATCCTCCCAATGTGGCGGGCTGGCCCGGCGGTCTGAGCTGGATCGACAGTTCCAGCCTGATGTTCCGGTTGAGCATGCCGCAGCTATTCTATGGTTCCGGGGAGATCCGGCAAAAGCCCAAGGATGACGACGACCAGATGATGGGGCTGCAAAGTAATCCCGGGCCTGACCGGTTCGGCAAGTTGCGCTCGATGGCCGGGGGAAGGCCCGGACAAATGATACGCGCCCAGATCGATTGGACGGCGTGGTTGCGGCGCTTCGACCAGGTCGCGGATGACCAGTTGTTCCCCCAGATCGGTGCGGTCGTCCTGCAAACGCGTGGCGGGATTGCGGAAGGGGTAATTCAGCATTATACGGCGGCCGCCAATCGGGAGGAGCTCATAAAGAAAATGACGATCCAACTGATGAGCACGCCGGAGTATCAGTTGTGCTGAGGAGCATGTGACCGAAAAAAAAAAGGAATATGATCATCAAACGCAGGCAATTTTTGCAAACGGGTTCGTTGGCTACGGCGTCCCTGTTGCTGCCGAGGTTCTTAAAGGCCTTTGAAAGGCCGGGTCGGATGCCGCCGGGCAATCGCGTCGTCGTGGTATTGCAGATGAGCGGGGGGAATGACGGGCTCAATACGGTCATCCCTGTCCGAAATGATATTTATTACCGGTTGCGGCCGCATCTCGGCATCGGGAAGGAGAAGGCTGCCCTGATCACGGATGAGGTGGGATTACATCCTGCTCTTATCGGTTTGCGGGGGTTGTATGACGACGGAAGCCTGGGCATTCTGAGCAGCGTAGGGTATCCCAATCCCGACCGGTCCCATTTTCGCAGCATGGACATCTGGCAGACGGCAAGCGACAGCAAGGAGGTGCTGCAAACGGGATGGCTGGGGCGTTACCTGGACGCTCAATGCAGCGGCTGTGATCATCCGACGCAGGCGCTGGAGATCGATGACGTCGTGAGCCTGGCCCTGAAGGGGGCGCAGATCAAGGGGATGGCGCTAAAGGACCCGAAGCGGCTGTATAATACCAGCCACGAAAAATACTTTTCCGACCTTCAGGCGCAGCACGTGAATGGGCAGGGCGGGAGTGTGGATTACCTCTACAAGACCATGGCCGAGACGCTTTCGGGCGCCAACTATATTTTTGAACAAAGCAAGCTCAGGCCTTCTTCAGCCTCCTACCCCAATACGGAACTGGGAAGGAACCTGCATACCATCGCCTCGCTGATCTTCTCCGATATCAATACCCGCGTATACTACCTTTCGCTGGGCAGCTTCGACACCCATGTCAACCAGGCAGCACAGCAGGAACGGTTGTTTACCGAATTGAATGACGCGCTTGTCGCGTTTGTCGCCGACCTGAAGGCCAACCATCGCTTTGAGGACACCCTGCTGCTCACCTTCTCCGAATTTGGAAGGCGGGTAGCGCAGAATGCCAGCGGCGGAACGGACCACGGCACGGCCAATACCATGTTCCTGGTCAGCGGAGGGTTGAAGCAAAAAGGCCTGATCAATGGCCTGCCCGACCTGAGTGACCTGTCTGAAGGGGATTTAAAGTACCAGGTAGACTTTAAAGACGTCTACGCTACGGTGTTGAACAAATGGCTGGGAACAGACGATAAGTCCATTTTAGGCAGGCAGTCCACCTACCTTAGCTGCATTTAAGCGCGCCGGTTCTACCAGCCTTGCTTGGCGATGCCTGCCTTGATGGCGGCCAATGCTTTTTCCTCACCCAGCAGGGTGGTCAGCTTATTGCCTTTTCCGTCATTGCCCTGGGCCATATAGGCGCCCTTGGCCGTCTTGGTGATCACTGCATCTTTTATCGGAACGTTCTTCTCTTTTGTTTTTACGTTATAAGCCGTAAGCTCTACCGTTGCCATAGTAAATTTAATTTTAACACCAGCCTGGCGGCCGGTAAGTTAGTACAATCGATATTCTCCTGAAATCCAGGACGTTGGTGTAATATTACTGATTTTGCCCGATTCCACCTTAAAAAATTACTCCCATACCCAGTCTCCCTGAGGCGCAGGGCGGGTTGCAGGTCTGACCGGGCGGGGCTACACGTCCAGCTTCGCGTATTTCGCGTGGGATTCGATAAAGTCCCGCCTGGGCGCTACTTCGTCGCCCATCAGCATGCTAAAAATGAGGTCGGCTTCGGCCGCGCTTTCGATGGTCACCTGTTTCAGCGTCCGGGTATCGGGGTTCATCGTCGTCTCCCATAACTGTTCGGAGTTCATTTCCCCCAGCCCTTTATAGCGCTGCACGGTCACGCTCTCCTCTTTGCCCCCGCCGAGCTTTTCGACCCAGCCGCGACGTTGCTCCTCGTTCCAGGCATAGGACTGTTCCTTGCCTTTCTTCACCAGGTAGAGGGGTGGTTGCGCGATATAAACATAACCCTGCTCGACCAGCTCCTTCATATAGCGATAGATGAACGTGAGGATCAGGGTGGCGATATGGCTGCCATCGACGTCGGCATCGGTCATGATGATGAGCTTATGGTAGCGCAGTTTGGCCAGGTTCAGCGCCTTGGGATCTTCGGTGGTTCCTACCGTGACGCCGAGGGCGGTGTACATATTGCGGATTTCCTCATTCTCGTAGATCTTGTGCTCCATCGCCTTTTCGACGTTCAGGATCTTGCCGCGAAGGGGCAGGATCGCCTGAAAGCTTCTGTCACGGCCCTGCTTGGCCGTCCCGCCGGCGGAGTCTCCTTCTACCAGGAAGAGCTCGCAGCGTTCGGGATCACGGTCGGAGCAATCGGCAAGCTTGCCGGGCAGACCGCCTCCGCTTAGGACGCTCTTGCGCTGTACCAGTTCCCGCGCCTTCTTGGCAGCTGCCCGCGCCTGGGCGGCCAGGATCACCTTCTGGATGATATTCTTGGCTTCGCGCGGGTTCTCTTCCAGATAAGCGTCCAGTACTTTGGAAACCGTCGAATCGACCACGCCGCTCACTTCGTTATTCCCGAGTTTGGTCTTGGTTTGTCCTTCGAACTGCGGTTCCGGCACCTTTACGGAGATGATCGTGCTCAGTCCCTCGCGGAAATCGTCTCCTTCGATCTCGACCTTGGCCTTTTCGAACAATCCCTGCTTGTCGCCGTAGGACTTGAACACGCGGGTCAGGGCCCGGCGGAAGCCGGCCACATGCGTGCCGCCTTCGATGGTATTGATATTGTTGACGTAGGAGTAGATATGCTCGGTATAGCTGTCATTGTAGGTCAGCGCCACCTCCACGGCCACATTGGTGACCTCGTCCCGTCCTTCGACAAAGATCACTTTGGGGATCAGGGGATTGCGTGCGGCATTCTTATCCAGCAATTCGACGAACTCGATGATCCCGCCTTCGCTGTAGAACGTTTTGGAATAGGCCTTCCCTTCCTCGTCCTTATCGCGCAGGTCATTCATGATGATGCGGACGCCCTTGTTCAGGAAGGATAGCTCGCGAAGCCTTCCCTCCAGGATCTCCTTGTTATAGTCCAGGGTGATGAAGATGTTTGCGTCAGGCCAGAAACGGATAGAGGTTCCCGTCTCGTCGCTCTTGCCGATCTCGCGGACCGGGTATTGAGGTATTCCGATCTTGTACTCCTGTTCGAAGATCTTGCCTTCGCGGCGTACGGTCACGTGCAGGTCGCTGCTCAGCGCGTTGACGCAACTGACGCCGACCCCATGCAAGCCGCCGGATACTTTGTAGGTATTCTTATCGAATTTGCCTCCTGCATGCAGAACCGTCATGACGACTTCCAGCGCGCTCCTTTTTTCTTTGGTCATGATACCGGTGGGGATGCCCCGGCCGTCGTCGTCCACACTGACCGAATTGTCCTCATGGATCGTGACGATAATATTCTTGCAATAACCGGCGAGGGCCTCATCGATGGAGTTGTCCACTACCTCATAGACCAGGTGATGTAACCCCTTTACGCCGATATCCCCAATGTACATCGCAGGGCGTTTTCGGACGGCTTCCAGTCCTTCCAGGACCTGGATGCTTTCGGCACCATATCCGTTGCTGGAAGGAGTCAGGACCTCGGGCGTTGTTTCACTCATATTTTCGCGTGGTAATCTTGTAGTTAACAATAAATTAATAAGGTGGGCAAATGTACGGAATATAAAGGGTTTCCGCGCATTTTCGGATCGATTTTCCAGCTGTTTTCGAGGTGGTTTTTTCATGGGTTTCGAGGGCGGTTTCGTCACGGCATTGTCAAAAGCCGCAGATGGGGCGGCAGGAGGCTTGCAAATGGCGTTTTGTAGCCAGGATGGCGTAAATTTGCCCCTCCATGCACAACCCCCAGGATATATTGACGATGGCCTACCGGCAGCCGGTGATGCAGGATCAACTGACCCTGTTGCAGGAACGGGAATGTCAGATACCCGGTTCGGTGCAATACCAGATCAAAAGGTACAGGAAGCATCCCCAGTGGAGCCTGGATGACGTGGGCATGCTGGTCTATCACTTCAGGCAGAACGAGCCGGCCCGGAACTATGTGGAATTGAGGTTTTGCATCTCCGGCAACCGCTATTGCAGCAAGAAGGACATCGAATGCGATGCCTGCAAGCTGAGCGCCTCGCCCGCCTGCATGGAACGGGTCGAGACGGTGGACACGCTTAGTTTCCGGTTCCAGGCGGTGCATCTTTCGCAATTCGCAAGGCCTCTCCGGACGGACAGCGCTCCTGGCGGCAGGCCTCCGATCTCCGATGAGATCCTCGATTTCAGGCATGGATCTTCCTTTTCGAAGACGCTTTCCCTTTGCGGACGGACGCGGATCGTGCTGGAAGCGATCCTGAATCATCCGTATACCGACAGCCTCGAAAATATCTATATCAATGCGCAAAGCCAAATGCTCCTCCTCTACAGCCTCGAGTGCATGCTTGGTGAAAGAGAGGTCGAGGGCTTCCAGTGCAAATTCCTAAGCAATGAGGCCGACCGCGAAAAGATCGTCAAGGCCCGGGAGATCCTGCTGCAGCATATCGGCGAGCCGCTGACCATCAAGGAGCTAAGCCGGAAAGCGGCGATCAATGAATGCTATCTGAAAAAAGGCTTCAAGGAAATGTTCGGCGCTACCATCTTCGATTTTTACCAGGGCCAGCGGATGGAGCATGCCCGCTATCTCCTCTATGAAAAGGGGCTTAGCGTGACGGACGTATCCGTCATGCTGGGATATTCTTCCATTTCCCATTTTTCCACGGCGTTTAAGAAACATACGGGCCTCAAGCCCTGCGAGCTGCTATTGCATTGAGTACGGCCGTATGGGCGGGCTTTCTGCCGTCTTAGTTGGCCTCGACATACCTTTTGAAATTATCCAGGATCGCTTGCCAACCCATTTTCTGCATCTCAACCGGATTTTCGGTCTCCGGGTCGAACGATACCTCGACTTCCGTTTTATTGCCCCTGGGGTGGAACACAACGACGACGTGCCTGCCATCCGCCATGGCAGAGCCAAGTCTTTTTCCGCTCACGACTTCGGCATAGATCATTTCGAGATCAAACCCAACACTCCCATCCCGGGCTTCCATTCTGGCCGAGTATTTACCACCGGGCCGTAAGTCGTTCGTAGCGGAAGGGCAATGCCAGGAGGGATCCGCGAAGTTCCAGTTGATGATATGTTCCGGCCGGGTATAATAGTCCCAGACCTTCCCGTTATCCGCGTCGACAAGTGCAGTAACCGTTATCTTTTTTGCGATGGCGGACAACAGGTTGTCCAGTTTTTCCAGCGTGGCCTTGATTCCCTGCTCCATTCCCATTTGAACCACTTTCTCCAGGTCCAAAAGAGATCTATAGGTGACTACCGTTTCCACCACCGCATGATTCCCCTTATCAGAGAACGCCACATGCCAGTTTGCCCGGGGCAGCTCCATGTTTATTTCGCCTGCGGCGTTGCTAAATGCGTCCAGGGCCGTGTAGTAGTCGATTGGCATGATGCTGAGGTATTCCGTATAACCCCAATATTCGTTCCCTTGCGGGTCAACCATCGCATAATGCCAATGACCTCCGTCCCGGAAATCCATGGACTTTGTGATCGTGCTAAAGGGCGCCGGAGCGAACCATTGATTTAGCAACTCGCTTTTTGTATAACAGTCCCAAACTAACTTCCGGGACGCCGCGAACTCTCTTTTAATGGTCAGGGTATTTTTGGTTTTGTCCGCGACAAAATCGAACAAGAGAACATTTTGCATCATTTTCTTTTTTGTATCGTTTTTAGTAATTGATCAAGTTTCTGATAACGACCCTCCCAAATACGCCGGTACTGCTCGAGCCAGTGGTCAATTTCTTTCATTTTATCGATTTCAAGTTGATAATAGATCTCCCTCCCTTCCTCTCTCAGCGACACGACCTCGCACTCCGTCAGGATACGCATGTGCTTTGAAATGGCCTGCCGGGTCATATCGAAATGATCCGCGATCGCACTGGGGGTCATTGCTTGTAATGCGATCAAAGCGATGATGCCTCTGCGCGTGGGGTCCGCGATGGCTTGAAAAATGTCTCTTCTCACGGAAGGATCAGTTTGAGCGATTGATCAAATAAAGGTATTTCTTTCTATTATCGATGATTATCCATAAAATGACGGCGGCCAACGCAATGACTACGGGCAGGGACGACGGTGCCGTGTTCGCGGTCGCGAGAAAGATCCCGGTAAGAACCGGTAAAATGATGATTGCGCCGAGCGCTCTCGTCCTGTCGAAAATGATCAGCAGACCGCCTGCGATCTCGACGGCGCCCACCAACGGCATCAGCCAACCTATCCCGGCGAATGCCGCGCCGGCTTTTACCAGCTTTTCAGGCAGGTCCTTTGGAATGGGCATATAGTGCAAAAACTTATCCAGACCGGCATTTATGAATACCAGGCCGGCTAATATGCATACGATGAAGAGAAGGATCCTTTTCATAAAAATGTGTTGAATATAATAAACCGATCGGTTGCAAATATATACGCAACCTTTCGGTTTATCAAATTTTTCTCCCTAAAAATTTTTCGACAACGGAAAGGCCACGGGTTGGAGCCTCACCCGAGCCTGCTTATGGAGCTATTTGGATCTTCATAAAGGCCATATTATTCTCCTGGTGGCAGCTATTGCAATTGTTGGTCAGCGTAATGAAATTTATATGCAGGGAGGCATCGTCCTTTTTGCCTGCCGCATCGCCGAGTGTTGCAAGCGGCGTTTTCAGGTACTTCTCATAATATACAGGGAAGGGCCCTTTTAAATGGTCGTTCGTTATCTGTAGCTTCACGATGCTCTCTCCCGTCTCCTGCATCTCCCCGACCTCATAGGCGGCCCGTTCATAGTCCTTCGCGGCGATCGCCTCTCCCAAACGGTCATGATGATATTTCATCTGGATCATGAATTCCCCCAGTCCCGGCCTGAGGTCATTGATCACGTTGCGGAGCGAGTCGATGGTCGCGCGGGCAGCGGCATCCGGGCCGTTTTGCGTGCAGGACGCCTGGCCAAGGATCGCCAGGCTGGCGAAGAATGCGAGGACGGCGATCAGGGATAGATTTTTCATTATGGGATGTCCCGGTTGGAGGGCGCGTAAAGTTAAACTAATTTTGCCCTCGTGAAACAACGTAACCCGCCGGCATGGTAAAGATCGGAACGATCGCACTCCCCGAATTTCCGCTGCTGCTTGCGCCCATGGAGGACGTGAGCGATCCCCCTTTCCGCCTGGTCTGCAAGGAGAACGGGGCCGACCTGCTGTTCACCGAATTCATTTCGAGCCGGGGATTGGTCAGGGAGACGGAAAAATGCCGCAGGCGGCTGGATTTCTTTGCGGGGGAACGACCCATCGGCATACAGATCTTCGGGGGAGATGAGAGGAGCATGGGCCTGGCCGCCGCGATCGTCGAGGGGACGAAACCGGACTTCCTGGATATCAACTTTGGATGCCCTGTGAAGGGCATCGTGAACAGTGGCGCCGGGGCGGGTGTATTGAGAGACCTGGATCTGATGGTGCGCCTGACGCAGGCTTGCGTCAACGCCACGTCTCTGCCGGTGACCGTAAAGACCCGGCTGGGCTGGGACGAAGAAAGCAAGAACATCGGGGAAGTGGCGGAGCGGCTACAGGACGCAGGGATCGCCGCATTGACTATTCATGGTCGCACGCGATGTCAACTCTACAAGGGATCGGCGGACTGGACCCTGATCGCCGAGGTGAAGAACAATCCGCGCATCCATATTCCCATCTTCGGCAATGGCGACATCAGCAGTCCCGAAATGGCGCTGGAATATAAAGAACGGTATGGCGTCGACGGCATGATGATCGGCCGCGCCGCCATCGGCAATCCCTGGATCTTCCGGGAAATAAGGCACTACCTGCAGACCGGCGAGCTGCTTCCTTCTCCCGGCCTGGAAGAGCGCGTATCCGCCTGCCGGAAGCACCTGCTTAGTTCGGTGGCCTGGAAGGGGCCGGTAGCGGGCATTCGGGACATGCGCCGCCACTATGTACATTACCTGCGGGGGGTGCCGGACGGCCCGGCCTACCGAAAAAGATTGGTGTTGCTGGAGACCGCCGAAGAGATCGGGTCCGTGCTGGATGAAGTGGTCGCCGCTAATAGGGGTCTGCGATTCCAACGCGAACCGGTCAGCCTCGTCAATTATCATGAGCATTGCGCGCTTTGACAAGCCGCTTTGACCAGCCCCAAGGCTTACAGCCCGCAGCTAAATCTCGCCAAGCGCCTCCCCCGCCGCGCGGATCGTGGCGTCCAGGTCTTCCTTGCTGAGCGCATTGTTCAGGAACCAGCTCTCGAAGGCGGAGGGCGGCAGGTAGATGCCGCGTTTCAGCAGGGCATGGAACCAGCGTGCGAACCGTTGGTTGTCGGCGGATGCAGCGGTGGCGAGATCCGTCACGTCATGGTCACTGAAATGGACGCTGATCATGGAACCCAGCTGATTGATACGGTAGGGTTGGCCCCAGGCCCGCAACGCCGCGTCGAGGCCGTCACGCAAATACTTGGTTTTTTCTTCGAGTTGGGTATATATAACGGGATTGTTCTTCAACTCTTTCAGCATGGTATACCCCGCGATCATCGCAATGGGATTGCCGCTGAGGGTTCCTGCCTGGTATACATTGCCGAGCGGTGCGATATGCCGCATGATCTCCGCCTTTCCGCCAAAGGCGCCGACGGGCATGCCTCCGCCGATGACCTTGCCATAGGTGAGCAGGTCGGCCCGGATGCCCAGACGCTCCTGTGCACCGCCGGGGGCCAGCCGGAAGCCGGTCATGACTTCGTCGAAGATCAGGACGATCCCTTCCGCATCGCATAGGGCGCGCAGTCCCTGGAGGAAGCCGTCCGCAGGCAGGATGCAGCCCATATTGCCGGCCACGGGCTCGACGATGATGGCCGCAATTTCCCCCCGATGCCTGACCGATAATGCCCGGACCGCCTCCAGGTCATTGAATGCGGCCGTCAGGGTATCGGCGGCCACACCGGCCGTCACGCCCGGTACGGTCTGGATATTGAAGGTGGCTACGCCGCTGCCCGCCTTTACCAGGAAGGGGTCGGCATGACCATGATAGTGTCCCTCGAACTTGATGATCTTATTGCGACCGGTATATCCGCGGGCCAGGCGAACGGCGCTCATACAAGCCTCGGTGCCGCTGCTGACCATCCGGATCAGATCGACGCCCGGCGCCATGCTGCGGATCAGTTCCGCCATCTGCACCTCCAGCTCCGTCGGGGCGCCGTAGGAGGTGGAATAGGCAGCGTATTCCCGGATCGCATTGACGACGGGTTCCCAGGCGTGGCCAAGGATCATCGGCCCCCAGCTGGCGATGTAGTCGATATAGGTGTTGCCGTCGACGTCATGGAGGTAGGCGCCCTTGGCGCTCTTGATGAACAACGGCGTTCCCCCGACGCTCTTGAATGCGCGGACAGGGGAGTTGACGCCGCCGGGGATGCTCTGCTGCGCCCTTTCGAATAATTGCTTGCTGATTTCGTTGCTCATGGCGAATATTAAAAATGAGAAAGCAGTTTGACCGCGTCTTTTGCAAAGTAGGTGGCGATCAGGTCGGCGCCGGCGCGCTTGATGGAGGTCAGCGTCTCGAGGATCGCTTTGTTCTCATCGATCCATCCCATCCGCGCCGCCGCTTTGATCATCGCATACTCGCCACTGATATTGTAGGCGCTGACCGGCACATCCACGGCATTCTTTACTTCGCGGATGATATCCAGATAGGGCAGGGCAGGCTTGACCATCACGATATCGGCGCCTTCGGCAACGTCCATCAGGGCCTCCTTCACGGCCTCCTTACGATTGGCATAATCCATCTGATAGGTTTTTTTGTCGCCGAAACCCGGCGCGGAATCGAGCGCGTCACGGAATGGCCCATAGAAGCAGGACGCATACTTGGCGCTATAGGCCATGATCCCGGTACGGGTATGGTTGGCTGCTTCGAAAGCCTTGCGGATCGCGCCGATGCGCCCGTCCATCATATCGCTGGGGGCCACCCAATCGGCGCCCGCACGGACATGGCTCAGGCTCATCTTCACCAGGGCATCGACCGTCGGGTCGTTCACGATCTCGCCTTGTTCGACGATGCCATCATGGCCAAAGGAGGAATAGGGATCAAGGGCTACGTCCGTCATGACGACCATCTCCGGTACCGCCTCCTTGATGGCCCTGATGCTCCGTTGCATCAGGCCGTCGGGGTTCCAGGCCTCTTTGCCGGTATTGTCCTTGAGCTCGTCCTTGCATTTAATGAAAAGCAGGACGGATTTGAGACCCAGGCCCCAGAGCTCTTTTACCTCCTTCACCGTCCCGTCGATACTGCGGCGAAAAGTTCCCGGCATGGAGGGGATCTCGAACTCCACTCCCTTGCCCTCGTCGATGAACAAGGGGACGATAAGATCATTTGCCGTCAATGCCGTTTCGGCCACCATCGCGCGTATGGCGGGAGATTGCCTCAGGATGCGATTACGTCGTTGCAGGTACATATTGGCGTTATATTAATGTTTATATCCAGTCGCGCGGGTGCAGGCATACCTCCAGCAGCTCCGCCTCGGGACTGTCCCGCTCCGGCCGGTGGTCATACACCCATCTGGCGCGGGGCGGCAGGCTCATTAGGATGCTTTCCGTGCGTCCGTTCGTTTTGAGCCCGAACAAGGTCCCGCGGTCATGGATCAGGTTGAACTCCACGTAGCGGCCGCGCCGGATCTCCTGCCACGCCCTTTCGCGTTCCCCGTACGGGGTATCCTTCCGGCGTTCGGCAATGGGGAGATAGGAGGGTAGAAAGGCATGGCCGACGGCCTGTTGAAAGGCCAGCCAGCGTTCGCCACCGGCCTCGTTGACGGGTCGAAGATGATCGTAAAATACGCCGCCGATCCCGCGCCTTTCCTGATCCCGGTGCCTGTTGACGAAATAGTCGTCGCATTCCTTCTTATACCGGAGGTAGAGATCCTGCCCGAATGGCTGCATGGCAACCCGCAGGCTGTCATGGAAATGACGGGCGTCCTCTTCGAACAGATAATAGGGCGTCAGATCCGACCCGCCACCGAACCATCGGTCGATCAGCATGTCCTCTTCGTTATACAGCTCGAAATACCGCCAGTTGGCATGCACGGTCGGCACGTAGGGATTCAGCGGATGGATGACGAGTGAAAGGCCGGCGGCAAACCATGACCTCCCGTTGATGCCAAGTTGCTGACGCATGTTGTCGGACACCTGGCCCCAGACGACAGAGCTGTTCACGCCGCCTTTTTCAAAAACGCTTCCCCCGGCCATCGTCTTCGTCAGGCCGCCTCCGCCTCCTTCCCGTTCCCATTCGTCTGCCGCAAATTCTCCCATGCCGTCCAGGGATTGCAAAGCCAGGCAAATGCGGTCCTGCAGGGCGTAGATATGGTCGATCCACCGGCCCCTGAACGCTTCGGTATCTGTTTTATAGTACATGGTCCTCCCGTAACACGTGATTCTTTACCGCTTCGACAAAGGCCCTGGCATGATCGACCGGTACCTCCGGGAGGATGCCATGGCCCAGGTTGGCAATATGATGCTGACCTCCGAATGCGTCGAGCATGACGTCCACTTCACGACGGATCACTTCCACCGGCGACAATAACTTGGCGGGATCGAAATTCCCCTGCAGGACGACGGTTGGTCCGGCGAGCTGCCTGGCCATTTCCGGTCGTATGCACCAGTCGATGCCGAGGCCATGCGCGCCTGTGGCGGCCATTCCCTCCAGCGAGTGCCAGGCGCCCTTGGCGAAGATAATGGTGAGCGCTTCTTCTTTTATCGCCGCGACGATCTGCCGGATGTAGCGCAATGAGAATTGCTCGAAATCTTCCGGGCCCAGCAGGCCTCCCCAGGAGTCGAAGATCTGCAGGACGTCGGCGCCTGCCCTGGCCTGACCTTTCAGATAGGCGATCGTGGTGTCGGTGAGCATTTGCAGAAGGCGATGCGCCATCGCCGGCTGGGTATAACAAAAGGCCTTGGCTTCGTCGAAGGTCTTGGACCCCTTGCCCTGCACCATATAACAGAGTAGCGTCCACGGCGCCCCGGCGAATCCGATCAGCGGCACCCGGCCGTCCAGCCTGCTTTTTGTCAGCTTCAGGGCGTCGAATACATATCCCAGTTTTTCTTCCGGATCGGGCATGATCAGTCTTCCCAGGTCCCTTGCACTTTTGATCGGGTCCGGCAGGAGCGGCCCCTTGCCTTCGATCATCTGTACCTCCATGCCCATGGCCTGCGGCACCACCAGGATATCTGAAAAAATGATCGCCGCGTCGACCCCGACCTGTTCGACCGGCTGGATCGTAATTTCAGCAGCCAGCTCAGGCGTCTGGCAGCGTTCGAAAAAAGAATACTTTTCCTTCAGGCGCCTATAATCGGGCAGGTATCGGCCCGCCTGGCGCATCATCCAGACCGGCACGCGGCTGGTGGGTTCGCCACGCAGGGTGCGCAGTAACAGATCGTTCTTCAGTATTTGCATAAGTTTATGTTCATGATCGTTTATCCGTTTCCGTTTGCCGGGACGAGTCGCCGCTCTTGACATACCGGATGATCTCCCGGATGAATTCCTCCTTGTCGGGCGATTCGCTGACGAGTATCGTATTGCCGCTTTTTTCCCGGATCGCCTCGGCCGTCGTCGGACCGATCGCAAACAGAACCGATCCCGGGGCCGGCTTGTTTGAAGAAAAGAAGCTGGTCACGGCGCTGGGGCTGAAAAAAATGATCCCGTCGTAATGGTCTTCCACCAGCCTTGGGGTGAGCACCGTCTTGTACACAATGACCTCGCGGACGCGGAAGCCCTTTTCCAACAATCGTTTCGGCAATTCGTCCAGCCGTTGATCGCCGCAGAAAAAAAGGATCTCGGCGGGCGCGGAGGTCATCGCGATGATCTTATCGGCCAGTCCAGCTGCGGAACCGGCCGTGCCCATGATGGCCTCCCTCCCGAAATGCCGTTCTACCCATTCGCGCGTGGCGTGGCCGGTGCAAAATATCTTCCAGTCGGGGCGGCGGCCCAGGAGGGCAATCACGGCTTCGACGGCATGGCGGCTGGTAAATACGACCGTCGATGCGCTGAGGGCTGCCCCGGCGATCTCCGATCCTATCGATGGACCGGTGACCGGCTGCGTCGAAATAAAGGAAAGCGCCCCAATCGAAACCCCTTCCGATGCCGCGGCTTCCAGTAAGTAAAGATCAAGAGGCCGGGTAGATAATATGTGTATTTGCTTTTCGATCATGTGGCAAGGATCTCCCTGGCCCCGCGCTCCCATAATTCCGCAGCGGCGGACCTTCCCATATCGAAGGCGTTCTCCAACGGCAGTACCCGCTCCACTTCTACGATCCGGCTGCCGTCAGGGGATACGATATTCCCGCAAAAATAGACCTCATCGTTCTCGATCTCGGCCAGCGCGCTGATCGGTGTGGAACATCCTCCCATCAGGGCGCGCAGGAAATCCCTTTCTATCCGGGTGCATAGCGACGTAGCCTGATGGTCGAGCGTATGGCAGATCTCGTCGGTCTCATTATCTTCTTCGCGGCAGGCGATCAGGATGGCGCCCTGCGCCGGCGCCGGTAGCATCCAATCCAGCACGACGCTGGTTTCAGGTCGCAGGCCGATACGCTCGAGCCCGGCCAGCGCAAAGATGGCCGCGTCCCAATCCTCCTCTTCCAATTTCTTCAGGCGCGTATTTACATTTCCGCGGAGGTTGCAGATCGTGTGCTGCGGATAGCGATGCAGCCACTGCGCTTTGCGCCGGATGCTGCTGGTTGCGATCCGTGCCGCACGCTGTTCCGGTCCGAGGAAATCCAGGTTTTGCTTATATACCAACAGGTCATGTACCGGCCCGCGGGGCAATACGGCGGTCTGCATCAGGCCCGAAGGCAGTTGGGTGGGTACGTCTTTCATCGAGTGGACGGCAATATCGATCGAGTGGTTCAGCAGGGCGATGTCCAGGCTGCGGGTGAAGATCCCCTGAACGCCCATCTCGTATAGCGGTGTTTGCAGATCGACGTCCCCATCGCTTACGATCGGCACCAATTCCGCCGCGACGCCCTGGCGCTCCAGCCCTTCTTTGACCTGCGTAGCTTGCCAGACGGCCAGCCGGCTTTCCCTTGTGCCTATCCTGATCGATTTTTGCATGAATAGTTTAGTGAATTAATCCGTGCCCGTAGCGATGTACTCGTTGATCGCCTCGATGTAGTGACAGCCCCGTTGATTATGCTGGCGCAATTTGGCGGCCATTCCATTGATGACCCGCTGGATCTGCTGGTCGGAACAGGCGGCGAGGGAGGCGCCTTCGCGGGAGGCGGTTATCCCGGCAAACAACCGGCAGTGGTGGAGCTCTTGCAATTTGGTCTTGACGGCTTTCAGCACCGGCACGTGTTTCCGCATTTCATGCCATTCCATGAATTCGGCAAAATGGCCGGCGATGATCTCTTTTGCCCTGGGTACTTCCGCTTCCCTTTTTTGGAGGGTCTCGTCCTTGAGCCGGGATAATTCGTCCACGTTGACGAGCGTAATGCCCGGCAGGGCGGCAGCGGACTTCTCGACATTGAAGGGAATGGACAGGTCGATCACGAGCTTTTCTCCGGAACCGGTGAGCTGACTGCTCAACAGGGTGGAATGATCCGCATTGGTGGACACGATAATGATATCGGCCGCGGCGATCTGCTCATCCATTTTTTCAAGCGGGGCATAATTCACGCCCACTTCCTCGGCGAGAATGACCGCCTTCTCTTCCGTGCGGTTGATCAGGGTGATGTCTTTGGCGCCCAGGTAATCCACCAGGTTGCGGCAGGTATTCCGGCCCATCTTGCCCACGCCGATCAGCAGGATCTTTTGATCCGCGATGGAGGACCGACGGCCTTTGAGAACCTGTTCCCTGATATACTGAATGGCGGCGAAGGAGACGGAGACGGTTCCTCCGCTCAAGCCGGTCTGGTTCTTGATCGTCTTGGAAGATTGCAGGGCAGCGTTGACCAGCCTTTCGAGGAAGGGGCCGATGAAATTCCGCTGCCTGGCGAACTTTGCGGCCTGCTTGAGCTGTCCGACGATCTCATAGTCGCCAAGGATCTGTGAATCCAGGCCGGCGGCCACTTCGAAGAGATGTTGGATGGCGGCAAAACCGGATTTCAGATAGGACAGCTCCCGGAATGTTTCGCTGTGTCCGGCTGTTTGCGTGCAAAGGAGTCCGATCAACTGTCCCGCGTCTTCGGCAAATCCAAAGATCTCCGTACGATTGCAGGTGGACAGGATGAACAATTCTTTGAGACCCTGGGCAGGCGCGAGTTCGAGGATCTTACCATATTGCTCCTGGTTGATGGCGAATTGCCCCCGTATAGCGGCATCGGTCTTTTTGTAGTTGATGCCGGCTACGAAGAATCGGGATATGTCAGGGGCCTTATGGATCATGAAGTTAACTTATGATAAAACCAACGCAAAAGTAATTGCGTCGGATGCTAGTTAGCTCTTTTTAATGTCATTAGACTGTCATTTGTCCTTTACCTTTGCGGATCAATACTATGGCAACAGACCACAAGACAGGAATAATCCTCATGAACCTGGGCTCCCCGGATTCTACCGCTACGGCCGACGTACACCGCTATTTAATGGAATTTCTGATGGATGGGAGGGTGATCGATTACCCCTGGCTGTTCCGTAAGATCCTGGTCGGGGGGCTGATCGTCCCCTTCCGGGCGGCCAAGTCGGCCGAAGCGTATAAGATGATCTGGACCGAGGAAGGATCGCCCCTGGTCGTACTGACCCACCAGCTCCGGGAGGCGTTGCAGAAAAAGGTCGGAGCGCCGGTAGAGGTCGCCATGCGATATGGGCGGCCAGGCATGCAGCAGGCCTATGAGCGACTCCTGGAACGTGCGCCGGGACTCGAAGAGGTGATTGCCGTTCCGCTCTACCCCCATTATGCGATGTCCAGCTATGAGACGGCCGTCGAGCACGCGAAGGCGGTGCATCGAAAGAAGAAATATGGGTTCGCGCTGCGGTTCATACCCCCTTTCTATAATGAGCGGCATTACCTGCATGCCATGAGCGAGCATATGCGACCCTGGCTTTTGAGGGAGTTCGACCATATCCTGTTCAGTTATCATGGAGTGCCCGGAAGGCATATCCGAAAGAGTGATATTACCGGCCATCACTGCCTTTGCTCTACCGATTGTTGTGAGGTGTCCTCGCCGGCGCATGCCCGATGCTACCGGCATCAGTGTTTTGTAACGACGCGGGAACTGGTCAGGTTGCTCGGCATCCCCCCGGAGAAGCACAGCGTCAGCTTTCAATCCCGGCTGGGCAAGGGTTGGCTGGAACCCTTCACCGATATCCGGCTGGAGGAAATGCCAGGGGAGGGGATCAAGAAACTGCTGATCCTTTGTCCGGCCTTTGTGAGCGATTGTTTGGAGACCCTGGAAGAGATCGCGATGCGGGGGAAGGAAACCTTTCTGAAAGCGGGCGGGGAGAGTTATGCGATGATCCCCTGCCTGAACACGAGCCCGCTCTGGGTAGAGGCGTTGGCGGGCTGGGTGGAGGAACGGGAGGGCGGCTGGTCGGCAGCCGATCAGTAACTTGCGCTATGCACTATTATTTATACGTCAAATCCCTGCATGTCATCTTTATTGTCACCTGGTTCAGCGGGTTGTTCTACATGGTTCGCCTGTTCGTATACCATACGGAAGCCGCAGGAAAGAGCGAGCCGGAACGGACCATCCTGATGCAGCAGTTCCGGGTCATGATCAGGCGCCTTTGGCTGGGGATCACCTGGCCTTCCGCCATTCTCACGCTGATCTTCGGCCCCTGGATGTTCTTTTTGCTGGGTTCGATGCCGGCCTGGTTGCTGATCAAACTATGCTTTGTCGTCGGCCTTTACGGCTATCATTTCTCCCTGCAAGCCATTTATAATCAGCAAATGAAGGGCGTTTTCCGGTATACGTCGCAGCAACTGCGCGTCTGGAATGAGGTGGCCACCGTATTTCTTGTGGCGATCGTCCTGCTGGCCGAGGTCAAGGACAATATGAGCTGGGCCTGGGGGCTTGCCGGGCTGCTGCTCTTCGTGGTGGCGCTGATGGCGGCCATCCGGATCTATAAGGTGCTTCGAAACAGGAAGTAGGCGCGCCAGGGCCAGGCGGCCATCAGAACGGCCCACAAAGCAAAAAACCTCCCGACTTACGTCAAAAGGCTTTTTTACTATCCGGGGTAAAAAGGTAGTTTTTCAGGAAACTGAACCGCTGATGTGGTCGTTCAGGATTGGAATAATTTTTCGGTGGTGTCTACAATGGTTTCTTCCAAGGTAATATCAGAGATTAAAAACGGGGGGTGACGGATCTCAATTCGTTAGAACCTATGTTGAATAAGGATTAATAAGGGCGATCAGGGAAGACGGGACAACGGTTAGTGAAAAGGAAGGGGAGTAGGAATACCCCCCTTTTTAACCCCTAAACCCTAAACCGTAGAAAGAGTTTTTCCGCTAATGAGTTCGTAAATGATTGATTTACAATGCATTCATTAAGGGAATTTCCAATGTTTTTATGTATATGAGCTTGGGAATTACGAGCTTCCCGTGTTTTTATCAAGGTCAACTAGTAATAACCATAAATTATGCCAAAGGCCCGAATTGTGGATAACTCCGACTTGTGGCTCTTCGCATAGGGCCTATTTGGCAAACCTTTAACATTTCAAAAAAACAGCCTTAATTCCCATAACTTTGCACCCCTCTTCAATAGCGGATCTATGGCAGGAAAATATGCGGAATATCAGCAATTGGACCTCCCGTCCATCGGAAGGGACCTACTCGCTAAATGGGAGGCGGAAGAGGCCTTTGAAAAGAGCGTTTCCTTGCGGGAGGGTCGCACCCCGTATGTATTTTATGAAGGTCCGCCCAGCGCCAACGGGCTTCCCGGCATACACCACGTGATCAGCCGGACCTTAAAGGACCTGGTCTGCCGCTACAAGACCATGAAGGGCTACCAGGTCAAACGGAAAGGAGGCTGGGACACGCATGGCCTGCCGGTGGAGCTGGGGGTCGAGAAAATGCTGGGGATTACCAAGGAAGACATCGGCAAGCGGATCTCCGTTGCCGACTACAACGCCACCTGCCGTCATGAAGTATTGAAATACAAGGATAAGTGGGATGATTTGACCCGCCGGATGGGCTATTGGGTGGATCTGAAGGACCCCTATATCACCTTCGAAAGCGACTATATCGAAACCTTATGGTGGCTGTTAAAGGAACTATACAAGAAAGACTACTTATACGAGAGCGTAAGCATCCAGCCCTATTCTCCGGCCGCCGGCACGGGCCTGAGCTCCCATGAGCTGAACCAGCCCGGCACCTATAAAGATGTGAAGGACACCTCGGCGGTGGCCATGTTCAAGGCCCTGAAGGATCCGAAAAGCGAATTTCTTTTTGCAGCAGCCGAAAAGGCGGGGACCGGCGAGGTGGACAACGCGGACACGGGGCAGGAACTCTTTTTCCTGGCCTGGACGACCACGCCCTGGACCCTGCCCTCCAATCTCGGTCTGACGGTCGGTCCACAGATCGACTACGTATTGGTAAAGACCTTCAATCCCTATACCCATCTGCCCGTTCACGTCATACTGGCCAAGGCCCTCGTGGACAGGTATTTCAAACCGGAAGGGGAGAATGGTGACTTCAGCGGGTATAGGGAAGGGGACAAGGTACTCCCCTGGAAAATACTCAGTTCGTTCAAAGGCAGTCAGTTGGAGGGCTGCCGTTATGAGCAGCTCCTGCCCTATGAGGCCAATAGCCCCGGCAAGGCCGGTAAAGGCGCCGATCCGTTCAGGGTCGTGCCCGGCGACTTCGTAACCACCGAGGACGGCACTGGCATTGTGCATACCGCGCCGGCATTTGGCGCTGATGACTTCAAAGTGGGCCGGAAATATAACCTGGGCATCCTGGTCATGGTCGACAAGCAAGGAAAGTTCGTCGAAGGCCTGGGAGAGTTCAGCAACCGCTATGTCAAGAACTACAAGGACGATCCGAACTATGTGGACGTGAACGTGGATATCTGCGTCAAGCTGAAAAAAGAGAACCGCGCCTTCAAGATCGAAAAATACGAACATAACTATCCGCATTGCTGGCGGACCGATAAACCCATCCTCTATTATCCGCTGGATGCCTGGTTCATCCGTACGACGGCCGTTAAAGACAGGATGGTGGAATTGAACAAGACCATCAATTGGAAGCCTCGTTCTACAGGCGAGGGACGCTTCGGCAACTGGCTTGAGAATATGGTCGATTGGAACCTGAGCCGCAGCCGTTATTGGGGTACGCCGCTGCCTATCTGGAGAACGGAAGATGGAAAGGAGGAAAAATGCATCGGCTCCATCGCGGAGTTGAAAGAAGAGATCCGACGTTCGGTAGCTGCGGGGGCCATGACGAAGGGGGTATCGGCGGCGGGAGCAGGGGAATCCGAAGCGTATATCGATTCGCTCACGGCTGACCTGCACAAGCCCTTTGTGGATGAGATCGTTCTGCTCAGCGAGAACGGTAAGCCGATGCGACGGATACCCGACCTGGTCGACGTCTGGTTCGATTCGGGCGCCATGCCCTATGCGCAGTGGCATTTCCCATTCGAGAACAAGCAGATGGTAGAGGGGGCTTCGGGCCATCCGCCCGGAGAGGCGTTCCCTGCGGACTTCATCGCCGAAGGCGTGGATCAGACCCGGGGCTGGTTCTATACCCTCCATGCCCTGGCCGTTATGCTTTTCGACAGCGTCGCGTATAAGACCTGCGTCTCCAACGGATTGGTGCTGGACAAGAACGGCAACAAGATGTCGAAGCGTCTCGGAAATGTCGTCAACCCTTTCGAGACCATCGAGAAGTTCGGCGCCGATGCCACGCGTTGGTACCTGATCACGAATGCTTCGCCCTGGGAAAGCATGAAATTCGATGTAGACGGCATCAGGGAGGCGCAGCGAAAGTTCTTCGGCACCTTATATAATACGTACCAATTCTTTGCCCTATATGCCAACGTGGACGGCTTCGCTTTTGCGGAGGCCCGTATCCCCGCGGCGGAGCGTCCGGAAATCGACCGGTGGATCCTTTCTTCGTTAAATAGCCTGGTTACCCGGGTGAATGCCGGGTTCGACGACTATGAGCCCACCCTGGCGGGAAGGCTGATCGAAGACTTCGTGGACGAGCACCTGAGCAACTGGTACGTACGGCTTTGCCGGCGCCGTTTCTGGAAGGGCGAATACGAGCGGGACAAGATCTGTGCCTATCAGACCCTGTATGAATGCCTGGAGACGGTCGCCAGACTGATGGCCCCCGTGAGCCCTTTCTTTTCCGACTGGCTGTTCATGAACCTGGATAGCGTGACGGGACGGAGCGGGCAAAAATCCGTTCACCATACCGATTTTCCGACGGCCGATGCGGCGGAGATCGATCCGGGATTGGAAGAACGGATGCAACTTGCGCAGGACACCAGTTCCCTGATCCTCTCGCTCCGCAAGAAAGTCAATATCAAGGTCCGTCAGCCCCTGCAAAAGGTGCTGATCCCGGTGTCGAACCCGGCTATGAAACAGCAACTGGAAAGGGTAGGCGAGCTGATCAAATCGGAGGTCAATATCAAGGACATTCAATATTTGTCGACCACGGATGGCTTTATCAAGAAGAAGATCAAGCCTAATTTTTCAGCCCTCGGAAAGAGGCTGGGAAGTAAAATGAAAGCCGTCAGTGCAGCACTTGCCGGGTTTTCGCAGGATGACATTTCAAAATTGGAAAAAGACGGCAATTATACTTTGTTAATTGATAGCGAACCCTTAATATTACAGGTTAATGAAGTGGAGATTGCCAGTGAGGACATACCCGGCTGGGTAGTCGCCAATAAGGGTACTCTCACGGTCGCTCTCGACGTGACCGTCACCCCCGAACTGGCCGGAGAAGGCAATGCCCGCGAGCTCGTCAATCGTATCCAGAAGATCCGCAAGGACAATGGCTATGATCTTACCGATAGGATCCTGGTTAAGATCGCGGATGGCCCGGGTCTGAAGGATTCCCTGACCACATTTAAAGACTATATTTGCGCGGAAATTTTGGCAGATTCCATAGAATTGGTACCCGAAATAGCTAATGGCACTGAAATTGAAGTTAATGATGTTCTTTTAAAAGTGTTTGTTACTAAAAAAGCCTAACTGTATGGCAACCAAGAAGAAAGCGGCAAAACCCGCTAAGAAGACCAGCACCCCGGCGAAAAAGGCGGCGCCCGCGAAGAAGGCGGCTGCAAAACCTGCTCATTCGTCAGGTGGTAGCAAGGCCAGGAAAACATCCGCGGCTCCGGCCAAGGGTAGTGCCAAACAGGTAGGTAAGAAGAGTGCCCCCGTCAGCAAGAGGCCGGCTACTCCGGTTCATTCGAAGAAGGCGGCCCCCGCCAAGGCCGTCTCCCCTGCATCCAAATCCGGTCCGGCCTTGAAAGGAGTTGTTTCCCCCTCCAGGGCGGTTTCCCCCGTTCATGGCAAATCTGTTCCGGCTGCCGCGGCCAAATCCTTGTCCCGGCACCCGCAGTCCCAACCGGCTGCTCCCTCCAAGCTTACCCCTCAGACGTCCGGCGTTAAGCCCGTGGTAAAGGAAGAGCCCAAGAAGCCCCTGGTCAAGATGCCCGAGGCCATTTTGCCGCTGCCCAAGCCCGAACCCAAGAAAGTCATCCCGCCGGCCAAACCGGTTAAAGTCGTTATACCTGAAATGAAAACGAAAACGGTTCGAAAATATGAACCGGAGTTCACGAAATCTGTTTTAGACACACCACAAGAAGAACAAACAGGACCCACTATGAGATACAGCGATGCCGAACTTGGAGAATTTAGAGACCTGATCAACCGCAAGCTGGACGCAGCGAAAAAAGAATTGGCCTACCTGCAGGGATTGATCACGCGCAAAGATGAAATGGGAGGCGACAATGATGACGCCCGCTATATGACCATGGAAGATGGCAGCATGAGCATGGAAAGGGAGCAGTTGAGCCAGATGGCCAGCCGCCAGATCACGTTCATCGACCACCTGGAAAAGGCATTGATGCGTATCGAAAATAAGACCTATGGTATTTGCCGGGTCACCGGCAAGCTCATCGATAAGGCAAGGCTCAGGGCGGTACCCCATGCCACCCTCAGCATCGAGGCCAAGCAGATGATGAATAAATAAGGGGGGCGGTTTTTCGCGCAAATTCTCGATTATGCGATATATAATCGCCGGCCTATTGCTGGCAGTAACTGCTGGTGCCTTAGCGCAGCAGACCCCCATTACCACCGCCAATTACAAGGCCGCTGCCCGTTTTTCGCCGCGAAAGCTGGAGAAGATGGTCTTCTCCCTTTCGGTCGACCCTCACTGGCTGAAAAGGTCCAACCGTTTTTGGTACATGTATGAGACCTCGGAGGGAAAGAAGTGGTTTATCGTCGACCCCGCGAAGGGCGAGAAAAGGGAGCTATTCGACAGGGACCATTTGGCGTCCCTTATTTCCATGATCGTTAAAGAACCGTTCGACGCACGACATCTCGGTCTGGACAGTATTCATTTTATCAAGGACGAGAACTGGATCCAATTCGAGGTGAAGAGCAGTGAGGATGCCGATAAAAAAGATTCCGCGGAAGGCGGGGGCGAGCGAAGGGGAGGTAATGGCGGGGAGGTTAACCGTCGTCGAGGCGGAGGGAATGCCGGCGGTCAGGCAGCGGCAAGTGCCCGTCAGAAAAAGGTCTATTATTTCGAATACAATCTGCTGGATGGAAGGCTCACCGAGATGACCGGTTACAAAAAACCCAAACATAAACCGATATGGGCAAATATCTCTCCGGACAGCAACACGATCGTTTTCAGCCGTCACTACAACCTGTTCTGGATGGACCGGGCCAATTATACGAAGGCGCTGAAGAACGAGGAGGACAGCAGCATCGTAGAACATGCGCTGACCACAGATGGTGTAGAGGATTACGGTTATCAAAGTAAGGGCCCGGGCGGCGGCGGAGAAACGAATGTCGACAAGGAAAAGAACAAGGACAAACGAAAGGAGGCCCAGCTTTTCTGGAGTCCCGACTCGAAACATTTCGCCATGTCGCGTTCCGATGAGCGGAAGGTGCATGACCTCTGGGTCATCAACTCCCTTGCGGATCCGAGGCCGACGCTGGAGACGTATAAGTATGTGATGCCCGGCGAAAAGGAAGCGCCTATTGACCATCTGGTGGTCTTTGATATGACGTCGTTTACACACCAGGTGATCGGCACGGCTGGATTCAAGGATCAGGACATCGCCATTTGGTCCGCGCCGCCAAGGGAAGCCCGTCGTGACGATGATTACCGCGTCCAATACTGGCTTGGCACCCCTTCGACATTCTATTTCACGCGCACCAGCCGCGATCTGAAACGCATCGACGTTTGCTCCGTAACGGTAGGCGACAGCGTGGCCCGGCCGCTGATACAGGAACGCCTGAATACGTATGTCGAGCTGCGCCGGCTGGGTCTGGTGAATGAGGGGCGCGAGCTGATCGAATGGAGCGAACGCGACGGATGGGCGCATTTCTATTTGTATGACGGCAACGGTAAACTGGAGAACCGCATCACGAGCGGACCTTTCCACTGCCAGGACATCATCGGCATCGATGAAAAGAAAAGGCTGCTCTATTTTACCGCTAACAACAGGGAGGAAGGGGAAGACCCTTACTATCTTCATCTGTACAAAGTGAGCCTGGATGGTAGCGGTCTCACGATGCTGGACCCGGGCGACTTCGATCATATCGGGAACATGAATGATGACCATGAGTTCTTTGTCGATAACTACTCACGGGTAAATACCGTGCCTAAATCGGCGCTATATTCCAGCACCGGGAGAAAGATCATGGACCTCGAAACGGCCGATCTGCATGCGCTTTTCGCGGCGGGGTATAAATTTCCGCAGCCCTTTTCGGTTAAAGCCGATGACGGCATCACCGATTTGTATGGGGTCATGTACAAACCGTTCAATTTTGATAGTACGAAGAAGTATCCGCTGATGGAATATGTTTATCCCGGTCCACAGACCGAGTCGGTGAATAAGTCTTTTTCACGCGCGATGGATCGGACGGAGCGGCTTGCGCAGCTGGGGATGATCGTCATTACGGTTGGCAACCGTGGCGGCAACCCGTCGAGGAGTAAATGGTATCACAATTATGGGTATGGCAATCTGCGTGATTACGGACTCGCAGATAAGAAGGCGGTCGCGGAACAGCTTGCCGATCGTTATTCCTTTATCGATATCGACCGGGTAGGTATCCATGGTCACAGCGGTGGCGGGTTTATGAGTACCGCCGCGATGCTGGTCTATCCCGATTTTTTCAAAGTGGCTGTATCGTCGTCCGGCAATCACGACAACTCCATCTATAATCGGTGGTGGAGTGAAAAACATAATGGGGTGAAAGAGATGGTCAGTGATAAGGGGGATACGAGCTTCCTGTATTCGATTGAAAAGAACCCTGAGATCGCGAGCCATCTGAAAGGGAATCTGCTTTTATCGACCGGGGATATCGATAACAATGTGCATCCGGGCAATACGATCCGGCTGGCCAATGCATTGATCAAGGCGGACAAGCGGTTCGATCTCGTGTTATTGCCGGGGCAGCGTCACGCATATGGGGTGATGACGGAATATTTCTGGTGGCGGATGGCCGACTTTTTCTCGTACTGGCTGATAGGGGATAGGACGGCGAGGCCTGTTTCCATCGGGGAGATGGATAATGAGATCCCGCAGGTGGGCAATGAGGGCGGAACCAACCGCGAGCCAACCGGGTGGGGAGAGGAGGAGGATGACATCGATAGCGGCTACGAATAGGGAACAAACCGGCCCGCCGTTCCGTTGTGTGTGAATGGTTGGGGATCAGGATCTTGCATGCCGCCTCCGAGGTAGAACCTGCGAGTTGTGTGAATTTTGTAATCTTTTTCAGGAACGATATAACATTTCCCGGAATAAGAATGCTCATCTTTATGACCCGCGCCGGCATTCGGTTTTCGGCGCAAGAAAAGCCCGTGTAATTCAGGGGCTTTTCTTCTTTATTGGAAGGATCGGCGGAATGGCAAAAGTGTGAATGATATAATACTTATACGGAGAGATGTAACATTAGCGGTCAATAGAATAGGAACTTCGTAGCCAGTAAACTTCAACTTATGGAAAGCAAGGACAAAGTGCCCGGATCGGACCCGGGCGAGCGGCGGGCTCAAGTGGAAGGCGGAGAATTGGAAAAGTCCGTGTCGCATATTATTGTCGAGATCATTGAATATCTATCCAATTCCGTGGTAAGCAAAACGATCATAAAGAAATCTTCAGGGAATATCAGCGTCATGTCCTTTGACAGCGGAGAAGGGTTGACGGAGAAAACTTCTCCATTCGACACCTTCGTCCAGATCATCGAAGGCAAGGCGGAGTTCGTGATCGACAAGATATCTCATCTGCTGGAATCCGGCCAGGGGATCATCATTCCCGCGCATTCAGCAAATTTCATTAAACCGAACGGCCGATTCAAGATGATCCAAACGATCATCAAGAGTGGCTACGAGTAAATAAACCTTATCCGCGCCCGTGTATTTTCGTCACGAAAAACGGGAGATTATGCCTGCACTCTTCAACTCACCTGCTCTTGGTGACAGACCCTCGCCCGCCGCCAAAAAGTATCAAGGCAAGCCGATTGCCGAAGCGATCAACAACGGTTTTTTTACCGTTGACCGCCGCTGGACAGTAAAATATTGGAACAGGGCGGCGGAAAGATTACTGGGGGTACTCTCCGCGGACATCCTGGGGAAGAATCTTTGGGACGAATTTGCGGGCCTCCTGCCGCTCGATTTCTATCGTGCCTATCACAAAGCATTTCTGAGCGAAATTCCGATCTCTTTCAGGGAATATTGGGGGGAAATGGGCGCATGGTTCGAAGTGATCACGTACTACGCCGACGGTAATTTATCCATCTCCTTTAAAAAGGGCGGACAGCCCGCACAGTCGACCGATCATGAAGAACGGCTGAAGCGGCTCAACGAATTATACCGGTTCGTCACGGAGGTCACGAACGATTGCCTTTGGGAATGGGATTTTCAGGTCCGCGAGCTATTCTGGATCGATGGAGGACACAAGAGGATCCTCGGCTATCCGATAGAAAATGCACTTATCCCACAGAGTTTCTGGGAGGCTTGCCTGCATCCGGAAGACAAGGTGCGCGTGCTGGCCAATGTACACAGGATGAAGTTGGGCAGTTCGGCGACGGTTTGGGAGGATGAATACCGTTTTAAAAAGGCGGATGGCAGCTACGCCCATGTTCATGACCGTGGACACATCATCTATAACGACGAAGGCCGGGCCATCCGGATGATCGGCGCCACCCAGGATATAACGGCCAGGAAGGCGAACGAATTAAAATTGGTGGCTCAAAGACTGGCGAGCCGCAAAGCCGTCACGGCGGCCGTTCTGTCGGCGCAGGAGAAAGAGAGGGCGGATATCGGCAAAGAACTGCATGACAATCTGAACCAGGTTCTTGGCGCGGCGAAGCTCTATGTGGAAATGGCCAGAACGAATGAGGAGCACAGGGACCAATACCTTCAAAGGTCTTCGGCCTACATCGTGCAGGTTATCGAGGAGATCAGGAAGATCTCCAAGGCCCTGGCTACTCCGGGCATGCTGATGGGACTCTTTGAAAGCATCCGGATCCTGCTGGACGACATGAACCTCGTCCATTCGGTCCGATTTGATTTTTCTGTGGGGGACCTGGATGAATCGCTCATCGAAGAAGACCTGCAACTGAATATTTTCAGGATCGTCCAGGAACAGGTCAATAACATTTTGAAACATGCAAATGCTGCCACAGCGGTCATCATGCTCGGTAAACGAGCCGACCGGATCGAACTACGGATCCTGGACGACGGACAAGGCTGCGTTCCTGCTGAAGCTAAAGGAGGGGTCGGCATCATCAATATCAAAAGCCGGGTCGAATTGCTGCATGGTCGCGTGTCCGTGCGATCGGAGCCCGGCCGTGGATATGAATTGATCGTGACGGCGCCTCTGAAGGACACACATCCTGGCCCTATTTACAGCCACGTGGGAATAGTGTAACAGATTACCATATACGTGTAACGATTTTGATGGTTAATGTATGCATCTTTAGGGGGCCTCTTATTTTATTCTCACCAAGCTAAAATTTGAATTTATGAGCCCACACAGCATCCTCCCCGGCATCAGGAATTCCCGACATGGTCCGGAAAACAAAGTCCCCAACGGCTTTGCCCTCAATATTCCACTTTCCGATGCAGCACCCCGACTTGCCTCAAAACCACTGAACCTCTTTAAATCGTTTATCCAACCCGTTTCTGCGGCTTTGCAGGGAATGGCTGCGCGGTCGGCCAGGTCCGGACGTCCTAAAAATGCACGGCCCGGGTCCACCTCTTTTGCATCGGCCCTCGCGCACGAGGTCAGGAATCCCCTGTCCAATATCGGTCTGGCCGTGGACATGTTAAGGACGCCCGTCAGCAAGGAGGATCAGGACCTGTACCTGGACATTATCATGCGCGGATCGGCGCGGATCAACGATCTGGTCACCGGGCTGCTCACCGCTGCCCATGCCGGCGGAGAAAAGCCGGAGAAATTCGCCCCCGACGAAATGCTGGATGAAGCATTGGCCAGGTCGATCGACCGGATCAAGCTTAAGAATGTTTTGGTCGTTAAAGAATATACCACACATGGCTGTATGATATCGGTGGATAAGGACAGAATGAAGATCGCGCTGACCAATATCATGATCAATGCCATCGAAGCCATGCCTTTCAGCGGAAAGTTGTCGCTGAGCACCCGGTCGGAGAACGGCGTCTGCTACATGGAGATCCGGGATAACGGCATCGGCATCGGCAAGGAGGACCTGGATAAAATATTCAAACCTTATTTCACCACCAAGGCCAATGGGTTGGGCCTGGGCTTATCGACGACCCTCGACATCCTCCGGTCAAATAAAGTAAAAGTGGTCGTAGAATCGGAAAAGTGCATCGGCACGCGGTTCCTTCTTTCGGTTAACGAAGCAAAATAGACGATCGACTAATTTACCCCCCATGCGCGTACTTACCATTAACAGCGGTTCATCCAGCATCAAATTCGCATATTACGAATGGAATGGCTCCCTGACCCCATTATTCAAGGATGAGATCACCATCGGCCAGGATGCCGGCCAAACGATCAATGGGCTCATCGCTGGGCTTGAAAAACGCGATGGCCTTTCGTCCCTCGGCGCCATCGGCCATCGGATCACTTATGGCGCCGGATGTCGGGAGCCTGCCCGGATCACGCCTGAATTATTGCAGGAACTTAAACAGATCAGCGGGTCTGATCCCGAACACCGGCAGGGAGAACTGGCGTTGATCGAAGAGTTTCGCAGGCGGTTGCCAGGCCTCCCTCAAATCGCCTGTGTCGATACGTCCATGGATGCCTCGATCCCGGATGCAGCCAAACGCCTTCCCATCCCGCGTCGGTATAATGCGATGGGCATTAAACGTTACGGCTTTCATGGCCTTTCCTATTCCTATCTTCTCGATGAGCTCCGGCGGATCTCGGGGAGAGGCGCCGCAAATGGCCGGCTGATCCTCGCTCATCTTGGTCATGGCGCAAGCGTGGCCGCGGTCAAGAACGGCGATCCCATGGATACGAGCATGGGATTTACCCCCACTTCCGGCCTGGTCATGGGCTCGCGCACCGGCGATCCCGATCCGGAAGTCGCCTGGTACCTCGTGCAAGCCGAGGGGATCAGTCCGCAACAGTTCAACCATCTGATCAATCATGAATCCTGCCTTCTAGGGGTATCCGGGAAGGGTTCCGACATGAGGGATCTCATCCTTTCCCAAAACAAGGATCCCCGCACCGCCGAACCGATCGAGCGATTCGCTTACCAGGCGAAGAAGTGGATCGGGTCTTTTGCCGCCGTGCTTGGTGGGCTGGACACCCTGGTATTTTCAGGCGGGATCGGGGAGAACGCGCCGGAGGTTCGCGAACTCATCTGCCAGGGACTTCAATTCCTGGGGATCGAGCTGGACGCGAGGAGGAATACGGCGAACCTCGCGATTGTTTCATCCGAAAAGAGCCGCGTAAGTGTCCAGGTCATCCCGACGAACGAAGAATTGATCATCGCCGAATCGGTTTGCGATTTTTTGAATCACGTAGACAAGAACTAGACCGGGACGCAGAGATCCTGCTCTGGAAATGAAATATCGGGCTGGCAAGGAGATTGCATAGCAAATAGGCTTATGACACTCCAAATACAGATCATCTGGCTGTTCATCCTGGCGATACCCATTGCCTGCGTTGCCTGGACCGTCACCCATGAGCAACTTTTTATTGAGCCCAGGGAATATTGCAAAAGGCAGAGCCTGGCGGCCCGGGCCTTGCTGTCAAGAAAATTCTTCTACCTGTTCACCTGCGAATATTGTTTCAGTTTTTACGTCACCGCCCTGTTCCTGCTCATCACCCGGTACCGGCTGCTGTTTACCGACTGGAGGGGGTACCTGATCTCGGGACTCTCCCTGGTTTGGATAGCCAATGTGTATATGAGCCTGTTCCTCTATATCCGGACGGATATCAAAAAGGAAGGGATGGATGCAAAGGTCAGGGAGAGCGAGTTGACAAAATAATCCAATCATGCGATGATCACCTGTACCTGAAGAACTTCTCGCCCTTGTGCCATGGGGAGACCTCTTTGCAGTCGCGCGCCTTGGACAGCACCTTCCGGGCGACATCGATGGAGGAGGCGGGATTCTGGCCGGAAACCAAATTGGCATCCTCCACCACATGGCTTTCGAAATCGGGCCCCTTGCTGTAGAGTGCGCCGAGCGCGACGAGCTTTGACTCCAATTGGTACGGCATGGCTTCCGTCAACATGGCCGATTCCTCTTCACTATTGCTAAATGCCGTAATCTTTCTGCCTTTCACGAATGGCGTTCCCTTATCCGTAGTCAGGGAGACCAGGGCTACCATCGCATGTCCCACTATGCCGACGGGAATGTTCCTGATCATGGCAAATTCAAGCAACTCCTTGAGCTGGCGGTTCCGTGGAAAATTCCACATCGACCCATAGCCGCCGATGATGAACACCAGGTCAAAATCCTCTTTTCTGATCTCGCTGAGGGAGAGGGAATGAAAGAAATGATACAAGGCCTGCGGATCTTTTTGAAAGCGCAGGGTATCTTTGGTCCGTTCCGTGACGCTCCGGCCGTTTAGATCCAGTGGAATAGGTCCGCCCTGGGGGGAGGCGATCGTAATGTGTTCGCCTCCGTCCTTTAATATGAAATAGGGCGCGGCCAGGTTATCCATCTCAACGCCCGTCCTGTTCCAGGTATCGCCCGATCTGCTATTGGACGTCGTGATCAGCAAGCTATTTAATGATCTCATGGTTTCAGGTTGATGGCGCGGCTTAGTTTGATTGCGCGACCGGACCGATGAAGCTGCCTTTTGACAATTCCTTGAGTCCGGTCAGCAGTTGCCTGGCCACCTCTCTCGCGGAAGCCGCATTTTGGCCGGTAATGATATTGCCGTCGATGACGATATATTTTTCAAAGTCGGGTCCCTGGCTATACAGGGCGCCAAGGCCGGTCAGCGCCGATTGCAATAACAAGGGCATGATGGCGGTAAGGCCTGACACCTGCTCTTCCGAATTGCTGAATGCCGTAAGGCGCCGGCCCTTCACCAGGGGCTCGCCCAGGGCATTCTTAAGTGCCAGCAGGCCAGCCGCCCCATGGGATACCGCCCCGATGAGCTTATGCTGCCGGTCAAAATCTTCGAGCAGTTCCTTCAACACGCCGTTCCCGGCAAAGTCCCAGGCCGGTCCATGTCCTCCGGCGAGATATACGAGGTCGAAATCCTGCGCTCTTTGCGTACTAAGGGGCAGGGAATGCTCCAGAAGGGCAATGGCTTCCGGATCCTTCTGAAAGCGCCTGATGGTCGAGGTGGATACGATGATGGATTCGCTCTTCGGGTCCAGCGGCACTTCCCCCCCTTTCGGAGAAGCCAAAGTGATCAGCGCTCCCGCCTCTTTGAATATATAAAAGGGTATGGCGAGCTCCTCCAGCCAGGCACCGGTCT
The DNA here is from genome assembly GCA_030706735.1 of Bacteroidota bacterium. Lineage (GTDB taxonomy): Bacteria > Bacteroidota > Bacteroidia > Chitinophagales > Chitinophagaceae > Puia. Next base: position 9,119 of record JAUZNZ010000012.1, on the reverse strand, counting down.
TGCGCCCGGAATCACCCAGCCGATCATGAGAGGTCGCGACGATCAATATTCTTATTATGTCCATTGTCATTTTTTACTTGTTCATTGTTCACATATCTTCCAGCATGGAGCGCCTCTTCACTTTGAGCTCTTTGAAATGCGAAGGCGTGAGGCCGGTCACCTTCTTGAACTGGGTGGAAAGATGCGCAACGCTGCTATAGTGCATCTGGTAGGCGATCTCGGTCAGGGTCAGTTCATTATAGACCAGCAACTCTTTGACCCGCTCGATCTTGTGCGCGATGAAGAATTTTTCGATCGTGGTGCCCTGCACCTCGGAAAATAAATTAGCCAGGTACGTGTAATCATGGCTTAATTTCACGCTCAGGAATTCGGATAGGTTGACGATCAGGGGCTCCTCGGAATAATGTACCAGTTCGACAATGACATTTTTGATCCTTTCGATCAATACGGCCTTTTTGTCATCCATCAACTCGAGCCCTGACCTGAGCAGAGCGGCCCGGAACTCCGTGCGCTGCGCCGGAGAAATATTCTCCATGATCTCCACTTCGCCCAGGTCCACCACCGTATGATGCAATCCAAGCCTGGTCAACTCATCCTTCACTACCATTTTGCAGCGGATGCATACCATATTTTTGATGTACAGTTTCAAGTAAACCTTCAGCTAGCGTTTGATCGTCCTAAAATTCCTTTCATATTCCATGGTGGTACGCAATATTTTGATCCGCTCGGCGATCTTTTCGCCGAATTTATCATTGATATTGAGCTTTCGGATCTCGCTGAGCGCATCTTCATAATTGCCGAGCGCAAGGTGATACTCGCCGTCATTCTCATTACGAACGCCTTCACAATAGAGTTCCGTATGGCCGCTTTTCTTATAGAAAATATACAAGAATACCACAAGGCCGATGAGGGCTGGAACAAGGAGGAACAGGAGAACGGGGAAGGATTGCATGTTGTGGGCGATTAGGTACGCTTTCCTGTAATTTACGCTTTATAACCCAATCGGCCGGCGGATGTGTGAATTATGTAAGCTTTTTAAGGGATCCTGTAACGATGCCTCATCCATTTGTGCCCAACTTTGCCGGTTGACAACGTTCTCCCCGGCATGATAAAATGGATCTACGGAATTTCGCTTTTATTGATCATCGCCTGGGCGGTGGGGCTGTTCGGCCTGCATGCCGGTAACTGGATACACATCCTGCTGTTGGTTGGAATGGTCGCCATATTGATGACTATCGTTGCGGAAGGCCAGTAAGACATGCGACCGGCAGGACTACAAGCGATAGCAGACCGCATTGATATTCATGCCTGCTCCCACGGAGGCAAAAAGCACCACATCACCCTTATTCAGCGTATGGCCGGGCAGGGCGCCTTTCAGCACCATATCGAACAGGGTGGGAACCGTGGCCACGGAGCTGTTCCCCAATTCCCGGATATTCATCGGCATGACATCGGCAGGCGCCTTCGAACCGGGAAAAAGCGCATAAAAGGCCTTTATGATCGCTGCGTCCATTTTTTCGTTGGCCTGGTGAATAAATATCTTCTTCAACCCGGAAATAGGGACATGGCTCGCTTCGATGCAGACCTTCATCGCCTCCGGCACCCTTTTCAGGGCGAATTCATAGACCTTACGCCCCTGCATTTTCAAGTAACGGACACGTGGGTCGGAGTGGGGGAAACAGGATTTTCCCATATAAATATAATCCGCCTCTTCGAGTGTGAAGGATTGGGCGACCGAACCCAGGATGCCCGGACCTCCCGTAGCATCCTCCTGCTTTTCCAGGATGGCGGCGCCGGCCCCATCGCTGAAGATCATGCTGTCCCGGTCATAATCGTCGATCACGCGGCTCAGGGTTTCCGCGCCCAGGACGAGGCATCTTTTGGCCAGTCCGGCCCTGAAAAAAGCGTCCGCGTGGATCAGCCCCTGGATCCAGCCGGGGCATCCGAACAGGAGGTCATACGGAATGCAGGCCGGATTCCTGATGCCGAGAGCCTGTTTTACGCGACAGGCGAGCGAAGGCACCGCATCGGACTGGATGGTATGCTTTTTCACATCCCCGAAATTCTGAGCGAGGATGATCTGGTCGAGGGTTTCCGGGTCGATCTGCGCATCGGCGATCGCCTTTCCGGCAGCGGCAATGGCCATATCGGACGCGTTCATGTCCGCGTCGGCATATCGCCGCTCGGAGATACCCGTGACCATCTCGAACTTCTTTACAATATTTTCGGGACCGCCCGGAACGGGCGCCTGGTTATCATCATAAAAATCATGGGTGGTGAAATCACGATTGGTCTTGACATTGGCCGGGATGAAACTACCCGTGCCTATAATAACGGTGCGCATCGGCTAAAAAGCGTATTGTGACTAAAGATAGGAAAATTTCACCATCATTTCACTTCCTGCATCTCTACGAGCCGCCTGTAGAAGCCTTCCAGGCCGATCAGCTCGTCGTGGGTCCCTCTCTCCACGATCCGGCCTTTTTGGAGGACGATGATCTCGTCGGCGTGCCGGATGGTGCTCAGGCGATGCGCGATCACGATGCTTGTGCGATGCTGCATCATCTTATTGATGGCATCCTGGACCAGGCGTTCGCTTTCCGTATCGAGCGAAGAGGTCGCCTCGTCGAGGATCAGGATCGGGGGATTCTTCAGGAGAGCACGGGCGATCGTGAGCCGCTGCTTTTCGCCACCGCTCAATTTATTGCCACGATCTCCGATATTGGTTTGATAGCCTTCTTCTTTCTGCATGATGAACCCATGCGCGTTGGCGATCCGCGCCGCTTCCATGATCTCTTCCATCGTGGCGTCGGGCTTACCCAGGGCGATATTGGCCGCGATCGTGTCATTGAACAGGATCGGCTCCTGCGTGACGATGCTCATTTGCGCGCGGAGCGAGGCCAGGGAATAGCGACGGATATTTATTCCGTCGATCAGCAACTCTCCGCCCGTCACATCGTGAAATCTCGGCACGAGATCGGCCAGCGTCGACTTACCCGCACCGGATGAGCCGACCAGCGCGACGGTCTTTCCTTTTTCGATGACGAGGTCGATATCTTCCAGGATGGACGCTTCTTCATACGCGAAGGAAACGCGGCGAAACTCGATCCGCTGCCGGAAGGTGCCGAGGTTGACTGGCTGCGGATCCTCCTGCACCGAGACATTCGCCTTCAGCAATTCTTCCACCCGGGCCATGGCCGCAGCGCCCCGCTGAATATTCGAAAACGAGGTGGAAAGGTTCTTGGCCGGGTTGATGAGGATCGCGAAGACGGCAATATAGGCGATCAGGTCGCCGGGCTGCAATTCCTTGCTGAAGACCAACCTGCCCCCATAATAGAGGATGATGGACAGAATGATGACGCCCAATACTTCCGTCAGCGGGGAGGCGAGGTCTCGCCGGCGATTCATCCTATTGCGGATATGGTATAAGGAATCATTGATCCGGAAGAATCGCATGCGGAGCAGGGCTTCGGCCCCGAACCCCTTGATGATCCGGATGCCGCCGAGCGTCTCGTCGAGCACGGACAGGCTTTCGCCCAATTTTTCGGATGCCGCTTTCGACTGCCGTTTCAGGCTGCGGCTGACGCGGCCGATGAGGAAACCGGTTACAGGCAGCAGGATCAGCAGAAAAAGGGAAAGGGTAGGGCTGAGATAGACCATGTAGATGAGGTAGCCCAGGATCGTGATCGGGTCCTTGATCAATCCTTCGAGGGTACTGATCACCGATGATTCGATCTCATAGATATCGTTCGTCATCCGGGAGATCAGGTCTCCTTTCCGCCGTTCCGTGAAATAACCGATGGGCAGGGACAGGATCTTCTCGTACACGTCATTGCGCAGGAAGGTGATGGTGGCGCTGCGGATCGGGTTGGAAATATAGGAGGATAAATAGAGGAAGAGGTTCTTCAGCAGGGTGGTGAACACGATCAGCAGGCAAATGAAGACCAGTGCGCCGGTCTTGCCATGCGGACCGTTCATGATGTCCACAATATAATCCTTCAGGGCGCCGACCGCCGTGGAATCAATGCTGGCATGATGGGCATCGGCGGCTCCGCTCTTGAACAGGACGTCCATGAACGGGCTCAGCGCGCCCAGCGCGATCAATCCGAAAAAGTTGGCCAGTAAGGCAAAGACGAAATAAACAACCAGCAGTCCTTTGTATCTGGAAATATATTGGATGATCCGGGAGAACTTCTTCATGCTTGATTCATATTCCGTAAATTTACATGCCGATCCGTATGGAACGGGAGCAAATTTCGTTAAAAAATGCAAGAAGGCAAGCGACAAAAGCAGGTAGGCGCATTATTGCAGCAAGAGTTGAGCGATATCTTCCAACGCCTGGGCCTGGGCATGCTGGATGGGGCGTTGATCTCCATTACCTCCGTCAAGATGACGCCGGACCTGCTGGAGGCCAGGGTATTCCTGAGCCTCTTCCAGGTAAAGGATGCCGCAGCCACCATGAAGAAGATCGAGGAACGGGGCTGGGAGATCAAACGTGAACTCGCCTCGCGCGTAAAACACCAATTGCGTCGCATACCCCTGCTGCAATATGTGCTGGACGACACGCAGGAACATGCGTCCAAAATGGAGCAGCTCTTGAAGAAACTCAGCGAGGGAGCACCGCCCGATCAGCCATGAACTTTCTCTTCGCCTGGCGCTATTTCAAAGCCAAGAAATCCACCAATGCGATCAATATCATTTCCTGGGTGAGCATGACGGCCATTGTCGTCGGAACGGCCTCGCTGATCCTGGTGCTTAGCGTATTCAACGGATTCGAGGACCTGGTGAAATCCCTGTACAGCAGCTTCTATCCGGACTTGCGCGTATCACCCCGTTCCGGGAAGACGATCACGCTGACCCCTGACCAATTGCAGCAGCTTACCGCCCTGCCGGGCATTCATTCGATGTCCCTGGTGGCCGAGTCGGAAGCATTGATCCGAAATGGCGACCAGCAATCCAAGGTCAGCCTGAAGGGCGTGGACAGCAATTTCGTCAAGGTGACGCGCATTGCCGACAAGACCATGAAGGGGAAATTCCAGTTGGGCGACAGCGACCATCCCCTGGCCATCCTGGGCTCCGGGATTGAAAATGCGCTCGGTGTCGAGGCGGAAAGGGAGATCGTCCCGCTTTCCGTTTATCTCTTCAAAAGGGGGAACGATCTGGCGACAGACCCCATGTCTTCGATCAGCAATGCCTATATATCCAGTGCGGGGACTTTCGTCATCCAACAGGAATTCGACGACAAATATGTCATCACCAACCTGGATTTCGTGAGACGCGTGGCCGGATTCGGTCCTGATGAATACAGCGGGCTGGAGCTCTCCGTCGACGACCCGCTGCTGGCCGCACAGCGTAAAGAGGAAGTGCAGCAGGTACTGGGGCAGGGGTACAGCGTGCAGACGCGTTATGAGCAGAACCAAAGCCTGTATACGGTCATGCGAACCGAAAAATGGGTGATCTATGTCGTGCTGACGCTGATCCTGGCGGTGGCGGCCTTCAATATGGTCGGCGCCCTGACCATGCTGGTATGGGAAAAGCAGAAAGACATCCATGTATTGAAGGCGCTGGGCGCGAACAATAGTTATATTCAGCGGATCTTTTTGAGCGAGGGATTGCTGCTGGGCAGCCTGGGGGGAGGATTGGGGATCCTCGTGGCCGCGATCATCTGCTGGCTGCAGATCAGGTATAAGCTCGTCCCGTTGCAGGGTGGCTCCTTCCTGATCGACTATTATCCGGTTAAACTGGTGGCGACCGACTTTGTACTGGTGCTATCCACGATATTGGTCGTCGCGTTGCTGGCGTCCTGGTTCCCTTCACGAAAAGCGGCCCGGGAGCCTATCGAGCTGCGGAGCTAATAATCCCCCAACGTTTCCGGCAGCTGCGCCAGGGCTTTTTTCAATTGCTCGTCATTGGGAGCGACGCCATGCCAGTTGTGGTCGTTTTCCATGAAGTCGACGCCCTTGCCCATGATCGTGTGCATCATGATGGCGATGGGCTTACCCTGGCCCGTCATGGTTTTGGCCTTTTCCAGGGTGGAAACGACCTCGTCGACATCATTCCCGTTCATGTCCAGGGTCAGCCAGCCGAATACGGCGAACTTGTCATGGATATTTCCCAGGCTCAATACTTTTTCCGTCGTGCCGTCGATCTGCTGCCCGTTCCAGTCTACGGTGGAGATCAGGTTATCCACCTTATGGTGGGGTGCAAACATAATGGCTTCCCAGTTTTGCCCCTCGTCGAGTTCCCCGTCGCCATGGAGGGAGAAGACAATATTTTTGTCTTTATTGAGTTTTTTAGTGAGGGCTGCGCCGATGGCGACGCTCATGCCTTGGCCGAGAGATCCGCTGGCCATCCGGACCCCCGGCAGATGTTCGTGTGTGGCGGGGTGTCCCTGCAGCCTGGAGTTGATCTTACGAAAGGTAGCCAGTTCTTTGATGTCGAAATAGCCTGACCTTGCCAGAGTCGAATAAAAAACGGGTGAGATGTGCCCATTGGACAAAAAGAAAAGGTCCTCATTCACCCCGTCCATATGGAACCGCGGATCGTGTTTCATCACCTGGAAGTAGAGAGCCGTGAAGTAGTCCGTGCAACCCAGGGACCCACCGGGGTGACCGCTGCTGCAGCCATGCACCATGCGAAGGATGTCTCTCCGGATCTGTGAAGCAATTGCTTTTAAATCAGCCATATAGGGGGGTTTCTTTCAAATGTAGGCAGCAAAGCTAATGGTTTTTAATTATCGAAGCTTTTTTGAATTGGCAAAGTTTTGTCTTAATTTTCCGCCCGAATTCTTTCCACAGGCATCCATTTTTTGCTCTCTACCGGCATATTGAAGGCACGACTATCAAAGACCTGAACGAGCCCGAAGCGGACCCCCGGGTCCGATCTTTGCTTATTTATGAGCCGATTTTAATAGCAATTATCAAAGATTACTCTATTTTTGTACACCATTTAAACCACGGCAGATGTTCGATGTTCTACTTTCAGTTGCCATCGCGTTTACAATAACCTTCCTAGCCATTCCTGCAATAATTAATGTGGCCGAAATGAAGAAGCTCTTCGATATGCCCGATGAGCGCAAGATCCATCATTCGCCCATTACTCCCCTGGGGGGACTGGGCATATTCGCCGGATTCATCTTCGGATGCCTGCTTACCGTTCATTTCAACCAAACTGTTGATCTTCAATATTTTATTGCCGCAGCCATGGTCATTTTCTTCCTGGGGCTGAAGGACGATATCCTGGTGATCTCACCCGTGAAGAAGTTCATCGGCCAGGTGCTGGCGGCATTTATTATCATCTATTATGGCCAGATCCAGATCAGGAGCATGCATGGATTTCTGGGGATCTATCAATTGCCCGAGATGTTCAGCCTTCTGCTGACCTATTTCGCGGTGATCGTCGTGATCAATTCGTTCAATCTGATCGATGGGGTGGACGGCCTGGCCGGGTCACTGGGGCTCCTGTCTACGCTGGTCTTCGGGATCTATTTCCTGAGCGTGAATATGCTGCCGTATTCCATCATTGCTTTTTCCCTGGCCGGCAGCCTGCTCGCCTTTCTGATATTCAATTTCCAGCCTGCCAAGATCTTCATGGGAGATACGGGGTCCCTGTTGGTGGGAACGATCAACGCCATACTGGTCATCAAATTCATCAATGTGGCCAATACCCCCGATGTGGCGTATCCGATCCCCAGTTCGCCGGCCATCGGTTTCACCATCCTGATGATCCCGTTATTGGATACGCTGCGGGTATTCAGCATTCGCATCCTGCATCGTCGAAGCCCATTCAGCCCCGACAGGAATCATATCCACCATCTCTTGCTTGACAAGGGGTTCTCGCATATGTCGATCACCTTTATCCTGGTCGCGATCAATACCGCCGCCATCGTCCTCGTCTATCTGCTCAGGAGTCTCGACGTCACGCTGCTGATCCTTTCGGATGTGGCCGTCTTTTTCGTCGTGATCGCCCTGGTTTACTATCTGCGGCCCGCCCCGCGCCTTTTTGTCGCGAGAAATGTGATCAAGGAAACCGGCGAACTGAAGAAAGCGTCCAAACTGGCCTCCCTGGTGAACGATTCCTTATTGGAACAGAAGAACTGATCCTCCCTGCCCCGCTTTCGTTGGTTAAGGAAATTTCTGTAGGTTTGCAGCATTGCAAATCAATCCACTATGTCAGACGATTTAGCATTTATCCTTGAAGAAGCGCAGGATTCGATGAAGAAAGCGCTTGGTCACCTGGAGTCCGCACTCGTCAAGATCCGGGCGGGAAAGGCCAACCCGCAGATGCTGGACGGGCTCACGGTCGATTATTACGGTAGCCTCACTCCACTCAACCAGGTCGGTAATGTATCCGTCATGGACGCCAGGACATTGACCATCCAGCCCTGGGAAAAGAATATGCTTCAGCCCATCGAAAGGGCCATCATTGCGGCCAACCTGGGCGTCACCCCCCAAAACGACGGGAACCTCATCCGCCTGTTCATGCCGCCCCTTACCGAGGAAAGAAGGAAGGAATTCGTGAAGAGGGCCAATGGCGAGGGGGAGCATTCCAGGGTAGCCATTCGCAGTATCCGTCGCGAAGCGATCGAGCAGGTAAAGAAATTGCAGAAGGACGGGTTGAGCGAGGACGAGGCGAAGGATGCGGAAAAATCCATGCAGGAGTTGACCGATAAATTTATCAGCATGGTGGAAAAGCATTTAGCCGCCAAGGAAAAGGAGATCATGTCCGTATAGACGCTCACCAAAATGCGGGACTATGGGAAAGATCAGGCTGAAAGAGATCGATACGCGGGCGCCTTCGGAGTTCGACAAAAAAGAGACGAAGGAAAAGCTCGACAAGATATTGTTGGAGCTGGACGAATTGCAGAATCTCTTGTATGCCGAATCCGGGCATTCCATGCTGGTCGTCATCCAGGGCATGGATGCAAGCGGCAAGGACGGGACGATCAGGAATGTTTTCGGGAAACTAAATCCCCAGGGCGTCCAGGTCAAATCCTTCAAAGAACCCACTGCGGAGGAGTTGTCCCACGATTTTCTATGGCGCATCCATGAGCATGCTCCGGGGAAAGGACTGATCCAAATCTTCAATCGTTCACACTATGAGGACATCCTGGTCACCCGCGT
>JAUZNZ010000011.1 GCA_030706735.1 Bacteroidota bacterium | reverse complement strand
TCGATATTGGTCTTCACCTTCGCCTCCTTCCTTTGCGGAAATGCGCATAGTCTCGGCGAACTGGTGGCATTCCGGATCCTGCAGGGCCTGGCGGGCGGTGGATTGCTCTCTACGGCGCAGGCCATCCTGATGGAGACCTGGCCCCGCGAAGAGCTCGGCATGGCGACCGCCCTCTTCGGGCTGGGCGCCGTGGTTGGCCCGACCGTCGGACCGACCATCGGAGGCTATATCACCGATCATTTTGACTGGCCCTGGATATTCTACGTGAACATACCGATCGGCGCGGTCGCCGCCTTCCTCGTCTCGGCCTTCGTGCGGGAATCGCCGCGATACGGACGGAGTAAACCCATCGACTGGTGGGGCATCCTTCTCCTGGCCGTCGGGGTCGGCAGTCTCCAGGTGGTCCTGGAAAAAGGAGAATCGGAGGACTGGTTCTCCAAAACCTATATCGCGGTATTGGCCTTTGCGACGGTGATCGCCGTGATCCTGTTCATTTGGCGGGAGCTGAGCACGGACCATCCCATCGTGAATTTCCGGATCCTCAAGAACCGGAGCTTTGCCATCGGCATCGCGACCTCCTTCGTGCTGGGCTTCGCCCTGTATGGGTCGGTCTTCGTATTCCCCGTTTTTTGCCAGAATCTGCTCGGCTTTTCCGCGCAGCAGACCGGCGTGATCCTCTTTCCCAGCGGCATGGCCACCATCTGCCTCATGCCCTTCGTGGGGATGATGCTTAAACGAGGGGTGCCCGGCCAGTTCATGGCCACCGGTGGGTTCTTCCTGTTCTTCGTCTTTTGCCTGATGTTGTCGAATTCGACGCTGGAGTCGGGGACCGGGGATTTCTTCTGGCCGCTGGTCGTTCGCGGGGTGGGGATGGCCATCCTCTTTGTCCCCCTGACCACGCTGGCGCTCCAGGACCTGCATGGGCCGGATATCGGGCAGGGTACGGGCCTCAATAACATGGGACGACAGCTCGGGGGCAGTTTCGGCATCGCCATCCTCACGACCCTGATCCACACCAAATCGCAGGTCGTGCGCACCGCCCTCCTGCCGAATTTCAGCGACTATAATCCCGCCTTCGTACAGCGCAAGACGGCCATGATCCAAAACTTCGAGGCCCAGGGCCGCAGCGCCTTCGACGCAGCCCAGATGGCTAACCGCGCCTTCGAAGGGCTCCTGACCAAACAAACCCTGCTGGTCACCTATGACAATCTGTACCTGACCATCGGCGTGTTCGTCCTCTTTTGCATCCCGATCGTCTTTCTGCAGAAGTTCAAGAGGAATGTTGCCCTGCCCGCGGACGCGCACTAGCGACCGGCAATAAGCAGGATCGCAAGACACGCATGTTAAGCCAATATGATCTCATTCTGGTTGAATTCTGAATATTCATGAAGTTAACGGCCGGATATGAATCGTAGGTTATGCAATCTATAATTCTCTGCGATCAAATCGTAACCAAATCATTAATTCGCGACCTCAAAAAGCGGCGTAGTCGACGGTACATCTACTTTCGCTGAAAAGGCTGGAATGAGGATCGCTCTGCTGATTTGTTTGTTTTTTTTATCCCTTGTGGTTGTCGCACAAACATCCGCCATCAAGGGAAGATTGACTGGCAGGGATCATGAACCCCTGGCCGGCGCTTTCGTCCACCTGACGAATACCGCGCTGCATACGGTCACAGATAGCAATGGCCGGTTCATATTGGCCAATGTACCCCATGGAGAATATACGCTCACAGTGGAATATGTAGGCTACCGGTCGGTCAGTCGCCATGTCCGTCTCAAAGAGAACGAAACGGAGAAGATCGACATCGGGATGGAGGTCGGTGACGGCACGCTCGGTGAGGTCGATGTATATGGTAAGATCAGCCAGGAGGAAGATGCCGGTTCCAGGCAACGGGAAAAAAGAGCGAACAATATCTTAAATGTGATATCGGCCAAATCCATGGAGCGTTCCCCCGATATCAATGCCGCCAACGTACTGCAACGGATGAGCGGCCTGACCATTCAGCATAACGGAGGCGGCGACGAGGCTTATCCGATCGTCCGGGGCCTTGATCCACGCTATACGAATACGCTCATCGACGGGATCAAGATCACCAGTCCGGACGACAAATCACGCTACGTCCCGCTGAATATTGTGCCCTCCGATCTCCTGGGCAGCATTGAAGTGCATAAATCCCTGCTGCCCGAAATGGAAGGAGATGCGATCGGCGGCACCGTCAATATGGTCATGAAGGATGCTCCCGGGAAGACGACCTTCCGATTGCTCGGGTCCCTGGGTTACAACAAGATCTTCATGGATCAATCCTTCAACCAATTCTCCCGTTCTGACATCAGCCAAAAAAGCCCTATCGAAAAATACGGCTCTTCCTATATCGCGCAGCCAAATGATTTCAGCCGGTCAAACCTGAAGTTCGATGCGGTAAGGCCCATCCCCAATACGGTCGCCGCGCTCACCTGGGGACGGCGCTTTGCGCGCAGAAAGTTCGGCCTGTTGCTTGCCGCCGGCTATCAGAACCAATATTACGGGAGCAATTCCATCTTTAACCAGGCGGCGCCCGATATTCATTCCAACGGCGCGCCGGCCATCTCGGATTTTGCCAACCGCAGCTTTTCTACTCAGCAGATGAACAGCGGCTTGACCCTTCACCTCGATTATCACATCGATGAAAAAAATAAGATCAGCCTGACAAGCGTAGGCCTGTATAGTTTGCTGGCCCAGTCGCGCGTGATCATCGACACGTCCATCTTCGGCGGGAATGGCGGAAGAACCGTCCCCGGTACAGGGCCGGTAAGTACCGACTATACCACCGTCACGAGCCGCCAATTCCTGGAAACGACCAAGCTGGAAGGCAAACATATTCTCTCCGATCATTTCCTGCTCGATTGGACAGGCGTCTACTCCTATGCGGCCAAGCGGACCCCGGACATGGCGGACCTCTCCCTGAATAAGAAGATCGACACCGTCCATACGACCGGCGACCAGAACGGTCCCTATTCCTTCGTGGAGACGGCCAATTATTTCGATGACATCACCCGTATCTGGCAACACAATGAGGATCAGGACCTGGACGGCATGGCCAATCTGTCCTATAAATCCAAACTGCATTCCGGTGGGTTACTGGAACTGAAGGTCGGCGGCCTCTATCGTCACAAAACGAGATATAACATACAGGATTCATACGATCTGAAACCTACCACGGCCAGCAACGGCGTGAAGCAGGTTTTTACGAACATCGACTCCGCCCAATGGACCGTATACAACAGCAGCGGCACCTATGACTACGACAAGAACAAATACCGTCTCTATGAGAATGTGGCGGCAGGCTATGGAGAGTTCAAGGTCAGCGTTCCGCTCTTCGATGTTTTTGGCGGCATGCGGGTGGAGAAGACGGAACAAGGGTATTCATTGAACACATTCTACCCTGCCGGGATCAATGGGGTAAAAAAGAATTACACGGACCTCCTGCCGAGCATCATGGTCCGGTTCAAGCTGAATGAAAAGACCAACCTTCGGGCATCCTATTACAAAGGGATCTCCCGGCCGAATTATTATGACCTGGTTCCGGCCACCCGCCTGAGCGTCAGCAGCGCCACGGCAACGACCGGCAATCCTTACCTTAATCATACCGTCTCGGATAACTATGACCTCCGTTATGAGTACTACCCTCATGAGGAGGAGGCCTTTTTCGCCGGCATCTTTTACAAGAGCATCCAAAATCCCATCGAGAGCGCCTACGTTTCAGGCACCACCTTTGAGCCCGAAAACTTTGGTACCGCCATGGACTATGGCCTCGAACTGGCCTATACCCGCTATTTCGGAAAGCTGGGGATAACGGGGAACTATACCTACCTTGACTCAAGGATCTCCTCCACAAAATCCTACTATAACCTGGCGACCGGCTATGCACAACCCGACACCTTGCAGGAGCGATCCTTGCAGGGCCAAACGGACCATACGCTCAACCTGTCACTCCTCTACCGGGATACGAAAAAAGGCAGCTATGTCCAGCTGGCCTTCCAGTATATCGGAAAATCCATCGCGCTGGTCTATCCCATTTACGGATATGACTATTATCAACAACCCCAATCCAATTTATCGCTGTCGGCCGAACAGCAATTGCGTAACCACCGGTTCGTCCTGTTCACGAAATGGAATAACCTGCTCAATACGGCGGTGCGGCAGCAGATCAATTCCCTGCTTGTAGACCGGGAGATCACCAAGCTCAATTTCAGCTTCGGGTTGCGGTATTCCCAATAGTTCATTCATCTAACAAACCATAAAATGATAATAAAATGAAAAATGGAAAATTGTATTTGGCGCTCCTGATCCTGACGGCAGGATTCGGGTCTTGCTCCAAGAGCGGCAATGACCAGACCACGATCATTACGCCGACCGTACCTTCGTCGAATCCGATCTCGCCCGGAAATATCTCCGGCTTTGTAAAGGGCACACTGACGACAGGCAATAGTTACACGATCACCGGCGATCTTACGATCAAGGCGGGAGACACCCTCGCCTCCCAACAGGGGGTAACGGTCATCATCAAGAACAATGCGCAGATCACCGTGCAGGGCGTCCTGAATCTCGTGGGTACCCAAAGCCAACCGATCGAATTCAATTCCGACTCCCAGAAACCGGGCAGCTGGGGCGGCTTTCAGTGCGATAGTGCGCAGGCGGTAACGATCAAATGGACCCATATTGACAATACCGGAGGCCCGGATCCGGGCGGCGATCCGCGCAAATCGGTTTCCGTGACCGTGCCTATCAACGTCGATATCGAAGATTCATGGTTTACGAATGGCCAGGACGACCTGCTGCGCCTGCAAGGAGGTTGCCACATCACGATCCTTCGCAATACAATCCTTTGCTCCGGCAGTACCGACGGCGAGGCCATCAATATCAAGAGCGGCGCCACCGGGGTGGTGGCCTATAATGTCGTATACAGCCAGGCAGGCAGCGGGATTAAGATGGAGACGAGCAGCACGGTGCCCATCCCCCAAACCAGCATCGACGTGTACAATAATACCCTGGTCAGCAATGGCTGGAGGCGCGGCGCGGCCGAACCGGGCAGAGGCATTTCGATCGACCTGAACGCCAGGGCCAATATTTACAACAACCTGATGGTAAATGATTATCAGGGACTGGAGATATTTGCCGGCGCCGATACGATCAATACCAAATACGGCAATAATCTGTTCTATGCCTCGGTGAACACTTACGTCGATACCACCTCGGCCGGCGGGAACGCACCCATTTCGATCCGCGCAAATTTTTATCCGGGCGACGGAGTAGGCAAACCGAAGGCTTCCGATCTCATTTCCACCGCGGTAGGCGATAAGGACCCGCAATTCAAGAGTTATGACGGGAAAGTGGCCACCCCCAACGGCGCGGCAACGGGCAACGACTTTCACCTGAACCCGGGCTCCCCGGCCATCGGAAAAGGGAATCTGACCTACAATGCCGATATCGGCGCATATACCTCCGATGGGAAGGGCAATAAACACTAAAAATCGTCCTTCATGAGACCATCCATCATCATTCTGTTCAGTACCCTGCTGCTGGCGGCAGGATACATGCCCGCACATGCTCAACCCTACCGGCCATTCACATTGGATAAGACCATCCCCCTGCCTGGCAACGGGGGATATGATTACCTGTGCTTTGATCAGGGTAGCGATAGGTTATTTGTCTCCCATGGCACCACGGTCGACGTGATTGACGTACGTACGGGGCAGCTCGCCGGTTCGATTGGCGGCATGACCGGCGTGCATGGCATCGCGATCGCGTCCGGGCTGGGGAGGGGATTTATCAGCGATGGAAAGGGCAATAGCGTCGTGGCTTTCGATCTGGTCACTATGAAGACCCTGAAAACAATCCCCATCACCGGCAAAGACCCGGATGCGATCCTCTACGATCCGTTTACCCGCCGGGTGTTCACCTTCGACGGGGACAGCCAGGATGCCTCGGTGATCGACGCAGCTACCCTTACCCAGGTCGGCAGCATTTCACTTGGCGGCACGCCCGAATTTGCCGTGTCAAATGGCCAGGGTCTGGTCTATAACAATGTGGAAGACAAGAATGTGATGAATGTCATCGATGCGGCTTCACTGAAGATCCTGCACAGCTTCCCCCTTTCCCCTTGTGGAGGCCCGACGGGGCTGGCGCTGGACAAGACCAATCAGCGCCTGTTTGCGGTATGCCGCCAAAACAAGGGAATGACCGTTCTGGACGCCAATACGGGAAAGGTGATCACGACCGTTCCCATCGGGGCAGGCGTTGATGCGGTCGTTTATGATCCGGGGGAAGGGCTGATCTATTGCTCAAATGGCGATGGCACGGCCACCGTCATCCGGCAGCAATCTGCCGATCAATATGCCGTCGTGCAAACGCTGAGCACCTCCTACCGGGCCAAGACCATGGCATTCGACGCGACAGCCAGAAGGCTTTATTTCAGCGCATACGACCTGAAGGAGGATAAGAAGACGCGTATCCCCGATACGTTCAAAGTCCTGGTTTACAAACAACCATAGAAACCATCCTCCGCTGATCTATCCTTTTGGACAAAAAAGAAAAGTCCCGGTTTTACCCGGGACTTTTCAATTACTTTGTACGATACCTTACCAACAATTTCGTGGCCATCAATAGGTACAAATTTTAAGTCGGTTCTCTTCGTAGGATTTGGATCTCGCTTGGATTTTGGATTTCAGGATAAGTTTTGATTGAGCGTCGATTCTTGGTTTTTCAGGATGTTCGGTTTCTGATCGGTTTTTCAGGATTTCAGGATTGGCTTTTCTTCGGATTTATTGGACTTGGTTTCTCTAGGATTTTTTGATGCTTGGTTTCTCAAAGGATGTTTTGGATTCGAATCGCTGTATCAATCATACTTAACAATACAAACATACAGAACTGTTAAAGCTTTCACAAGAGCAATTGTGCGAGACTTCTGTCGTACAGTTATTACTATCAAACTCGTAGAACTACGAAGAGGCAGACTGGTAGAATCCCCTATCTTTATATACCCATCGCCGAGTCGTTAAATGGATAACATATAAACTACTATTAATCAATTAATTATGAGCTTCGCATCAAAGAACGTTCTCATCACCGGAGGCAGCCGCGGCATTGGGAAAGCGATCGCGATCCGCCTCGCCAAAGAGGGCGCGAATATCGCCATAGTAGGGAAGACCGCGGAGCCCAATCCGAAACTCGAAGGAACGATCTATACGGCGGCCGAAGAGATCGAAAAAGCCGGAACCGGCAAGGTATTGCCCTTGCAGGGCGATATCCGGTTCGAGGACAGCATCAAACAAGTCGTGGACGCCACGGTGAGCACCTTCGGCGGGATCGATATCCTGATCAACAACGCAAGCGCCATCAGCCTGACGCCTACCGCAGACACCCCCCCGAAGCGCTGGGATCTCATGCACGGGATCAATGTGCGTGGCACATTTTTCATGAGCCAGGCCTGCCTGCCCCATCTGAAGGCCGCCCAAAATCCGCATATCCTGAACCTTTCCCCCCCGCTGAATCTCGATCCCCGCTGGTTTTCACCCCACCTGGCCTACACGATGAGCAAGTATGGCATGAGCATGATCATCCTGGGACTGGCCGAAGAGCTGAAGCCCTTCCGGATCGCGGCAAATGCCCTTTGGCCGAAGACGACGATCGCCACCGCGGCCGTCCAGAACCTGCTCGGCGGCGACTTCCTGATGCAGCGCAGCCGGACGCCCGAAATAGTGGCCGATGCCGCCTTCCATATCCTTCAAAAACCTTCTTTTGAAACGACGGGCAATTTTTTTATTGATGAGGACGTTCTTAAATCGGAAGGGATCACCGACTTCGGCAAGTATGCCGTCAATCCCGACCAGAAACTTATGAATGACCTGTTCCTTTAAGCAGTTCATCCTGACAACGACCTGACGTCTTTTCATTTTTAATCCTGGGTAAAAGGCAACGCCCTCCTCCCGTTCAAAGGCGGGAGGTTTTTTTTCTTCCGCTCTGGAAGGATCTCTTCACTTCACAGTAAAAAAGCGCAAATAAAGCAAATGGCAAACAAAGACAGCGTCGCGGCAATTTGCCGAAAGGCGACCATACCCTGATCAAATTTATATATGACGGGATAGTTTTCAGGGATGAAGTTGACAGGCTGCGTCAGATATGCGATATGACTATTAAAGAAATGCTCTACAACTTTATAATGAATGAAGGACGCCTCATTTTTAAATGAAACCTCCGGTCATTTCGGCTTCTCCAACGTCTCTTCCGGCGTTCTTTACTTCGATCATGAAGTCTTTTCATTGGTCTCAGTGAGCTGCTTCGCAGGTTCCGGCCTCATCTGCGGGAATAACAACACATCCTGGATGCTCGGCTGCCCGGTCAGCAGCATCACGATCCGGTCAATGCCGAACCCGATGCCCGACGTGGGCGGCATGCCGTATTCGAGTGCGCGCAGAAAGTCATGATCGATGAACATCGCCTCGTCGTCTCCACGCTCCATCAATTTCAACTGGTCTTCAAACCGCTCCCGCTGGTCCAGCGGGTCATTCAGTTCGGTATAGGCATTGGCGATCTCCTTCCCGTTCACGATCAGCTCGAATCGCTCTACCAGGCCCGCCTTGCTCCGGTGACGTTTGGTCAACGGGCTCATTTCTACCGGATAGTCGATTATGAAGGTGGGTTGTACGTACTCATCCTCGCAAGCTCCGCTGAAGAGTTCGTCGATCAGCTTGCCCTTGCCCATCGTGGCATCGGCATGAATGTGCAGCTTGTGACAAACCTCCCTCAGCCCCGCCTCGTCGAGCCCGCTGATGTCGATGCCGGTATGTTCCCTGATCGCATCGTACATCGTAATGCGGCGGTAAGGCGCTTTGAAGTCCACCTCCTTGCCGTCGACCATCGCCTTCGTGCTTCCGTTCGTCGCGATCGCCGTCGCCTCCAGCAACTGTTCGGTCGTCTCCATCATCCACAGATAGTCCTTATAGGCAACGTAGAATTCCAGCACGGTGAATTCCGGATTATGCGTCCGGTCCATCCCCTCATTACGGAAGTTGCGGCTGAATTCATAGACCCAGTCGAAACCGCCGACGATCAGCCGCTTCAGGTACAGCTCATTGGCGATCCGCAAATAGAAGGGAACGTCCAGCGCATTATGGTGAGTGACGAAGGGCCGGGCAGCGGCGCCTCCGGGGATGCTTTGTAATACGGGCGTATCCACTTCGACGGCGCCCCGTTCATTCAGAAAGGTTCTCATCGCGTTGATCATCCTCGTCCGCTTCACAAAGGTTTCTTTTACCTGCGGATTGACGATGAGGTCGGCATAGCGCTGACGGTACCTGAATTCCGGATCCGTGACGGCATCGAAGGTCTCGCCTTCCTTTTCTCTTACCACCGGCAACGGCTTCAGCGATTTGCTGAGCAGCGTCAGTTCCCTGACATGCACGGAGGTCTCTCCGGTCCGCGTGGTGAAGACATAGCCCTTCACGCCGACGATGTCGCCCAGGTCCATGAGATGTTTCCAAACCTTGTCATACAGGGTCTTGTCCTCACCCGGACAGATATCGTCGCGTTTGATGTATAACTGGATCCGGCCGGTACTGTCCTGCAATACGGCAAAGGAGGCCTTGCCCATATCCCGGATGCTCATGATCCGGCCCGCAAGGCACGCATCCGTCAGGGCCCTGTCGTCATTCTTACCCCCGACGCCCCCCGAACCCGCGTCCCCGGCGCCACCCGCAACAGCCCCGCCCCCCGCAACGGGCGGCTGGTAATGCGCCCGGATATAGGCAACGGTCGTATTGACGGGGTACAAGGGGGCAGGATAGGCGTCAATCCCCAGTTTCTTCAACTCGGCGAGTTTCTCACGGCGAATGATCTCCTGTTCCGATAAATTGGTTGTAGTCATATTGCAGAAGCCGTTGGCATGGCTGAATGCTGTTGTCACAAAATTGCGGCAAAGGTAATCGAATTTCTAATTCAAGGCCAGCAGCACCTGCCAGGCCTCCCGCGTCTTCCCCTGCGCCAATAGTTCCCTGGCATAGACATGGAGCTCTCTTTCCATATCGGTCGGGTTCACTGAAAAGTATTGAAAGATGGACGCGAGCCGCGCGTCGTCAAAAGAAGGATCGACAAGGGGTAATTCACGCACATTGGCCAGCCGCCCCAGATCGTTTCCACTGAGGATCTTGCTTTCCCGTATCGGAGCAGGCAGGGCGTCCACCCCGATGCCCAATTCGGTGTTCGGCTTCTCCACCTCGAACAGGCTGTGCTCATCCACCCGCGCATACCAGTTGCCGCCCAGGCGGGCCACATGATGCAGAAGGCGCTGGTCGATGCGCCCCTTTTCATTCAGGATGCTGTCCGCCACATGCATCCGCAAGGCTTCGCAGATGACCAGGTTGCCCGCGCCGCCCTCCGTGCCGAGCGGCTTCACTTCGATGACGCGGCATTCGATATTGATCTTGCTCTCTTTCACCAGCGGCGGTCGAACCAGCGTAGCGGCGGCCGGCGTCAGCCCCGCCTTCACGAATTCATTCACGCCTCTTGCATATTCGCAGCTGGAAAGACTGACCTGCTGCACCAGGTCGTAATCCACGATATTGATGACCACCTCCGGTACCTCCAGGACATTCTGGAGCGTGTGCTTGGTGGTATTATCCCTGACTCTTCTGCAGGGGGAAAAGATGAGGATCGGCGGCGTCGAAGAGAACATATTGAAAAAGCTGAACGGACTCAGGTTCACCTCGCCCCCGGCATTGACCGTACTCGCGAAACAGATCGGCCGCGGCCCGATGGCATGTTGCAGGTAGTCTTGCCGCTCCGCAGGCGAAACGGCTGCCAGATCGACGATCATAAAGGAGGATTGGTTAAGGCGGGTATTTTCTTCTTGTCAAGCAGGGAAAGCAGCGCTCCGTCCTCCGGTTCTTCGGCTACGATCGTATTCGAAAGGATGCCCAACGAATCGACGTCCAACTCGACGACATCCCCCACCTGCAGCCATTGCTCCGCATAGCCCGGATCGTTCAGCCTGCCCGTGCCATTCAGTTCCAGCAGGCAGCCCGTCCCCACCGTCCCGCTGCCGATCACATCGCCGGGCATCAGGTCGGCCCCGTAACTGGCCCGCTCGATCAGCTCGGCGAAGGTCCAATCCATATCGCCCAGGTTGCCATCGCTGACCGTCTCGCCATTGATCCGGCATTGCATCCGCAGGTTCCAGGACTTGCCGGTATGTCCCGGCTTGCAAGGGGTTTCAAAAGGCTCCAGTTCATCCAGGGTGACGAGCCAGGGACCCGTTACCGTGCAGAAGTCCTTTCCTTTCGCTGGGCCCAGGTTGAGAAGCATTTCTTCCATTTGCAGCTGCCTTGCGCTCATATCGTTCATGATCATCAGCCCGGCGATATATTCATCGGCCCTTTCGGCGGGAATATTGCGGCCACCCTTCGAGATGACGATGGCCACCTCCAGCTCGAAGTCCAGTTTCTTCAAATGATCGGGCATGCATCGAATGTTGCCGGGTCCTTGTATGCTATGATGGTTCGTGAAATAGAGTACCGGGTATTGATCGAATTCCGGGATCATTGGCACGCCCCTATTGCGGCGCGCGGCCGCGACATGCTGCCGGAATGCATAACCGTCCCGGCAACTGGTAGGGAAGGGTACCGGAGCGAGTACCTGTACCTCGTCGACCGGGAAACCCCTGCCCCGGCTGATATGACCCTCGAGGATGGCCAGCTCGCCGGCCTGCGCCAGCGGCAAAAGCTCATCCCAGTAATTCAGGAACAGCCCGATATTGTTGGGGATATCGGGATGGATCGTGTCGATATCAAACAGCAGGCCATCCACCAGGATGGCCAATTGATCTCGTTCTTCTTTCAGGTAGGAGACAATCTTCATGGAATGATCGGTTGGACGCCAAAGGTAAAGGAATATTTTTTCCGTCGTCTAACCCCGCATTCGTAGCTTTAATCCCATGCCATCACGATTCGCATTCCCCGCTATGGCCATGGCCTTTCTGCCCGCGATCACCGCCCTGCTCCTGGCCCCCGCAAGGACCACGGCGCAGCAGGCGCCTCAGCCGCCGCAGAAGGACGATCCGGCCTTTCTCCTGAAATTGCTCAGGCAGCAGGCCTCGCCCTTTCTCAATAATATCCTCGACAAGCCCGACTCCTTCCGGTACCAGGTTATCTATACGCGGATCGACCGGGACGCAAACAATGTTCCCCATTTTCAGGACTACAGCCTGCGCTTGGATCCGCTGGAATATTTCAACCCGGCCTCCACCGTCAAGATGCCGCTGGCCTTCCTTGCCCTGGAAAAAATGGACCGTCTCGCCCGATATGGGATCGACAAATTTACGCCCATGCTCACCGACAGCGCCTACAGCGGTCAAACCGCCGTCAGCCGCGATACCAGCTCGGCCGACGGGCTCCCTTCGATAGCCAACTATATCAAGAAGATCTTCCTCGTTAGCGACAACGACGCCTATAACCGGCTCTATGAGTTCCTCGGCCAGGAGACGATTAACAAACGCCTCTGGGAAATGGGCTATCCTGATATCCGTATCACGCGCCGCTTCGTACCCATGAATGAGGATCAGAATAAGCATACCAATCCCGTCCGGTTTGTGAAGGACGGCAAACTCCTCTACGCCCAGCCCCCCGCTACCGCCAACCTGGATTTCGATTTCCGCCGGCAGGTATTGATCGGGAACGCCCATATGGACAGCCATGACAGCCTGATCAGGACGCCCATGGACTTCACACGCCATAATAATGTTCCGCTCCGGGACCTGCAGATGATCCTGCGTTCCGTTTTGTTCCCCGCCTCCGTACCGCCCCGCCAACGGTTTCACCTGACCCCCGACGATGAACGCTTTCTCTTCCGGTACATGTCGGAATTGCCTTCCGAATCCGTCCATCCCCATTATGACAGCGCCGAATATTTCGACAGCTACGCCAAGTTCTGGATGTTCAAGGCCGGCCGCCGCCCCATTCCCCCCTACATTCGTATCTTCAACAAGCCGGGCTGGTCCTACGGCTTTTTGACCGATATCGCCTATATCGTCGACTTTAAGAATAAGGTCGAATTCATGCTGGCCGGGGTGATCTATGTCAACAGCGACGGGGTATTGAATGATGATAAATATGACTATGACCAGGTCGGCTACCCTTTTTTCAGCGAGCTGGGGGAGATTATTTACCGCTATGAGCGGCAACGGCCAAGACGCTATTCCCCGGACCTGAACCGGTTCAAGCTTACTTATGACCGATAGGCCTTCGCCTTGCCCCCCGCTACCCGTCCCCCGTGCCCCCCGCTACCCCGCCTGGCTACCCCGCCCGGCCACCCCTCCCGGCAGGAGATTGGTCCTTAAGGGTATAAACTGCTCGACTTATTGCGGTTATTCGTATTTTTGCGGTCCGGGGCAGTTGCTGTGCGGGAAAGGAATGTTCCTTAAATTGTGATCGCATGAAGTTTGATAAGATACATAATAAGGGCCAGGCGCAGTTGTTCAAGAACCACTACCTGGAAATGCTCACCAAGACCCATCCTTTGGTGATTTGGGGCATTTACCTGCCATTGATCGTTTGCTCCCTGTATTATAGCGGCATTCACCTCAAATTTTCCTTAATGGAGATCGCCGGGGTTTTCCTGGCAGGCGGCCTGTTTTGGACCTTCTTCGAATACCTGATGCACCGCTTCGTATTCCATTGGGTCGGAGAGAGTGAAAGGGCGCAAAAGTTCGTGTACGTCATGCACGGGAACCATCACCATTTCCCCAGGGACAAGGAACGCCTCTTCATGCCCCCGGTACCCAGCATCATCATTTCTTCCCTGCTCTTCCTGCTCATGCACCTGGTCATGGGCGGATATGCTTTCATGTTCTTCCCCGGCTTCATGCTTGGATACCTCATGTACGGCACTATGCATTTCGCCATTCATGCCTGGAATCCTCCTTTCCGCTGGATGAAACCCCTTTGGAGGAATCATCACCTGCATCATTATAAGGACGACCACCGCGGCTTCGGCGTGAGCAGCACGATCTGGGACCGCGTCTTCGGCACCATGTTCGACCTGAAAAAGGAAAAGGAAGATAAAGAGAAGGTAAAGGAATTGATGTTCTGACATCATTCGGCCCCATCGCCGCCCGAAGCCCAATCGCCGCTCCCCGCCTTGCCCCCTTGCCCATATTGTCTCCGCGTCAGCACCTTCTGCCAGATCCGCTCGATCACCATCCGCGCCATGATCTTGCCGGCATCTTCACCCGCGCGGGCATGCAGGGTCTCCCTCAGCCTGGTTTCGTCAACGTCGATGCGGTACAACAGCGCCACCAACCCATGGAAATCATCGCGCGCCATCTCATTCAATCGCTCAGCCAGCAAGGCCTCGCCCTCTTCAATGCTCATTCGTTCCGCAAGATCCAATCCATAGGACCCGCTCAACGCATGGGCTACCTCGGTCCAGTCTGCTTTATTTTCCGTCTTATCCATGGTTCATCGTTTCTTTCTGCCGGCGGGCTAAAATTTCTCGACAGCCCCCAATCCGAACAACGCAAAGTCGTATTTCACCGGGTCATTCCGGTCCAACTCCCGAAGCCGTTCCGTCAGTTCCATCGCTGCCGTCCAGTCCGTTTGTTTGCGGGTCAGCAGCCCGAAATGTCTCGCCACCCTGGCCACATGCACGTCCAGCGGACAAATGAGGAGGGCCGGCGAGATCCTTTTCCAAAGCCCGAAATCGACGCCCATCTCGTCTTGCCGGACCATCCAGCGCAGGAACATGTTCAGGCGCTTGCAGCTCGAGTTCTTCTCCGGCGACGCGATATGCTTATGCGTGCGACGCGGCGCATCTTCCAGGGAAAAGAAATAGCGATAGAAGCCCGCAAGCGCCGGGCTCCGGCAAGCTTCCTCATCCCTCTTCAGAAAGGCATCTTCCAATGTCTCATACTTCCCGTAATGCTGCTTAAAAAATTCGATGAAATAGTAAAGGTCCGTGGCATTGAAGGTCCGGTGCCGGAATCCCATCATCTTCTTCAGGTCCTTTTCACTGTGCTGCATAATGAATTGATGGGGCGCATCGTCCATCATGCGCATCAGCTCCCGCGACTTACGGATGATGGTCGTCCGGTTGCCCCAGGCGAAAATGGCCGCGAAGAAGGCGGCGATCTCGATATCAGGGGTGCTACGAAAGGCATGAGGGATGCTGATCGGATCGCTGTCGATGAAAGCGGGCCGGTTGTATTCTTTTACCTTCCTGTCAAGGAACTCCCTTAATCCTTTTCGATCCATTTTTTTCGATTTCATCCGGCTTCCCCTTCGCCCGCCCCCTGTTCATCCGATCGCCTGCTCCAGGTCTTCGATCAGGTCCCCCGCATCTTCCAACCCGACGCTCAACCTGATCAGGGAATCGGAGAGGCCGTTTCGGATCCGCTCTTCACGCGGTATCGAGGCATGCGTCATGCTGGCCGGGTGGTTGATCAGCGATTCGACGCCGCCGAGGCTTTCCGCCAGCGCGAATAGTTTGGTGGAGGAGAGGAGTTTGATGGCCGTGGGCAGGCTATCGTCTTTTAAGGTAAAGCTCATCATGCCGCCAAACCCGCGCATTTGTTTTTTTGCAATGGCATATCCCGGATGATCCTCGAATCCGCACCAATAGACCTTTCCCACTTTCGGATGCTGACGCAGATAACGCGCGATCGCCTCGCCGTTCGTGCAATGACGGTCCATCCGCACATGCAGGGTCTTCAACCCACGAAGCACCAGGAAGCAGTCCTGCGGGCCGGGCACCGCCCCGCAGGACTTTTGAATGAAATATAGTTTCTCCCGCAGCTCGTCGTCATTCATGACCAGCGCGCCATGGATCGTATCGCTGTGCCCGCCGAGATATTTCGTGGCAGAATGCAGCACGATGTCCGCCCCGAGGTCGAGCGGGTTTTGTAGATACGGCGACGCGAAGGTATTATCGACGCATACCAGGATCTTTTGCGCGGGAGAGCGCGAGGGTGAAGACGAGGGTGACCCGGCGATGGCCGCAACGGCCGCAATATCGACAATGTTCATCAGCGGATTGGTGGGCGTCTCCAGCCAGATCAGTTTCGTTTGCGCATTGATCTGCGAGGAAATATGGGCCGTGTCCTGCATATCCACGAAATGGAAGCGGATGCCCGACTTTTCAAAGATCTTCGTGAAGAGCCGGTAAGTTCCCCCATACATGTCATTGGCCGCGATCACCTCATCGCCCGGCGACAGCAGGCGCAGCACCGCATCCGTGGCAGCCACGCCGCTCGCGAAGCAGAGCCCATGCCGGCCATTCTCGATATGGGCCATCGCCGTCTCCAATACCTTCCTCGTCGGGTTCTGGGAACGGGCATATTCATAGCCCTTGTGCTTCCCCGGCGCGCTTTGCACATACGTGGACGTCTGGTAAATGGGCGTCATGATCGCCCCGGTGGACGGATCGGGTTCTATTCCTGCATGGATCAGTTTGGTAGACAGTTTCATCAGTGGTTTGTGTATTTGTTAAGGCAAAGGTAATGCTTGTTGCCACACCGCATCGCTGCAGCCGCCCTTCTAGTTTAACAAAAGCTTAACCCGTGGAGAGCAACACGCAGAATGCGCCTTCGCCCCTTTTTTGCATGGCCTCGAAGTCGATTTTGCCGCCTTGAGTAGACAGCCATCGGCAGCCCGGTTCCGGGCGCCGATTTATTTTATACCGGCAATGTATATTGGCTTGATGGCAGCAGGAATGCGGAATAGATTTACTGCGGAATCGAAAAAAACATTCTTCATTTTTCTTAAAAGCACTCACCATGACACCAAGCCAATTTATCAAACGGCCCATCCTCATCCTGGCATGCCTGCTGTCCGTTTCGGCAGGTGTTTTCGCCGCGAACCGCTCCGAGATCAGCGAAAAACTGCTCCAGACCTTCAAACAGACCTTCCCTGAAGCCGAACAGGTGAAGTGGCTGGAACAAACGGACAAATACACCGTCAACTTCAAGGACAACGGCATCCTCACGAAGGTGGATTATGACAAGGACGGGAATTTCGTCAGCTCGGTACGTTATTACTACGAGAGGAACCTGCCTGTGAATATCATTTGCAAACTACAAAAGAGATTTGCGGACAAGAAAGTGTTCGGCGTGACGGAAATGACCACCGAATCCAGCGTGGAATACTATATCAAGCTGGAGGACGAAACGAGCTGGATGACCGTGAAGTCGAATGTGGACGGCAATATGGAAGTCGTCGAAAAATATAAAAAGGCCTCCTGAACGGCCCGATCCCGCTTCCTAATCCTTTTTCAGGCAGGCAGCCGTCACCAGATAGCGCCAATCCTGATTCTCAGCCGCATGGACTTCCTGCGGCTGAATTTTTTTTTGCAGTACGCCCGGTTTCAGGATCTGCTCGGCCACCAGGGCCTTGCGCGCCTCATGGATATAGTCCTGCAGGACCGGCTGCTCCATCCAGGCCCGCTGCGGCGTTTCATAGCCGGTCTTGTCCTTCCTCCAGGCGATCTCCGGTGGAAGGACGTCTTCCATGCTGACCCGGAGCAGCCACTTGGTCCATCCTTCCCGTATCTTGAAGTGAGAGGGCAGCGAGAACAGGAATTCCACCAGCTCATGATTCAGGAACGGCAACCGCACTTCCACGCCATGCGCCATCGAATTCCGGTCGGCATATCGGAGCAGCTCTTCCAGGCCGTTCATGAAGCTATTGTAATACAGGACGCCGCTCAGCTTGTCGACATGGGGAATTTCATAGTAGCTGGTCCCGAAATGACGAACGAATTCCCCGGTCAGGTCCTTGTTCCGTCGTTGCTGCGCCGTGCGACGACGCTTCAGGAACAGGCCCGCATACGCCGGCATATTGGCGGCGAGCTTATTGCGCCAGGACCATCGCTCATCGATCCCCGATCGCCGCGCCGCCTCCAGCTCCATTGAAAACGCGTGCTTGTCGCGACGATATAATTCCTGCCAATACCAGTGATAGTACTTGTGGTAGCCCGCCAGCAATTCATCGGCCCCCTGTCCGTCAAGCAGCACCTTCACCCGATGTTCCGCCGCCAGGCCGAACACCCGGTATTGCGCGTAAATGCCGGACGAAAGAAAAGGCTCTTCCTGCTGGCGGATCAATTTCTCCAGGTCGCGAACCAACTCGTCCGCGCGTGGGATGACGGCATGATTGTCGACGCCGAAATGGCGGCTGACCCTATCGATATACCGCGATTCGTCTTTTTCAAAACCCGGGAATATCGCCGAAAAGCTCGACAGCGGCAGGGTTTGCTGACCCCGGATGGCGGCTACCACCGACGAACTGTCCAGGCCGCCGCTCAGACTACACCCGACGGGTACATCGCTTCGCAATCGTCTGCTTACCGACGTGGAGAACAGCTCCTTGAAGGTTTGGATGGCGGCCTCGTCATTCAACGGCTCCACGACATGCTCCGGCCGTATGTCCCAATAGCAGGAGAGGGTCGACTCCCCGGAGACTGCATCGTAGACGAGCATCGAACGCGCCGGCAGCTTGGAGATCCCGTTATAGAAGGTTTCCTGGCCGTTCCCGGGGTTTTGCGTGTAGCCCAGCGTAATGAAGTTGAAGACCATCCGCTTGTTGATCTCCCGGGGAACGCCGGCGGCCCAAAGGGCCTTCATCTCACTGGCGAACAGGAACCTTGCGCCATCGCGGTGGAAGAACAGCGGCTTTTCTCCGAAACGATCCCTGGCCATGAACAATTGCTTCTTCTTTTCATCCCAGATGGCAAAGGCGAACATGCCGTCAAATTCCTGCAGGCAATCGACGCCGTAGTGATCGTATGCGGCTAAAATGACCTCCGTGTCCGAATGGGAAGAAAAGGAATATCCCCTGGCGGCGAGCAGGCTACGCAATTCTTTGTAGTTATAGATCTCGCCATTATGCACGATGTGATAACGGTCCAGGTAATGCATCGGCTGCGCGGCCGCCTCGCTCAGGTCGATGACGGACAGGCGCCGATGTCCGAGCCCGACGAGCCCGGAAGGACTGATCCAGGAGGCCTGCCCGTCAGGGCCGCGGTGAGCGATGGCATCCGTCATGGTCCGAAGACGATCCGTCGAGAGTTGGCCCGGATCGGGCGATATGATACCGGCAATGCCGCACATGATCGCAAGGTAAACAAATTACCAGGAGATGGGCATTTCCACCCGAACGTCGTCCCAGTGGATCACGAGGCTGGCGCCTCCCTTAATCTTAGTGAACTCCATAGAAAACGCCTCCGAAATATCCGTCTCCTTTTTCACCGGCGCCGCCGTGCGCAGGATGTCCTTTGTCGAATCATACTTGAAGGCGCCCCAGGTATCTGTTTCTTTATTGAGGATGAGCGACCATTTGTCCGGATTCACCAGCGCATACATGGTATATCGCCCCTTCTTTATTTTTTTTCCGTCGATCCGGACATCCTGGAAGAATTCGATCTCGGTAGCCTCGTTCGCTCCGAGCCTCCACACCTCGCCGTAAGGCACCAGGTCGCCGAACAACTGCCTGCCTTTCTTCTGCGGACGACTGTACACGACCCTCGCGACGAGCGGGCCCGGAGCCTTGCCCTGTATCTTGAGGATGGGATAATCCACAGGGAAATAGCTCATATCCAACGGGGACTTATCGAGAGAGGAATTAGTCTGGGCATGTACAGGGGAGATAAAGGCCCCCAATCCCAACAAAGCCGCCAGCACGATCGCCAACCTGGCCTTCCGCATAATTTTTCGCATATCGGTTCTTTTCACGCCACAAATTTATGGCAAACGTCTCACTCTTCCCCCATTTCACTCGATCCCCCTCCCTTCCCGCATGCGCGCCAGGGTCTGCCAGGCAAAGTCCTTCAGCTCTGTATAAAATGCATCGTAGCAGGCTCCCAGTTCGCCATAGTGCGCCAGGAAGATCTCGCAGGCTGCCGCGGGTCCGGGCATATAGGCCGCCCTCCTCGCCAATCCGGCAAAACTTCTGAATATTCCTTCCCGGTAGCGATACCCGGTCAGCCAATCCTGTGATTCCATGTACGGGAACAACCGGCCGAAACGTTCGGGAAACCAGGTCCGCGCAAGTCCCAGCCGATGATAGGTCTCCTTCGCAAACGCAGCCAGGGCCGGCTCGGTCGCAAATTCCACCGGATCGTTGGCGAGGAAGTGATCGTAGACGACATCGACCAGGGCGCCCGCATACAATCGATAATCGGCCCTGAAAAAAGTCTTGGCCTGCCTCGTGGCCTCATGACCATCCGTGAATTCGTCGATGGCCCGATGCAAATGGATCCCATCGCGGATCGGCGAAGGATACTCCAGCTTTTTTTTGCCCTTCACGAAGTCGCTGATCAGATTGCCCGTCAGGATATCCGAATCACCGAATGAGAGCCGCGCATGGGCGAGATAATTCATTTTAACATTTTTTAACGGTACCCCTTGACCGGGCGCCTGCAACATTTGCCGAAAGACCGCGTCTTATGATAGGTAAGAGTAGATCTAAGAACACAAATTCGTTAAAAAACAAGTGAAATGAGAAAGACAATTTTAGCCCTCGCCGCCATACTGATGATCGGGTTGAGCGCATTCGCCGTTAAGGGAGGGGACCTGAATGAACGGGCCAGGGCCGCCTTTTCAAAGGATTTTTCAACGGCGAAGAATGCCGTTTGGCAATATACGGAGAACCTGGCCAAGGTGACCTTTACGTTTAATGATCAGGTGCTGACCGCCTTTTATGATCCCAACGGCGACCTGCAGGCCATAGCGCGGAATATTCTTTCCACCCAGCTGCCGCTGAACCTGCTGGCCGAACTGAAGAATAACTACAATGGGTACTGGATCTCCGACCTCTTCGAAATGGCCGCGGACGATCAGACCACTTATTATATCAGCCTGGAAAATGCGAACAGGACGATCGTCCTGAAGTCCGAAGGCACAGAGGGCTGGCGCGTATTCTCGAAGATTAAAAAAGACGAAGAGTAACCGAACCCGCAGGGGCGGCTTCTTTTATTGGATCTTTTTGAACAGTCGACGCCAGCGAACGCCATGGTCCCAGCTCATCCAGATCCGCCAGGCTCCCCCGACGACATGGTCTTCCGGCACGAATCCCCAGAACCTCGAATCCTGCGATTCATGCCGGTTATCGCCCATCATCCAATAATAGTCCATCTTGAAGGTATACTGGTTCGTCTCCTCCCCATTGATGAAGAATTTCCCGTCGCGGTTTTCCAACGTATTCCCCTCGTAGACCCGGATCGCCCGTTCATATTTGGGATAGTTTTCGGCCGTCAGCGTCAGGGTGACGCCTTTCCTGGGGATCCATAGCGGACCAAAGTTGTCCTGCGTCCAGGGATAACGCCGGTCATAGGGAAATACGCCTTCGACATGATCGATCATCGGCGTAATGCTCTTTGCCAGGCCGCTGGCCGTCATCTTGGTCCGGGCCTGCGCGGTAAGCAGCATCCGGTACGTGTTGGGGGTGTTCAGGGCCTGGAATTCGATCGAATCGTTTATGTCGAGGTTATATTCCTCCTTCATGACCGTCTCATCGAGTGGCTGGCCACCGGTCGTCACTATATAGTCCGTTTCAGATTCCGGCGGGAGCGGCGAGACCTTTCCATTGATATAGACGACCTGGTCCCTGATCTGCAACGTGTCCCCGGAAACGGCTACGCAACGCTTGATATAGTTTTCCTGCTTGTCGACGGGATACACGATCAGCGGGTATTGATCGGGATCGTTCATGATGATCTGCCGTCCGGCCTCCTGGTTGCCATTCCCCAGCCTGCGGCATACCTGGTAGTAGTAATCCTTGGAACCGTAATCCGGCAGGTCGATCAGGGTGTCCCCCGCCGGGAAATTGAAGACCACGACGTCCCCCCGGTTGACCTTGGCCGGGAACCAGCGGATATAGGGCAGCTTGATCCATTCAAGGTACGACTTGCCGTTTGTAATGGGCATCGTATTGTGAACGAATGGAACCGATAAGGGAGTGTTGGGTATCCTCGGGCCATAGCTGAATTTGCTGACAAAGAGAAAGTCCCCTACCAGCAGCGTCTTTTCCATGCTGCCGCTTGGAATAGTATATGCTTCGAAGACGAAGGTCCGGATCAGCGTGGCGGCGATCACCGCAAAAATGGCGGCATCGACCCATTCGCGGGCCGTGCTTTTCTTGTGTTTCTTCACCCGTTCGGGCCCGATATACTTATCCTTCTTGTTGTTGCCGATATAGGGAAAGTAGATCACCGGCAGCAGGGCCGCCAGCGCATGCTGGTGAAACCTGAATTTCCCGAAGACCTTGGCGAATTCGACGAAGATGCCCATCGAAATGAACCAGCCCACCACGGGAATGATCTGCCAGTATACCCAGTGCCTGGGCCGGTCCTCCAGCTTTTGCATGATCCAGGTATTATAAAACGGAATAAAGGCCCCGGCAGCGCCCGCGAAGCCCGAAAATCCGGCTTTTTGGAACATTTTGTATATCCCCGGGGAGGGCAGCATCAGGATCAGCAATTGGATCAACAATAAGACCAGGATCTGGTGTATGGACATCGCATATATTTTTGGCCCAACTATTAGTCGGTATTCTGGGTAAATGTAACAAAGTAAATAAATTTTAAATTAATGATCTTTGCCTCATGGCTAATCGTTTGAAAGATCTCGATCCGACAGGCCGGTTCTCCAATCGCGTTGCCCATTATGCGAAATACCGTCCTTCCTACCCGCCGGAACTCATCGCCTTCCTGGAACAATGGCGCCCGGGCGCGGGCAGGGCGGGCCAGGTGGCGGACATCGGCTCCGGCACAGGCATCCTCACCGAATTATTGCTGCTGAAAGGCCTCTACGTGATCGGAGTGGAACCCAACGCGGAAATGCGCGGTGAGGCGGAACGACGGCTCGCCGGATACGAACGCTTCTTCAGTCAGGCGGGAAGGGCCGAGGCAACCGGCCTCGAGGATCAAAGCGTCGATCTCATCACCGTGGCCCAGGCATTTCATTGGATGGATCCAACGGCCAGCCGAGCCGAATTCCTGCGCATACTCAGGCCCGGTGGTCATATCGCCCTCATCTGGAACCTCCGCCTGCCCGACTCCCCTTTTTTGCAGGGCTACGAAAAGCTGGTCCTCGAGTTCGGGAAGAACTACGAGGCCGCCAATCGCATCGACGAGCCGGCCATCGCCGCCTTCTTCAGCGGTCTGCGGCAGAAAGTGACTGCGTTCCCCAACGAGCAGCTCCTGGATTTTGAGACGTTGAAGGGCCGCGTGCTCTCGGCATCCTACATGCCGCTGGAAAAGGACGCCGGATATGACGAAATGATCCGCCGCCTGGAGGAACTCTTCGCCCGGTTCAACGAGAATGGCCTGGTCAAAATGGACTACGAGACGAAAGTGTACTACAATGAATAAAGACCTGGAAAAATCATAATTTTGCGACCATGCAAAAAGGACCTGTTTCGAGATTCATCGAACATCATTATCGTCACTTCAACGCAGCCGCGCTGATGGACGCCGCAAAAGGCTATGAGACCCACTTGCTCGAAGGAGGTAAAATGATGGTGACCATCGCGGGCGCCATGAGCACCGGCGAACTGGGCCTGTCCCTGGCAGAAATGATCCGGCAGGGCAAGATCGACATCATCAGTTGCACGGGCGCCAACCTGGAGGAAGACGTGATGAACCTCGTAGCCCATAGTCATTATAAGCGCGTACCCAACTACCGCGATCTCACGCCGCAGGATGAATGGAATCTCCTCGAAAGCCATTACAACCGCGTCACGGATACCTGCATTCCCGAGGAGGAGGCCTTCCGCCGCCTGCAGAAACACCTGCTCAAAGCCTGGAAGGACGCGGAGGCAAACGGGCAACGCTATTTTCCCCATGAATTCCTGTATAAGGTCGTGCTGAGCGGCGACCTGGAACAATATTATGAGATCGATCCGAAGGATAGCTGGATCGTCGCGGCCGCAAAAAAGAATATCCCCATCGTCGTGCCCGGATGGGAAGACAGCACGACGGCCAATATCTTCGCCAGCTATGTCATCAAGAATGAACTGAAGGCCTCCACGGTCAGGAGCGGCATCGAATATATGGCCTGGCTGGCCGGATGGTACCGTGAGAACAGCGGAGGCAAGGGCGTCGGCTTCTTCCAGATCGGCGGCGGCATCGCGGGGGATTTCCCGATCTGCGTCGTGCCCATGATGTATCAGGACCTCGAATGGCATGACGTTCCCTTCTGGAGCTATTTTTGCCAGATATCGGACTCCACCACTTCGTATGGTTCTTATTCCGGCGCCGTGCCCAACGAAAAGATCACCTGGGGCAAGCTGGATATCCATACGCCGAAATTTATTGTGGAGAGCGATGCCACGATCGTGGCCCCGCTTATCTTTGCATGGGTGCTGGGTTGGTAAATTAAACGTATAACTTATGAATACGAATTCCGAGGAACTCTACCTGGAGGCGGAAGCCGATATCAAGAACAATCACTACGCCGACGCATTTAAGAAGTACGAAAGCATTCTCTACGAAGAGCCGGACAGCGCGCCCGCCCATAACTCGCTCGGTTGGCTCTACAAGACCCAGTTCGACGACTATGCCAAGGCCGAGAACCACTTTCTCACCGCCGTCAAATGCGATCCCCTGTATCCCCATTCCTATTTTCATATCGCCGCCCTGTTCATGGACATGGAGCGCTTCGACGAGCTTAACCTGCACCTGGAGAAATGCCTGCGGATCCGCACGATCGACAAATCCTGGGTTTATGGCCGCTATGCCCTGTCCGAAGAACTGCGCCTGAACTTCGAGAAAGCAGTATATTATTTTGAAAAAGCGATCCTCGCCAGCCAGAATGACGAAAAGATAAAAGATTACCGGCAGGATATCGAACGCTGCGAAATGAAGATGGAGATCAGGAAGAAGCACGCGGCCGCCGGATAGGCCGTCCGCTCCCCATCAGGCCGCCCGCCTAACACCCGCCGGCCCTCCGCTCAGCATCCGATCTTCGCGACCCGCTTCGCATGCCGCCCTCCCTCGAAGGACGTATCGATGAACAGCTCCACAAATTGTTTGGCCAGTTCCAGCGAGATAAAGCGCGCCGGCATACACAACACATTGGCGTCATTATGCTGCCGTACCAGCCTTACCACGTCACTCTCCCAGCATAACGCGCTGCGGACCCCCTGATGTTTGTTGGCGGTCATGTTCACTCCGTTGCCCGAGCCGCAGAGCAGGATGCCGAAGGCTGCCTCGCCGTCTTCCACGCTGCGCGCGACCGGATGCGCGTAGTCCGGATAGTCCACCGACCTGTTCTCTCCGACCCCATGGTCCAACACCTGCCATCCGCGCTCCCGGAGCCATTGCGCGATGTCCTGCTTGTACGCGAAACCGGCATGATCACTGCCGATCGCTACCGGTTTGTTCTTGTCGAATGCCATAGCCGCGAAGATAATTTGAAAATCGGAGAGTCGGGTGGCCGATCGGCGGGTGCCCTGAAAAAAACAAGCACCCCATGACAGAGTGCATTGTTTACTCCTAACTGACCTATGAAAAAGTTTGGATGTTCCGCGCTTGTGATAACGAAGTTGGGTCAAATCGCAAAGATGAAAAAAAATCCGGGGTTGATTAACCACGGCTTAACATTGGTTAACGGAGGCCGCCCAGACCCCCGGCGGGGTCATTTCAGGACCTTCAGACGCACCATTTCGATCCGGGTCTCGCTGACCTGCAGGATGTCGAATTCATAGTCCCCGATGATGATGCGCTCCTTCTGGCGGGGGATGGTCTCATGTTGATTGATGATATAGCCGGAAAGCGTCTCGGATTCATTTACCGGCAGTTCGAGACCGTATTTTTCATTCAGGTAATCGAGCTCCAACCGGCCAGAGAAGATATATTCGTCGGCGGAGATCTTCTTTTCTTCGAATTCCTCGGTATCGTATTCGTCCTTGATCTCACCGAAGATCTCTTCGAGCAGGTCTTCCATCGTCACGATCCCCGCCGTGCCGCCGAATTCATCCACTACCCAGGCAATGCTCTTCCGCTCGCGGCTGAACTTATTGATCAGGTCGGTGGCGCTCATGCTTTCCGGAACGGCCGGGATCGGCAACAGGATGGACTTGATCATCGGCGGCTTCCTGAACAGATCGAGCTGGTGAATATAGCCGGTGACATGATCCAGGTTGCCGTCATATACGACCAGCTTGCTCAGTTTCGTCTCCACGAAGCGACGCCGGGCATCCTCGATGGTCAGGTTCACGTCGATCCCTTCGATCTCCTTCCTGGGTACGAGGCACTCGCGCACCTTGACCTTGGGCAGCGAAAGGGCCGCTTCAAACAGCTCTTTGTTCAGGTCTTTCGAGTCTTCCTGGTTGTCCCCCGACTGCTGGAAGAAATGTTCGATATCGGTCTTCGAGAAAGGGCCTTTCCGCTCGTCGATCCGCACGTTGAAGACATATTTCAGGATCCATTGAGCGATGCCTACGAAGAAGCGGGCGATCGGATAGCAGAACTTATTCAGGAACTCGATCCCCGACGCGAAAAAGCTTAGCAGGGGATCGCTCTTGGCCCGGAACAACGCCTTCGGAATGAATTCCCCGAACAACAGGATAAACAGGGAAGCCACCAGCGTCTCCGCAAACAGGCGCATGGCATTGACATAGCTGCTGGGAATATGGATCCGCGTGATCAGCAGGTTCCAGAGCGGCAAAAAGGTCTCTCCGACCATGAGCCCGAAAATGACGAGGAAAAGATTGAAAGCCAGCAGCGTGGTGCCGATGAACTGGGCCGGGTGCTCCATGAAATGCGAAAGGATGATCCCGCTGCTGTGCCCCTGCTTCTTCTTCAGCTCGATGGCAAGCTTATTGGCGCTGGCGAAGGCTACTTCGATCCCGGCAAATATGGAGATCATGAGCCAGGCAACTACTATCCAGATAAGGGTATTGGTATTGATCATGCGTTTGTACCGGCAAACCGCGCGCCAGCAGGACAAATGTACTTGGAAAAATCGGAAAAGGGAAGGGATCGGCTCCCCCGGGAAGGGATCGGCTCCCCCGGGAAGGGATCGGCTCCCCCGGACGCGATCAGCTCTCCAAAAAGGCGCTAACGATGGCCCCCGCCTCCCGGCAGGCCTCATCCAGCTGATTATTTACGATGGTGCGGTCGAAATGGTGTGAAAAGGAGATCTCATAGGCGGCCTTGCCTACCCGGGCCGCCAGGGTTTGCGGCGTCTCCGTGCCCCGCGTTTCGAGGCGTCGTCGCAGCTCTTCGATCGAAGGGGGCTCGATGAAGATCGACAGCGTATGGCCCGGGAATTGATGCTGCATATGAATGGCGCCCTTCACCTCGATATCCAGCAAGGGCACCCTGCCCGATTCCCAGATGCGAAGCAGCTCCGATTTCAACGTGCCGTAGAATTTGCCCTCATAGACCATTTCCCATTCGGCAAACTCTCCCTGCACGATCTTTTGTTCGAATTCAGACTGACTCAGGAAGTAGTAGTCGACCCCGTTCCGCTCATAGGATCGCGGGGGACGCGTGGCCGCAGAAACCGAAAAGGCCAGCCGCGGATATTTTTCCAGCAGATAGCGTGTGATCGAGGTCTTCCCCGCGCCGGAGGGGGCCGTAATGATGACGATCTTCTGCTCCATGTTGATTATACTCTCTTGATTTGGGCGCCCAGCCGGCGCAGCCGCTCATCGATCTGCTGATAGCCGCGGTCGATCTGCTCGATATTCTGGATGACGCTCCGGCCCTCGGCGCTTAACGCGGCGATCAGCAAGGCCACGCCCGCCCGTATGTCCGGACTGCTCATCGTGATCCCCCTTAGCTTTTGTTCCCTGGCCATGCCGATCACGGCAGCCCGGTGCGGGTCGCAAAGGATGATCTGCGCGCCCATATCGATCAGCTTATCGACGAAGAATAAGCGGCTCTCGAACATTTTCTGGTGGATCAGCACGGAACCTCGCGCCTGCGTGGCGACGACCAGCACGATACTCAGCAGGTCAGGCGTAAAGCCCGGCCAGGGATTGTCATAAATGGTCAGTACCGAACCGTCCAGGAAGGTCTGGATCTCATAGAGCTCCTGCTCGGGAATATGAATATCGTCCCCGCGGATCTCCACTCCGATGCCCAATTGCCTGAACTTATCGGGGATCATGCCGAGGTGCTGGACGCCGGCCTGCTTGATGGTGATCTCGCTTTGGGTCATGGCCGCCAGTCCGATGAACGAGCCGATCTCGATCATATCCGGCAACATGCGATGCTCCGTTCCGCCCAGGTAGTCCACGCCCTCGATCGTCAGCAGGTTGCTGCCGACGCCGGTGATCCGGGCGCCCATGCGGGTCAGCATCTTGCAGAGTTGCTGGACATAGGGTTCACAGGCGGCATTATAGATCGTTGTCTTGCCCTCGGCCATGGACGCGGCCATCACCAGGTTTGCCGTTCCCGTCACGGAGGGTTCGTCGAGCAGCATGTTGGTTCCCTTCAGCCTCGGCGCCTCCAGGTGGAACAGCCCTTCGTCGGCATGGTAGGTGAATTGCGCACCCAGCCGTTCGAACCCGATGATATGGGTGTCCAGCCTGCGCCTTCCGATCTTATCGCCCCCGGGCTTGGGGACAAAGGCCTTCCGGAAACGGGCAAGCATCGGCCCAGCCACCATCACGGATCCCCTCAGCCTGCCGCTCTTCCGGCGATACGTCTCGCTGCGCAGAAATTCGATGTCGACCTGGTCGGCCTGGAAGGAACAGGTGTCGCGCGCCCAGCGGTCGATGCGTACGCCCATCTCGCCCAACAGCTCGATGAGCAGGTTGACGTCGAGGATGTCCGGTATGTTGGAAATGGTGATTTTTTCCGGCGTGAGCAATACGGCGCTGATGACTTGTAAAGCTTCATTTTTTGCGCCCTGCGGAATGATCTCTCCCTTGAGCTTATTACCACCGGTGACTTCGAATGAATGCACGCTATTGATTGACGGTGATCAGAATCTTTTCTTTTTGAACTTGCCGCCGCCGCCACCGCCACGGTCATTATTGCGGTCATTGCGATTGCCGCCGCCTCCGCCGCCGCCGCGAGGTTGAAACTTCTGATTGCGCTTGTTGCGATAGTCGCCATATCCCCCACGCTCGCGCTCGCGCTCCCTGTTCTCGTTCGGTCGGAAGCTCTTCACGAAAGGCGTATTGGTGAACTCCAGCTGGCCGCCGGTAATGGCGTTCAGTTCGCTTTGAATGGCGTCGTCATGCACGGTCTCTTTATGCCAGTTATTGTAGGCAAGCTTCATATAATAGGCGACCGCATTCGCAAACCCATTGCGTTTGTCGGGATTCTCCTCGGCAAGGGCCTTGTTGATGATGATCTCCAGGTTCTTGCCCAGATGGGACAATTTGGGGTAGCGTTTCGGATACTTCAATGGCTTCGGACGGGCCTTCAGCGTTTCACGCGTCGGAATGGGATAAGGAGACGCCACTTCGAGTTTGAAATCGGAGATCAGGAACAGGTGATCCCATAACTTATGCCGGAAGTCTTCCACATTCTTCAGATGAGGATTCAGAAAACCCATCAGCTCAATAACCGCTTGCGCATTCCGCTGCCGCTTATCACTGTCTTCCAGGCTAACCAGGTATTCGATCATCTTCTGGATATGCCTCCCGTATTCACGCATGATCAGGTGATTACGCGTGGTGTTGTATTCCATGTTGGTCATAATAGAAACAAACCTACGCCAAAATGCTGATATGGCAAAGGGACGCAGCCCTGCCCGCGCCCTAGTTGATCAGCACCTTGCTCAGGTATTCCCGGTCATGCGTCAGATCCTTCGTGCGCAGGTAATAAAGTCCGCGAACGGGATGAGGGTTCAGGTCCAGCATGATCTGGCTCGTGCCGGTCAGCGTCACGGGCTTCTGCAGGACGATCTGGCCCGCCGTATTCACCAGTTCCAGCATGAACCGGCCCGTCTGGTTGTCATTGAACTGGAATACCAGGCTGTTGCTGGCCGGATTGGGGAAGGTGTGATAACTGATCGGAGCCCCGCTCTGTCCATTCGGACTGAGCACCAGGATCTTCGAATAGCTGACCTTTCCGTCGGCCGTCACTTGCCTGAGCCGGAAGTAAAGCCTGCCCACAGCAGCCGGATCAGGGTGGTATTGATATTGGTATTTTGCCGTAGCACCAACTGTAAGAGGGTTGCTTTCTGTTTGTCCGATGTCGGTGAAGTTCGCTCCGTCCGCGCTGATCTGGATTTCATAGCTTGTATGGTTTTGTTCGTTTCCTGCAGTCCATTCCAATAAAAGGGCATTCCCGTTCGGGATGGCTGTAAAGTCTTCGATCGTGGTCGAGAGGATGATGGCCGGGCACCAGAAATAGGTCAGCCGGAACACGCCCGAATAAACGGTGGTGATGCTGTCCCCATAGTTGGTGCTGCCCAGCAGGCTGAGCAACCCGCCATTGATGGTATAGGTGAAGTCGGCCGTACCGACCGTTCCCAGAAAAGGCGCCGTGTTATTCGTGCCACTGGTATCCACATTGCCTACATACAGACTGTCGGGGCCATACGTGATCGAGTCGCCCGGCAATCCCGCGGCCTCCAGCGAGTCGGGCCCATATTTATGGTCGAAACTGCTCGTATTGGAAATACCGCCCGGTCCTTCGATATCATTGTTGAGGACCAGATCGAATTTATACTTGGTCTTGGTGGATGCCTTGTTCCAAACATGGGTGATCGACACGGCCGTGATCGAATCCAGGAAGCCTACGCAGGTCAGATTGCCGGTCGCCGGATTGAATTTGGGAAAGCTGACGGTCGAGATCGAGGCCGTGTTGGGGGGCAACACCTGGCTGTAAGCGATCGCCGTAGCAGGGACTCCGCCCGAACAGGTACATTGGGCAAGAGCAATCCGGGGGATGCCGGCCATTATGCATATACAAATAGCGGGCAGTAGAGAGTACACACGTTTCATAGGCACTGATTTTAAAAAGAATATCGGATTAAGAAACTAAATTATATAACCACAATAATGAAGCCAAAGCAATTTCACCCGAAATCGGGGCTTCGTAAAAACCACATCCGGTGACGGAAAATACTGTGCCCGGCCGGAGTCAAGAGCTTGAACGGCAGGGTATTAGAGGGTTGGTTTGTTTATAGTGCCTGCAGGATTAACTTTACCGCTCATTCACTATGCTCATCCTACTCGACTGCAGGCCCTTGTGGGTAAGTCCTTTAAACGCGGAAAAAAGCCATTTTATTATGACCTGTGCCGGCTTGCTCAGCGAGCGGCATGGCGTGGAATGGTTGCTGCTGACCGATGAACGTGCTGCGCGCGGACTGTCCTCCATGTGGCCCTCCGGCCTGGCCGCGATAGGCCTTAAGGTGAATGAGGTCCTGGTCCGCAAGGCGCTGCCGGGCGGCATCGGCAGGCAATTCTGGGTTCACTGGCAACTGCCTTCGGTACTCAGAAGATGGAGACCGGACCTGCTGATGACCACGGGAGGGATCTTTACTTCGCACACGCCTTGCCCGCAATGCGCATGGATGACTGTCCCTGCTCCCGCCCTCACGACGTCGAACGCCCGCAATCACCTGCGCGGGGCCAACGCCCTGTTCACCTTCTCGGAAAAAGAGAAGTGGCGATTAATAGAAAAGGACCCCGACAAGGTCCCCGGCGCGAAGGAAAGGATCTTCGTCATACGGCCGGCGGCCGACCCCTCATTCCAACCGCTTGCCCCTGCCGAACGGGAAAAGGAAAAGTCAGATCATGCAAACGGCATGGAATATTTCCTGGCCGTCATTTCGGGTGCGTCCCCGGAAGAACTGATCGGTCTGTTGAAGGCCTTCTCTTTATTCAAGAAGAGACAGCGGTCCCATCTGCAGTTGATCCTGACCGGTGCCGACGCTACCGGCCGGCTCTCCTCCACGGGACGTATCGACAGCTATGTGTACCGTTCCTCCGTCCATGCGATCGACGATCCATCCGGCGGCTTGCTGCCGCGCCTGATGGCGGCCGCCT
This sequence comes from Bacteroidota bacterium, assembly GCA_030706735.1. Taxonomy (GTDB): domain Bacteria; phylum Bacteroidota; class Bacteroidia; order Chitinophagales; family Chitinophagaceae; genus Puia. The sequence continues at coordinate 104,424 of JAUZNZ010000011.1, read as the reverse complement.
ATGCGTATGTTTCGCCATTCGGCAGGGACACAGCGGGCGCCGATCTGCTCAATGCCTGGGCGACCGGCACGCCCGTGATCGCCGCAATGGACGGGCCCTCGCAGGAGCTCGGGCCCGATGCCATACTGCCCATGGATCCCCGGGAACCGGCATCCCTGGCGGCCCAGCTGATGCGCGTGTTCACGAATGAGGAAGAGCGCTCCGCACTGGTGAGGAAGGCTGCGGCCAGGCTTCGTTCCTATGACCGCGATCGGACCGCCGGCTGCCTGTGGGAGGGAATATTGCGGGCGAAGGGCTAACTTCGCATCTCGCAAAAAGCTGACTATGCAACAATCTTCCATACGCATCGACGTGATGCTGGACGGCAATAAGGTGCCCGAACAGATCACCTGGAGCGCGGCCGATACGACGGCCGACGCGGCGCGCAAGGCCAAGGCCATGATGCTCGCATTCTGGGACGGGGCCGATAAGACGGCCATGCGGATCGACCTCTGGACCAAGGACATGATGGTAGACGAGATGGCCGACTTTTTTTACCAGACCCTCATGACGATGGCCGAGACCTGGCAGCGTGCCACGCAGGATACCATCCAGGTCGCCGATATGAGATCCTTTGCGAAGGATTTCATCGGCAAATTCAGGGCTCAGCAGCTGAAAGAAAATAAAGTATAAACGTTAAACTGAATGCCATGGACTTAGAACAGCAGGTGATGGCCGACCTGAAAACGGCCATGCTGGCAAAAGACGAAAAAGGACTGCGCGGCCTTCGGGCCATCAAGGCGGCGATCATCATCGCCAAGACCGCGGAAGGAGCGGGCGGCGCATTGAAAAAAGAGGACGAGATCAAATTGCTCCAAAAGCTGATCAAACAGCGCAAGGACTCGCTGGAGATCTACCGTCAGCAAAATCGGGCCGACCTGGCGCAAAAAGAGGAAGAAGAAATTGCGATCATTGAAAAATTCCTGCCCGAACAATTGGACACGGACCAGCTGCGGCAGATCTTGACCGGGATCATTGCCGAGACCGGCGCCACCTCGCCGGCCGACATGGGCAAAGTGATGGGAACCGCGACTAAACGATTGGCCGGCAAGGCGGACGGCAAGACGATCGGCGCCCTCGTTAAGGAATTATTATCAAAATAATGTGGATCGATGTGCTGTTCCTGCTCCTCCTCGTCATGGCCATCTTCAAGGGATTGAGACGGGGCCTGATCATTGCTGTATTTTCGGCGGTGGCCTATGTGGTGGGGCTGGCGGCCGCGATCAAATTATCGGCCTTTGTCGCCGCACGCCTCGGAAAGGGATTGCACTTGTCCACGCGATGGTGGCCACTGATTGCCTTCCTGCTGGTCTTTGTGGCGGTGGTATTGGTCGTAAGATGGGCGGGCAAACTGGCCGAAGCCGCGCTGGACATGGCGATGATGGGCTGGCTGAACCGATTGGGAGGCGTGCTCTTGTATGCCGCGCTGTATACCCTTTTACTGAGCGTCTTGCTCTTCTATGCGGTGCAGCTGCGCATGGTTCCGGCGCCGACCCTCGCCGCGTCCGTCACCTATCCCTTTATCAAGCCCTGGGGCCCCGTCGTCATCGATGAATTCGGCAAGTTCATTCCTTTTTTCAAGGGCATGTTCGCCCAATTGGAGGATTTTTTCGGACATCTGTCTCAAACACGCTCCGCCACATAGCCCGATTCATTGCGAAACTATTTGAAGGATTATCGGTTATAGATATTGTAAATTTGCTTTGGAAAAAAAGGGTTCTTTCCTTTTCAGCAGGCGTTTTTTGCATGAATTCGTTAATTTAGCGAATAGTTTCCGGGCACAGAAATCACAGGCATAGAAATCACAAGGAATGCAGTACGAGATCAAACAAGTGGATAAGTTCAGATACCTCGAAGAGGGGGAAGGAGAGCCATTGGTATTATTACATGGCCTGTTCGGCGCATTGAGCAATTTCCGGGATCTGATCGAGTACTTCCGGCACCACTATAAAGTGATCGTCCCGATGCTGCCGCTCTTCGACCTGGACCTCCTGCATACCTCGGTGGAAGGCCTGGAAAAGTTCCTGCATAAATTCCTGGAGAACCGGGAGTACAAGAATATCAACCTGTTGGGCAATTCCCTGGGAGGCCACGTGGCCCTCATGTACGTGCTGAAACATCCCGAAAAGATCCGGTCCATCATCCTTACGGGCAGTTCCGGGCTCTTCGAGAGCGCCATGGGGGACACCTATCCCAAGAGAGGCGATTATGAGTATATCCGCAAAAAGACGGAACTGACCTTCTATGATCCGCATATCGCCACCAAAGAGCTGGTAGACGAGGTTTATGAAACGGTCAATATCCGTTTAAAGGCGATCAAGATCATCGCCCTGGCCAAAAGCGCCATCAGAAATAATTTGGGGGAGGAGCTCAATCAAATCAAGCAGCCGACGTTATTGATCTGGGGGAACAATGATTCCATCACGCCTCCCTTCGTTGGCCGGGAATTTCAACGCCTGATCCCTAACAGCGAACTGCATTTTATTGACAAGTGCGGGCATGCGCCCATGATGGAAAGGCCGGATGAGTTCAATAAGATCCTGCATAAGTTTTTGAGAAAACTGAACGAGCCGGCAGCGGTAGCCTGATTTTTTTCGTATATTATATTGTGTTAAACAAAGAGATTATATCCGCGTCCATCCCTTCGTTGCATCTGAACGATCCGGTATCCCAGGCACTAAGCCTGATGGCGGATTTTCATGTGACGCACCTTCCCGTTGTCGTCGGCGATAAACTGGCCGGCCTGATCGGCGAAGATGACCTGCTTAATGTGGAAGACGAGAATACCCCGCTGGGACAACTCCATACCCTGTTCTCACGTACGGCCGCACATGCCGAATCCCCGTTCTTTGAAGCCATCCAGCTCGTAAATGAGACAGGCCTGACCGTGATCCCCGTCGTTGCCAATGAAACAGAATATGCCGGCGCGATTAGCGCCACCGACCTGCTCCGGCAATTGAGCAAGATCACCGGCGTGGGCGATGCCGGCGGCATCATCGTGCTGGAAATGGAAAAGGTCGGATTTTCCTTTTCCGAGATCAGCAAGCTGGTCGAGACCAACGACGCCCAGATCACCCAGCTGAATACTTATACGGACGCGCATTCCGGCAATTTCTATATCACGTTGCGCATCAACAAGCTCGAGATCTCCGATATTGTCGCCACGTTTCAGCGCTATGAATATCAGGTGAAGTACTACTTCGGCGAAGAATTGTACGAGAATGAATTGCGCAGCAACTATGATCACCTGATGAACTACCTGAACATTTGATGGCGAACAGAGGCGGGACATATTGCCTGGTCATTGTGGCAGTATGCCTTGCCCTAACCTCGCTCCCCGGAACGTCATTCGCTCAGGTTCCGCAACAGCCGCAGCCGTCGCCTCCGCAACAGCCGTCGTCCCCGCAAAAAGATACCGCGAAACTCCCCCTGGCCCCGCCCTCCACAAAAGTCATCGTCGGCCGGATCATCGTGCAGGGCAACCGCAAGACCAAGACCTATATCGTCGAACGCGAGCTATCCTTCCATACCGGAGACACCCTCAACCTGGAAGACCTCGTCAAATCCTTTTCCTTTGCACACGACCGGTTGATCAATACGCACCTGTTCAATGACGTGGTCATCTTCCTGAAAAGATTCCGTGGCTATACCGCAGACATCGAGATCGACGTGAAGGAACGCTGGTATATTTTCCCGGTGCCCTATTTCAAGCCCGTTGACCGCAACCTCTCGGCATGGGCACAGAAAGATTACGACCTGAAACGCGTGAACTATGGCGCCAAGTTCTCCCATTTTAATTTTACCGGCCGCAACGATAACCTGACGGCCTGGCTCATCACCGGCTATACCAGGCAGTTCGAGTTATATTACAACCAACCCTACGCGGACAAATCCCTGAAACATGGATTCGGCTTCGGGTTTACCTATGCGCAGCTCAGAGAGCTGGACGCCCGCACGTTGAATAATCAGCAGGACTTCATCAATTCCGACAGCATCCCCTACGCCGGCAAATGGCTTAGCCAGCAATTCTCCTTTTCGGCCCGCTATTTCTACCGGCCGGGCCTGAAGGTGCGCCATACCGTTAACATGGGCTTTACCCATGTGGACGTCGATACGGCCGTGACGGTCGTCAATAAATACTATTTTGACGGCGGCCGCAAGGAGGTCCTTTATCCCGAACTGTCATACAGCTTCAACTATACCGACGTCGACTATGTCGCCTATCCGCTCAAGGGCGTCATTTTTGAATCGGGGTTCACCCGGCGCGGCATCGATGCCCGGATGAACCTTTGGCAATTCTACGCCAAACTGACGCGCAGCTGGAAACTGGGAAGGAAATGGTATTTCGGTTTCGAATCCTCGGATGTGCTGAAGCTACCGCTGCGCCAGCCTTTCTTCAACCAGCAATTGATAGGGTACAGCGATATGTACCTGCGCGGTCTCGACCGCTATGTGATCGACGGCGTGGCGGGCGGCATTCTTCGCAATACCTTGTATCGCGAGCTGTTCAATTTCAGCATCCCGTTCACCCGTTATGCCTCGCATGACCGGATACCGATCCGCATCTATGCGACGGCGTTCTCCGATTATGGCTATTCCTATAATCGCGACTTTCCCGATAATTCGCTCGTGAACCGCCTTTTGTACACCGCCGGCGTGGGGGTCGACCTGGTGACTTTTTACGATCTAAGCTTCAAGTTTGATTATAGCTTCAATCAATTAGGACAAAACGGGTTATTTTTACATATTCGCGACGACTTCTAAACAATGAAAGTAGCCATATACAGCCGGATCATCGAGTATGAACAACAGAGCGAGGTGCAGCGTCTGTTCGACGAACTGATACGACAGCGCCTGCAACCGGTGGTGCATGAGCCATTTTTGGAAAAGATCAGGTCGGCCTTCGTGCTCCCGTCCGATATCGGCAGTTTCAAGGATTCCGGCGATCTCGACGAATCCATCGAATTCCTGATCAGCCTCGGCGGTGACGGCACCCTCCTGGATACCGTTTCCCTCGTGAGGGATAAGAATATCCCCGTACTGGGCATCAATTTCGGCCGGCTGGGGTTCCTGGCCAGCATCGGCAAGGAGGAAATGACGACGGCCGTGAACTCGCTGGTCAACCGGACCTTTGTGGTCGACAAACGGTCGCTTATCCATCTCGACGCCAACAAGCCCTTGTTTGGCGAAGTGCCTTACGGCCTGAATGAATTTGCGATCCACAAGACCGATACCTCGCCGATGATCAAGATCCACACCTACCTGAATGGGGAATTCCTGAACACCTACTGGGCCGACGGGCTGATCGTCGCCACACCCACCGGATCGACCGGGTATTCCCTGAGCTGCGGCGGGCCGGTCGTATTTGCCGAGTCGAACAGTTTCGTGATCACCCCCGTGGCGCCGCACAACCTGAATGTCCGGCCGATCGTCGTGCCCGACAATAATATTATTTCCTTCGAAGTGGAAGGGCGCGCCGATAACTTCATTTGCGCCCTGGACTCGCGCAAGGAGATCGTGGACAAACAAGTGCAGTTGGCCGTCCGCAGCGAGTCCTTCACCCTCAGCCTCATTAGGTTGAATGAGAACAACTTCCTGCAGACCCTCCGGGACAAGCTGTCCTGGGGCCTCGACACGCGGAATTGATCCCCCGACACCCGGAACTGATCCCGTCGCCTTTCGGCCTCGCGAGAGCCACGCGTCACGGGCCCGATTTTTGCTCCCCCGCGTTCAACTATTGGGGGCTTTTTAACAAATCAGTTAAAATCCGGCAAACGAAAAGCTCCCGGCATTCGTTTACGGTATGGACTAAATCATTTTTATGCGGATTGGGAAAATGCTGCTACTGACTGGCTTGGTGCTGATTATGGGTCATCCTTCAAAGGTCTGGGCGCAACGCGACCAGGCCATCGTCCAGGAGGGGGAGTTCGGCTTGTCATTGGGAGCGGCGCATTATTTCGGGGATTTGAACCCGAACCCCCGGTTCAACAGGCCCAAACTCGCGTTCGGCGCCTTTTTCCGCAAACAGTTCGGGAATTATGTCGCCTTGCGCGTTTCGGGACATTTCGCCCAGGTAGGCTATTCAGACGTCTACAACACGCAGAATCAGTTCATGCTCAGGCGAAACCTCAGTTTTAATTCCGCCATCTGGGAGCTTGCGCTCCAGGGCGATTTCAACTTTTTCAAGTTCGATCCGCTGACCGATTATGACCGGTTCACCCCCTATCTGACCTTCGGGATCGGGGCCTTCAGCTATAATCCCTATACCTACTACCAGGGACAAAAAGTGTTCCTTCGCCCCCTGGGCACGGAAGGGCAGGGCTCTTCGGTTTACCCGGACCGCAAACCCTATGGGAGCATGGCGGTTTGCTTTCCCATCGGGATCGGCTTTAAATACAGCCTCAACCCGCGCATGAATGCCGGGTTCGAGATCGTTTACCGGTTCACCACGACCGACTATATCGACGACGTCAGCAAGACCTATGCTCCGGACGCCCAACCCCAATTCGGGCCGGACGGCTTGCCGACCACCTGGTATGCCCTACAGGATCGCTCCACCCAGACCGGCACCCCGATCGGCATCAAGGGACGCCAACGCGGCTATTCCAATCAAAATGACTCTTACCTGATGGCCGAATTCATGCTCACCTTCAACCTGACCTCTTATAGATGTCCCAGCGCCAACTGACCACCCGCCGCTCCATCGCCGGCTAATCGCGCCTCCTCCGCCCACCGCGGTTCTGCCCGAGTCCCGCGCCCCCTCCGCCCCGCTGCCGCCCGCCCGACTACCCCGCCGCCGCCGGGGAATTTACAAGGCAGGCTTTCTTTATTTCATTATCTTTGTGCCCTTTAAAATCAAGCCTTCAATGGACTCCCTGAAGGAGAAGATCGATCTGAACCGCCTGCCCCGCCACATCGCCATCATCATGGACGGTAACGGACGCTGGGCACAGGAACAAGGACAGGACCGGCTGTACGGGCACTATCACGGCGTGGACAGCGTGCGCAATATCGTCGAAGGCTGCGCGGAACTGGGCATCGGCTACCTCACGCTCTATGCCTTTTCGACCGAGAACTGGGACCGCCCCGAATACGAGGTGACGGGCCTCATGGAATTGCTGGTCGATACCATCCGAAAGGAGGTGGAAACTCTTAATAAAAATGACATCCGGCTCCATGTGATCGGGGACATGAACATGCTGCCCGACTATGCCCGGACCGAACTCAATGAGGCATTGGAGATCACCGCCGGTAACCGGGGCATGAACCTGATCATGGCGCTCAGCTACAGCAGCCGCTGGGAACTGGCCGAAGCAGCCAAACAGATCGCCCGGGATGTCCGCGACGGCCGCCTCGATCCCGAGGCCATCACGCAGGATACCCTGCAGCAATACCTCTGTACCAGGCCCTTCCCTGACCCCGAACTGATGATCCGCACCAGCGGGGAACACCGGATCAGTAATTTCCTGCTCTACCAGCTCGCCTACGCCGAACTATATTTTACCAATACCCGCTGGCCCGACTTCCGGAAGGAGAACCTGTACGAGGCCATCCTGGACTACCAAAGCCGGGAGAGGCGTTTTGGCAAGACGAGCGCTCAAATCCAACAGGATACGCCATCTCACCACCCCACGTTTTAACAAAGACTTACAATAAAAAGCCCTTAATTTGCCGCTCTAAAAACCGACTGGATGCTACGAAGATTGTTGACTTGTGTTTTTTTACTGAACCTGACTGCCCTTTGCTTACCGGATCAAAATGCTGCTCAGGCACAAGTCACCGATTCAACCCATCCCCAGGCGGCCGATACGACCCGTCCCATTTCAATCGATCCCGAACTCAATGCCCTGGCTACCACGAAGACACCAAAGGAATATACCCTGGCCGGCATTAAGATCACCGGCACCAAATTCCTGGACGAGACCCTCCTCGTCTCCATCTCGGGCCTTACCGTCGGGGACAAGGTCATCATCCCGGGCGGCGACAATTTCAGTAAGGCGATCACCAATCTGTGGAAACAGAACCTGTTCTCCGACATCACGATCTATTATACCCGCATTGTCGGCAACAGCATCTATATCGAGATCAACGTGACCGAGCGGCCCCGGCTCTCCAATTTTTATTTCAAGGGGCCCGGCGTGAAAAAAGGCGATGCCGATGACCTGGGTCCCAAGAGCGGCCTGATCAAGGGCCGTGTGGTCACCGAGAATATGAAGCGAACCGCCGAGCAGGCCATCAAGAAGTTCTATGCCGATAAGGGCTACCAGGATTGTCAGGTCCGCATCACCGAAACCAGGGACCCTTCCGTCGCCAACTCCGACATACTGACCTTCAATATCGAGAAAGGCAACAAGGTCCGCGTCAGCCAGATCAATTTTTACGGGAATAAGGCGATCGCGGAATCCAAACTGAAGCATCAGATGAAGGATACCAAGGAACTCAGCCGGCTCACACTCTATCCGCCCGAGAACAAATCCACCTTCGGCCCGCACAATCCCGTTACATTCAAGGAATATATCAACAACTGGGGATTCCTGTCATTTACCGGCACGAAGGAATTCCTCGACCCCTATTTCCGTTTCAAATTGTTCAGTTCGGCAAAATTCAATCAGTCCAAATACGAGACCGACAAACAGAAGATCCTGGAATACCTGAACTCCCAGGGCTACCGCGATGCGGCCATTGACTCCGACCAGACACAGATCGACAAAAAAGGCCGGATGACCGTCAATATCAAGGTGGCGGAAGGACACAAATACTATTTCGGAAATATCGCCTGGAAAGGGAATACCAAATATTCCGATTCGATCCTGACCCTCATCATGGGTATTCATAAAGGAGACGTTTATAACCTGGACATCCTCAATAAGAAGCTTGGCAAACAAATGTCTCCGGAAGGCGGCGATATCAGTGGCCTGTACATGGACGACGGGTATCTTTTCTTCCACGTCGATCCCGTGGAAACCGCCGTATACAACGACACGATCGACTTTGAGATCCGCATGACGGAAGGCCCCCAGGCCACGATCAAGAATGTGACCATCTCCGGGAATGAACGGACGAAGGAATATGTCATCCGAAGAGAACTTCGCACGATCCCCGGCGACAAGTTCAGCCGGACCGACCTGATCCGGTCCCAACGCGAAATTGCGAATCTTGGCTTCTTCAACCAGGAAAAGATCAATCCGCAGGTAAATCCCAACCAGGAGGATGGCACCGTCGATATCAACTGGCAGGTGGAAGAAAAATCCGCCGACCAGCTGGAGCTATCCGCCGGATGGGGCGGGGGCATCGGTCTGACCGGTACCGTAGGAGTGACCTTTAATAATTTTTCGATCCATAATATATTCAGCAAATCGGCTTGGGACCCGCTCCCGACAGGAGACGGCCAGAAGCTCAGCCTTCGCATCCAGTCGAATGGGAAGGCCTATCAGTCCTACAATTTTTCGTTCACCGAACCCTGGCTCGGCGGGAAGAAAAGAAATTCGCTGACGGTCAGTCTTTATCGCAGCGTGTTCCGCACGGGCGGGTACAACTACCGCACGAATACCTACCAGTTCAGCGATTCCAACTCCCTGAAGAACTTCGGCGCCACGATCGCACTGGGCAAGCAGCTGAAATGGCCGGACGATTTCTTCACCCTTACTTATTCGGTGAACTATACGCAATATGACCTGAACAATTATCCGCTGTTCACGGCCGCATTCCGGAACGGGCACTCGACCAACTTCAGTTTCAAGATCGCCCTGAGCCGCTATGACCTGGATCAGCCGATCTTCCCTAGACGCGGTTCGAGCCAGTTGCTGAGCGTCCAGTTCACTCCGCCCTATTCCTCCTTCGATAAGAACCTCACGCAGGCCGATAGCTATAAATTGCCAGAATACCACAAGTGGAGGTTGACCAGTGATTGGTACCTGCCGATCGGGAATGCCATGGGCGCCGACAAGAGCAGGCAATTCGTGTTGAAGGCCTCGGCCAAGTACGGCTTCATGGGTCGATACAATAGCGCGCTGGGGTACTCACCCTTCGAACGCTTTCAGCTGGGAGATGCCGGTTTGACCAACAATTTCGGCCTCCTCGGATATGATATCATTTCGCAAAGAGGTTACCCGGTCTATGAGAACTCCGACCCGAAGGTCAATCCCGATCAGCAAACGGCCAGCCAGTTCTTTACTATCTTTAATAAATATACCCTGGAGCTGCGCTATCCCTTCACTACCAATCCGAGCAGCACCATCTATGGACTCACCTTCTTCGAGGCCGCCAATGGCTGGTACAATTATCAGGATTACAATCCCTTCCGCCTTCGCCGTAGCGTCGGGGTGGGCATGCGCTTCTTCCTGCCGATGTTCGGCCTGCTTGGCTTCGACTACGGCGTCGGGCTGGATCGCATCCAGAATGGTTCGTTAAAAGACGCGACGCGGTTCACCTTTATGTTAGGGTATGAACCGGAATAATGTTAATTTTCATGCGGTTAAATGACTATTACCGCGCTAAACTGACTATCATGAAAAAAAGTTCTTTTGTCGTCTGTTGCCTGCTGGTCCTTGCCTTTACCGCACAGGCGCAGCAATACGCCGTCGTAGACACGAAGTATATCCTGGACAAGATGCCCGAATACAAGGAAGCCCAGAAGCAGCTCGATCAGATCAGCGTGCAATGGCAAAAGGAGATCGATGATAAACAGGCGGCCCTCGATAAAATGTACAAGGATTACGATGCTGAACAGGTCATGCTCAGCGACGATCTGAAAAAGAAACGGCAGGATGAACTCTTCAATAAGGAGAAAGAAGTACGCGACCTCCAACGCAAGAGGTTCGGCTATGAAGGCGACCTGTTCAAGAAACGGCAGGAACTGGTGAAGCCGATACAGGACAAGGTCTATAACGCCATCCAGCAGATCGCCGTTAACCGGATGTATGACTTTATTTTGGATAAAAGTGAAGGAATTACTGTTATATTTGCCGACCCAAAACTGGACAAGAGCGAAGACGTATTGAAGGCATTGGGCATCAAATAGCTTATTATAAATAAACAAAAATGATACAAATGAAAAAGATGGTTGCCGTTTTAGTAGCGGTTACAGGGTTGATGGCGGTCGGTCACAAGTCCCAGGCGCAAACCAAGATCGGGTATATCAGCCTGCAGGAACTGATCTTCGCCATGCCGGAATATAAAAAGGCGGATACGGCGCTGAATGATTATCAAAATGCGCTGGCTCAGAATTTCGACGACATGAAAAGGGAATTCAACGAACAGGATAGCCTCCTGTCCTCCAAGGATACGGCAAAATATACCAAGGCGCAGCTGGAACTGAAGAGGAAGAACCTCGGTGAAATGTATATCAAGCTGAATGGCTGGCAGCAACAGGCTCAGCAGTTATACCAGCAGAAACAGCAGGACCTGATCAAACCCATTCAGGAGAAGGCCGTGAACACGATCCAGACCGTCGCCAAAGAGAATGGATATACCTACATCCTCAGCAAGGAGGCGCTGTTCGTATCGCCCGCCGGCGAAGATCTTCTGCCCCTGGTGAAGAAGAAGCTTGGCCTTAAACCATAGCCTACTCAAGGCCGAAACCGTTAAAATGAGCGGCCTGTTACAATAAAGCGACGCGCCAGGGTGTTATACCCTGGCGCGTCTCATTTCAGCACTATGGCATCATCACAACCCATTGGCGTTTTCGACTCCGGTTATGGCGGGCTTACCATATTGAAAGAAATGGTATCCCGGCTTCCACAATATGACTACCTCTATCTGGGTGATAATGCAAGAGCCCCGTACGGCACCCGCTCCTTCGAGACGGTATATGAATATACCCTTCAATGCGTGAAATGGTTCTTCGAGGCCGGCTGCCCCCTCGTGGTGCTGGCCTGTAATACCGCCTCGGCCAAAGCCCTGCGGACCATCCAGCAGAACGACCTGCCCGGCATCGCCCCCGCGAACAGGGTGCTCGGCGTGATCCGCCCTACCACGGAAGTGATCGGGAAGTATACCCGGACCGGCAAGGTCGGGATACTGGCCACCCAGGGAACCGTACAGTCGGACTCCTATCCGATCGAGATCGCCAAATTCTTTCCCGCCATCCGCGTATTTCAACAGGCCTGCCCCATGTGGGTGCCCCTGGTCGAAAATAACGAGCACGATAAGCCCGGCGCCGACTATTTCGTCAGGGAATCGATGGATTTGCTCCTGGCCCAGTCAAAGGAGATCGATGCCATCCTGCTTGCCTGTACCCATTATCCCCTCCTGACCCCGAAGATCACGCCCCTGCTTCCGGCCGGTTGCCGGCTTATTTCACAGGGGGGTATCGTGGCTTCCAGTCTGGCCGATTATTTGCAACGTCATCCGGAGATCGAAAGCCGGTGCAGCAAGCGCGGGCAGCTTCGGTTTTTTACCACGGATTCGACAGAAGACTTTGATAATCATGCGAGTATATTTTATGGGCAGGCTTTGCATTCCGCCCATAGCGCACTATCTTGAACCAGGAATATGCCACTGAAACCCATCCATATCGTACCCATGCTGGCCCTGATGACGCTTTTTTCCTGTACCAAGGAATACAGCTATGAAGGGCAGCCACCTCCTTCCCTTGGCCCGGCTGATTTCCGGGCTGACATCGATGGCGTCCTGTGGGTCGCCGCCGATAGCGCAAGAACGGCCTCCCTGATAGGCGGTCAGATCAACCTGGCCGGCATCAGCGCTGACCATAAACAATTGAGTATCACATTGAACGATACCGTCACCGGGGTTTACGCGGTCAACCAGAAGACCTCTTCCCTGGGTTCCTACGTCAACCTGGATTCCTCCGCTTTTTATGCATTTACGACCAATCACGGGATGGACAGCAACCAGGCCGGCGGCACGGTAACCGTGACCTCCATCGATCGGGTCAATCAAACCATCACCGGCACCTTCTCGTTCAGAGTATGGCGCGACGTCGACAGCCGGGGGAAAAATATCACCAACGGGGTCTTCAATAACCTGCCCTATGTCAATAATCTCCAGGCCGCGGGAGGCGGAGACACTATGCGCGCGACCATCGACGGATCGGCCTGGGTCGCCCAGAGCATTCAGGCCACGGCCGTTGCGCCGCAGATGGCCATTACCGGCTCCCTGCTCAACGGCAATCAGACGGTGAGCCTCATTTTCCCGCTTAATACTATTCCCGGTTCCTATGCCCTGGATATCAGCGGCCTTCAATATATAGGCATCTATAACCCGGTCGCGACCACGGCGCTGACCTCCTCTTCCGGCATGCTGACGATCCTGCAGAATGACGCGGTAAATAAGCGCATTCGCGGTAATTTCCAATTCAAGGCGACCGACCCGACCGGCCAGAGCATCGTCACCGATCAGCTGACCAGCGGCTATTTCAGCGTAAAATATAACTGAGGTTTGCCATTTTTTTCCTAATTTTGCCTCCCTTTCAATGGCGATTAACCCCCGCCCTGGCTGAGGAATAAAAAAAATTTTTGCAATGAAACGTACATTTCAACCCCATCGTCGTCGTCGCAAGTCGGTACATGGCTTCCGCAAGCGCATGCAAACCGCCAACGGACGTAAGGTATTGGCCAGCCGTCGCAACAAAGGGCGTCACAAACTGACTGTCTCCGACGAATCCAAGCTGAAATAGGCCCCGCCCGGTAACTGACCGGGCCTTCCATCATGCCGGTCTCCAACAAAAAATTTACGCTGGGTGCGACCGAGCGCCTTAAAAGCCGCAAGACCATCGAGCGGCTGTTTCGCGATGGACGGCATTTCACGCTATTCCCATTCAAGGTCTATTATCTTTTTTCGTCTGCCGCAGGGATTGTTCCCCCGCCCGGACCCGCAACCCTGCCCGGCCTCAGCTCCCTGCCCGGCCTCAGCTCCCCGCCTCTCCAGGCGGGATTTGCCGCGGGCAGCCGCCATTTTAAGAAGGCCGTGGACCGCAACCGGATCAAACGACTGACCAAAGAGGCATACCGCTTGCAAAAGAGCGACCTCCAACAGCATCTCCACGCCACGAACCGCTCCCTCGCCCTCTTTCTCATCTATACCGGAAAGGACCTTCCGGCTCATTCCCTGATAAACGAAAAGATCGGCGTAATTTTGCAGAAGTTAATCAGGGAGGCGGGATCATGAGAACGCTGCTTCGTATACTGGGCCTTCCATTCGTGGCCCTGATCAAGGTCTATCAATGGGTCATCTCCCCGGCCATCGGACCCAGGTGCCGCTTTGCTCCAAGCTGCTCGAATTATGCCCTTGAGGCCCTGAAGAAATATGGCCTCTTTAAAGGTCTTTGGTTAAGCGCGAAGCGCATCGCCCGTTGTCATCCCTGGGGCGGTCATGGCGTCGATCCGGTGCCCTGAAGTTCCCCGGCCGGCTAGGGCGCCGGCTGCGGCCCCGCCATCTTGCTGAGTTTCCCGATGATCTCCCAGACTTCCTTATTCGTGTAAAATTTATAGATCTCCGGGACCGATCCGGCATTGAAGTCGCCCGGGATCGTGGTATAGGGTCCGAATACCTTCGCCTTCGTTTCTCCCGTGATCCGCACGATCTTTCCCGGAGGGATAAAATAGTTCCTGGCGCCGGCACTGACATTCTGGCCATGCACAAGTTGCACCAGGCTGTCGATCTTTTTCTTCAGCGCATCCTGTGAGATGACCGGGTTCCCATTGTCTTCGCCGACATGCTGGAAACTGCCGACCACCGTGTCATTCTTCAGGTTCGCAATGAATAGCCCGTCATCCGAGGCTTCGAGGGTATATTTTCCCGACGGAGTTTGTACCGCCAGATCGACGGCGCCGCCACCGCTGAAATCGAGCTCTTTTTCCTGGTGCGTGGTGCCCTCCTTCACGGTAATGTTCTTTCCGGTATTGTCCACCTGTATGTCGCTGCTGGCATAGACCAGTATCTTCTTGCTGTGGCAGGCGGTCAATGCCGTGGCCATTCCCAATCCAAAAATGACGAGAAACCGTTGCATGCTGGATTTTTTATGTTAACCGAAGAATTCCTGTCTGATCCTTATTTTCCCGCAGCCGCATAGAGCGAGGCCACTTTCGACCAGTTGACCACATTCCAGAAGGCGCCGAGGTACTCCGCGCGACGGTTCTGGTATTTGAGGTAATAGGCATGTTCCCACACGTCCACGCCGAGGATCGGCTTGCCTTTTACTTCGGCCACATCCATCAACGGATTATCCTGGTTTGGCGTGGAACTGATCTCCAGCTTGCCATCCTTGACGATCAGCCAGGCCCAGCCGCTGCCGAAACGGGCCACGCCGGCCGCGTTGAATTTCTCCTTGAATGCGTCGAAGGTGCCGAAGGCCCCATTGATGTCCTCGGCCAGCTTGCCGGACGGAGCACCGCCGGCCTTAGGCGCAAGGATCTCCCAAAAAAAGCTATGGTTCCAGTGGCCTCCTCCGTTGTTGCGAACCGCGGGGCTGATGCTGCCGGCCTTCTGCACCAGTTCCTCGAGTGATTTGCCTTCATTGGGCGTGCCGGCGATGGCTTTATTGAGATTGTCCACGTAGGCCTGATGGTGCTTGTCATGATGGATCTGCATGGTCGTCGCGTCGATATGCGGCTCCAACGCGTCGAATGCGTAGGGGAGCGCAGGTAATGTAAATGCCATAACTGTTGTTTTTAATGTTATAGATAAATGCGTTCTGCCAAAAACGAGTCTGTCAATGCCTGAAGGGAAGGTAAAATTACGGGCAAAACCCGATTTTCAGCGCCGCAGTCTGAAAAAATCTGTCATCAGCCGGGCGCATTCCTCTTTGAGTACGCCTTTGACAAGCTCCGTTTTCGGATGGAAGGGCCAGGACCCGGTGACCGCGCCGCCCGCCGCACCACCCACCGCCCCGCCCCCTACTCCTCGCCGGTATCCGTTCTTTTCGTCATCGGCGCCATACACCACCCGGCCGATCTTGCTCCAATAAAGCGCGCCCGCACACATCAGGCAGGGCTCCACGGTGATATAGATCGTCGCTTCGGGAAGATATTTGCTGCCCAGGTAATTGAAGGCGGAAGTCAGCGCGATGATCTCGGCATGCGCCGTGGGATCGGTCAGGCGCTCGGTCTGGTTATGACCGCGGGCAATGATCTTGCCCTTTATGACCAGCACCGCGCCGATAGGCACCTCTTCTTCATCGAATGCCTTCCGCGCCTCTTTCAGCGCCTGCTGCATGAAGTGTTCATCGGTCGGCTCCGGCAATATGTTTGATTCGTCGCTCATGCGACCCGCAAACGGATGATTTGCATCCCGTAAAAATAAACTGAATTATCGTAAAATATTTTAAGAAATTCGATGTGCAACCAGCACAATGCCCAACACCATGATCGATCCTGACTTTTCCATCCCGCTTGCCTCCCTGCGAAAGAATTTCCAGTCGGGCCTCACGCGCTCATACGAATGGCGCAGGCGGCAATTACAGGCCCTGAAGCAGGCCCTGGCCGAGCACGAAGAAGAGATCCATGCCGCGCTGTACGCGGACCTGAAGAAGAGCCCCGAAGAGGCCTACGCAACGGAGACCGGTCTGCTACTGGCGGAGATCAACGTCGCGCTCAAAAAACTGCGTAAATGGATGCGGCCGCGTTCGGTCGGCACCAATCTCGTGAACCTCCCTTCCTCTTCACGCATCTATCGCGATCCGCTGGGTGTTGTGCTGATCATCGCGCCCTGGAACTATCCCTTTCAGTTATCTTTCATTCCGCTGATCGGGGCAATTGCCGGCGGAAATTGCGCGGTGCTGAAGCCGTCTGAAATGGCCCCCGCCACGTCAGCCGTTATCCTGAAGATCATCGGCAGGATCTTCCCTTCCGATTACATCCTCGCCCTGGAGGGCGAAGGCTCCGCCATCGTTCCCGCGCTGATCCGGTCATTCCGTTTCGACCATATTTTCTTTACGGGCAGTATCCCCGTCGGCCGGGCCATCTATCAACTGGCTGCCGCGGACCTCGTGCCGGTGACCCTCGAACTGGGCGGCAAGAGTCCCGCCATGGTCGAGCGCGATGCCGATCTCCGGACCGCCGCCCGCCGCATTGCCGTGGCGAAATTTGCCAATGCGGGGCAGACCTGCGTTGCTCCGGACTACCTGCTCTTGCACGTGGACATCAAAGACAAATTCTTGCGCATATTGAAGGAGACGATCCTGCATTTTTATGGGGAAAAACCCGAGGAGAGTTATAGCTACGGGAAGATCATCAACGAACAACGCTTCGACAAATTATTGAGTTACCTGTCCCAGGGTAGGATCTTTTCCGGAGGCGGCCATGACCGTAAGCGGCTGTTTATCGCGCCAACAGTCCTCGAAGAGGTGGCCCTCGACGCACCCCTGATGCGCGAAGAGATCTTCGGTCCCCTGTTGCCGGTATTCACCTTCCACAATTTAGAAGAGGCGTTGGCGATCATTCGCCTCAATCCGGACCCCCTCTCGGCGTATTTGTTCACCCGGGACACACATAAAGAACGGGCCTGGATCGAACAGCTTCCCTTCGGCGGCGGTTGCATCAATAATGCCGGATGGCATTTCGCCAATCATCACATGCCCTTCGGCGGCGTCGGCAACAGCGGTCTCGGATCCTATCACGGTAAATACAGCTATAAGGCCTTCACGCACGCCAAAGCCATCATGAAAACATCCAATCACATCGACCCCGATCTGAAATACCCGCCGTTCAAGGGAAAGTTGAAATGGTTCAAGTGGTTTATCAGATAGGCCGCCCCGGAGCTCACCCATGACAGCTCGCCGTCTGCATCGGATGGTCCCCGACCGAAGGCTGGCTGGCCGCCCTCTCCGGAACGAATCCGGCATAACGGGTTCGCACCTGTTGCAATACCTCCTCGATCTCTTCGACGCTGTTCTTTTGCACCAACAGGTTCCGGTATTCCTTGATGTAGGGAAATCCTTTGAGATAGTTCGTATAGTGCGGGCGCATCTCCAGGATGCCCACAACCGGTCCCTTCCAGCTCACGGAACGCGTCAGATGTTCCCGGATGGCCGCGATCCGCTGTTCGATGGTAGGAGGAGCCAGGTGCCCGCCCGTATGCAGGTAATGCTTGATCTCATTGAATATCCACGGATACCCGATGGCCGCGCGGCCGATCATGATGCCATCGACGCCATAACGGTCGCGATAGGCCGCTGCCTTCTCCGGCGAATCGATGTCGCCATTTCCGAAAATGGGGATATGAATGCGCGGATTTTCCTTCACCCTGGCGATCAGCGACCAATCCGCATCGCCCTTGTAGAGTTGGGCCCGCGTGCGGCCATGAACGGTCAGCGCATGGATGCCGGCATCCTGCAATCGCTCGGCCACTTCTTCAATATTCCTTGAATGGTCGTCCCAGCCCAGCCGCGTTTTTACCGTCACGGGCAGGCTCGTGCTCTTCACCACGGCTTCCGTTAGCCGGACCATCGCCGCCACGTCTTTCAATACGGCGGCGCCCGCTCCTTTGGATACGACCTTTTTCACCGGACAGCCGAAGTTGATGTCCACGAGGTCGGGTTGCACGGCATCCACGATCCGCGCGCTCAGCGCCATGGCTTCCTCGTCCCCGCCGAAGATCTGGATGCCGAACGGGCGTTCGAACTCCAGGAAGTCCAGCTTCATCCGGCTCTTGATCGCATCCCGGATCAATCCCTCGCTGGAAATGAACTCACTGTACATCAGGTCGGCCCCATGCTGCTTGCACACATAACGGAACGGGGGGTCGCTCACATCCTCCATGGGGGCCAGGAGGAGTGGAAAGGCAGGAAGTTGTATATTGCCGATCTTTACCACGGATAGAGAAGTATTGAACATGCGAAAATACGCACTTATCACCGAATTCACGCTATGAATGAGATCCTTGCCATACCATCGATCCGCCGCCAGCTGGGTTTGCTGATCTTCCTGGTTCTTTGCGGGTTTGTATTGGCCAACCTGGTCGCCGTTCCTTTTTTCCTTTTCTCGGGCGATGCCTCAACGGCCACCGGGGCCGTCGCTCCGAAAAGCCATCTCTCGACCGGCATGTTGAAGATCGTGCAAACCGTTTTCACGATATGTCTCTTCCTCTTACCGGCTCTCTTTTTCGCCCGCTTTGTCTTTCGGGGCAAACCCCTGCGTCACCTGGGTTTCAGAGCGCCGGCCAACAACCTCTTCTTTTTCCTGGCGATCATCACGTTGCTGCTGTCTTTCCCGATCGACGAGTGGCTGGGTCAGTTGAACAGGTCGATCCCCCTGACCAACTGGATGGTGGAGCGCCAGCAGGAGGCCGATAAGCAGATCGCCGACTTTTTGCAGGTAAGCTCCACGTCGGACATCCTGGTCAATTTATTCGTGGTCGCCTTATTGCCTGCTGTTTGCGAGGAGGCTTTATTTCGGGGCGCCCTCCAACCCATCATGATCCGCAGCACGCGAAGTCCCTGGACCGGCATCCTGATCACGGCCTTCATCTTCTCGGCCTGCCACCTGCAGTTCCAGGGATTTCTGCCCCGCATGGCCCTCGGCATACTGCTGGGCGCTATTTACTGGTATAGCGGCAGCCTCTGGGTTTCCATCGCTGCGCATTTCATTACCAATGCCGTCCAGGTGCTTGCCCTGCTGTATTATCCAAAATATGTCACGCAGGAACCCTATATCCCCATTCCCCTGGCGATCGGCAGCCTGGTCCTGGTCATTGTCCTCCTGATGGTCATCCGCAGGCAATCGACGGCAAAATATCCCCCCGAACCCTATGCGAAGGAATTTCAGTAACTTTCGATCAAAGCGAACTTTCTATCATGGCGTTGAACCTACCCATATTACGGACAAGGACCCTGACGGCGGCGGTATTCGTACTGGTCATGCTGACCGGCCTCCTTTGGAACCAATGGAGTTTCTTCGTCCTGTTCTCCATCATACACTTCGGCTGTTGGACCGAATACCAGCGGATCATCGCGCTCATCGATCCCCGCTATAAGGAGATCAGCCCCTTTCATCGTTATGGCGTCATGATCGCCGGCTGGAGCCTCATGTTGTTTTTTACGAGCGACATCTTCCATATCGGCGACATCTCCCTGCACAAGATCGGATGGTGGGCGGGGTTGGCGCTGATATTCGTTCTCCCGGCCGGGGAAGTCATCCTCTCGCGCCAGATCCAGTTGAGGAATATCGGATATTCACTGCTCGGACTGCTGTACATCTCCCTGCCCTGGGGTTTGCTGATGAACATGAGGAGCTATTCCTTCGGTCCGCTGGCCGACCTGGGATGGGTGCTGGCCCTGGTCATCGTCGGATCGATCTGGATCAACGATACGATGGCCTATATGGTGGGCTCCCTGATCGGCAAACGGCCCCTGACAAAGATCTCTCCCAAAAAAACCTGGGAAGGAACGATCGGCGGCATCCTGTTGTCCATCCTGGTCATGGCCTCTATCGGCTATTATGTCGGCGACAGGCTGGACGACTCCAGGGATTGGAACTTCATCCTGCAATGGGCCGTTATTGCCGCGATCGCCTCTGTCGCAGGCACCTTCGGCGACCTGCTGGAGAGCAAGCTCAAACGCATGGCCAACGTCAAGGACAGCGGCCATATCATGCCCGGTCATGGCGGTTTCCTGGACCGATTCGATTCCATGCTGGTCGCCATCCCATTTGTCTGGCTGTATGTCGTCCTGGTGCTCATGCGCTGACGGCCCGCCCCCGCCCATCTGACACAAATTGCTTAACTTTGAATTTCAATCTTTTGCAATGACGGTTCACAAAGAAGGTTACAAGACGATTGCCATTGCCGCCCTCGCCTTTGCGCTCATCAATCTGCCCTCCTTTCATTATATCAGCCCGAACGGACAATGGCAATGGCTGAGCTGGGCCATCTTGCTGATCACGCTGGCCGCCTTCCTCTTCCTGATCTCCTTTTTTCGGGTGCCCAACCGCACGCCGACCCGCGGCGACAACCTGATCATTTGCCCCGCCGACGGCAAGGTCGTGGTCATCGAGGAGGCCTTCGATGAGGAATATTTTAAGGACCGCCGCCTCCAGGTCTCCATTTTCATGAGCCCGGCAAATGTCCACCGGAACGTAAATCCCATCTCGGGAGAAGTCGTCTACAATCAATATCATAGGGGTAAGTACCTGGTCGCCTGGCATCCCAAATCATCCACCGAAAATGAACGCCATAGCGTAGTGCTCCGGAATAACCACGGCGAGATCCTGGTCAAGCAGATCGCCGGCGCAATGGCCCGACGTATCGTGAACTATCTTTCCGTTGGACAGAAAATTGAACAGAGCGCAGAAATGGGATTCATCAAATTCGGCTCGCGCGTGGATGTGCTCCTGCCGCCCGGAGCCAAGGTGCAGGTCAGGTTGAACGAGACCGTAAAAGGCGGCGTGACCGTGTTGGCCAGCTGGTAATCGCACCCGCTCCCCCGCGCCCGGCCCACGTGATTCAAAAGATCGCCTCCAACTCCTTCAACGAATAGACCGTATAGGTGGGTTGTATCGATGGATCCGGCTCCGCACGCAGATGATTCACATAGACCTGGTCGATCCCGGCATTGATGGCGCCCTGAATATCGATCTCGAGGCTGTCGCCCAGCATGATGCTCTCCGCTTTTTTCGCCCCGGTCCTGGCCAGCGCATATTCGAAGATGTCCCTTTGCGGCTTGAGGCTGCCTGAACCTTCCGACGTGACCACTTCCGTGAAAAAATGGCTCAATCCCGAATGGAGTAATTTGCTGTGCTGGGTTTTTTCAAAGCCATTCGTGATAAGGTGCATGGCATATCCCTTGCCTCTCAGATAGGTCAGAACCTCCAGCGCATGGGGGAAGAGGATCGTCCGGGTGGGCAGCAAGTCCAGGAAGAGCAAGCCCATTTCGCGGGCCAGGGCCTCATCGCCGATGCGGAAATCCAGCAGCGTGAGCCACATCCTCTTCCAACGTAATTCCTCGGCTTTGATATACCCTTTCCGGTAACGCTCCCAGAGTTTATCATTGTGGACAAGATAGTTCTTATGAAACCGCTCAAAGTCCCCCACCCCCCGCTCCTCCAGCCTCAGTGATCGGTACAGGGAAGCCAGGGTTTGCCTGCTGTTCGCCTCGAAATCCCACAACGTATGATCCAGGTCGAAGAAAAGCTGTTTATATTGCATACTATCGCATCCCGTGTTCTGGTGCAAAATACGAATTATGAATGTCATCATCACCGGGGCCTCCAGGGGGCTCGGAAAAGCAATCGCTGAAAAATTTGCCGGAGCAGGAGATCGCCTGTTCCTCAGTTCCCGCCAGGAGAGTGCGCTGAACAAGACCATCAACGCGCTCAGCGCTCAATTCCCCAATTCCTCCGTCAGCGGCAAAGCATTCGATCTGAGCGTTTCGGATCAGGCCAGGCAGTTCGGGCGCTGGGTACTCGACGCCGGCTTCATCCCGGACATTCTGGTGAACAATGCCGGCAGCTTCCAGCCCGGCAGCGTGTATGACGAGGCGGATGGAGTGCTGGAGGAATTGATGGCCATAAATCTTTACGGCGCCTACCACCTGACCCGCACCCTCCTCCCGGCCATGATGAAAGAAAAAAAAGGCCATATCTTCAATATCTGTTCGATCGCCTCCTTGCAGGCCTATCCGAACGGAGGGGCCTATAGCATTACCAAATTTGCGCTCGCGGGCTTTTCGCGGAACCTGCGTGAAGAAATGAAACGGTACGGGATAAAGGTCACGGCCATCTTCCCGGGCGCCGCATTCACCGATTCCTGGGCCGGCAGCGGGATCGACCCGGGACGGATCATGGAGTCCGCCGATGTGGCCGCCATGCTATTCGCCGCCAGCCGGTTGTCCCCGCAGGCGACCGTCGAGGACATTGTCCTGCGGCCGCAACTGGGCGACCTGTGAACGCCGTGCATCCGGGCGCGCATTTAACTGAGTTTTAACCCCGGTGCGGCAAGGGCCGCTGCCGATCAATTTTTATCTTTGCGATATTGAAAAATAGGTTACACATTCCATTCTTGCTGCTGACCATCCTCCCCGGGCTCCTTGTGTCCGGACAGGTGAAATTCACCACCGTGGCCAGCGGTCAGGAGATCGGGCGCAGCGATTACCTGAAGATCGAATACGTGGTGGAAAACGCCAAACAGATCGATCAGCTCGAACCGCCGGACTTCCCGGGGTTTACGATCGTGCAGGGGCCCATGCAGTCGAGCGGAATGACCGTGATCAACGGGAATGTTTCCCAATCCATCGGCGTCTCCTTTGTTTTGCAGCCGGAAAAGACGGGTAAGTTCACCATCCAGGGGGCTACGGCCAACGTGGACGGCAAGAAGATCCGATCGAACCCCGTGACCATTACCGTAACCGCTACTTCATCGGGCAATAGCGCCAATAATAATAATAACCTGGTCCCGTCCAACCCGTTCTCTCAGCTGGGCATCCCCGATCCGATGGCCGCGAACCCGATGGACGTCGATCGGGAAAACATCCTCCGGCCCGGAGAGAACGTAAAAGAAAAGATCAGCCGGAATCTTTTCCTGAAAGTCCAGGTAGACAAAACGACCTGCTACGTCGGGGAGCCCATCGTAGCCACTTACAAACTTTATTCCCGCCTCAATTCCGAAGGCCGGGTGACGAAGCGCCCTTCCCTGAATGGCTTCAGCGTGTACGATATGGTCGATCCCGGCACGGACGTCACCTCGGTCGAGAAACTGAATGGCAAGCCCTTCATGGTGCATATCATCCGCAAGACCCAACTCATCCCTCTCCAGGCAGGCAGCATCAACCTGGACCCCTGTGAGGTGGAGAACAACGTACACTTCTTCAAGGCGGCCCCCCGGCATACCTCGCGTAGCAGCGGCGATCCCTTTCAGGATCTGTTCGACCGGATGAACGATAATAGCGCGGTGGGCCCGGAAGTCATTCAGAATGTGACCCTCGACACCAAGCCCGTCCAGATCACGGTGAAACCCCTTCCCGAAGCGGGCAGGCCGGCGGATTTCAATGGGGCCGTCGGAAATTTCTCGATGCAGTCCGACCTCCCCGACAGATCGGTTGCCGCACAGGATGAGGCGAGCCTGCGGGTAACCATTAAAGGCAGTGGAAACCTCCCTGTTATGACGGCTCCCCAGGTGCAATGGCCTTCCGGCATCGAGGCATTCGATCCCACCGCCAAAGAGGAGATCAACAAAACGGTTGTACCGATGAAGGGCTCCAAGACCTTCACCTATCTGTTCTCTCCCCATGCGGCAGGCCACTATACCCTGCCCGCGGTTTCTTTTTCTTATTTCGATCCGGTGGCCGGCATCTATAAACGGGTCGCAACAAATCCCATCGATCTTCAGGTCGCGCCTTCTTCAAAAAAGGCAAAGGACCAACCGCGCACGGTCGCATCCGGTCCCGAGCCTTCGACGGCCCGCGGGATCCCGGACTTCATCGACCGGCATCTGGAATCGATCTTCGCGATCCTGATCCTCTCGGCGATTGCGCTCTACCTCTGGCGGCAGAATCTTCGCCTTCGAAATACCGCCCAGGCCCCCGGCCGGGCCCCTTCCCCCTCCGCGCCCCCCGCCTCCGCGTCTTCGGCTTACGCCACCTTCTCTGGCTCCTCCGCGAGTGCGTCCGCGGCTGCGTACTCGACGGCTGCTGAAAAAGCGGCCGCCCTGATCCCCAATCCCCGGTCCACAATGGACCCCAAACCCGAGGCCGATCCACTGGCCGACGCCCGGTCGCGTTTCGATAACGGCGACTATTCCGGCTTCTATCGGGATCTCAACCGGGCCATCTGGATGGGCATCTCGGCAAACCTGAACCTGCCCGCGAGCGAATTGAATAAGTTCAACATCTCCCGGCGCCTGGCGGCGAAGGGATGGGACGCGGAAAATATCCTCTCACTGGAGCATGTCCTGAATGAATGTGAGATGAACCTCTATACGCCGGCTTACGACCCCGACAATATGCAGCAGTTGATGAAGCAGGCGGAGAGCCTACTCCGTATACTTGTACCCCACTCCACGTACTGAGTGAAAGTATTTCGGGTTGCGGGTGTCCTCTTCGAAGTATTTCCTGAAGCTGAGCACGAAGTTGTCGATCGTGCGCGTGGTGGGGTAAACATTATACCCCCAAACGGCCTGCAAGATCTTTTCCCGCGTCACCACCTCATTTTTGTTCTCGATGAGCAGCTTCAGCAGCATGACCTCTTTCTTGCTCAAGGCGATCCGCTCGCCTGTCTTGGTGACCGCCTCCTGGGCCCTGAAGTCGATGGTATTGCTGCCGAACGAATAGACATCGCCGGAGGGGTCCTTCACCTGCATCCGCTGATCCTTATCGATCAGCTTGCGGATCCTGATCAGCAGCTCTTCCAGGTTGAATGGTTTGCTGAGGTAATCGTCCGCGCCTTTCTTCAGGCCCAGCACACGATCGGCGCTCGCATTCCTCGCGCTGAGGATCAGGATGGGTACATCGTTATTCTGGAGCCGGATGGTTTCCGTTACGCTGATCCCGTCCATTTCAGGCAGCATCACGTCGAGTATGAGCAGATGGAAATATTCAGATTGAACGGCCTTCAGGGCCTGCCTGCCATCGAAGGCGGAAGTGACCTCATAGCCCTCCAGTTCGAGGTTCAGCTTTAATGCCTCGTGAAGGTTCTCTTCGTCCTCTACCAATAAGATGGAGATCTTTGAGCTCATGGAATTAGAATACTACCTCAAAATTACTTCCAACCGGCGAATTGTCCGACACCTTGATCGTCCCGCCATGATCCCTGGCGATCTTCCGGCATAGATACAGGCCAAGTCCCGTCCCCCGGGCGCTGCGCGTGCTCTCGTGCCCCGAGCGGTAGAATTTCTCGAACACCTTCTTCTTTTCGTCATCCGCGATGCCCGTGCCCTGGTCTTTGACCGAGAGGACGATGTGCCGGCCCTCTTTTTTCAACGCGATACCGATCATGCCTTCCCTCGGCGAATACTTGATCGCATTGTCGAGCAGGTTATTGATCAGCATTTGCAGGAGCAGGCGATCTCCCACAAGGGTCAGCCCGGGGATGATCGAGACCTCCCAGGACCTATCCGGCATCCGCCTTTTGAATTCATTGACGGTGTCCAGGGCAAGGACGGAAAGGTCCAGGCCTTCTTTGGAGAGCTGATAATCTCCCCCCTCCAACTGCGACACGATGAGGATATTCGTTGCCAGCGTGTCCAGCCGGCTGGTTTCCTGCAGCGCGGCCCTGATCAGCTGTTGTTGCTTTTGTTCGTCCAGCCGGTGCTTTTGCAGGGTCTCCAGGTTGAGCTTGGCGATTGCGATGGGTGTTTTTAGTTCGTGCGTGACGGCCATCATGAAGTTTTGTTGTTGCAGCTGTCCCTTGATCTGCCTCCTCACTTCACGGTACACGAACAACGCGCCGAATAGGATCAGGAGCAGAAAGGTGCTGCCTTCCCCGATATTCCGCGCGGTATTATTCTGCTGTTCCAGCCGGATCGCCGCTTGTCTCGAGGCAAAGTCGGGTTGTTCGATCCGGAGCGCCCGCAACTTGTAATCGGCCATTTGCCTGCTCTGGGTTTGCAAGGCGATGAACCACCAGGCGATGCCCGCGACGATATAGACCAGGAGAACCCAATAGACCGTCGTGGCGATGGCCAGGCGTTTGCGTTTGAACCATTTCATTTCGCGGCCTCCACGCGTATCCCGACATTCAGAACATGCTTGAGGGGGTCTTCGCGCATGATTTGCTCGATGGTGAAGGAATAGGTGCCGGGCCGCTTGAATCCGATCCCGAGTTCCAGCGGCAGGCGATGCTCATAGATATCATCCATCCCCGTCCCGTTCCATCCCAGGTCATTCGTAGCCAGCGTAAGATCGAAGCGTCTGCTTCGGGCCGTACTGTCGCCGGGCCCGCGAAAGGTCACGTTGATCCAGATATTGTTGTAGTTATAGGCGTCCGTGTGACGCAGCACGAGATAGGTATTGTAAGGCCTGGCCGTATCTTCATCTTTTACGATAAAGTCCATCTGCGGACGAAATCCGCTTTCCCACTGCTGCCCCGGAACCGTCACATCCTTTTCATAGACTCCGGAGGGGACAGAGCAGGCCGCAAAGGGCAAGATGCAAGCGGCAAGGAGGGATAGGTAAATAGTTCTCAACCTTTTTGTTTTGTACAAAAATAGGATGTTCAAAGCACGTTCAGGATTTGTTCCTTCGCTTTTTCCAGCTCATCTTTCATCAGCACGACGCACTGCTGGATCGTGGAGTCATAGGCCTTCGAGCCCGTGGTGTTGATCTCCCTGCCGATCTCCTGGAGGATGAAGGATAGCTTCTTGCCCTTTCCATCTCCGGGCTCCCGAATGATCCCCCTGAAGTAATCGCAATGATTCTTCAACCTGACCTGCTCTTCGCTGATGTCGATCTTTTCAATATAATAGATCAACTCCTGCTCCAGTCGGTTGGGATCGTAGTTTTCCTTGCCGACATGCTCTTCCAGCAGCTTCTTCAGGCCATCCCTGATCTTTTGCTGGCGCATCGGCTCCAGCTTGATGATCTCCTCCTGCTGCCTTAGGATATTTTCGATCCGCAGGAGCAGGTCCTCCTCCAGGGAGGCGCCCTCGTTTAGCCGGTGCTCGTCGAGATCCGCGATGGCCAGCAGGATGACTTTTTGGAATTGGTCCCATTCTTCGTCCGTGAGGGTGTCGCCGGTGGGCGTGATCACTTCAGGCAGCTTGACGAGGGTGCTCAGGATATTGGACGGGTCGAGCCCTAGTTCGGCGGAGAGTTCTGCAAGCGCTTTATGATAGGCTTTTGCCAGGTCGGTATTGATGCTCACCGGTTTGGCATTTCCCGTTTGCTTCAAACTGATCGTACAATCCAGGGAACCCCGGCCCAGTTTCTCGGAGATCAGCTTGCGTATCTGGAATTCGAAGGGTTTCAGGAAGCCCGGCAGCTTGAGCTGCAGTTCAAATTGCTTGCCGTTCAGGGACTTGATGTCGACCATGAATGTCTTGCCGCCTACCGTTTGTTCTGCCCTCCCGAAGCCGGTCATCGATTTTACCATAGTGTCGAATTTTTTAAGATGGAAAGGTAAATAATAACGGGTATATCTCCTGCTTTTTCATTTCCCGCATCTCGCCCGGCAATAGCCCGTCCAGACTGATCTTTTCGATGCGATGACGGATCAGCCGCAGGGTCGGTAAGCCCACGCTTGCCGTCATCTTCCTGACCTGCCGGTTCTTCCCTTCGGTCAGCGTCATGCTGATCCAACTGGTCGGCAGCCGGGCGCGGAAACGGATCGGAGGAACTCTTTCCGGCACCTGCGGGGTATCCGGGAGTAGAGTCGCCCGGCAAGGTCTCGTCTTGTACGCTTTGCCATCGATAGAGATGACCACGCCCCGCTGCAGCTTGTCGATCGCCTGTAGATCGGCCCTTCCTTCCACCTGCACCCAATACTCGCGCTCATGCGCAAATCGGGGATCGAGTAGCCGGTGATTGAGCGCCGCATCATTGGTAAGGATCAGTAAACCCTCGCTGTCATAGTCCAGACGGCCCACGGGGTAAAGGTCCCGCGGCACGTCGAATACATCTTTCAACGTTCGCTTGCCTTCTGCAGACGTGAATTGCGAGAGGATCCGGAAGGGTTTGTATAAGACGAAATATCGGTGCATGAGGTGTATCAGGAACGGAGCCGCATCTTGCCGGACATCCCGCGGCGGTAAACAAAAATCCCGCCGGAAGGCGGGACTCTCAATATATGGATGGGTTAGTAAGTACCGGGAAATTCATTTCCCTACACAATATTAAAAATAATTTTGTCTAACTAAAAAAATTTTCCAATAAATTTTATACACATTTTTTTTTACCCTGTGGAAAAGGGAACTTTGCGCAAACGTTCAACTATGCGGTTTCCTTCCCCGGTTTCTCTAGAATGGATGGCGAATTTCCTGGGCGCTCAGCTGATTGGTGACAAGCAGGGAATGGCCACCGGCATCAATGAGATACACAAGGTAGAGGAGGGCGACCTCGTATTTGTCGATCATCCGAAATACTATGACGCCTGCATCCGTTCCAGGGCCAGCTTCATCATCATCAATAAGGTCGTAGACGTTCCCCCCGGCAAGGCATTACTCGTCGTCGAACAGCCCTTCGAGGCGTACCTGCGCATCGTCCGTCATTTTCGTCCCTTCGAACCTGCCGTAAAACCCATCAGCGATTCAGCCGTGATCGGCAAACGGACAACGGTCTATCCCGGCGCGTTCATCGGGCATCACGTCGTCATCGGGGAGGATTGCATCATCCATCCGAACGTGACGATCCTCGACCATTGCCTCATCGGCGACCGCGTCATCATCCAGGCAGGCACCGTAATCGGCTCCGACGCATTCTATTACAATACCAAAAAAGACCGTGAAGTATGGTACCGCAAGATGGAAAGCTGCGGACGCGTGGTGATCGAGGATGATGTGGAGATCGGGGCCGGCTGTACGATCGACCGGGGAGTGAGCCATGATACCCGTATCGGCAAGGGCAGCAAAATGGACAATCTCATCCACATCGGCCATGATACGGTGGTGGGCAGGAATTGCCTCTTTGCCGGGCAGGTCGGCATCGCAGGAGCCGTCGAGATCGGCAATGGGGTCACCCTCTGGGGTCAGGTCGGGGTCAGTAAGACGCTGACCATCGAAGATAATGTGACCGTGTTTGCACAGAGCGGCGTAGGAGGCACCCTCGAGCGCGGCAAGATCTATTTCGGGTCGCCTGCCGAAGAGGCATCCGTCAAAAAGAGGGAACTCGTCTGGATCAAGCGCATCCCCGAGCTCTGGAAGAAGGTCGTCGGCTGAGCCGCGCCCCGTTCGCGCGCCCGCTACCGCGCGCGCCCATTCACCGCTACTGGATCAGGTCGGCCGAAGGCAGATAGTCGTAAGGCAGGAGCTCCGCCAGCTTCTTCCAGGACCAATACCCGCTATTGGTCACGTCGGTCTGGTCATAGAAATAGCCATTCTGTTCGATGATGAAACCGCCCGCAATATCGATGGCCGAGATCTGAGCGCGCATGCTGGCCGGAAAATGATATTCATCGAGGTATTTCTTGTCGGGCGCCTCGTTGATATAGCTCACCTTTAGCCTTCCATTCAGATTGATCGACACATCCCCGCTGCTGTCCGCCGTATAGAGATTGCTGTCGTAGGGATTGTCCACCGGCCTCAGCTTGTTGAGGTTGCTGCTGTCGGCCGAAGCCAGCACGAACCCTTCATCCTTCAGGGTACTGTCATACCAGCTCCGCATGAAGTGCAACCTTGATCCTTTGTAGGTTTCGAAACGGCGACGCTTCCACTCATCCAGTTGCTGCGGCGTTCCCGGCAGTTCTTCGAATAAGGAATAGCCGGTATACGTGCTGATCTTGCTGTCATACTCATAAACGAAGGAGTCCAACTGATACCTGATCTTATAGCCCAGCGCCTGATTGGTGACGATCAGGTCCGCCTTGGCCTTGATCCTCAGTTTGTTCCTTTTCTTGTAGAAGTAGAAGTGCAGGGCCTCCTTATTCTCCAGCGTGCATTGTGCGGCATTGGGAGTCGTTCCGATGAAATTATCCAGGAAGAATTGTCCGTACTTGTTCCAGCCGTCGGCCACCTCCGCACTCCCCACCACGACCACCTCGCTCATGCTCTTGTCCTGGGCCTGCAAGGCCACCTGCAGGGAATCGTTCTGCTTCCCGCCATTGCTGATATGAACCAGACCGGTCTCATAGCCCGTATAGGAGACCACCATATCGTATCCTCCATTGGCGAGCCGAAGGGTGAAATGACCCTCATTGCCCGATACGGTTCCCGTGGTCGTATTCTGGCAGAACACCGAGGCGCCCGCCAGCGGCAGACCGGTCTTCGCATCGGTGACCGTCCCCCGTACATAAAAAAATTTATCCTGTGAAAAGACAGCCAGCGTATGAAATAGACAGAGCAAGCTGATAGCGAGCGGTTTTAGTAAGGCGCGGTTCATGGATATTGCTTTGTATAGGTAAGATAGACAATTTTCAGGCAGCCTGCAATTGTTTCAGGACGTCTGCAGGTGTTTCAAATAGGCTTCACATGCCTGCCGGATGGTCTCCTGCAGTGGCGTGAAGACAAATCCAGGCAATTGACGGAGTATCCGGCTATTATCATATCGTGTCGAGGTTTGAGCCACCCTCGCACTCTCCCGGGTCAGCAGGGAAGGTTGACCGGAGATCAGGGATCTGATCTTGCTCATCCGCCACGCAAGCCCGCTCAGAAAGGGAGTAGCTTCCCTGCTCGGCCGTTGCTTGCGGAAGCCATCCGCCATGCCGTCGAATACCTGCCTGAATGACCAATTGTCCCCCGTCAATATATACCGTTCGCCGGTAACCTCTTCATTCAATAGCCTGCCGATGGCTCGTGCCACGTCGCGCACGTCGACGAACCCATTGATCCCATTACTGTACCAGGGGAACTCACCATAGGCCGTCTTGAAGATCGCGCAGCTCGACGTATTCCAGTCACCGTAGCCGAGGATGGTGCCGGGATTCACGATGACGCCGGGCAAGCCTTCCGCCATAGCCCGCCAAACCTCCATCTCTCCATGGTATTTGCTGAGGGCATAGGTGGTATTCAACTTGCTGTCCACCCATTTTTTCTGCTCGGTGACCGTCTCCTCATTTTCTGTCCGGCCCAGCGCCGCGACGGAGCTGACATGCACAAAACGGCGAATGCCCATGGACAGGGCGGCATTGACGACATTGGCCGTGCCCTCGATATTGGTCTGGAACATGGCCCTACGGTCCTTGCGCGTAAAGGAAACTTTCGCTGCCGCATGCACTACCGCATCCATGCCTTCCATCGCCTCTTCCAACCCGGCGGGATCGAGGAGATCCCCCGGAATCCACTCCACCTGTTGTAAGACGGACGCGGGAATATAAAATGGAGAATGATCGCTGCGGCGGATCGCGCGTACCCGGTACCCCTTCTCCACCAGCTCCTGGATGACATATGCCCCGAGAAAACCGGTGCCCCCGGTGACGAGTGTTTTGATAGACAAATGAATGAATTGAAAATCCCTGCTAAGGTAAGTATTGTGGGTAAGTATAGTAACCCCTTCCTGTCTTTCTGCCCAGTGCTCCGGTCCTGACTTTTTCCTCCTGTATCGGTGAAGGGGCAAGCCGCTCGGGCCTGCCCATGGCCTCATAGACGGAGCAACTCACGGCATAATTCACGTCGTTGCCGATCAGGTCCATCAGGCGGAAGGGGCCCATTTTGAATCCCATGGACTCCATGATCGCGTCGATCGTTTCGGGATCGCCGAAGCCCTCCTCCATCAGCCTCAGAGCTTCGAGATAATAAGGCCTGGCCACATGGTTGACGATGAAGCCCGGGGCGTCCTTACACAACACGGGCGTTTTTCCCATACTCCTGGCCAGCGCGAGCAGGCACTCTACCGTCTGCTCACCGGTGTATTCCGTACGCACCACTTCCACCAGGCGCATCAGCGGCGCAGGGTTGAAAAAATGCATGCCCGCCACCCGTTCCGGACGAGGCAATTTTTTGGCAAGGGCCGTTACGGAAAGGGAAGAGGTGTTCGTGGCCAATAGCGTGTCCTCCCGGTTGAATCCCGCAAGCTGCCTGAAAAGCGCCAGCTTGGCGTCCTGGTCTTCGACGATCGCTTCGATGATGAGGTCCGCCACGCACCTGGCCGGGTCGGTAACGAATTGCAGCCGGCCCAATACCGTTTGTCGCTCCGTGGCGCTGATCTTGGTCTTATCCACGAGTGCCTGCAGGTTCTTCTCGATCGAGGCGCCTGCCTTTTGCAGGACAGCGTCACTGACGTCGTAGAGCAGAGTATGGAACCCGCCCATGGCCGCCGTCTGGGCAATACCGCTGCCCATGGTGCCCGCGCCGCAGATGCAAATCGTCCGGATCGTCATCGGTAAGGATCGGTATTTAGGTCGCTGAGGTAAATTGTTTCAGGAATCGTACGTCATTCTGCGAATAGAGGCGCAGATCGTTGATGCGGTACTTGAGCTGGCAAATGCGCTCGATGCCCATGCCGAAGGCAAAGCCCGTATATTTATTGGAGTCGATACCGAAATTCTCCAGCATCTTCGGATGCACCATGCCGCTGCCCAGGATCTCTACCCACCCCGTGTGCTTGCAGACCGCGCAACCGCTGCCTCCGCAGATCCGGCAATTGATGTCCATTTCCGCGCTGGGTTCGGTAAATGGGAAATAGGAGGGGCGGAACCGTATCCGCACTTCCTTGCCGAACATCTCCTGCACAAAGAAATACAGGGTCTGCTTCAGGTCGGCAAAGGAGACATCTTCGTCGACATATAATCCCTCGGTTTGGTGGAAGAAGCAGTGGGCCCTGGCGCTGATGGTCTCATTGCGGTACACTCTCCCCGGACAGATGATCCGGATCGGCGGCTTCTGCTGTTCCATCACCCGCGCCTGTACGCTGCTCGTGTGCGTGCGTAACAACCAGTCCGGGTTTTGATGGATATAGAAGGTATCCTGCATGTCCCTGGCCGGGTGATTCTCCGGCAGATTAAGGGCGGTAAAATTATGCCAGTCGTCTTCGATCTCCGGTCCTTCTGCGACGGAAAAACCGAGCCTTCCGAATATATGCACGATCTGGTCGCGTACCAGGCTGATCGGATGATGGGCGCCCAGGGGCAGGGGATCCCCGGGCAAACTGAGGTCCTTTCCATCGGAGGGCGCTGTTCCCGTGCCATCGCCGGCCCTGGCGGCGCTTTTCCAGCTCTCATACCGGGATTCGGCGAATTGCTTGAAATCATTCAGGATCTGGCCAAACTCTTTTTTCTTGTCCGCCGGAACATTTTTCATTTCGGTGAACAGGTTCTTCACGATGCCCTTGGTGCCCAGGAACCTGATCCGGTAAGCCTCCAACGCCTCCGCCCCATTGGGCACAATGGAGCCGATCTCGCTGCGGTAGGTCTCGATCTGCTGTAGCAATTCATCCATATCACAAATATAAGAATTATACTTTTTAACGTAGGTTTGCTGGCAAAAGCAAAAAACGGAACATGCGGCCAAACCTGCACATTAACGACTTTCTCGATCCGGTCAACCTGCAGGAACTATCGGGGGATCAGGGATATCGGGATGGACAGATCGGCAAGCTGATCGACGCGCACGATGAGTTCTTTCCCGACCTGTTCGAGGCCGACATCGTGATCGTTGGCTGCGAGGGATCGAAGGGGGCCGCACGAAAGGACAGGCGGGCGGCAGATGCCATACGCGAGCAATTCTACCAGCTCTTTTACTGGCACCCCGAGCTGAAGCTGGCCGACGCGGGAAATATCCGTTCAGGCGCCACCCATGCAGACACGCAAGCGGCATTAAAGACGGTACTGCGGGAACTCACCGGCATTGGCAAGACGGTGGTCATCCTCGGAGGCTCGCATGACCTGACGCTGGCGCAGTATTACGCCTATGCCGACAGGAAGAATATCGTCGAAGCGACCTGCATAGACGCACTGATCGACCTGGACATCCATTCCCTGGACCGAAGTGACAACTTCCTCATGGAAATGCTGACCGGCGAGCCCAATTACATCCACCATTATAATCATATCGGGTTCCAGAGCTATTACGTGCACCCGCACATGCTCGAGACCATGGATAAGCTCCGGTTCGACTGCTTCCGGCTCGGCAGCGTCAAGGAGAATATTGAAGAGATGGAGCCGGTAATACGCAATTCCCACCTGTTCAGCTTCGATATCTCCGCCATCGCCCATGCGTATGCCCCGGCCAATTCCCTTTCCCCGAATGGCTTTACGGGCGAGGAGGCAGCCATCCTGATGCGTTATGCGGGCCTGAGCCATAACGTCAATACGGTAGGCGTCTATGGATATTTTCCGGCGAAGGACCAGGACCAGCTTACCGCCCGCCAGATCAGCCATATGCTCTGGTACCTGATCGACGGCCGGAGCAAGGGCAAGCGCGAGGCCTCCCTCAGCCAGCGCGATTTCTTCATTGAATACCACACTGCTTTCGCCGAAGTGGAGACGACGTTCTTACAGAGCAAAAAAACCCAACGCTGGTGGATGCAGTTGCCGGATAATAAATATATCGCCTGCTCTTACCACGATTATGTCATGGCCAGCAGCAACGAGATCCCCGAGCGCTGGCTGCGCGCCCAGGAACGGAGCTAGCGCCCCCCGCCGCGCTCGCCCCGCGCACCGCGCCGGCTCGACCCGCCGCCCCGCGCACCCTTCTCACCAGATCCTCGTCCGCTTATCCGCGGGTTTGAACAGTTTGTCTCCCTCTTTGATATGGAATGCCTCATACCAGGCATCGATATTCGAGATCGGCCCATTACACCGGTATTCGCCCGGAGAATGCGGATCGGTGAGGATCAGCTGCGCCGCCGTTTGCGGCACCGTATTGCTCCGCCATACCTGCGCCCAGTTTAGAAAGAAGCGCTGCTGGGGCGTGAACCCGTCGATCTTCGCCCCCTCCTTGAATTGTTTGGTCTTCGTGAACGCCTCATAAGCGATGGACAGCCCGCCCAGGTCCGCCAGGTTCTCGCCCAGCGTGAGCCTGCCGTTGACATGCAAGGTATCCAGCACCGCAAATCCATTGTATTGACCGACGACCTCGTCGGCCCTCGATTTGAATTTGTCCGCATCGGCCTTTGTCCACCAGTCTTTCAGATTGCCATCCGCGGCAAACTGACGGCCATTGTCGTCGAAGCCGTGTGTCATCTCATGGCCGATCACCGCGCCGATCCCTCCGTAATTCACCGCATCATCTGCCTCGAAATCGAAGAAAGGGAATTGGAGA
The DNA here is from genome assembly GCA_030706735.1 of Bacteroidota bacterium. Lineage (GTDB taxonomy): Bacteria > Bacteroidota > Bacteroidia > Chitinophagales > Chitinophagaceae > Puia. The sequence goes on along the minus strand of JAUZNZ010000011.1, from coordinate 68,655 downwards.
ATGCCTGCCGGAAATACGATCTCGTTGTTCGACGGATTGTAATAGGCATTGATCGTAGGCGGGGTCATCGTCCAGCGCGTCCGGTCGACCGGCTTGCCCAACTGTCCGACATTTTCGTTGAAGGCATAGACGGCACAGCTCCGGATATTGCCCAGCAACTGATCACGCCTGATCGTGACCGCAGCATAGTCCCGCCATTTGTCAGGATAACAGATCTTTTTCAGGAAGGCTTGCAATTTCTCCACCGCCCTTTGTTTCGTCTCGTCGCTCATCCAGTCCACCCGGTTGATGCGCTCCGAAAAAGTGGCCTGCAGGTTATTGACCAGATCCGTCATCCGTTGCTTGGCCGCCGGAGGGAAATACTTTTCCACGTACAACTGCCCGAGCAGGTCGCCCAGGTCCTGGTCGATCAATCCGCTTAGCCGCTGCCAGCGCGGGGTCTGTTCTTTCTGACCACTCAGGACCTTGTTGAAGGCAAAGTCTTCCTCGACGAAGGCATTGCTCATCCAGGGCGCCGCTCCGCGCAATAAATGCCATTGGAGATAGGCCTTCCAATCCTCCAACGATACCCCCGTCAACAGAAGATCCACCGATTTCCAGTAGCCGGGATTGGATACGATCAGGCTATCCGCATGGGCGATCTGCATTTTTTCCGCCAGCGAACGCCAATCGATGTCCGGCGTCTTGGCGGACAGATCCTTCCAGGCGAATTTGTTATAGACCTTATACGGGTCCCTCATTTCCACACGACTCATTTGTGCGCGGGCCAGCGACTTTTCAATACGAAATACGGCGTCCGCATCCGCGGCCGCCTCGGCAGGAGACTTGCCGATCAGCGCGAACATATGGTTCAGGTGAACATGATAGGCCTGCCGGATCGCGGAACTGCGTGCGTCATTCTTTAAATAATAATCGCGGTCGGGGAGGGAAATGCCGCCCTGTCCCAGTTGGGGAATATATTGCGACACATTCTTGCGGTCAGGAGCTACAAAAATGCTCACCAGCGGGGACGATAGGCCATGGATACGCTCGTAGGCCATTTCGTCGAGCAGCCCGTCCACGTTCCTGATCCCCGCGATCCGATCCAGGTCTTCCTTGATCGGCTGATAGCCTGATCTCTCCAGCGCAGCGCTGTCCATGCCACTCGCATAGAAATCGCCGATCTTCTGGGACAAGGCGTTCCTTCCCGGATTAGCGGAGGCATCCTCCAACAAGACCCGCAGCCGCCTGGAATTTTCCTCGCGCAGTTCGTCGAAACTCCCCCACCTGGTTTTGGAGGCCGGCACCGGGTTCTGTTTGATCCAGTTGCCATTGGCATATAAATAGAAATTGTCGCCGGGCCGGATGGATTGGTCCATGTTGGCGGGGTCGATGAATTTCTTTTTCTTTTTTCCCGGCGGGATCCAACTTAAAACAGCTACGGCCAGGAGCGCTAGTGTAATAGACTTGAGAGAACGTTGCATAACTCAATTTTAGGGTGGTCAATATACTGCTTTGTCGGGTAGCCGGCGCAGAATTTTTGCGCAAATGAAGGGTTTTCCCGTAGGTTTGATGGGTGAAAAAAAGGTTTTCATCGCGAGCCCGCTCCCTGTCGATCCTACTTGCCGCGGCCTGCGTGCAGAGTTGCACGCCTTCCCGAACCATCGGCCGCATGGCGGGTCGGGACTTGCTGCAGGCGCCCGAACTTCATGCCGCACAGGCGGGCATCAGCATCTACGATCCAACGGCATCAGCCTATCTGTTCAATTACCAGGGTGACAAATACTTCATCCCGGCCAGCAATACCAAGCTGTTCACCACTTACGCCGGTTTAAAATACCTTGGCGATTCCCTGGTCGGCATTCGATACCAGGAATCGGACACCGCGTTGTTCCTGGCGCCTTCCGGCGACCCCAGTCTCTTGCATCCGGCCTATGTCTCGCAACCCGTCATCGACTTCCTGCAGCATGCACGCAAGCCGGTCTATCTCTCCGACGCCAACTGGAAGGACCGACCCCTTGGCCGTGGCTGGGCCTGGGATGATTATAATGACGACTATGCCGCAGAACGCAGTCCCCTTCCCGTTTACGGGAACACGATACGTTGGGTGCAGGAGAAGCAGAAGACCACCGCCACCGATGAGACCTTTGAATCCACGCCTTCCTTCTATTCGATCCCCGAGGTGGATTGGCCCGTGCGGTTTACGACGGATAGCGGCAGTCGCTCGTTTTCCGTGCAGCGCGAGCGCAATGCGAATGTCTTCCATATTACCGAAGGCAAGGAAAAGTACAAAGCGCAGGACGTCCCCTTCATTACGGATGGCGCTGCGTCCGCGGCGATCCTGCTGAAAGACACGGTCGGCCGATCGATTGCCCTCGTCCATCGTTCATTTCCCAAATCCGCCTTGCGCATCATCCATTCCCGCCCGGTCGATTCCCTGTTCAAGCCCATGCTGTATCACAGCGACAATTTTTTCGCGGAGCAAACGCTGCTCATGGCCAGCAATGAACGCCTGGGCATCATGAGTGACGCCCGGATCATCGACACCCTGCTGAAGACCGATCTCGCCGGTCTCCCGCAACGTCCATTCTGGGTGGATGGCAGCGGCCTGAGCCGCAACGACCTCTTCACGCCGCAGGACTTCGTTTGGCTGCTGGACAAGATGAGCAGCGAATTCGGCCTCGTGCGCATGAAGGCCCTGCTGCCCACCGGCGGCGCCGGCACCCTGTCCGGCTATTACAAACAGGACAGCGGAGCGATCTTCGCTAAGACAGGAACCCTTTCCGGCGTCGTGGCCCTCAGCGGCTACCTGATCACCCAAAAGAACCGCCTCCTGATCTTTTCGATCCTGGTCAACAACTATACCGGCACTGCTTCCGCGATCCGCCGCAAGATCGAAAAATTCGTCCAGGCGCTCCGCGCGAAGTATTGACACAGGGCCACCCCTTATTTCCCAAACAGCTTCTCGACATACTCCTTCCTGAACTCGATATAGGTCGGCTGCCCCGAGGGCGTCACATTCGGCTGTTCACAGGCAAAGAGCCCATCCACCAACGCCCGCATCTCCGACTGATCCAGCGCCGCGCCAGGCTTGACGGCCTGTTGCCAGGCCATCGAACGCAGCAGCTTCTCGCGCCGGGAGAACTTGATCTCGCTGGTAAAATGTTTGAATTGCTCAAGCAACCCTTCCACGGCCCCCGCTTCATTGCCTTGGGGAAGGTCGGCCGGCGTACCCTGCACGATGAAGGCATTCTTTCCAAAAGGCTCGATCTGATACCCGAGGCTCAACAGGTCCGGCTGCAGGTCGGATAATAAGGCGGCGTCCTGCGGGGAAAGTTGGAGCGTCACCGGGAACATGCTTTGTTGCGCGGCGATCCCCTTGCCCGCTGCCGCCGCGGCCAGCCGCTCATAAACGACACGCTCATGCGCCGATTGCTGATGCACAAGAACGAATCCCCTGTTCGTCGGCGTGACGATATAGGTATTCATCAATTGTTGCAGCTCCGCGCCCTCGACCGGTTGTACCACTCCTGCAGTCCGCGCACCCGCGAAAGCCACTGCCGGGTCGCCTGCCATCCCCACAGCGCCTCCGCTCTCCACACCGCCTCCCGAAGGCGGCCCCTCGTAAAATTCCCGCCAATGCTTCAGCTCGCTCTTATTTTCGGGCTCGATCAGATGCGCCTGATTCTTTTTTGAGAAAGCCTCGTACAATCGTCCCGACGCCGCCTCCGCCCGCTTCTCCTCCGTCACCGGTTTGCTCACCGCATCCAGCCCCTGGATATGCGGATCGAGATCGAAATCCAGCGTAGGCGTCACGCTGAACTGCGCCAGCGCATGCTTGACCGCCGCCTGCACAAAAGCGTAGACGACCTTCTCATCCTCGAACTTGATCTCCTGCTTCGTCGGATGGACATTGATGTCGACATGCGCAGGATCCAGGTCGATGAACAAGGTATAGAGCGGAAAACTATCCGAAGGGATCATCTCCCGGTAGGCACTCATCACGGCATGGTTCAGGTAAGCGCTGCGTATGTACCGGCTGTTGACGAAGAAATACTGATCTCCCCTCGTCTTCTTAGCCGCCTCCGGTTTTCCGACAAAGCCGTAAATATTCAGATAGTCTGTATTCTCCTGCACCGCCACCAGTTTCGCATTGTGCGTGCTGCCCAATACCTGCAGGATGCGTTGTTTCAGGCTGCCCTTTTCCAGGTGCATCATTTCCTGGCCATTATGATGCAACGAAAAAAAGATCGCCGGAAAAGCGAGCGCCACCCTCGTGAACTCTTCGATGATATGCCGCATCTCGGCGGGATGGCTTTTTAAAAAATTCCTTCGCGCCGGGACATTGAAGAAAAGATTCTTCATCGCAATGCTCGTCCCGACGGGCGCAGCCACCGGCTCCTGCCTTCGCACCGCGCTGTTCTCGATCTCGATCGCGGTCCCAATCTCATCCTCGGCCCTGCGCGTCTTCAGCTCGACCTGCGAGACCGCTGCAATAGAAGCCAGCGCCTCCCCCCGGAATCCCATCGTGCGGATGCGGAACAGGTCCTCGATATGCCTGATCTTGGATGTTGCATGCCGTTCGAATGCCATGCGCGCATCGGTCTCGCTCATGCCCCTTCCGTTGTCGATGACCTGTATGAGCGATTTTCCGGCTTCCGCTATGATCAATCGGATCTCCGTACCCCCCGCATCGATCGCATTCTCCAGCAATTCCTTCACGGCGCTGGCCGGCCGCTGGATCACTTCTCCCGCCGCGATCTGGTTGGCGATGTTATCGGGCAATAATTGAATGATGTCTGGCAATTCTAGCTTAATTTGTGTGGCAATTTACACCGAATAATTGGTTGGGCTTCTTTAAGTGATGAGTATGAAAAAATGGTTTGTCCTGTCGATGTTCCTGGTCCGGATCGGCCCCGCGGTCGCGCAATTCCATTCTTCACGTTCTGCCGATGCCTGGGTGGACAGCGTGTTCAGGACGCTTTCCTGCGATCAGAAGATCGCGCAGCTGATGGTGGTCAGGATGTCCGGGTTCGATCCCGTCACCCACCGGGTCGTTTTCTATGATCAGCAGGTAGATTCCCTCGTGCGGCAATATGATGTCGGCGGGATCTGCCTGTTCCAGGGCGGGCCGCTGACCCAGGCCGGGTATATCAATTATTTTCAACGCATCACCCGTACGCCGATCCTGTTCTGTATCGACGCAGAGAACGGCGTCGGCATGCGCATGGACAGCGTGACGGGCCTCCCGCGACAAATGATGCTCGGCGCGACGCAGGATCCTGAACTCATTTATCGATATGGGCGGCTCGTAGGGGCACAGTGCAGGCGGATCGGGGTGCAGGTCGACTATGCGCCGGTGGTCGATATCAATAATAATCCGGACAATCCCGTCATCAATGATCGTTCGTTCGGAGAGGACAAGTATAAGGTCGCCCAGTTCGGCGTTCAATATATGCGCGGTCTGCAGGAGGAGGGCGTGATGGCCTGCGCCAAACACTTTCCCGGTCACGGCGACGTTTCCGTGGACTCTCATCTGGATCTCCCGGTGATCACCAAAAGCAGGAAGCAGCTGGACTCCCTGGAACTCTACCCCTTCCGCCAGCTATTCCGCGCAGGAGTAGGCAGCGTCATGATCGCGCACCTCTACATTCCGGCCATCGACAATACGCCGAATCAGGCCACCTCGCTTTCGAAGAAGAACGTGACCAAACTGCTGCGCAAGCAACTCCATTATAATGGGATCAGCTTCACCGACGCCCTCGAAATGAAAGGCGTCTCAAAATTCTATCCCGATGAGAGTGCGGCCGTCCAATCCCTCATCGCAGGCAATGACATGCTTTGCCTGCCCGGCGACGTCCCGCTCGCCATCCGTAAGATCGATTCCGCCATCCAAAAAAGGCAACTGAAATGGAAGGACATCGACGCCCGCGTGAAAAAAGTGCTGTATGCAAAATATACGTACGGACTCGCCAACTACGAGCCGGTCAGCACGGCCCACCTGGTGGCTGACCTGAATGCCGGCATTACCGACATGCGCAGGGAAGTGGCAGAGAATGCCCTGACCCTTTTGCGCTGCGACGATTCGTCGATCTTCCCCCTTCGCCCCGAAAATCTGCCTTCGCCCGCCCAGCCCACTCCCGCTCCCAGCGCCTACCGCAAAAGCGGCCGCCGCATGAAGGTCGCCTATATCGGCATGGGCCTCCCCGCGGATAATGAGTTCAGCCGCCGCATGCGCTCTGACTACAATGCCCAATGTTACGATTTCGATTATAGCCTGGACAGCATCAAGGCGGCTGCGGCCCTCGAATTGCTGAGCAATCGCTATGACGTTCTCGTGATCGGCGTCCATGACTATGCCCGCTTCCCGGCCCACGATTTTGGGATCAGCGGGCCCGCGATCTGGCTGATGCGACAACTGCAGGAACGGAGCAAGACGATCACGCTGGTCTTCGGAAATCCGTATGCGATCAGGAATTTCTGCGACGCAAAAATATTGCTGGCCTGCTATGAGGACGATGAGATCACCCAGGACGTGGCGGCTGACCTGCTGAACGGCAAGTTCACCGCGAAAGGCAAGCTGCCCGTGACCATTTGTCCCTCCTTGAAGGTCGGGGACGGCATCACGGGACCGGACCGGCTCCTCCCGCAGGTTCCCCCGGTCGAACTCGGCTTCGATCCTCAACGCCTGCAACGGATCGACACGATCTGCCGGGAAATGATCGCCAAAGAGGCCGCGCCCGGCTGCGTCGTGCTCGTGGCGAAAGGCGGTAAGATCGCCTATGAACGGGCCTTCGGTCATCTCAGTTATGACCATGCCGAACCGGTTTATAAAGAGACGATCTATGATATGGCCTCCTGCACGAAGATATGCGCGACGACAATGGCGGTCATGAAATTATACGACGAAGGGCGGCTGGATGTCCACAAAACCCTCGGAGACTATCTTCCCTGGGTGAAAGGCACCGACAAGGCTTCCCTCCGCATCTGGGACGTATTGCTGCATCAGGCCGGGCTCAAGGCGTTTATCCCGTTTTACAAGGAGACGATCGACAGCAGCAAGGAGGGATTTCCGTCGCCGGACATCTATTCGCCCGGGCCCGATAGCACGCACGGCATTCGGGTGGCGGAAGGTCTCTACATCCGCAACGACTGGCAGGATACGCTCTATGCGCGCATCCTGGACAGCAAGCTCGGCCCAAAGGATAAATATATTTACAGCGACAACGATTTCATTTTCATGGGCAAGGTCGTCGAAGCGCTGACGGGCATGACCCTCGACCAATACGTGAAAAAGACGTTCTATGATCCATTGGGCATGTCCTCTGCGGGTTTTAAGCCAAGGGAACATTTCCCTCTCGCCCGCATCGCACCCACGGAACAGGAGGCGGTATTTCGTAAACAACTGCTTCGCGGCGACGTACACGATCCCGGTTCCGCCATGTTCGGCGGCGTGGCCGGTCATGCCGGTTTGTTCAGTGATGCCTATGATCTGGCCCTGCTCGAACAAATGCTGCTGAATGGCGGCACGCTCAACGGCCATACCTACCTGAAAAGATCGACGATCGATTTCTTCACCGCCTATCATAGCGGGATCAGTCGTCGCGGACTGGGATTCGATAAACCGGAGAAAGACAACGCCCGGCGGAAAGAACCCTACCCCTGCTTTTCGGCTTCGCCCGAAACATTCGGCCATACCGGCTATACCGGGACCTGTGTCTGGGTGGACCCGAAATATGATCTCATATTCATCTTCCTGTCGAACCGTGTCAATCCCTGGGGCGGGGATAACCTGAAATTGTCGAGCCTGAACATACGCAGCCGGATCCAGGAGACCGTATACCAGGCCCTCGGCATCGACCTCGGCGTGGATACCGGCGAACCCGGCAAGCCGGGAATGCCCGGCTGTTGCAAGCCCATGCAGCGGCAGGGAACGAAGCACATGCCTTAAGGATCGCCGGGTCGCCCCGGCGGCTAAATCACGGCCCGCGGCGCCTACTTCACGGCCCGCAATGCCTTCTTTTGCAGGGATTCATAGTATTTGCATGCCGGCCGCAGGCCGCATTCGGAGCACTTCGGGTTCCTGGCCACGCAGACATACCGCCCATGCAGGATCAGCCAGTGATGTGCGATATGGATGTGCTCCCGGGGGATATGCCGGACCAGTTGCTTTTCTGCGGCAAATGCGGTCTTGGCCCGAGCGGTCAGGCCGATCCGGGCCGCCACCCGGAAAACATGGGTGTCCACGGCCATATTCGGTTGATTATCAACTACTGAAGTGATGACATTGGCTGTTTTCCGGCCTACACCAGGCAATTGGACTAATTCATCGACGGTCATCGGTACCTGCCCGCCAAATTGCTCCATGAGCATCTTAGCCATGCCGATCAGGTGCCTGGTCTTATTGTTGGGATAGGAGATACTCCTGATGAAAGGGAACAGTTCGTCGAAGCTGGCCTCGGAGAGGGTCTTTGGATCGGGATACTTTTCGAAGAGGGCGGGGGTGGTCATATTGACCCGCTTGTCCGTGCATTGAGCCGACAGGATCACCGATACCAACAGCTGGTAAGGGTTATCATAGAGCAACTCTGTTTCTGCATCGGGACTGTGCTGCCTGAAATAGTCCAGTACAAATCGATAGCGTTCGTTCCTCGTCATGGCATGCGTCTCCGGCTCATACCCTAATGCGGCATGGATTCCACGGCGGTCTCCCGGGCATAGTTCATCACCCGCAGAATAACTTCGGCGCGGGGCGAGACGATGACCTTGTCCATTTCGTCCGTAACAGATTGGGATTGAATTTCGAGGAGCTTTTCGTGAAGCATCCAGTCCTCTTTCAGGGCTGTGTCGATGGCGACCGTAAGTTCGGGGGAAGACTCTTTGTATAAATACAGCAGAAGATCCTCCGGTGTAAAGAGTGTCATAGGCGAAACCATTTAATGTCCAATTTTATCCGAAAGCAGTAAAAAGTGAAACGTCCACCTAAAAAACGACATCCGGCCGTCTATTATTGTCCGTTCTCCTCAAATTAATTCAAGGGAAAAGGTTTAGAAAGACCGATTTAAAACATTGATAATCAAGGTGTACAATCTACTGCGCGTCGCGTACCAGGAATAGGTCCTCATTGTCCCTCTTCATCAGGTATCGTTCACGGGCATATTTTTCGAGCAGGGCAGGGTTGGACTTCATTTGTTCCAGCTCCTGTTTGGTGGTAGCGATCTGCTGCTCAAAGTATTTCTTGCTTTTTTCCAGGCGGTTGAGCTCTCCCCTCTCACGGAAATGGCTGGTGATCAGGTCCCTGCTGTCGAAGAACAGGACCCAGACGACAAAACCCGCCGCCGTCAGCACATATTTGTTCTTCACCCAGCCCGGAATACGCGTCAGGAACTTCATGGAAAAAAGGATTCTCTATGCAATGTTGGAATGACCTGATAAATGTATGAAAAACCGGCCATCAGCCAAAGGCTCCCGGCCAACTATTTCTTAAACTTGATCCTTCCCTTCGGATAGACCCCGGCATCCCCCAATTGCTCCTCAATCCGAAGCAACTGGTTATATTTTGCCAGCCTGTCCGTGCGGGAGGCGCTGCCGGTCTTGATCTGCCCGCAATTGAGCGCGACGGCCAGGTCGGCAATGGTCGTGTCTTCCGTCTCGCCGCTGCGATGGCTCATAATGGTCGTATATCCGTTGGCCTGTGCCAATTGTACCGCATTGATGGTCTCGGTCACCGTTCCAATCTGGTTGACCTTGATCAGGATGCTGTTGGCTACCCCGTTGTCGATGCCCCGTTGCAGGATGCGGGTATTGGTCACGAACAGATCGTCGCCCACCAGCTGCACCTTATGGCCAAGGGTATCCGTCAGCTTCTTCCAGCCGTCCCAGTCCTCTTCGGCCATGCCATCCTCGATGGAGATGATGGGGTATTTATCGACCCAGGAGGCCCAGTAAGCGACCATTTCATCACTGCTTAACAGCTTCCCCGTGCTCTTGTAGAACTTGTATTTTCCGTCCTTGAACATTTCACTGCTGGCGGCGTCCAGCGCGATGCCGATCTGGCTGCCGACCTTGTAGCCCGCTGCTTCGATGGCCTGCAATACCGTTTCGATGGCTTCCTCATTGCTTTGTATGTCCGGGGCAAAGCCGCCTTCGTCTCCGACATTCGTGCTATATCCTTTCTTCTTCAGCACCGATTTCAACTGATGGAAGATCTCCACCCCCCAACGCAAACCTTCGCTGAACGTCGAGGCGCCGACGGGCACGATCATGTACTCCTGGTAATCGATCTTGTTATCGGCGTGCACGCCGCCATTCAGGATATTCATCAGGGGCATCGGCAGCACGGTACTGTTCACGCCGCCCAGATAGCGGTATAAGGGCAGCTTGCTTTCCATAGCTGCCGCCTTCGCGACGGCCATCGATACGGCCAGCAGCGCATTGGCTCCCATCTTTCCTTTATTGTCCGTGCCGTCCAGGTCGATGAGACGGGCGTCCAGGGAAGCCTGCTCGTTTACCGGGAACCCGATCAGCTGATCGGCGATACTATCGTTCACATTGGCGACTGCCTTCAGCACGCCCTTCCCGCCATACACCTGTTTGTCCCCGTCACGCAATTCAACGGCCTCGTGAATGCCCGTCGAAGCGCCGCTCGGCACGGCCGCGCGGCCGATATGGCCATTCTCGGTAGTGACATCGACTTCAACGGTAGGATTGCCCCGGCTGTCTAAGATCTGTCTGGCATGAATGTCGGCAATGTAGCTCATGTTTGGTATGTAATTTTAATGGTTCAATTTTAGTATGTCTGTCGTGGTCTCGGTCGTCCTATGGCAGGCGTTCCGGGTCTTGAAGTGCGGCAACTTATTCCCCTTTGACGGGATGCCCGGTCAGGCTCCGGAAAATCGCTTCGAGGCTGCGGGTTTCGCTTTGCAAAGAAACAATGTTCAGTTTGTTCTGCAAAGCCAGTTCAAGCAATTGTTTTTTGACCAGGTCCGGCTCGTCGGTCACCAGCTCCCATTCTCCGGGAGACAACGCGTTGACGGCGGTCACGCCTTGCAGATTCTGCAACATCGGTGCATTTAGCTCCTCCTTAAAAGTCACTTTGACCGTATTGCCTGCATTATGCTGCCGCAGCAGGCTGAGCTCGCTGTCCGCCACGAGCTTTCCTTTATTGATGATCACGACGCGATCGCAAAGCACTTCCACCTCTTGCAAAATATGCGAAGAAAAAAGCACCGTTTTGTCCTTGCCCAGTTTCTTGATCACCTCCCTGATCTCGACGATCTGGTTCGGATCCAACCCGCTTGTGGGCTCGTCCAGGATCAACACTTCCGGATCGTGAATGAGCGCCGCGGCCAGACCTGCCCGTTGCTTATAGCCCTTCGACAATTGCCCGAGTTTTTTCTTGCTTTCGGGACTGAGCCCTACCGTGCCGATCACCTCTTCGATCTTCTTCTTTCTCCCGGTCACCCCATGGATCGATGCCGCAAAGTCGAGATACTCACGGACATACATATCGGGATATAACGGATTGGCCTCGGGAAGGTAGCCGATCTTTCTTTTCGTCTCCAGCGGCTGTATGCGCGTATTGATCCCGCATACGATCGCCTCGCCCCCATCCTGCGAAAGAAATCCCGTCAGGATCTTCATGGTCGTGCTCTTCCCTGCGCCGTTCGGTCCCAGGAATCCAACGATCTCTCCCTTTCCAACCGTGAAGCTGATGGCATCCACCGCCCGTTGCTCGCCATAGACCTTGATGAGTTCCTTTACTTCGATGGACATGCTGCAGAATTTACCGGGCAAAATTAGGCGAATCCGGCTTGTGGATAACAAATTTTGCAAGGCCCCGCCCGGTAATGTTCACAAAATGAAGTAAAATTGTAGAATTAAGCCACTTTAACTAACGATTATGACCCAAACTACTCTACCCGGAAAAGAGGGTATTGCCAACCCCGCGCCCCTGGGCCTTTGCGCCTTCGGGATGACTACCGTATTGTTGAATTTGCACAACGCCGGTTTTTTTGAGATCAATTCCATGATACTGGCCATGGGAATTTTTTATGGCGGCCTGGCGCAGGTCATCGCCGGCTACATCGAAGCCAAAAAGAACAACGTGTTCGGCCTGACCGCCTTCACCTCTTACGGCTTTTTTTGGTTGTCGCTGGTCGGACTGATCGTTATGCCCAAGATGGGGTGGATGGCGGCTCCTTCGGAGAGCGCCATGGCGGCCTATCTGGCCGTTTGGGGTTTGTTCACGCTCCTGCTGTTCTTCGGGACCCTGAAACTCAATCGCGCGCTGCAATTCGTTTTTGCCACATTGACCATTCTCTTCGCCCTCCTGGCCATCGGCGATGCGGGTGGAAATGCGGATATCAAACACTTCGCCGGGTATGAAGGCATTGTTTGCGGCGCATCGGCCATCTATACCGGCATTGCCGCCTTGCTCAATGAAATATATGGAAGAATTGTCCTGCCTGTAGGCAGCGTTTAATAAATTTGTCTTGATGAATTACCCTTCGCAGATCAGATCATGGGAACAGTATCAGTCGGCTTACCACAAGAGCGTCGAAGACCCGGAAGGCTTTTGGGCAGGCATCGCGGATGAATTCAATTGGCATCGGAAATGGGACAAGGTGCTCGACTGGAATTTCTCCGAACCAGGGGTCAAATGGTTCTCCGGCGCCAGATTGAATATTACGGAAAATTGCCTGGACCGTCATCTGGCCGCTGAAGGGGACCGCCCTGCCATCATCTGGGAACCCAATGATCCCAGCGAGGATTCCCGCGTCCTCACCTATAAGGAATTGCACGCGAAGGTCTGCCAGTTTGCCCATGTGCTGAAAAATAACGGCGTCAGGAAAGGCGACCGCATCTGTATCTATATGCCCATGGTGCCCGAACTGGCCATCGCCGTGCTCGCCTGCGCACGCCTCGGCGCCATTCATTCGGTGGTGTTCGGCGGTTTCTCGGCGCAGAGCATTGCCGACAGAATACAGGACGCGCAATGCAGTCTCGTGATCACCGCGGATGGGGCTTACCGGGGCAACAAGGAGATCCCCCTCAAGGCCGTCATCGACGACGCGTTGGTGCACTGCCCTTCGGTCGGTAAGGTCATCGTCCTTTCCCGCACGCGCGTGCCCATCAGCATGATCAAGGGGCGCGATACCTGGTGGGAGGAGGAGACCAGAAAAGTGGAGGCGCAGGGCAATCCGCCCTGCCCGGCAGAGAGCATGGACGCGGAAGACATGCTGTTCATTCTCTATACCTCCGGGTCCACCGGCAAACCCAAGGGAGTGGTGCATACCTGCGCCGGTTACATGGTCTATACGAACTACAGCTTCGTGAACGTGTTCCAGTACAGGCCCGGAGAAATTTATTTCTGCACGGCGGACATCGGCTGGATCACCGGCCATAGCTATATCGTGTATGGCCCCCTCAGCGCCGGGGCCACCAGCGTCAGGTTCGAAGGCATCCCGACCTGGCCCGATGCAGGCCGCTTCTGGGATCTCGTGGACAAGCACAAGGTCAATATCCTGTACACGGCGCCCACCGCGATCCGCAGCCTCATCGGCTTCGGCCTGGACCCCGTAAGCAACAAGGATCTGAGCTCCCTGCGCGTACTGGGAACCGTGGGCGAACCGATCAACGAAGAGGCCTGGCACTGGTATGACGAACATATCGGCAAGGGTCGCTGCCCGATCGTCGATACCTGGTGGCAGACCGAGACAGGCGGGATCCTGATCTCCAACATGGCCGGCGTTACGCCTGCCAAGCCTTCCTACGCCACCCTGCCCCTGCCCGGCGTACAGCCTTTGCTGGTCGATGAACGGGGGGAGGAGATCACGGGCAATGGCGTCAGCGGCAACCTCTGCATCAAATTCCCATGGCCCTCCATCATCCGGACGACCTACGGGGACCATGACCGTTGCCGGCAAACCTATTTCGCAACCTATAAGAACCTTTATTTTACCGGCGACGGCGCCCTTCGCGACGAGAAGGGCAACTACCGTATCACGGGCCGTGTCGACGATGTGCTGAACGTGAGTGGCCACCGGATCGGAACGGCGGAAGTGGAAAATGCCATCAATATGCATACGGGCGTGGTGGAGAGCGCCGTGGTAGGCTATCCCCATGACATCAAGGGGCAGGGCATTTATGCCTTCGTCATCTTCTCCGGGAACAGGTCGGACGCTGATGGTATCCGGAAGGCGATCGCCGCGACCGTCACCCGCATTATCGGGGCCATTGCCCGTCCGGACAAGATCCAACTGGTCGGTGGCTTGCCGAAGACACGTAGCGGTAAGATCATGCGCCGCATCCTGCGCAAGATCGCCGAAGGCGAAACACAAAACCTGGGGGATACGACCACCTTGCTCGACCCGGCAGTCGTCGAAGAGATCAAGAAAGGGAAATTATGATCAATGCTGAATGATCACCTTCGTGCCGATGGGCGCCATCTGGTATACTTCATCCATGTCTTCCCGCTTTAGCGAGATACATCCATTCGTCCAGTTCTGATACGCATCGACGGCGACCTCGTCATGCGGCCAGGTCCCATGGATGGCGATGCCGTCACCGATCTTCGCACCCCGCGGGATCAATCCTTCTGCTTTCCTTTCTTTGAACTTGGCTACATCGGAGGAATTGGGATAATCCAGGTCCATGATCTTGTCCCATTTTTCGTGGGGTCGCTTGGAGACGATATGATAAGTGCCCTCGGGGGTCTTCCTGTCGCCTTGCATCATCTTATCGTCGAGGGATTTGCTGCCGAATACCGCCGGATAGGTGGCATACCAGCCGTCCTTGTCGTAGACCTGCAACTCATAATTGGATTTGATCACGAGGATATACACTTCGCCCTCCAATCGCCGGTGGAACCAGCGCTTGTGCGACGCACGGTCATGGGCGTCCCTGAAAGAAAAGGAGGTGAAGAGCAGAACACTCTGTAAGATCAACATCCTGGTCGTCATAGTGCAGGCATTTTTAACCCTGAAAAAACGAAGCCTGCACCTTGGATATTTTTCTTGTGGAAAAGTTTAACATTTCGGTAGAAAACGTATAAAATACCCTCACCTACCAGTTGCTGAACCGGAGGCCCAGGGTATAGGGCGTCTGGTCAAGGCCTTTTTTGAACATGCTTTTCGTCGCATAGGAGCCGTACAATCTCACCGGTCCCAACCCCAATTCCCCGATCCAGGAGATCTTCACCGGTTCCATATCGAAATCGTCGAAGGTCTTGTGCTTGCCCGTCTGATCATTGCGCAACTTCTGGCGCGATGAATACTTGTATCCTGCGCTGGCCCCGATACTGAGGCCCAGGCCATCCCGCCGATGGGGCATAAAGTTGAAATTGAGCATGAACGGCACGGTGAAATAATCCGCCGCCAATTTGTTCTTGTTGTAGCTGATCGTATCCATGATCACCCTTGTCGGGTTCGTCAGGTATTTGATATTTTCGGTATAGCGGTAGTTGTTCAATTCGATCCCCAGGCCATACTTCAGGTTCACGACATGATGGACAAGATTGATCTTTTGCATGAATAGCCAGATATTCACATTGACGGATTTGATCGTACGCAGGTGGAACCAGTCGGCCGTGGCGCCCGGTGCGAATTGCTGCGCGGCCGTCGAGGCATAGTCCGTCTTATCGTTAAAGTTCGACAGGCCAAGATCCAGCACCAGCCAGTTGGTGCTGATGTTCTTCGACTCATGCCAACCGTGGCGGTAATACCGGTGACGATGAAAATGCAGGCTGTCCTCATTCTGCGGTCCATCCTTTACGATGAGCAGGTTTCCCACATGCAGGGTATCGTCCTTCGCGTTGCGCCCCGCACTTCCGGCGGTGCTATCGGTCTGTGCCAGGCTGCAAAGGGCAGGACATAACATGGCCAGTAATAAAAAATGCCGCTTCATACTATTTTTTTGAGGTGAATCGAATGGAACACCCGGATGGGTGATCGTTATTTAAGTGCGATCTGCAAATTGCCGATCAATATCCCGTGCCGGTCGTCATCGGCCTGGCTGGTTGTCTTTTCAAATACGCGTGATACCGTGCGGAAGACCCCCCTCAACCTCCTTTTTCTCGCCGGCGCCGCATCCTCATCATCGCCCTTGTCCCCATCATCGCCGCTCGTAGCCACATCGGCATGGTCCGGATCATCCCTATGCAGGGAATAGGCGGACCCTTGTTCCCGCAACGCGTCGGTGGCGAAGGTCCCTCCCTTTGTCATTCCCGTAGCCATGCCCGTCACCGCAAGCGGATGACCGGAAGGGCCCGTTTCGATCCGCGCCAAAGCCATATGGCTATTGTCGATCCTCTTCGCGTCCGCCGCCGTTTCCATCACCGCCGTTTCCATCACCGGTTCCTTCGCTACAGGGGTCGCCGCCTTAACGGCTTCAGTCCCGGGCGCTCGTACGCCCTGCATCCCGTCCCGCCTCTCATCCCGCCTCCCGCCCCTCATTCCACCCGCAGGTTGCGGCTCTTTCATCGAAGGGTATAACGCAAGGGAAGGGCCCCGGGTTACATCGGCATGATTATTTTTTCCTGCATATTCCGCGCCGGGTGCCGTGCTCCGGGGAACCGCCTGCGGCGAGTGCGCACTCCTTGAATTTCTGCCCCCCGAAGCACCCGCTGTCAAAGGACCTTCCTTTTTCCTCATTAATAAAAATACGGCCAGTCCGGTAAGCAATAGCAACAAGGCCGCCGCTGCCACCCTGAACGCCGGCAGGTAGAAGATCCTGCGTTCTCCTTCCCGCCTGTAAAGCGCTTCTTTTTGAGCGAACAGGATCGACCCGTCCGGTTCGCTGATGGTTTGACGTAAGAGCGACAGCTCGTGTTGAATGGCAGCGTCTTCCTGTGCCCGCGTTTCTACCATCCTGCGCGCTTCCCTATCCAGTTCCCCGTCAATATAGAGCAGCAGGCTTTCTCCTGTCACCGCGGGTTTCAGTAACGCGGATTTGTCCGGAAAGCCCTCTCTCGCGGGATCAAACCGGCATTGCGCCAGCAGATCCAATTCCGCACCCAGATCGGGATGATCGGCCACGAAGGATTCTACCATTTGCCGGTCGGCGGCAGACAGCTCATGGTCCACATACAGCAGGAAGAACTCTTCATAATTATTTCTCGTGATCATGGAGTCTATATTACGTTTTCCGGGCTGACCAGATAATTCCGCAACGACGTGCGCGCACGATGCAGATAAACCTTGACCTGACTCTCGTTCAGGCCGGTTATCCGCCCGATCTCTTCATAGGAATAGCCTTCATAGTCCTTGAGCAGCACCAGCGATCGTTGCGTCTCGTTCAATTTCGCAAGCGCATCGTCGAGCACTTTCTTAAGGTTGTGCGCGGGGCGGTCGCTTATACGCTGGCTGTCCCGGAACTCCTCCCGAAGTTGCACGCGTTTTGTCTTTCGCAGGTGATCGATCATCTGGTGATAGGCGATGGTGAAAAGATAGGACTTGCTCTTGCCTGGTTCCACCTCGCCCCGGTTCTTCCATAGGCGCTCAAAAGCCGACTGCACGATATCCCGCGCATCCTCTTCATGCCGCAGGTTTTTCAGGATGAACCGGTAAACCCGGTCGGCATGATCCGTAACACATTCATTGTATTCTTTTTCCGTCATAAGCGCGCGGGGTAGGCGGTATAAGCTAATACGGCCAATGTAAGGCAAATGTTACAGTGAAACGCCAACCCACTCGGCTGGACCCATATTAATGGCTGACTGTCAACAAACTGCGTGATAAGGATTCCCAGAGGACGAACTCGGTCTGGGCTTTATTTTGGGAGCATTTTTCGCTGCAATCCGGATCTTTCTGTCCGGGAGAAGAGGTCTTGTGGGAATAAGCAAAGAGGATGATGCTGACGGAAAGGACCAGCATAAGCAGCAGAAGTCGGATATAGGTTCTCGGTTTCATGTCAAGGCGCTATTTCCCAGTTGAGACGAAGTTAGATCAAAATTTGTTACAATCCGGCAAATATTTGCCTCCCCTAACTGCTTACCTTTACGCACCTAAAATTTCCTTTCTATGAACGCTTCCTTTGTGCAACGTATTGCGTCAGAGCTGGATGAGATCCGGGCCAACGGGCTCTTCAAGACGGAACGCATCATCGCCGGCCCCCAGGGAGCCGAGATCAACGTAAAGCTCCCCGATGGCTCGGGCGAGAGAAAAGTGCTCAACTTCTGCGCCAACAACTACCTGGGCCTGTCTTCCCATCCCAGGGTGATCGAGGCCGCTCACCAGGCGATCGATTCCAGGGGATATGGCATGAGCAGCGTACGATTCATTTGCGGCACCCAGGATATTCATAAGGAGCTGGAGCAAAAGATCTCCGCCTTTCTCGGGACGGAGGATACCATCCTCTATGCTGCGGCCTTCGATGCGAACGGCGGCGTTTTCGAGCCCCTCTTCGGGGAACAGGACGCCATTATCTCCGACGAGCTCAATCACGCGTCGATCATCGACGGCGTCCGTTTATGCAAGGCGCAACGGTTCCGGTACAAGCACAATAACATGGCCGATCTCGAGGAGCAATTGAAGTCGGCAGTCGGGACGCGCAGCCGCATCATCGTAACCGACGGCTCCTTCAGCATGGACGGCACGATCGCCCAGTTGGACCAGATCTGCGCGCTGGCGGACAAGTACGATGCGATCGTGATGATCGATGAGTCCCATTCCTCCGGCTTTCTGGGCAAGACCGGCCGCGGTACGCATGAGTACCGTGGCGTCATGGGCCGGATCGACATCATCACGGGAACCCTGGGGAAGGCCCTCGGCGGCGCCAGCGGCGGTTTCACCAGCGGCAACAAAGAGATCGTCGAAATGCTCAGGCAACGCAGCCGCCCGTATCTCTTCTCCAACAGCCTGGCGCCTTCGATCACCGGAGCCTCTATCGCCGTGCTGGATATGCTTAGCGAGACCACTGCGCTTCGGGATAAGCTGGAATACAATACCAGATATTTCAGGGACAAAATGACGGCCGCCGGATTCGCGATCCGCCCCGGAGATCATCCCATTGTCCCGATCATGCTCTATGACGCGGTCGTCGCACAAAATTTCGCCGCCGCTCTCCTGGACGAAGGAGTTTATGTGATCGGCTTCTTCTATCCTGTCGTGGCCAAAGGACAGGCAAGGATACGGGTACAGCTAAGCGCCGCCCATGAGCAGGCTCATTTGGATAAGGCGATCACCGCATTCGTGAAAGTGGGAAAGGCACTTGGCGTGCTGAAGACCTGAGGTTTGCAGCTTGCAGCTTATATCGCGGCGATCATGCTGATCTCGACATTCACATTTTTCGGCAGCCCCTTGACGGCAACGGTCTCGCGGGCCGGAAAACTCCCGGTAAAATATTTTCCATAGACGTCGTTCACGATCGTGAAGAGGGACATGTCGCTCAAAAAGATCGTGGTTTTTACGACATGGCTGAAATCCAACCCCGCATCGGAAAGGATCGCCTTCAGGTTATGCATGACCTGGTGGGTTTCATCATACGCATCGGCGGCTTCGACATTTCCCGTGGCCGGGTTGATGGCCACCTGGCCCGAAATAAAAAGGAGGTTGCCCGCCTGGACGGCTTGGTTGTAGGGCCCGATCGGAGCAGGGGCCTGGGTGGTGTTAACGATCTTTTTTTCCATGGGACAAATATAGCGACAAGCTTGCAGGTAAATAATGTAGTTTGCGGTTTGAAGTCCAACGCATGAAGATCGCTGCAACGGGCCAGCCTGGCCAGCAACTCGAAATAGCATCGAAGACCCTTCCCCGGGAGACGGAATGGATTTGGGTGGATTCCATACCCGCCCTGGCGCAGCAGGAGAACGTCGATCTGTATATTGACCTGACGTTCAGCATGCAGGAGGAACGTATCCGGGAGCTCGGTGGCCTGCCCGGACCCGTATTGATCAACTCGGTAACCCATACGGTCGCAGAAATTTGCGCTGCCGCCCCGGCCCCTCAATCACACTCCGGCTCGTCCCCGCGCCGGCACCCCTCCCCGCACCAGCACCCCCTCTGCCGCTTTGCCCGGACAAATGGCTGGCCGGGCTTCCTCACCGGGAACCTCTGGGAACTGGCCGCAGCGGACGAGACGACGGGCGCATGCGTCAGGGATCTGCTTACCGCAGCCGGACAATCATGCCGCATGGTGCCCGATATCCCCGGCATGATCGGGGCCCGTATCCTCTGCTCCCTAATTAACGAGGCCTACTACACCCTCCAGGACCAGGTAAGCACCCGCGAAGAGATCGACACGGCCATGAAACTGGGGACGAATTATCCCCTGGGGCCCTTCGAATGGGGCAGTAAGATCGGCCTCCCGGCCATCTACGAACTGCTGCAGACCCTGAGCCGGACAAATCGCCGCTATACCCCCGCTCAGGCGCTGGAATTAGAGAGCGCCAGGTTAAAATCTGATTAAAATTTGATGGACGAATCTCCTCTTTTATGGCATTGATCCTGAACTTCGACACCTCGACTGAAAAAGCCAGTATCTCCCTGTCCCAGAATGGGGAGTCCCTCTTCCTGGCCGAAAACCATGAACAAAAAGACCATGCGTCCTGGTTGCACCAAGCCATTGCCGACATGCTTCGGCAGGCCGGCCATAGCCTCAGGGATTTGCAGGCTGTTGCCGTGGCCGCGGGACCCGGTTCCTATACCGGACTTCGCGTGGGAATGGCGGCTGCCAAGGGGTTTTGCTTCGCCCTGGGCATTCCGCTGATCACGGAAAATACGTTGAAGATCATGGCCCTGGCCGCCATTCGCCAGGCTCCCGGAACCGGCCTTTTTTGCCCCATGATCGACGCGCGCCGGATGGAGGTATTTACGGCGCTCTATTCCAGTGACCTGGTAGAATTAATGGCGCCGACGGCCATGGTCATTGATCAAAATTCTTTTACGCAAACGTTGTCGGAACAGAGGGTGTCGTTTTTTGGCGGAGGGAGCAATAAGTGTAAACCGTTATTGGTCGCTCCCAGTGCGGCTTTCATCGAAATTAATTCCAATGCGGGGTATCTGGGTATTCTATCTTTTTCCCGATATTTACAACGAGAATTCACCGACATAGTATACAGTGAACCCGCTTATACTAAAGAATTCTACACTCATACGAGAAAATGACCATATTACATATTCGCCCGATTTGTTGGCTTTTTTTGATGAGTGGAGATTAACTTTGATCGGTTTGTCTTCTATCTTGCCGAAATCCTTAAAACTGTCAATCGCTCATGAGTTTAACGATGAACAATAATAACTATTGGATGGTAGTGAACGCAGAAGGGTCCGACGGATCCCCTGTGAAAGTCGATTTCCTGAATCTGAAGAAGGGAGCGCTCATCCTGCGGGCATTGAACCATAAATTGAGGCAGCAGATCATCCGTCTGCTCGACGAGAACAAGAAGCTCACCGTAACGGAAATATATGTCCACCTGAGGCTGGAGCAATCGGTTGCGTCCCAGCACCTCGCCATTTTGAGAAGGGCCGGCATCGTCAAAACCCAACGCGACGGCAAATTTATCTACTATATTATCAACCATGACCGCCTGGGCGAGATCATGAAATGCGTTGACGAATTAATCGACTAATGACTAACTTTGCGTGAAACGCGAAGGTATGTTCATTAAGCAATTATATACCGGTTGCCTGAGTGAAGCAGCCTATTACATTGAAAGCGCCGGCGAAGCGGCCATTATCGATCCGCTGCGCGACATCGACATCTATCTTCAGCTGGCCCGGGAACGCAAGGCCTCGATCCGTTATATCTTCGAGACCCATTTCCACGCAGATTTCGTAAGCGGTCACCTCGACCTGGCCAAGGTCACGGGCGCACCCATCGTGTACGGCCCGAAAACAGAAACGAATTTTCCCATTTATAAGGCGACGGACGGAGAAGTATTTATCCTCGGCGAGATCAGCATCGAGGTCCTCCACACACCCGGGCACACCCTGGAGTCCTCCTGCTACCTGGCCAGAGAGGCAAATGGAAAGCCATACGCCATCTTCACCGGTGATACCCTCTTCGTCGGGGACGTCGGCCGGCCCGACCTCAGCAGCGGCAACCTCGACAAGGATGAGTTGGCGGGGATGCTCTACGACTCACTGCGCAGCAAGATCCTCCCGCTTCCCGACGACCTCATCGTATACCCCGCGCATGGTCCCGGCAGCAGTTGCGGCAAAAACCTGGGCCCGAATACATTCAGCACGCTCGCCGACGAAAAAGCAGGAAATTATGCACTGAAGGAGCAGTCGCGCGAAGACTTTATCAAGGCGGTGACGGAGGGCCTCGAGACGCCTCCGAATTATTTCCCGATCAACGCCCGCATCAATAAAGAGGGATACGAAAGCCTCGAAGCCGTCCTGAATAGTGGACTCAAGCCGCTCGACCAGGCCGAATTCAGCAGGATCATAAAAGAGGAGGACGCCATTCTCCTCGATACCCGGAGGGCCGACCTCTTCACCAGGGGGTTTATACCCGGCTCCATCAGCATCGGACTGGACGGGCGCTTTGCCGAATGGGCAGGCAGCCTGCTGCCTTTTGACAAGCCTATCGTCCTGGTCACCACGCCGGGAGAAGAGAAAGAGAGCGTCGTCCGGCTCGCCAGGGTCGGCTTCGACAAAATGAAGGGATACCTCGACGGCGGCTTTGAAAAATGGGTGCAGGCAGGCCAGCCGACCGATATGATCGTCGACGTGGAGGCGGATGAGCTGGCGATGGATATCCCCTTCGATGAAAATCTGGTCGTCCTTGACGTACGGCGCGAAACGGAATTCGCCGACGGCCATGTGCGCGGCGCGATCAATATCCCGCTCAATGACCTTGTGGACCCTTTCAGCATGGCGAACCTGGAAGATCATCATAATATCTACCTGCATTGCGGCGGAGGATACCGCAGCATCATCGCGGCCTCCTTCCTCAAACGCCATGGGATACACAATCTCCGGAATGTCGCCGGCGGATGGGCCAGCATACAAAAGGAGCCGCGGATCGAAATCGTCAGGGAGAACAGCGTGCTCAATTGACGGGCACGATCCCATTCCGGATCGCATACAGCACCAGCCCGACCCTCGTTTTTACCTTGAGCTTTTCGAACAGCGAATCCCGGTAACCGTCGATCGTGCGCGGACTAAGGCACATCTGGTCTGCGATCTCCTTATAGGTCAACTCCGAACAAACGAGCCGCAAAAACGTCGTCTCCCGGTCGTTCAGGCCCAGGAACTGGTGCATCGAATGATCAGGATCATCCAGGGTGCTGATGGTATGGATAAGCTTCCCCGTTACCAGCTCCGAATAGTAGAATCCCTTGTGAATGACGGAATGCAGAGCGATCTTCAGTTCCGCAGGGGAAATGTCTTTCAGGATATACCCCTTCGCTCCGTTCTTCAGCATCCGGATGATGGAATGATGGGTATCGTACATGGATAGGGCCAGGATCTTGATCTCCGGAAAATGCCGCTTCAACCAAAGCGCCGTGTCATACCCGTCCATTTCCGGCATATTGATGTCAAGAAGGACGAGTTCCGGCAAAAGCCGGGGTTTTAACTGACGAATAAGATCGCTCCCGTTACGGGCCTCATACAAAATGGCATATTCGCCGAAGCTGCGAATAAGGTTTGCCAGGCCATTTCTTAGCAGAACATGGTCATCCACCAGCGCTACTGCAGGTTTACATTGGTTCATTCGGTTCAGGTTTAGTTCAAATGGTTGCGTGCCCGATCGGAACGGTGATCGTAACGCTTGTTCCTTTTTCAAGTGTGCTGCTAATCAGGAACCCTGCACCAATGAGCTGGGCGCGGTTATGCATATTCGGAATGCCCAGACCAAATGAACTCTTGTCGTTTAGAGGAGTGAGATCAAATCCTTTTCCGTTGTCTGTTATAGTTAGCTTGAATTCTTCCGGGCGGTACAGTAAATATATTATAATTTTTTGAGCTGCGGCATGTTTAATAATATTGTTCAAGGATTCCTGCATGATCCGGTAAATGATCAATTCCTTCTGTTTATCAAGGCTATAGGGTACTCCTTCCGTAAGAAGGGAGGTTTCATAGTTGCCGGATTTCCGGATCATCTCCAACTCATGCCCGATCGCCCTGGCCAGCCCCAGGTCGGCCACAAAGTCCATGCTCAGGCCATGCGAGAGCGAACGGAGGTCTTGTAAGGCCTTGCTGATCAGCTTCTCCGAGTCCGCGATCTTTTGGGGCAGGAGATCCGGCTCGGAAATATCCATGGTGGCCACATTCAGCCTGGCCAGGCTGAGGATCTGCCCGATATTGTCATGGATCTCCTGGGAGATGTTCCGGAAGGTTTGTTCCTGGATCTCCAACCGGGTCTTCAACAACTCCTGCTCATAGGAGAGCGTAAGTTGCTGCCTTTCGCGCAAATAACGGAAATGCCGCTGACGATACAGGAAGGCGATGGCCAAAATACCCAGCAAGGCAACAGCCGCCACAAATCCCATAATGATGAGCCCCGAAGGTTCCTTTGGCATAGCTTACTTTTTATTCACCCGGCCAGGACAGCCTGCTGAGGTACCATGCACTCATCGATCCACATGTCGGCGTACTCGTCCTTCCAGGCATGCTTAAAGCGCCGGTGACTCCAAAGCCACATGTCCGGATTACGGCGGATGACCGACTCGAGGTAGCGCACATAGCGCAGCGTGAGTTCCCCCTCGGCCAATTGGCTCCCATCCTTCGCGCCCAAACTCACCGTGGCATGATAATAGCCACGCCTTGGCTTTTCAATGCAGGCAAAGACCACAGGCAGCGCGCCCGCCCTTGCGCCCTTCTCGGGACCGCTGGCAAACGGCGTGGGGCGACCGAAGAAATTAAGCCAGTAAGAGGTCCGGGCATTGGAAGGGTTTTGGTCCGCAACCAGGCCAAGCAGGTATTGTGTCCGGAGATAGGGAGTGATCGACTCGCGCATGGTAGTGGCCGGCAGGAATACATTCCCGCTGCGGGTACGCAACCGGTAGAACAGTTTTTCAAATTTGGGATTCGTGATCGGCATATACACCACCAATATCTGGTAGGGCGTCAGCTTCGTAAGCGCCAAATGCCCCCACTCCCAGTTGAACGTATGCCCCAGGTGCAACTGACAGCTTTTACCCGATGCGTACAGATCGTTCAACTCGCCCACATCCATGGTGAACCGCTTTTGCACGAAGGTTTGACTCGCGGTAAGGAGCTTCACCACTTCGAGGAAGGAGTCGATGAAATGGTGATAGAATTTCTTTGCGATCCGTACCCGCTCTTCGCCGCTCTTTTCCGGAAAGGCGATCTTCAGGTTATTCATGACGACCTTTTTCCGGTACCCGAACACATAGTAGACCAGCAGGTAGATCCCATCCGATAATACATACAGGAGGCGCATCGGCAACAGGGAAAGAAGATAAAGAAATCCGTACAGGAGGTAATACATGGGGATCAATTCACCCGCAATCTACTGAATTCTTCCTTCCATTCATGCTTCCATCTTTTATGGCTCCAGAGCCATAGATCGGGGTTTTGGCGGATCGCATCCTCCATGTGCCGCGCATAAAGCAGGGTGATCCGGCCTTCGGGCATCCCCGCCGAATGATCCGAAAGGACGGTAAAATGGATCCGGTAATATCCCCGCCGGGTCCGGTAAAAGCGAACGAAAACGTCCGGAATATCGGCGGCCCGGGCGCCGCGTTCCGGGCCACGGATGAACGGGGTCGGACGCCCGAAAAAATTGAGCCAGTAGGCATTGTCCGCATGCGGTGGCGCCTGATCGCCGACAAGCGCCAGCAGATATTGCTCGTTGCGGTAAGGCATCATCGCGCGCTGCATGCTCGTGGCCGGCAACAGCACGCTGCCCGTCCGCCTGCGCAAACGCAGGAAAAGACGATCAAGGAGCTTGTTCTCGATCGGCATATAGACGACGATGAAGGTATAACGTGTGTAAAAGGGGATCGCCGCATTGGCCAGCTCCCAGTTGAAGTTATGCCCCAGGTGCAATTGGCAGCGCCGGCCCTGGGCATAGAACTCCTCCAGGACTTCCGGGTTATCGACGACAAAATGACGCATAATAAAGGAACGGCTTGCCGAAAGCAGCTTGATCGTCTCGATGAAGTTATCCACGAAGTTCCGGTAGAATTTCCTGGCGATCCGTCTCCGTTCCGCTTCGCTTTTTTCAGGGAAGGCGATGGACAGGTTGGAGAATACGACCCGCCGGCGATATCGGATCACGTAGTATAATAATAAGGCGAGCACATCTGATAATGGATAGAGCAGCCACAACGGAAGTAGGCTTACCAGGTACAATCCCCCATATACTACATAATACATAAATGTTCCTTCTATTCTTTCGCATGACCGCCTTCCCTGCGCGCCCTTTCCTTTACTCCGCCGGCCGGTTGATCCAATTCTTTGCATCCTGCACGATATGATGCAGCCCGATCCGGACATTGAACTTATTCCTCAGGTGCCTCGCCAGCGCATCGGCTGCATATACGCTGCGGTGCTGGCCTCCGGTGCAGCCGAAACTGACCGAAAGGCTGTTGAAATCACGCTTGATATAATCCTCAACGGCAATATCTACGATATTGTAGACGCTGTTTAAGAAATCGGGCATACGCGTCTGCTGCTCGAGAAAATCCTTTACGCCCTTATCGCGGCCGGTGAGGGTCTTGAACTCCTCCATTCGCCCCGGGTTCAGGATGCCCCTGCAGTCGAATACGAAGCCTCCTCCATTACCACCCTCATCTCCCGGGATCCCGTTCTTATACGAAAAACTGTTGATCGCGACGACAAGCGGCGTGCGCTCGTCCGCGCGGATGGGCTCGAAGCGGTGGATCACCTCCTCCCGGACGATCAGCGTGAGCAGCCGCTCGAATTCAGGCAACACGATGCCCACCTGCCGGTGCTCCAGGAACCATTTGAAATTGCGCAACGCCAGGGGGATGCTCGTAAGGAAGTGCGCCTTGCGCTCGAACAAACCCCGGAAGCCATAGGCGCCCAATACCTGCAACAGGCGGATCATCACATATCCATTATACTGGCTGACGAATCTCGTCCGGTCGATCTTCTTGTCGAGGATCTTCTCCACGCAATCCATATAGTAATCCAGCAGGCCGTCCTTCCAGGTATCCGGCAGCTCGGCCTTGGCCTGCCAAAGCATCGAGGCTACATCGTATTGCAAGGCCCCCTTCATGCCGCCCTGGAAATCGATGAAATGTACCCCATCATTCCCGATGAGGATATTCCTGCTCTGAAAATCCCGGAACATAAAGTACTTATGATCCACGTGGGTCAGGTACGTGCTGAGCGCCTCGAAATCATCGATCAATTGCTCCTTGTCATAGGGGATTTGAAGGGTGTCGAGGAAGTAGTACTTGAAATACAGCAGGTCGCTGAGTATGGCTTGCTTCCCGAATTCGCGGGAGGTGATGCAGCGGCTGTAATCCAGCCCATGATCACCCCTGATCTGGAGTTGCGCCAGCTGCTCGAGGCTTTTTTGAAACAGCCGGTACACATGTTCGTCATGCCCATGGAGCTCCAGTTCATTCAGCAAGGACTGATCTCCCAAATCCTCCTGCAGGTACACGGTGCAGGATTCATTCACATGCAGGATCTCCGGAACCGGACAGCCACTGCCCCGAAAATGCCTGCTGAAATAGATGAAGGTGCCGTTCTCCTTTACATTGTCGTTATAGGTGGCGATATAGGAGCGCCCGTTCGTACGGAGACGGAAGTACATGCGGTTGCTTCCGGATTGCGGGATCTTTTCGATTTGTGTAATGGGCGAGTGGCCATCGTAAGCGGCAAATAGCTCCCTGATCTTTTCGATAATAGCTTGCATGAGGTGGTAGGCGGCAAAATTAGGGTAAAAACCGTTAATTACTTAAACCGCCTCCCTGCGTGCCCACGCGCTTGCCCTCCTCCTCCGCCGCGGTCTTTCGCTGACGTGCCGCCCTGACCTGCATATTGCCGAAACGATAGGAGAAGTAGAGCTTGAACTGCCGGCTTTCCGTTCCTCCTTTCGCGGTCAATGACTGGCCGGCAAAATCGCTCGTCGCCCGCCAGTGCAGGGTGTTGAAGATATCGCTGACTGAGGCCTTGATGGTTCCCTTGCTGTTCAGGACCGTCTTCTGCAATCCTCCGTCCAGTGTCCATAGCATGCTGCTTTTGAAAGTCCCCTGGTACACGGAAGGAGAGGAATAAAAGCCGCTCAGCTCCCCGGTCCAACCCTTGCCCATCCGAAAACTCTGCTGGGCATACACCGTCACGGCAAATACATTGACGTCGACCGTCCTGCCGGGGCCGAAATTGGCCTGATAGAGGGAATAATATGAATTCACGTTGGCAAACGCGCTGTATCGTTTGTATTGGATGGGGTAGCTGACATTCAGGCTCACGATATCCTGGGTAGCCAGGTTCCGTTTGCTGATGAAGGCCTTCGACAGTTCGGTGGTATCGACCAGCTGGGCGAACAGATCGGTCACATGGCTATAGTTCAATGTCGTGGTCAACTTGTACTTGTACATGTAGGTCAGACCGAAGCTATTGGTGAATTGCGGCTTCAGCTGCGTATTCCCTTTCTGAAAAGTATATTCATCGAGCTTGAACTCGAAGGGGTTCAGATCCTGATAGGCGGGACGGTCGATGCGCCGGCTATACGTCAGGGTCCATTGTTTCATCGGGTTCTTATTGTACGTTATCGCGCCGCTCGGGAATAGGTTGGTATAATGCCGGTCGAAACTGGAATCATAAGGGCTGTAAACGGTGTCGTATTTATAACCGGTCGAATTGGCATGGGCATTCGTATTTTCGACCCGCAATCCCGCCTGGATCACCCAGCCCTTGAAGGGGCGGGAAAAGTTCGCATAGACGGCATTGATGTTCTCCTGATAGTTGAAGTTATTGCTGTGCAAGGTGTCCATGGTCTTCACGGCCGCGCCGGAGCCGAAAATATCGTATTGCGTAAAATCGTTCCTGCTCGTCACATTCGAGAATTTCGCGCCCAACTCCAGGCGGCCCTTCTTGAAGTTCTGTGCATAGTCGCTCTTGAAAATATACATGTCGATGTCGGTCGGGGCCAGCATATTGTACGTATCGCTGTAAAGGAAGGTTCCTGACGGATCGAAGTACAGGTTAGGCTGGAGTTGGTTGCTCCTGATCCGGAAGAGGCTGTAATCCCCGTCCATGTTCCATTCGCGGCCGCTCGTATCCGCATAGCGATAATTCAGGTTCAGGTCCCCGTTATTCCGTTTGCCCGTACTGCTGTTATTGGCTTGCAGGGTTCGGCTCAACTGGCCCGTTGGGATATAAGAGATCGGCGTCGTGCTGGTAGTATGGAGGGAATTGTCCGACAGGGTACCGGTCACCATCATACCGATCGTTCTTTTCTTGTCCAGGGTAAGGTCCAGGCCGGCCTTGAAATTGTGGCTATTCGTTTTGTACCGGATGATCGAACGCTGATCGAATAAGGTGTCGAGCTGTTCCCGGTGCAGGTCGATGAACGTTTCCGTCGGGTTGTGGTTATAGTTGTAATTCCCGAACAGGTTGATGTTCTCGTCCCGGTGGTTCAGCGAGAACCCGCCATTGTACTTGGAATACGTGCCGACATTGTATCCGGCATTCACTGTTCCGTTCGTGCCATAGGACTTGTTCTTCTTCAGCCGGATATTGATGATGCCCGCATTTCCGGCGGCATCGTATTTGGCCGAAGGATTGGAAATGATCTCGATCGACTCGATGGAGGAGGACTGGATCGTCTTCAGGTACTCAGACAGGTCCTTGCCCGACAAGGGGGTCGGCCTTCCGTCGATATAGACCTGTACGCCGTTCTTTCCGCTGAGACTGAGGTTGTCGTCCTTATCCACCAGAACGCCCGGCGACTTGCGCAAAAGCTCCAGTGCGTCCTGCCCTACGGCATTGATGCTGCCCTCGACGTTGAGGATGATCTTATCGGCCCGTACCTCGACGGGCGGCTTCCGGGATATGACCTCAGCCTGCTTCAGTTCGGTAGATCGTTTCGTCAGGGCGGTCTTTGGGATGCTGGTCATTCCGTCCCCGCCAACCTCGAAGAGGGAACTGCTCAGCGGAACATACCCGACATGCGAGACCTGAACGAAATAGCGGCCCTGCGGGATGCCGATAAATTCATATTTCCCTGATGTATTGGAGACGCTTAACTTGACGATGGAGGAGTCCCGGCCTTTTTTCAACGTGATGGTAGCGCCGGCAAGGGGTTTGCCCTGCTCATCCTGGGCGGTCCCCGTCAATTGCTGGGCTTTCAGGCCAATACCCGGGAGGCATAGAAATAGGAATAGGAGTGGTGTAGTAGTGCGCATGTTTTGGTCTTTGAATTTGTCCGGCAAGCCGTCCGAATCCTCCCCGCTTATCCGGGAAATTCATGATGGGTAAAGATAATATCCGCCGGAGCAGCAAAAAAGGCCCTTGAGGTAAACGGAAAAAAAAACCCCGTGAATGGCGCTGCTAATGGCTAACCCTTAGCGGAACCGCAGGGATGGACTATCTTTATATTCGATCATGGATTATATCAGGGAATACAGAAGTTTTGTCAACAGCTATAACCTCAGCGGGGCCCTGCGCATCACCTTCGGCATTCTCTTCCCGGCCGTTCTCCTGAGCTTTTTCGGTGACCTGTCGGTCGGGATCGTGGTCTCCCTTGGCGCGATGTGCGTCGGCAACACGGATAATCCGGGACCGATCCACCATCGCCGCAACGGGATGATCGCCTGTATCCTGATCCTTTTTATCGTGACCCTGCTTACCGGAGCAGCCTCCGTCTCCTACCCGCTGATGGGTACCCTGCTCTTTCTTTTCTGCTTTGTCTTTTCAATGATGTCCATCTTCGGGAACCGTGCCGGTTCGATCGGATTGAATGCGCTACTCGTGATGGTATTGAATATCGATCGCCGCCATCATGGCCTCGAGGTTTTGCTGAATGCGCTCTACGTATCGGCCGGCGGCATCTGGTATATGGCCCTCAGCCTGCTCCTCTACCGCGTGCGCCCCTATAAGCTCGTGCAGCAGGCCATCGGCGACTGCGTACAGGCTACGGCCGGCTACCTTCGCATCAAGGCGTCCTTCTACGACAAGGAGGCGGATTATGACAAGGCGTACCGGCGCCTCGTGGAGGAACAGATCGACGTCCATCAAAAGCAGGAACTCGTCCGGGAACTGCTTTTCAAAAGCCGCGACATCGTCAGGGAGTCCACGCATATCGGCCGGGTGCTGCTCATGATCTTTCTCGACGTCGTGGATCTCTTCGAACGGGTCATGACCTCGCACCAGGATTATCCTGCATTACATGCCGAATTCGACGGCACATCCATCCTGGAGCAATATCGCCAGCTGATCCTCGACATGGCGACGGAACTGGACGGGATCGGCATCGCGCTGAAAAGCAGCAGGCCCTCCGTCGATACCGGCCACCTGGCTGCACGCATCCGCGAAGTAAGAGAGTCCTTTGCCGTCTTCCGCGACGAGCGCCGCAACGCCGGAAATGTGGAAGGGTTTATCGGCTTGCGCCAGATCCTGGAGAATATGGAGGACGTGGCCGACCGCCTGCATACCCTTCATGGGTATACGACCTACGACCCGGGCCTGGCAGGCGCCGATCCAAACCGCCTGGACTATGAGCTCTTCGTGAACCACCAGGATATCGACTGGCGGCTGTTCGCCGGCAACCTGAACCTGAGATCGAATAGCTTCCGCCATGCCCTGCGCGTAAGCCTGGCCACGCTGGCCGGATATATGATCTCACGGCTCCTGGGCGTCGGTCACGGCTACTGGATCCTGCTGACCGTCATCGTGATCCTGAAACCCGCCTACAGCCTGACCAAGCGGAGGAACTATGAACGCCTTGTCGGCACCCTGGCCGGAGCGCTGGCCGGGTTGCTGATCATTTATTATATCCGGGACCGCAGCGCGCTGTTCGTCCTGATGGTCGTCTTCATGATCGGAACCTATGCCTTTCTGCGCACAAATTACCTCGTGTGCGTGATCCTGATGACCCCCTATGTCCTGCTCCTCTTCCATTTATTGTATCCGAACGATTTCCGCGTCATCATTTCCGATCGCGTCATCGACACGGCCATCGGCTCCGGGATTGCCTTTCTCGCCAATATCTTCCTGATCCCTTCCTGGGAGCACGAGCAGATCATCCCCTTCATGGTCGGGGCCATTGACGATAACCTTCAGTACTTTCTGGACAGCGCCGGCGCCTTCAGAGGCAAACAGGTTCCCCTGACGCAATACAAGCTGTCCAGGAAGAGGGCCTTCGTATCCCTGGCCAACCTCTCCGATGCCTTTAACCGCATGCTGTCGGAACCGAAGAGCAAACAAAGAAATGTACGCAAAATGCACCAGTTCGTGGTCTCCAGCCATATGCTGACCTCGCACATCGCCACCCTTTCCTCCTACGCCCCCGCCGTTGCTCCCGCCCCCGCATCGCCTGCCGCCATCCCCGCCCTCCCCGCCCTCCCCGCCGAACCCGATTATTCGCTGGTCATCCGATCGATCGGGGCCAGACTGCGGGAAGCCGCGGAAAACCTGCGCCAGACCGAGCCCGCTGCCGGCGCAGTGTCACCAGGACTCCGTCCCGAAGAACGCGAAGGATTGCGAATGCTGAACGAACGGCTGGAAAGGATGATCCGCGAGCGAAGGGAGGAATTGGAAAAGGGGATCACGGAGAGCCCCACACGAAGACAATTGTCCGCGTTCAAACCGATCGCGGATCAATTTAACTTTATCGCCAAGGTATCGGCGGATATCGGGAAGCTGAGCCTGGGATTCAATTATTCGAGCCCAGCATCTCCCGCAGCTTCATCACCAGTTCCGTCTTGGTGATCGGGATGCCCATGATCTTCTGGTGACCCTTCGCGTCCACGAAAAATTGATCGCGGATGATCTTGATGAGCTGGCCGTTATTGATCTCGGGGATCAGGACATGCTCGAAATTACGCAGGATCTCGCCCAGGTTTTTCGGGAAGGGCCGCAGGTAACGGAGATGTGCATGCGAGACGGCATATCCTTCGAACAGGAGCTCCGATACTGCACTTTTGATGGATCCATAGGTGCTGCCCCATCCAAGTACCAGGAGCTTGCCTTTTTCCGGGCCGCTGTCTATTTTTTGAAGAGGAATGTGGTCGGCGATCTTATCCACCTTTTCCTGGCGGATCTTCACCATGAGCTGATGATTTTCCGGTTCGTAGCTGACGTTGCCGGTAATATTCTGTTTTTCCAACCCTCCGATCCGGTGTTCCAGGCCGGGTACGCCGGGTATCGCCCAGGGTCTGACCAGCTTTTCGTCGCGCAGGTAGGGTAGAAAGGTGGCTTCCCCCTCGCCCAATTGCTTCTTGAACTTCACTTCAATGGGCGGCAGCTCTTCACTTTTCGGGAACTTCCATGGCTCGGCGCCATTGGCGATATATCCGTCACTCAGGAAGATCACCGGGGTCATGTGTTGTACGGCAATGCGCACGGCCTCATAGACAGCCGAAAAACAATCGCTGGGCGTCGAGGCCGAAACGATCGGCATCGGGCATTCTCCATTTCGCCCGTAATAGGCTTGTAACAGATCGCTTTGTTCCGTCTTGGTCGGAAGCCCGGTGGAGGGTCCGCCGCGTTGGATATCGCAGATCAGCAACGGGATCTCCAGCATGACGGCCAGCCCCATGGCCTCCGCCTTCAGAGCCATGCCGGGACCGGAGGTCGTGGTCACCCCCAGCGAGCCGCCATAACTTGCCCCGATGGCCGAAGCGATCCCGGCGATCTCGTCCTCCGCCTGGAAAGTGCGGACGCCGAATGCCTTATACTTGCTCAGGTCATGCAGGATATCCGAGGCCGGAGTTATAGGGTAGGAGCCCAGGAAAATGGGAAGGCCGCTTTTTTGGGAGGCAGCGATCAGGCCATAGGCCAGCGCCTGGTTGCCCATGATGGAACGGTATACCCCGGGGGACATCTTCGCCTTCTCCACCCGGTAGGTGGTGGTAAAGGTCTCGGTGGTATCGCCGAAATTGTATCCGGCCTGGAGCGCTTTGACATTGCTTTCGAAGATCTCGGGCTTCTTGCCGAACTTGTCCTTCAGGAACTTGATCGTATATTCCATGTCCCGGTTGTACATCCAGTACAGGAAGCCCAGCACGAACATATTCTTGGCCCGGTCCTTTTCCTTCATCCCCAGCGGGATATCCTTCAGGGCCTCGCGGGTCATCTTGGTCACATCGATCTTGATGACCTCATAGCTGTCCAGACTATTGTCTTCCAAAGGGTTCACTCCTTCGGGAAAGTTCGCGAGGCGCAGGTTCTTGGCGTCGAATCCTTCGAGGTTGACGACGATCTTCCCACCTTTCTTTAACCCCTTCAGGTTGGCCTTGAGCGCGGCGGCGTTCATCGCCACCAGCACGTCGCATTCATCGCCGGGAGTGAAGACCTTGTCGCTGGAAAAACGGAGCTGATAGCCACTGACCCCGGGCAGGGTACCCTGCGGGGCCCGGATCTCTGCCGGGAAGTCGGGGAATGTCGCCAGGTCGATGCCCAATAGTGCCGTATTGTTCGTGAACTGGCTACCCGTCAACTGCATCCCGTCACCTGAGTCACCGGCAAATTTGATCACCACGTCGTGCAAGAGCTCTTCTTTTCTGTTCATATTGGCAAAATTAGCATAAGATTAGATAGGGTTCGGACCCCCCGCCACATTTTTTATTCGTAACGCAAGGCCTCGATCGGATCCAGCCGGGATGCCTTTTGGGCCGGATAATAGCCGAAGAAGACGCCGGTCACTGCACAGACCAGAAAGGACAGAACGATCGAATATTCGGTGATCAGGGTCGGCCAGGACAGGAAATAGGTTACGAGCTTGGCGGACGTGATGCCGAGGGCCACCCCGATCAGGCCTCCTGTAATACTGATGAGGATGGCTTCCGTGAGAAATTGCATCAGGATATCGATCCCCCGCGCCCCGATCGACATGCGCAGGCCGATCTCCCGCGTCCGCTCCGTCACGGACACATACATGATATTCATGATCCCGATGCCGCCCACCAGCAGCGAAATGCCGGCAATAGCCGTCAGCAGGATCGTAAGCAGCGAACTGGTCGCACTGAAGGTATTGATCAGCTCCTGCATGGTCCTGACCGCAAAGTCGTCGTCATCGGTAGGTTTCAGCCGGTGCGAGGTGCGCATGATGTCGGAGATCTCCGCAGAGGCTTCGTCCGTGCTGTTCTCGTCCCTGGCGGAGACATAGATTTGCTGGAAATAGATCGTGGAAAGGATCCTTTTTTGTACCGTGGTATATGGCGCCATGATCACATCGTCCTGGTCCTGCCCGAATGCATTCTCGCCTTTCTGCGAGAGCGTTCCGATGACCAGCATCGGGATCTTGCCGAACCGGATGTATTTTCCGACCGGGTTCTCGCCACCGGGAAAGAGGTTGGCGATCACGGTCTGTCCCAGCAGGCACACCTTGCTCATGGCCTGTACGTCCCTGTCCGTGAAAGTAACCCCATCCTTCAATGGCCATTGCCGTATGATCTCCACATATTGAGGATTTACCCCCTGGATCGTGGTGGGCCAGTTATTGTTCCCATAGATCGCCTGGCCCTTCGTTTGGGACATGGGGGAGACGGCGCTCAGGTGCGTCGCCTTCTTTTGCAGGGCATTCACGTCGTCGATCGTAAGGGTCTGCACCGACCCGGCGTCGAGACGCGCGCCGGCGGCAATATTGCTATTCGGCCGGATGATGATCATATTGGACCCCATCCCGGAGAGCTGCTGCTGGATGCTTTGCTTCGATCCCTGGCCGATCGCGACCATGGCGATCACGGAGGCCACGCCGATAATGATCCCCAGCATGGTCAGAAAAGCCCTCAGTTTATTGCGTTGCAAGGCCTTCAACGCGATCCGTAACAGGTTAATGAAGTTCATACGTTTATCATTTTGGTTCGTTCCCCTTCGTCTCACCGCCTACGGCGCCTGCGCCCTCCACCGCCGGCAAATAATCGTCCGAGGGCGGGAGGGCCGCCAGCACCTCTTTCGCAGATCGCCTGTTCTCATTGGGGCTGTCCTTCATCACCTTCCCATCACGCAGGGTAATGGTGCGACTGCTGAATGAGGCAATATCCGGCTCATGGGTGACGAACACGATCGTTTTGCCCTGGTTCTGGTTCAGATCCTGCAGTAAGGCCATTATACTATACGAGCTTCTGGAGTCCAGGTTGCCCGTTGCCTCGTCCGCCAGGATCATGACGGGCTCATTGACCAGCGCCCTCGCAATGGCTACCCGCTGCTGCTGACCGCCGGACAACTGATTGGGCGTGTGGTCGAGCCGGTCGCCGAGATTGACCGCCTGTAAGGCCCGCGTCGCACGATCCCTCCGGTCCTTTGCGCTGATCGCCTTATTGTAGAGCAGGGGCAACTCCACATTCTCCAATGCCGAGGTACGGGGAAGCAGGTTGTACGACTGGAATACGAAGCCTATTTTTAAATTCCGCAGCCTCGCCAGTTCATTCCTTCCCAGCGTACCCACATCCACTCCGTCCAGCAGATAGGTCCCGCTCGAAGGCTTGTCCAGGCAGCCCAATGTATTTAAGAGGGTTGTTTTCCCCGATCCGCTGCTTCCCATAATGGTGAGGAACTCGCCGGAGACCACATCGAAGGACACCCCCTTCAGTGCCCGAACGACCTCGGCCCCCATCCGGAATTCCCGCTTGATCTCTCTTAATTCCAATATTTTGTTGCTCATTTTTTCTGTTTGATCGCCTGCTATCTGCCGCCCCCCGCAGGACGGGCGCCACCTCCACCGCCGCCGCCACCCCCTGGTCTGCCGCCACCGCCACCCCCGCCGCGCCGGGCAGGCATGAAGGGACTTCTCGCCGGAGCGCCTCCGGCAGCGGCCTTGGGAACAGGGATCTCTATCCCGGTAATGACATCGTCATCGGTCGTCAGACCCCTTAGCACCTGCGCATGGGTGTCGTCATTGAGGCCGACCCGTATCCTTTTTTCCCGAAGCGTATCTCCGTCCTTTACCCACACAGAGGCCCGCTGCGTCCGGGCGGAGGTATCGATCTCCTGCCCTGCCGTGGTATCGTGCCGGTGACCCACTCCGTTCCCGCTCTGCCCTCCGCTTGCGGCCTGCCCGCCATGGCCTGTTCTTGCTCCGCCACCTCCGCCTCCCCTGGTCCCGCCGCCACCCGTTCCCCCTCCGCCCTGCGGGGCCGGCACGATGACGAACTGTTTGGCCATCGTGGCGTCCGGAACGAATTTCAGGTCCTTGGACGAGATCAGGAGGGCGCTGTCCACTTCCTTCGTATAAATAAAGATATTCGCCGTCATCCCCGGCTTGAGCTTCAGATCCTCGTTGGGAGCAGTGATTATCGTTGAATAGGTGACCACATTGGCGCTGACAGCCGGCTCCAGGCGGATCTGCTTGACCATGCCCGTGAACGTAATATCCGGATAGGCGTCAACCGTGAAGGTGACCCGCAAGCCGATCTTCACATCTCCGATATCTGCCTCCGATACCGCGGCCTGCACCTGCATATTGCTGATGTCCTTTGCAATGACAAAGAGGGTAGGCGTGTTGAAGCTGGCAGCCACCGTCTGCCCTACGCTGATATTGCGCGTCATGACCACGCCGTCAACGGGAGAATAGATGCTTGCATAGGAAAGGTTCTTCTCCGAAGCGTCAACCTGCGCCTGGACGCTCATCACGTTTGCTTTGGCCGTATTGTAAAGGTTCTGGGCATTTTCAAAATCGGCCCTGCTGATCGCTCCCGCATTGAATAGCAGCGTCTGGCGATCGAAATTGCTTTTTTGATAGTTCAGCGTGCTCCTGGAGACTTCCAGGTTGGCCCGGTATTGATTAGCCTGCGCCTCGAACAGCGACTTGTCCAGTTCGGCGAGCAGCTGTCCCTTTTTCACTTTGGCATTAAAATCCGTATAGATCGACTTTATCGTGCCGGATACCTGGGAGCCCACCGATACCGTGTCGACCGGCTGAATGGTGCCCGTCGCCGTCACACTCTTTGAAATATAGCCGTACGATGGTTTTTCCGTCAGCAGCACGACCGGCTTTTCCTCCTTCCTGAAGAAGAAATACCAGACGGCTGCCCCTGCGAGCAGAATGGAGATGATAATAAGGAGCACTTTAAATTTTCGCATATCCGGGGGCGTTTATAATTTGACTGCTATTCCCATGTAAAAATCATAGATCTTGACGCTGAGCGCGGAATTGTACTTGGCCTGTATGTAAGCCTGAAAAGCCTGCGTGTACAGGGTTTTTTGCTGAAGGTAATTCACCGTATTGACGGCCCCCACTTTTAATTCTTCCCCGGCAATGCGGAAGCTCTCCCGGGTAGCGTTCAATTCCTCCACGGCAGCATCGTATTGCGCCTGCGCATTCTCGACATTGATATAGGCTTGCTCGATCTCCTGCGCCAGCGCCGTCTTCGTTCCTTTCAGATTGAGCGCTGCCTGTTCCATCTCGATCTTAGCCAGTTCTACATTGGTGCGTACGACGCGGCGCGTGAATATCGGGATGCTTAGGCCGAGCCCGATCTGCTGGAAGAAATTGTCATCGAGTTGTTTGAAATAGGCATCCTTCAGATTATTGGAGTACCCGCTTGACAGCGTTCCCGATGCGGTCAGGCTGGGTAAATAGCCGGATCGGGCCTTCAATAGGTCATACCGTGCGATCTCGATGCCCAGCAACCCGTTCTTGATCTCGGGCCTGGTCCGCAGGGCCGCGCTCTCGACGGTATCGAGAGAAGCTACGGCTTCGGTCGCGATCACGGTATCGGGCTTGACGATATCGAAGGCGGTGGAGGTCGGAAGCTGTAATATTTGCTTAAGCGTCAGCTTATTCTGCCTCTCCGTATTCTGGGCGGTCACCAGGGTGTATTTGTCATTGGCCAATTGAGCCTGCAGTTCGATCAGCGCGTTCCGGGCGATGCTTCCGGCATCGTATTGTTTTTGGCCCTGGTCCACCTGCGCCTGCGTGGTGGCTAGCAGGTCATGGATATAGATGATATTCTCTTTGGCCAGCAGGATATTCAGGTAGGCTTGCGTGATCTGCAGCGTGATGTCATTTTCACTCTGCAGGATGTTCAGGTTGGCCGATTCGATCTCCAGGTTCTTTTGCCGGATATCGTTCATGTAATAACCGCCGTGATAAAGGGTGACGGTCGAATTCAATGAATAGTTCCCGGCAAAGCTGGATTGTGTCTGGAATCCGCCGACCACGGGATTCACATTCTTGCTGTGCGTATACGTGTGGTTCAGGCTTCCGGTGAGGTTTGGCAGCGTGGCCGCCTTCGACAGTTCATATTCCTGCTCGGTATTTTTTTCCGTCAGCCTCAGGGTATTGATCTGGATATTGTTCTTCTTGGCATAATCCAGGCAGGTCTGCAGGTCCCATTTGACGGGCAGGGCGGCGCTGTCCTGAGCCCGGCAAGCCTTCCGGCTATTAAGGCTAAAAAGGATCAAGCTGCATACGATGATTCGCATTGACATAAGAGGCATGGTTTGCGGCGATCTTGCGCCGGTATGGGAGGGGTCAACAAAGGGCAGGCCAGAGTGGGCGGGTGTTGGCCCAATCATGTAAAAATAGAGATTTGGCGGGTTCAAACACGGGGCCATGGTATCTTTTTTGAGGCAGTAACCGCCAGAGAACCGATTTTTCAATCAAAAATTTTGAAATGGGAACGCTGACAGGTAAGAAAGTGGCCATTCTAACCGAGACCGGTTTTGAAGAGGTGGAGCTGACAAGCCCGAAACGAGCGCTGGAAGAGGCAGGAGCCGAAGTGCACGTCGTGTCGCCGCGCAAAGGCAACGTGAAGGCCTGGGATCACGATCACTGGTCCATCGAGATCCCGGTGGATGTCCCCGTCGACCAGGCGAATTCCGAGGATTATGATGCCCTCGTACTGCCGGGCGGCGTGATGAACCCCGACCGGTTAAGGCAAGATGAAAAAAGTGTGGAATTCGCGCAACAATTCCTGGAGGCGGGGAAGCCGGTGGCGGCAATCTGCCATGGGCCTCAGTTGCTGATCGAAACGGGTCTGATCGAAGGCAGGAAGATGACTTCTTATCCGTCATTGAAGACGGATCTGAAGAATGCCGGCGCGATCTGGGAGGACAAGGAGGTGGTCACCGACAATGGCCTGGTGACCAGCCGCACGCCGAAAGACCTCGACGCCTTCAACAAGCAGATGATCGCGGAGATCAGGGAAGGCGTCCACTCGCCCGTCGCATACCAGTCCGGAACGACGCATTGAGCGGCGGATCCGGATGGGTTCACTTCAGCGAAGGCAAGGCCAGGTTTCTGAAGACGCTGCCCTGCGCGCACATTTTTTCGACATCCTCTGATTTCCTGGGCGCAAGGTAGCTCAGGAGGTCCACTTTATCCTTCCCGATGCGGACATCGTCTTCTATACGCACGCCGATGTTCCACCATTTCTTATCGCAGGGGCTGCCTGCAGGGATGTAGATGCCCGGTTCCACGGTGATGACCATGTTCTCCTTGAGCGTCTGATCGTAATCACCCGCGTCATGTACGTCCAGGCCGAGAAAATGGGAGCATCCGTGGGGGTAATACGTGCCGATGGCTTTCTTGTCTGTCAGTATGCCCAGTTTGACCAGCCCATCGGCCAGCACCTCGGTTGCCCTTTCATTCAGTTTCTTGAATGGCGTGCCCTCATGGCATAGTTTGAATATTTCCTCCTGTGCCTGGTATACCAGGTCATAGATCGCTTTTTCTTCCACACTGAATTTGCCGGTCGAGGGAACGGTCCGTGTGACGTCCGCCGAATACCCATGATATTCCGCCCCTACATCCATCAGCACAAGCTCCTTGCCGATATGCCGGTTTGTATTCTCCTCGTAATGGAGGATGCAGCCATTCGCACCTGCGCCGACGATGGAGGGGTAGCCCACGTATTCTGCGCCCAGCTTCTTTTGGACATATTCCTGCAATCCTTGCAGCTCAGCTTCGGATATGCCCGGGTGGATCGATTTCATGGCTTCCGCATGGGCGATGCAGGAGATGGAGACCGTCTTATGCATCAGATCCATTTCTTCCGGCGTTTTGATCACGCGCAAGGCCGCGATATCCTGTAAATACAAGGAATTGGACCATTTTTGTCCGAGGACTTTTTGTTTGAGGCTCATCAGGCCGGTCGAATCCTTCACCTCCATGAATTGCCGGATGTACTCGTTGGAACGGATCTTGTCATCGGAGGCGAAGCTGCTGCTGATATATGCTTTGATCCGTTCAAGGTTGGCGGGGGTGGAATATTTTATGATCTGGTCCAGCGTCTCGGATACGGTGCCGTCATAATCGGCCGCCAGGCCGGCTTTTTGTTTGAAGGCCCTGGCCAGATCATAGAGATCATCCGGATCGCTGGCGTCATCCGGGATGTCGGAAGCAATGGGTGCGAACAGGATCTTGTCGAAGCGCGACAGGTCGATAGGATAATGGGCAAATTCGCTGCCGTTGAAGACGCTGTCGAACCCCAATTCCTCCTTCACTTTCTCGACGCCCATGCGCCGTCCTGTCCAAAGCTCCCTGGTCGGATCCTTCTTCTGGATAAAAAAGAGTTCTTTGTACGCCTTGCCGCCGCCTGACGGATCTTGTGGTTCTTTGAATAGGAGCAACACGGCATTGGGCTCCAGGTACCCGGAAAAATAGTAGAGATCGGGATTCGGGTGATAGGGATAGTCGTTGTCGTTCGAGAAGAGACGCGTCGGATAGGAGAAGATCACGGCGACGGAATGAGCAGGCATCAGCCTTCGTAACGCCTCCCGGCGTCCGGCATGAAATTCCTTGCTTAGGTAATCGGAAGGCAGGCCTTCCTGTGCGTAGACGCCGATCGTCGCGGCGATGGCCAGGCACAGAGCCAATGAGGCGGACTTGTTCATTCCCTGGTTTTTGGTGAGGAATACCGTCAAAATAAGATTTTAACGATACCCAGGGTATACCGCTTATCAATCTACCGCAATTTGGGTAAGGCCCGCCGCGGCGCCTCCCTCATGCCGTTCCGGCAATTCCTCCGGTGCCTGCGACACCTCCGGCGCCGTGGCGTCCAGCAGCCTTCCTGACCCCTCTGACCGAGGGATTCTTGCCCAATAAGAGGTGCGCTTTGCGTTCCGTCTCCTGCACGGCGAGCCACTTGGACATGAGCTTGCGGAAGACCTTTACCTTTTCGGCCTTTTCTTTTGAATGGTCTATCATAATCAGAGATCCTTGACTCCGAAATTAGGAGATAGCACCGCGTTTTTTTTCAGAGCGGCCACCGGATTTGCGGAGAATAATGGTATTATTTAGAATTCCTTACTTCTTACTTAGACGCGGTCCTACTATTTACTTAGACGGCCCCGCAATCTGTCACCCTATGCATGGCGTAACTTTTGCACGGTCGGGGCGGAATGGATCTCTTCTCCGGAATAAAATAGCAGCCATGCCCGAAGGGCCCTCGATCGTGATTTTGAAGGAGGCGGTAGCCTCCTTTGCGGGAAAAAAGATATTGGAGGCGACCGGCAATGCCAAAATAGACATGTCGCCGCTGCAAGGCAGGAAGGTGACGGCTTTCAAAAGCTGGGGCAAGCATTTTTTGATCTGCCTCCCCGGCATGACCCTCCGCATCCACTTTCTGCTTTTCGGATCGTACAGCATCAATGAACAAACGAAGCCGAAGCCCCGCCTTGCCCTGAGGTTCGCAAAGGGCGCGTTGTATTTCTATACCTGCTCCGTAAGGCTGCTCGACGGCGATCCGGAAGAGATATACGACTGGCGCGGCGACGTGATGAGCGATCAGTGGGATCCGGCGCTGGCCCGCAGGAGACTTAAAGCGATGCCAGACCTCCTGGTTTGCGACGCCCTCCTCGATCAAAACATCTTCGCGGGCGTCGGCAATATCATCAAGAATGAGGTACTGTTCCGTACCCGGATCCACCCTGAAAGTCGCATCGGGAAGCTGCCGCCCCGCAAGCTCGGCGAGCTGATCCGCGAGGCGCGCAATTACAGCTTCGACTTCCTGAAATGGAAAAAGGCCTTCGAACTCCGAAAGCATTGGCTGGTGCACACGAAGAAAACCTGTCCGGATGGAACGCCTGTGACCAGGGTGCCTAAAATGGGCAAGACCGCCCGGCGTACTTTCTATTGCGCGAGCTGCCAGGTCTTATATGAGTGAGTAATGGACTGTTCCCGCGCCTGCCTACATGCTGAATGCACCATAATACGCCGCTCCCATCAACGCCATCTTATCATTTAATATCACATGCACAGGGACTTTTTCCAGCAGGTCATGCATCCGGCCCTCGTTGTCGAAGTTCTTCACCCAGTCCGGCCCCTGCAGGAGCGGCAGGATCTTGGGCGGTATGCCGCCCCCGATA
Source organism: Bacteroidota bacterium (assembly GCA_030706735.1). GTDB lineage: Bacteria > Bacteroidota > Bacteroidia > Chitinophagales > Chitinophagaceae > Puia. Next base: position 25,312 of record JAUZNZ010000011.1, on the reverse strand, counting down.
TACAGGCCGCCCGTCGACTTGAGCTTCAGCACAAGGCTGGCGGCTTCCGTTGCCAAATAGCGTCCAAAAAGTGTCATTACCTCCGAACAAACCGGGTCCTCCCGCTGCATGGCCGCCTCACTGATCACTGCAGCCGGGTCTTCGGCCTGCATCCGCTGGGCCAGCCAGTCCGGTACGGGTTCCCCGCGAGCTTCTGTCAGGAATCGATAAAGGGTCCTGATCCCCATCCCCGAAACCACACGCTCCCAGCTGACGTGCCCGAATTGTTTTTGCAGGTATCGAAAAAGCTCGATATCCAGCTCATTGCGCGGCGCAAAATCGCTATGGCCTCCTTCCGTCGCAAAAGGATGATAACACCGGCCATCCCAATACAATCCGCCTTCTCCCAAGCCGGTACCCGGCGCAATGATCGCCAGATTGCCCTCCGCACCGGGCTCTCCCGGAGCCATCGTAGTCAGTTCGCCGGCCTGCAAACCCGCCAGGCCATACGCAGTCGCTTCCAGGTCGTTTATGAAGCGTACGGGAACTCTCAATACGCCGCTCAGTTCCCTGCTATCCAGTTCCCAGCTCAGATTGGTCAGGTGGCTCCTGCCGTGCCAGACGGGCCCGGCGACGGCCGCGCAAATACGGTCGGCAGGCCGGCCGCCTGAAAACGCATCGATTATGTCTTTGAGTGAATGGTAATCGGAAGAGGCATACTTCTCTTCCTTCTCGATGGTAAGGCCTCCGGCGGCAAAACGGTACAAGGCCATATTGGTCTTGGTTCCACCAACGTCCGCCGCCAAAATACGGAGGTCGGCCATGCTGGCATTCATGTTTCTGGCAAAGGCGATCGGTATCAGTGGTGCGTAGGGCATGCCCAAAGTTACATGTTGCGGCGGTACTGCCCCCCGACCTCGTAGAGAGCGTGCGTGATCTGGCCCAGGCTGCAGTATTTTACCGTCTCCATCAGTTCCGCGAACAGGTTGCCCTGGCTGACCGCCACCTGTTTCAGTCGTTGCAGCATGGCGTCGCTGCGATCGGCGTTGCGCTTCTGGAACGCCCGGAGGTTGCGGATCTGTTGGGCCTTTTCCTCTTCGGTGCTCCGGATCACTTCGCCGGGCATTTGCGTGGGACTGCCTTTTTTATTGAGGAAGGTATTCACGCCGACGATGGGCAGTTCGCCATTGTGCTTAAGACTTTCATAATAGAGGCTTTCTTCCTGGATCTTGTTGCGCTGGTACATCCGCTCCATGGCGCCCAGTACCCCGCCTCGCTCGGTCAGCCGGTCGAACTCGGCCATGACGGCCTCTTCCACGAGATCCGTCAGTTCCTCCATGGCAAAGCTGCCCTGGATGAAGTTCTCCGTGCGTGCGCTCCCCAGTTCCCGGTTGATGATCAGCTGGATGGCCATCGCCCTGCGTACACTTTCTTCGGTAGGGGTCGTGATCGCTTCATCGTAGGCATTCGTATGCAGGGAATTGCAGTTGTCGTAAATGGCATACAGCGCCTGAAGCGTGGTGCGGATGTCGTTGAAGTCGATCTCCTGCGCGTGCAGGCTCCGTCCGCTGGTTTGGATATGGTACTTCAGTTTTTGGGAACGGCTGTTCCCTTTATAGACATACTTGATGGCCTTGGCCCAGATCTTTCGCGCCACGCGGCCGATCACGCTGTATTCCGGATCCATGCCATTGCTGAAGAAAAAGGAAAGGTTGGGCGCGAAATCATCTATGGCCATTCCCCGGCTCAGGTAGTACTCCACATAAGTGAAACCGTTAGCCAGCGTAAAGGCCAGTTGGGTGATCGGGTTGGCGCCGGCTTCCGCGATATGATACCCACTGATCGACACGCTGTAAAAATTGCGCACATCGTGCTCGATGAACCAGGCCTGCACATCCCCCATCAGTTTGAGGGCGAATTCCGTGCTGAAGATGCAGGTATTCTGTGCCTGATCCTCTTTCAGGATATCGGCCTGAACCGTCCCCCGAACCTGCGACACCGCAGCCGCCTTGATCTTTTCATATACATCCGGCGTCAGCACCTCGTCGCCGCTCAAACCCAGCAGGCGTAGTCCCAGTCCGCCATTTCCTTCAGGCAGCCGTTCCGGTGAAGAGGGATCGGAATAGACCGGTCTGGAAAGGCTGCGGAACTTTTTCGCAATCGTTTTTTCCGCCTCCGCCCATTGCCCTTCCTTCTCCAGGTATTTCTCGCATTGCTGATCGATGGCCGCGTTCATGAAAAAGGCGAGCACGATCGGGGCCGGTCCATTGATGGTCATGCTTACGGAGGTCCTGGGATCACAGAGGTCGAAGCCGCTGTATAATTTTTTTGCATCGTCGAGCGTGGCGATGCTCACCCCGGCGTTCCCCACCTTGCCGTAAATGTCGGGACGTTCTGCCGGGTCTTCGCCATACAACGTAACGGAATCGAAGGCCGTGCTCAGGCGCTTGGCAGGCTGATCGAGCGATACGTAATGGAATCGTTTGTTGGTCCGTTCCGGCGCGCCCTCTCCGGCGAACATGCGGGTGGGATCTTCTTCCGTCCTTTTTAATGGGAAGGAGCCCGCGGTAAAAGGAAATTTCCCGGGGACATTCTCCTGCAACCTCCACCGGAGGATGTCTCCCCAATCCCTGAACCGGGGTAAGGCGATACGGGGTATCCGGGTATGGGACAACGACTCGAAGTACAAGGGCTGCTGGATGACGCGGCCGCGCACGTTATATTCAAAGAAGTTCGCCGTATAGGCGGCCTTCAGGCCTTCCCATTCCGTGACCAGTTTCTTGCAAGCCGGCAACAGCTGCTTGTCGAGGCGCGCTCTTTGTTCCTCCAGCGCCGCGCGTCCCGGGGAATCTTCGGGCAATTCCTGCAATGCGCCCGCGATCCGGTATATCTTCGAGGCGATCTCCGCCTGCTCCTCGCCCTGGCGATTATAGAGTCTGATGAAGTCGGTTATTCCCGAGAGGTACCGCACCCGTGATGGCGGAATGATCTGGGTTTGTGTGCCCGCCGTGCCCGCGCCCGGCCTGCCCCACGGCGCCCCGGTCGTTTTTTCGAGCGTGCCCAGCAGTTTTGCGAACAGCTGGTTGATGCCGGCGTCATTGAATTGTGCGGCGATCGTCCCGATCACCGGCAACTCTTCGTCTTTTGCCGTCCAGAGGGAGTGATTGCGTTTGTATTGCTTCCTCACGTCATGCAGCGCGTCCAGCGCGCCGGCCTTGTCGAATTTATTGATGGCGATCAGGTCGGCATAATCCAGCATATTGATCTTTTCCAGTTGCGACGCCGCGCCGTATTCCGGCGTCATCACGTACAGGCTCAGGTCGCAATAGTCCAGGATGGATGCGTCGCTTTGGCCGGTGCCGGCGGATTCGAGGATGATCAGATCATAGCCGGCGTCTTTGCAAATGTCGATCGCATCCTGCACGTGCTCGCTCAGCGCGCGGTCGCTCTCCCGCGTGGCGAGGCTGCGCATGTACGCGCGGACATTCGAAATGGAGTTCATGCGTATCCGGTCGCCCAATAAGGCGCCTCCCGTCTTCTTCTTCGAGGGATCTACCGAAATGACCGCAATCGTTTTGTCGGCAAAGGCATGCAGATACCTTCTTACGATCTCATCTGTTACCGAAGACTTTCCCGCGCCCCCTGTTCCGGTGATGCCCAGCACAGGAGCCCCTTCCAGCTTGGGGCTTTCGGCTTGCCTTTTCCCGCCGCGTTTCTCGCCCGCCCCTTTCCTCCTGCTCGTCAGCCCATTCTCGGCGTTGGAGATCGCCCTGGCAATCTTCCGGATATCCTTCCATTCGCCGAGCGTTTGCTCGCCCGGAAAATCCGCCGGGTTCCCGTTCAAGGGGAAATCGCAATTTTTTATCACGTCTTCGATCATCCCCTCCAACCCCATCGTCCGGCCATCGTCGGGCGAATAAATGCGGGTGATGCCGTAGTCCTGCAACTCCCTGATCTCCGCTGGCAGGATCGTACCCCCGCCGCCTCCGAATATCTTGATATGGCCGCACCCATTCTCGTCCAGCAGGTCCTTCATGTATTTGAAGAATTCCATGTGCCCGCCCTGGTAGGAGGTGATCGCGATGCCCTGGACATCCTCTTCAATGGCGCATTCCACGATCTCGACCACGGAGCGGTTATGCCCCAGGTGGATGATCTCCGCGCCCTTCGATTGCAGGATCCTGCGCATGATATTGATGGCGGCATCGTGACCGTCGAACAAGGCGGCGGCCGTAACGATCCTCACTTTATGTACCGGGGTGCTACTCATGGCGTAAGCATTTGGAATACAGGCAAATTTAATTCAAAAACTAATGACTGTTAGTTTTTATTGCAAGGCACATACATACAATAAGGGACAAGAGGGTTCCAATGGGGGAACTATGCTCAGGAAACAACGGGTATGTATTGAATGTCAATAGAAATGCCCATAGATGAGAAGATAAGGCCCGCAGTTGATATTTTAAATGATCATGGTTTCGTAACTATTGAATCATGTGAGGGTACGGAAGGGCACGGTTATCCAGAACCAACAGTTAGGTTTGAAGGAACTGAATTTGACTTGATTCGCGCTTATGAAGTTTGTGCTGCGTATAATTTATGTGTCCTTGAAGTAAAAAGAGTTTATCGTAAGTGCACTAGCATTTACGATAAAAGTGGGCAAAAAATATTAGGGATGGGTTGGGAACCACCCATTAATGAGATAACATTTGGCTGGCATATAAAAACTGGAACTATCTTCCTTCCTGATTATGCCTAGCGCAAATTTTACATAGTGGCCTGCTACCTGTTCCTGCTGTTTTATATTTTGGATCAATTGCACGGCCCTCTTGACAGGTACTATTGTCGTGGTAAACTTTTTTATCACCTACATCTGCGGGGTTCGTTGAATGAAAGGCTGGTACTTTTGGCATAGCAATTTGGTTTAAGGTATAAAAGTAATGCTTTGGGGATCGAAGTACATACCGTTAAAACACCCATTTTAGGTTATTTCGGGTCATTCCATCCAAAGAGGTGGGTAAAGTAAGCGACAATTAACCCCACAATGACAAGCGCGATTAACTGGACGATGGGGTTGGTTATAAACCTTCCAAATGAGGTCTTTGCCCCATGTTTGGCAGGGTGTATTGTTTGCGCTGTAGGGGGATTTTGGATAGGTCGAAAATCCGTGCGAGACAAACTCGAATCTTGATTAGCAATCCCGTAATTTTCTCCTATATTTTGGATATGCTGAGTAATCCTAGTAGTTTCATTTCTCTTTTCTATTTCATCCTGTCTTTTGCCCGTACTTCTAATTAATATCGAAGAACTTGCAAATTCTCCATGACTCAAAAGTCCTAAAAATTGCTCCTTATCGGTGCTGTAGTCTATTTCCTTTCCCTGTTTGAGGTCTTGCAACATCGTTCTGATTATATTTCTGGCTTCTTGCTGCTGCGGAATGTTCATTCCGGCAGTATATTTTTCAATTAATGGCTGCAATTCGACATCCGCCAATGGGGAGCCATCCACAAGGGCCAAAATCTCTTTTCTCAAACCATACCTATCCATCCAATAAAGGTAAAGTTTTTTCAAAACAACCTACTTGCCTTTGTTCTTAGTCTTCTTACCTGTAAGATGCTGGGTGTAAGCCATCTCAATAATGATTTTTGGATCAATCCCCATAAATCCAGCGAGTGTAATTAGCTCTTGAAGTGTGAATAAAGCGGGATTAGAAAGGAGCTTGGTAAATCTTGTATAGTTCATCCCTAGATCAGCATAAACAACGGATTTAGGAATATGGTCGAATATACCCGCGAAAGATTTTATGTTCCCTGTTTCAATTAGAACTTTTACGGTACTATATCGCCTATCCTTTGCCATTATTCAAAGAAAGGGATTAAGTATTAAACAGAAATCAAACTATTCCGTATAGTTCTGTTATTATGTTCAGTTTATACCAATTGTATTTTCAAAAAAGAAATATATCTTAGTCCCACTAATAGGATAAGGTTTAATGGTCACGGCTCATGGTTAGTGCATTTCTGCAAGGATTTTCATCGAGGTTAGCTCCGAAATTTCAGCTTAACCGCTGATCTAATTAGTAAGCAGGTTCAAACCGTCTTAGGGGACACCCAGGACGGTTTTCTTTTATGGCGGAAAGGCCCTATTATTGCAGGAGAAGAAAAGGTGCCCCTCCCAATGGAGGACAGCACCTTAGATTGACGCTTGGGTAAATACTACCTATTTACCCTTTTTGACGGTCATCTTTACCGTAGTGGCGGGATGCGTCTGAGCGAACGGCTTAGGTACATACTGGCCCGTGACGGCGCTGATGTACACCTGTTTTGTTCCTTTCTTAGACATAAACTAGGGTTTTGTCTTTGAAAAAATGAAGGCCGAATTTTAAGTGCGCGGCCGTTACACTACCCGGCAGAAGCTGAACCCTTCTGCCGGAGTTATTTTATACCCATCCAAATGCAGCCTATTGGCCGTTCGGCTAGGAATATTTTGTGGATAATCTAAATGAAGGGAGTGAAGAAATGGAGAGGATTGTGTCGTATATTGCTCCTGAAAATATTACAACTCCATTTGATTCCTTTAACCCCGGTTACCGCCGGGGTTTCTTCATTTAAGTGCCTAAGCAATTTAGCATTTTGATACTGCGCGCGAAGCACATTCTTTCCACAATTAGTGGAAAGAATATTTAGTAATAACCTATATAGTATTTGCTGAAAAATATGGGTTAAAATTAGGTAGAATCATGGACAAACCGTATCTTAGTATTCTAAACCGGATCAGATATGGTAAAGGATATTAAAGACCTAATGAAGAAATTCAGCGACGAAGCGGCCTGTAGGGAATACCTAGTGCAGCAGCGTTGGAATGGGGAGCCGATCTGCCCGTATTGTGGTCATAGGAAGTCTTACCGTATAGAGGGCGGAAAACGCTTTAAATGCGCTAATCAGACATGCTACAAGAAATACAGCGTAACCGTAGGGACAATCTTTGAAGCCAGCAATATTCCCCTTACCACATGGTTTCCGGCGGTCTATATCGCCACGGCCCATAAAAAAGGCATTAGCTCAGTACAATTGGGGAAGGACTTAGGGGTTACTCAAAAGACGGCTTGGTTCATGCTTCACCGGATCAGGGAGGGATTAAAGGAGAATAACCCGCTATTGCTCGAAAAGGAAGTACAGGTTGATGAAGCCTACATAGGAGGCCGGGAGCAATTCAAGCATAAGGACAAAAGGAAGGACACAAGCGGCAAGGGCGAAAAAGTTCCGGTAGTCGGAATGATCGAAACGGGCGGCCAAGTAGTAACCCAGGTCATGCCGTGGGTAACAAGGAAAAACGTAACGGCTTTGTTCGATACGCACATGCACAGGCAGGCCGTATTAGTCACTGACAGCAACCCCGTTTATTACAAACCGGGAAGGCGATATGACCACAAGATCATTAACCATGCGGAAGGCCAATTTAAGGTTGACCAATTCCATACCAACTCAATAGAAAACTATTGGAGCCTGTTAAAAAGGGGGATCATAGGCATCTACCATCAGATTAGCCCAAAGCATTTGCAGGCATATTGCAACGAGTTTTCGTTTCGCTTTAATCGCCGTAAATTACATGACGGATTCCGCTTTGCACTGGCAATTCAGCAAATCGAAGGCCGCTTAACCTACAAGCATTTAGTATATGGCAAAGGCGAAGAAAACCAACAAGGCCAAGACATCGAAGCCATCGAAACGGGCGAATAAATACGAGGAAAAACTCAAGATCAACGGGACTTTCGAGGACGTTATGAAGGCTCTTGTTACTCCCAAGAATCCCATAAAGCCTAAGTAATGGATATATCGCATTTGCCATTTACTCAGCAAATGCAAGTACATGAATCCCATGTACGCGGCGTTTATCTCTCCATTTCATGTGATTACGAACAGCTAATGGATGATATTATCCACCTGTGCGAATTGAACGAGGGCGAAAAGCCCACGGCCGACGAAATAATAAAATATAAGAATCAGCATATTCGGCACTTAGAAATGGGGAAGAAATACAGAAGGACAAAAACCTCATTAGAGAAATATAATATCCAGTATTTCAATAGTTTCCTACCATATTTCGATATTATCGAGAGGCTTGTAATGTATAGGACAATTCTTTCGCATGGACGCTCCACCTATGATCCCGAGCAGAAGGATAAGTCCTTTATTATATTCGATTATCTACACAAAGGGAAAGCATGTACCGAACGCATAGACATTTACCCATTTTTGACCCAAATGGAGCATTATAGAAGTTGCATTATGGAACTTGCCGGACTGTCCGTTCTCCTTCGGAAAGAAAGAGGCTTACTATAGGCATCCCTTCCAATTCTTCCAGCTTTTTAAGGAACTTATCGGAATCCTGTACCCACTGGGTATTGCTCTTGGCTTCTTTTTCTTCCTCTTTTTTTTCATATTGTCTTGAAAAACAACCCTCCAATCCTTGTCCCTTATTAGATAGTATATCAGCCATAATTGGTTATATTTATTTAATTAAATCTTATAATATGAGTCAAACAAATTACAGTGGCACCAAATGCCCCAAATGCGAAGCATCTACTTTTGAACTAACCCACGATGTTCCTCATTCCAGCGATGGCAAACAATCCACCTACAGGTACTATTATTTGCGATGTTCGAAGTGTAAGACATTTCTTTCAGCATTTGATTTTATAGCCGTTGGAGGTGTAATTGAAAAGATCGCAGAGAAACTGGGTATTACGCTACGCTAACTTATTCGCGGCAAAACAGCTTCAGAGCCAATTGCCCGCACATTTACATACCCGAACCGATTGATATAGCTTTTAGCAGCATCCAGCACCCCTTCCGCGTACAAAGTGGGCAATCCTTCTAGCAAACTGCATATTTCTAAGGCAATTTTATCCCTGTTTTGAGGCGTGAAATCCTTTGAAACCCTTTCCCCTATTGGATTTTCATTTTGTCCCACTTTAGATATAGATGCCTTATTGCAACCGCCCTCCACAAAAAATCCTTCTCGGTTTCACAAAATTTACTAATTTGTGCCCGTTGAAACGGCTTGCTGCAATACTGCTGATGGGAATATTGTTCTTTAACTGGTACGGATACCAGTTGCTGTCTTCCTATTTGGAAGGCCGCGCCGACCGCCAGTTGGAGGCCTCTCTCGACAACAACAACTACGACGAATCCCAGCTCATAGACGTCAAAGTTCCTTCCGCACACCTGACCTACTACAATAGTTCCGAACAGTTCGAACGGGTCGATGGACAGATCGAGATCGGGGGCGTCCAGTACAAATTCGTCAAACGCCGCTTGTATAACGACTCCGTGGAAATGCTCTGCATCCCGAATCACACGGCCATGCATCTCCAGGCCGCCAGGAATGATTTCTTCAAACAGGTAAACGACCTCCAGCAGCATAACAATGGCAAAAAGGCCGGCCCTCACTCCGATAATTCGAAGAGTCCCGCCGGCTCCGACTATTATGCAGCCAATAACGACTTTGCGATCGGCAATGGATCGCAGCCCGGGAACTCGCCAACGGCTTCCCGCTATATAGCCGCACTTTCGTCCGCTACTTCTTCCCCGGCAGAACAACCGCCGGATCAACCCGCTCACTGCTGAGATAAAAGGGTTTTTCTTTTTCTTAATTAACGCAGGGCATACCGTGGAACAGTAAGGCTGTTCGCGATTGTCATTAACCGATGAACGGGCCGTCATCCCGCAACCGTTACATTATCTAAGTGTCTATTCAACCAGTTCACCACCAAATACAACCAAAATGAGGAAGTTCTGCTTATTTATGATGTCCCTTTCCCTGCTGACCGTGTTCATGGTAACCGCATCGGTCGAAAAGGCTCAAGCGCAGGGTTGCGTAGCCATCCGCAGCACCGGAGGTTACGCCGCCGCCGAAAAGGCGATGGCCGACACCGCAACCAAATATGAATTCAGCGTTAATAACCGCTATTTCAGGTCCTTCCGCCACTATGTCGGCCTTGCCGAACAGAAACAGCGCCAGACACTCGGCAACGAGGTCATCAATCATTCCTACACCATGGACCTCAACCTGGTTCGCCACCTCAATGCCAGGTGGTCGATCATGGTAGACATGCCCATCCTGGACAATATGCGTTCCCAGACCTATACCCAGGACAACGTATTGCACCGCTTTGCCACGCATTCCTTCGGCATCGGCGATATTCGCTTTGCCGCATATGCCTGGGTGATAAACCCAACCAGGTCTCCGAGAGGAAATATCCAGGTCGGTCTGGGCCTTAAACTGCCGACCGGCGCATACAATTACCAGGATTATTTCCAGACCAGCGATACGACCAGGCAATACGGCCCCGTCGATCAGTCGATCCAGCTTGGCGATGGCGGCACCGGCATCACCACGGAAATAAATGCATTCTATAATCTGTCGCCGAAGTTCAGCGTATATGGCAACTGGTATTACCTGATCAGCCCCCGCGACCAGAATGGTACGAACAATTATCATTCGCCGACTCCTTCTGCCTCGAGCGTCGCCAATGGCAGCAACGTGATGAGCGTTCCCGACCAACTGATGGCGAGGATAGGTTTTGACTACATGGTCAAGAGCTTTACTTTCTCCGCCGGTGTACGCGAAGAATGTCTGCCTGTTCATGACCTGGTAGGCGGCAGCGATGGCTTCCGCAGGCCTGGCTACATCATCGACGCGGAGCCCGGCATTTCCTATACTAAAGCAAAAACGACCCTGTACCTTTTTGTACCTGTTGCGCTGGTGCGTGATCGTACGCAAAGTGTACCGGACAAGATATCGACAGCCCTCACGGGAAAATTTACGCAAGGTGACGCAGCCTTCGCGGATTACGTGATCAATGTAGGGGCTACGTTCAGGTTCTGATGAATATTTTTTTCGATCAAATGGTAAAACAGCAGCTATGCAGATCCTCACAGAACCAATAGGCAGCATCCCCCGGCCGGCAGAGCTGGTCGAAGGCATGAACGCTTTTGCGGCGGGCGACATCGGGCCCCGGGAACTGGATATTCTTTACCGGAAAGCCTTACATGACACCATCAAACGATTGGAGTCGACAGGTTCTCCGGTGATCACGGACGGTGAACAGACCAAGCCCAGCTTTGCGACCTATCCCATTCATGGCATGGAACAACTAGACCCGAATGGGGTAGTGATCCCTTTCGCAGACGGGCATACCCGTCAGTTGCCCAGGCTAACGGCTGGCCCCTTTCGCTATCGTCTGCATGCCGCTGATTTTTTGAGGACTGCGCGCAGTCTTACTGACCTGCCGGTCAAACAGGCTGTCATTTCCGCATCGGCGCTGAGCCTCCTCTATCCGGCTGAAGGCATACCGGACTATCCTGTCGAGGCCTTTATCGCCGACCTGCTGGATGAGCAGGAGAAGGACATCCGCGACTGCCTGACAGCCGGCGCCCACAATGTGCAAATCGACTTTACGGAAGCCCGTCTTTCCTTAAAGCTTGATCCGGGAAAAGGATTGTTGCGCTCCTTCATAGACCTCAATAACCGCGTATTGTCGCGCTTCACGGAGGCCGAACGTAAATCCATCGGCGTGCACTCCTGCCCAGGCGGAGATCACGACTCCACGCATAGCGCCGATATTGCCTATGCGGAATTATTGCCCTTATTGTTCGAATTGAATGCCGGCAATTTTTACCTCCAATATGCCAGTGAAAAAGATAAACGCAGCGTCCTGGAAGCGCTGAAGGGATCGCTGAGGCCAGGGCAACGTGTTTTCCTCGGCGTGACGGATGTGTTGGATCCCCGGATCGAATCTCCTGAAGAGGTCCGCGATCTTATCCTGGAGGCAGCGGAGTTCGTACCCCTAAGTCAATTAGGGACTACGGATGATTGCGGCTTTTCGCCGTTTGCCGATGACTTGTCGACCAGCCGCGATATCGCTTTTGCCAAGATCAGGGCGAGGGTCGAAGGCACCCGCCTGGCTGAGGTCGCACTGGATAAACGACAGGTGGCCCTATAAAAAGTAAAATCTATGACCTTAACCGTATTGCCTAATATAACCAACCAAACGTAAAGCTTATGATCATGAAGAATCTTATTAAACAGCTCCTGCCGGCCGGCATCATGCTCCTGTTCCTCCCGGCTGCGCTGAAGGCGCAAACTGACGAGGACGGCATCATGATGGCGAAAAAGAACCTCTGTATCGGTGGCACGTATTCCTACAGCAGTTGGAACAACTACTGGGAAGGAACCTTTAAAAGGACTAATCAAAATATCGGAACCGTATCCACTAAAATGTTCGGCCTGATGGGCACCTACGGGATTACGAACAAGCTGAACCTGGTCGCGGGCGTCCCCTATATCGAGACCCGTGCCACGGCCGGCACCCTGCATAGCCAGGCAGGTTTTCAGGACTTGTCCGCATGGCTCAAATGGCAGGCTTTTCAGTTTAGAGCCGGCGAGGGCAAACTCTCCCTCTATGCGGTCGGCGGCGGTTCACTTCCGCTCACTAACTATATCGCCGATTACCTTCCCCTTTCCATCGGCCTGCAAAGCAAGACGCTCTCCGGCAGGATCCTGGCGGACTACCTGCTCGGCAAGTTCTTTGTCACGGCCTCGGGCACCTATACCTGGAGAAGCAATATCACGATCGACCGGAATTCGTATTACACCACCGAAGAACATCTGACCAATCAGGTGGATATGCCGGATTTTACCTCCTGGAATGTTCGAACCGGCTACCGCAGCAACAGCCTGGTCGTGGAGGCCGTGTTGTCGAACATGACCACGATCGGCGGCTTCGACATTCGCAAGAATGACATGCCCTTCCCAAGCAATAAGATGAACGCCACCATGCTGGGCGGAGCATTTAAATATTACATCAAGGGATTCGAACAGCTGTCCATCGTCGGCGGCGGCAGCTATACAGTCGCCGGCCGCAATGTGGGCCAGTCGACCATGTTCGATATCGGGGCCTTCTATATCGTGGATTTCACCCATGCCAGAGCAAAAAAGCGCGCCTCATCTCTCCACAACAATAAAACGAACTGATATGCGAATCCAATCAATTACTTTCCGGCGGCTGTTGATCCTGGCCATAGCCATCTGCGCCACGGTCGCGTGCAATAAGAGCGTCTCCGACCGTACGGCCAACCTGGCTCCCCTTAACCCCGCCAATCAGGACCTGAATGCGGGCAACTGGAAACTGGTACTGCTTTCCCGCCCCGATACATTCCCGGTAGTCGCGCCGGCGGCGACCAGTTCCACGGGCTACCTGGCAGACCTCTTCGAGATCAAAGGATATCAAAAAAAGCTCAGCGGCGATGAACTCGGTAAGATCAGATATTGGAGTGCCGGCGGCGTGCTTCGCTGGAACGAGATCATGCGTAGTCTGACGGCAAAATACAATGTGCCGCCCTACCAGAATGCCGATGGCAGCTATCCCATTCCCAGCTCGACCAATCCATTCGCCTACCCCTATTTTCCATTTTCAAATCCTCCTTATGCTGCACGCGCCTTTGCATACGTAAGCGCGGCCCAATACGACGCCCTCGTGGCTTGCTGGCATTATAAACAACAGTATAACCGGCCAGCGCCCTATATGGTGGACTCCAGCATCAAGGCCTATGCCAACAAGACAACCCTGCCTTCCTATCCGTCGGAAGCAGCTGTACTGGCAGGCGTTTCAGCCGAGATGATGAAGCTGCTCTACCCTGACGAGATCGCAAGCGTCGAAGCGAAACTGCAGGAGGCCGAACTGGCTGCGATCGAGTCTGGCGCGGCAACGCGTAGCGATATTACTGCGGGAGAAGCGCTCGGCAGGCAGGTGGCTCAGGCATTCATCGCCAGGGGCCGGGCGGACAATGCCGGCAAAGCCGTCGGCACCCCCACCGATTGGGCGAATTTTGCCACCCAGGCCCAGGCGGCCGGGCAAACCCCCTGGCTCAGCCTTGACGCTCCCTCACGACCCCCGATGCTGCCCCTGTTTGGAAAAGTAAAAGGATTCCTGGTCGATTCCGCTCACGTGGTGGCCCTCCGGCCCGGACCGCCTCCATCCACCAATAGCGCCGATATGCAATCGGCGACCTCGGAAGTGTATAACCTCGTCAAAACCCCCTCCCGCGAACAAATGCGTATCGTTCAATTCTGGGCCGACGGGGTCGGGACCTATACCCCTCCCGGTCACTGGGACGCCATCGCCGCCGAAGATTTCATCAAGAAGAATTTTAGCGAAGTCAGATGGGCCCGCAATTTCGCTCTCCTGAATATGGCCGAAATGGATGCTGCGATCGTATGCTGGGATGTCAAATACCATTATTTCAACCCCAGGCCCTCCCAATTGAACGGGCAGATCAAAACGTTGACGGGTGTGCCCAATTTCCCCTCCTACATATCGGGCCATTCGACGTTCAGCGGGGCAGCCGCTGCCATCCTCGGGCATATCGTTCCCGAACGGGCGTCGGCCTATATGTCGATGGCACAGGAGGCATCCAATTCGCGCGTCATCGGAGGGATCCACTATCGGACGGACTGTTCAACCGGCCTGACGGTGGGACAGGGAGTAGGTAATTTTGCGATTCAACGGGCCACGACAGATGGCGCCGAATAAACTCTTTTTTTTCATTTAGGATCATAAGTAAAAGCAAAAGTAAAAGCGCTGCGATTCTTCGCGGGGCTTTTTTTTTAATTCATACATTTGAGTATGAATCGATCTGATATGAGACAACGTCTCCTTTTCCTGCTCCTCGCATTCTTCGTGGCCGGATCGTCCTTCGGTCAGCAGACCACGCAGCCCACCGTATTGCCGCCCGACAAGATCTACGGCGTCCTCTTCCGGGACGTGCAGATGGACAAGGTGTTTGCGGACGGCAAGACCTTCGCCGACTGCATCCCCAAACGCAAGCCCGCCGAGATCGTGGCCGACTATGAAGCCGCAAAATCCCACCCGGGATTCGAGCTGAAGAAGTTCGTGGAGGACAATTTCGAGATCCCCGGCAGCGCCAGCGAACATTCCAATTACAAGACGAATACCTCCGAAGACGTCGTCACGCACATAAAGAACCTCTGGCCGGTTCTCAAGCGCAATCCGGATAAGTCCGTCGAAGGTAGTTCCCTGCTCCCCCTGCCGTACCCCTACATCGTCCCCGGCGGCCGTTTTCGGGAAGTGTATTACTGGGATTCCTATTTTACCATGCTCGGCTTAAAAGAGAGCGGGGAGATAGAGATGATCGACGATATGGTCAGGAACTTCGCCTATCTTATCAATACCTACGGACATATCCCCAACGGCAACCGCAGCTACTACCTGGGCCGTTCACAGCCGCCATTCTTTTCGGTGATGGTGGAACTCCTCGCTGAAGTAAAGGGGGACAGTATATTCCAGGAATTCCTGCCCGCCATGGAAAAGGAATACCAGTTCTGGATGGAGGGCGCCGACAAGATCAAGCCGGGCCAGGCCTATCGCCGCATCGTCAAATTGAAGGATGGCGCCATTCTAAACCGGTACTGGGACGACGTCCCGACGCCCCGGCCGGAGAGCTGGCGTGAAGACGTACTGACGGCCGAGAAATCAGGCAGGAACAAGATCGAAATGTATGCCCACCTCCGCGCCGCCGCGGAAAGCGGCATCGATTTCAGCAGCCGCTGGTTCGCCGATCAGCAGAACCTGCGCACGATCCATACGACCGATTTTCTCCCGGTCGACCTGAACGCCCTCATGTATCATCTCGAAGTATCCATCGCCAAGGCGAAGCTCATGAATAAGGAAGACAGCGTGGCGGGCCAATACCGCAAGGCGGCCGGTAAAAGAGGCGAGCGGATCGACAAATATTTCTGGAACAAGAGTCGCAATTTTTACACTGACTATAATTTTCGCACTCATAAACAAAGTAATCATATCAGCCCTGCCGGCATGTACCCCTTCTGCTTCGTTAATGAGCATCCTGATTATATGAGCTTCCTGGGGAAAAAGGTCGCCGCCGTCATCCGGCAAAAATTATTGGATCCGGGGGGCGTCGCCACCACGGAATTCGATACCGGTGAACAATGGGATGCGCCCAATGGCTGGGCTCCCCTCGAATGGATGACGATCTGGGGCCTCGACCGTTGCGGACAAAAGGAACTCGCCGCGGATATTGCGGCCCGCTGGGTCAGGCTCGTTGAAAAAGTATACAAGGAGACCGGCAAGCTTATGGAAAAATACAACGTTGCCGACATCAATAAGCCGGCGGGAGGTGGCGAATATGCCGGCCAGGATGGTTTCGGATGGACCAACGGCGTCACGCTGCGCCTGATCAGGCAATATAACCTGCCGAAGGAATAGCTGGTTATCGCAGGGGCCCGATTCCTTATTTTTGCAAAAAATTTTCCGAACATGCCAAGGCTTGCCCTCAGGTTCTTTTTGCTCTCACTGGTCATTCCTTTTTTTTTCGCCGCCTGCTCGCACAACAATGTGAACGAGGACAATAGCCTGAAAAAGGTTTTCGATTCCGCGGGCGTGAACGGATGCTTCGCCCTCCTGGACAACGATCAGGGCCAGTTCACCATTTACAACCTCCGCCGCTATCGTGACAGCGCCTACCTGCCTGCTTCCACGTTTAAGATCGTGAATTCGCTGATCGGGATCCAGACTGGCCTGGTCAAGGACGAGACGACGGTCATACCCTGGGATCACGTAACGACCGGCAGGACCGAATGCGAACAGGACATGACTATGCGGGACGCCTTTCAGCGATCCTGCGTCAACTGGTACCAGGAGCTTGCCAGGCGCATCGGGAAGGACACGATGAAAAAATGGATCGATTCCCTCGGCTATGGGAACAGGGACATCAGCGGCCCCATCGACAGCTTCTGGCTGAACGATCGCCTTAAGATCACAGCCGACGAGGAACTCGGCCTTGTCAAGCGGCTCTACTTCGACCAACTCCCCTTTTTCCCTCGCTCCCAGCGGATCGTCCGGGATATGATGCTCATGGAGAACAATGCTAATTATAAGTTAAGCTATAAGACGGGCTGGGGATATACCCGGGAAGGGCATTCCATTGGATGGATAGTCGGATGGATCGAAGAGAATAAGCATCCTTATTTCTTCGTTTTGAACCTGGAATCCTTAGACCGGAGTATGGACCTGCAGCCCGTTCGCATGCGGATCCTCCGGGACATCCTGGGACAACTGGGATTTTTCCATGGGAAGAAATAATCGGTTAAATTGCAAAAGTGTTTCGCTTTCAACATATTGAATACCTGCTGGGCCTCGCGGCACTCCCCATTCTGGGGGGCCTCTTCTATATGCTGATGCGATGGAAGAAAAAGGCAGCCGCCCGCATCGGGGACCCGACCCTCGTAAAACAATTAACCAGCAATTTTTCAGCGCTGCGGTTCCTGATCAAATTCTGCCTGGTCACCCTGGCCTTCATTATCCTGGTTTTAGGCGCCGGCAACCTGCAGAAGCCTGGCGCCATGGAGAATGTCCGCCGGCAGGGCGTCGATGTCATGCTGGTGCTTGATGTCAGCAAGAGCATGCTGGCCCGCGACATCAAACCTGACCGCCTCGAAAAAGCGAAACAACTCCTTTACCGGCTGACGGACAAACTGGAGAACGACCGTCTTGGGCTGGTGCTCTTTGCGGGAAGGGCCTATATGCAAATGCCCCTTACCACGGACCATGGGGCCGCCCGGATGTATATTCAGGACGCAAGCCCCGCCGTCGTGCCGACCCAGGGCACCGTGATCGCCGAGGCGCTCCGGATGGCCAATAGCTCGTTTAACAGCAAAGAACGGAAGTATAAGGCCATCGTACTCCTGTCCGACGGAGAAGATCATGATCCCGACGCGCTTAAAGTGGCCAAACAGCTGGCGCAGGGTGGCGTGATGATCAATACGGTCGGCATCGGCTCCCCGGATGGGTCGCCCATCGTAGATCCCAATACAGGCGAACTGAAAAAGGACGATCAGGGACAGACCGTCATATCCAAACTCAATGAGGCGGAATTGCAGCAACTGGCCGATGCCTCCAATGGCCGCTACATCCGGCTGGATAATATCGACGACGCCGAAATAACGATGACCCAGCAGCTGGACAGCATTGAAAAAAAGGCGCTGAACGATGCCGAATTCATCGATTATAATAGCTACTTTCAGTGGTTCCTCGCGGCAGCCTTGTTCCTGTTGCTGACGGAGTATTTTTTGACAGAACGCCACGTAAAGAGAGCTCCGGGCCAAAAGCTTCGAGATTCGGACGGCAAGGTTCAAGCTACAAGTGTCAAGCTTCAAACGTCAAGCTAGACTTATATATGTTTATTATAAATTATTATAAAGCACTTACTAAACCCTGCCTTGCCGCTTGCAGCCCGAAGATTGCGCCTTGCCTGGCCGCCGCTCTATTCCCTCTGGCCGCCCTCCTGCCCATGGCCGCCACCGCACAAAGCCCGGACGCCCTGATCCGCAGCGGAAACAGGTATTATAAACAGAAGCAGCTGGATCAATCGCAGAAGCAATATGAAGAGGCCGTAAGGCAGGCCCCTAACAACCCGACAGCCCATTACAATCTCGGAAATGCGCAATTCAGGAAGAATAACTTCGATAATGCCGCGAACTCCTATGATCGGGCCTCGGCTGACAGCCCGGACAGCGCCTTCAAAGAGAAAGGCCTGTACAATCAGGGCGTGGCGCTGGTCAAAGGACAAAAACTGCAGGGCAGCATCGACGCGTGGAAATCGGCATTAAAGATCGATCCCTCCGATACCGAAGCGCGTGAAAATCTGCAAAAAGCCCTCCTCGAGCTCAAACAACAACAACAGCAACAACAGCAAAAAGACCAGAAAGACAAAAAGGAGCAAAAGGATAAAAAGGACCAAAAAGACCAGCAGAAGGAGCAACCCAAGCCGCAGCCCAGCAAGCTCACCAAACAGCAGGTCGAGCAACTGTTGAAGGCTCTCCAGCAAAAGGAAAAAGACGTACAGGACAAGATGAACCAGAATAAACAACGCTCTCTTTCCCAACCCGACAAGGACTGGTAATTTCGTTATTTTTGCATTATGCAATGGTATTGTCATTCCCTTACCCGCTATCAGCGCCTCAAGACCCTCGAAGTCAGGATCGGCGACCTTTTGCTCGGCGATTCCCATCCGATCCGTGTGCAGACAATGACCACGACCGATACCATGGACACGCTGGCCACGGTGGAACAATCCATTCGCTGCATAGAGGCCGGTGCGGAACTGGTCCGTATCACCGCTCCCAGCAAGAAAGAAGCGGAGAATCTCCTGAACATCAGGAATGAACTCCGCAAACGGGGTTACAAGACCCCCCTTGTGGCCGATATCCATTTCACGCCGAATGCCGCGGAGATCGCGGCGCGCATCGTCGAAAAGGTCAGGGTGAACCCCGGGAATTACATCGACAAAAAGAAGTTCGAATTCATCGAATATTCCGACGCGGAGTACAATGAGGAGATCGACCGCATCCGGGAACGGTTTACGCCCCTGGTAAAGATTTGCAAAGAATACGGAACGGCTATGCGGATCGGCACCAATCACGGTTCGCTCAGCGATCGCATCATGAGCCGGTACGGCGATACGCCGATGGGCATGGTGGAAAGCGCCATGGAGTTCCTCCGCGTGGCCAGGGGGGAGAGCTATCACCAGATCGTCCTGAGCATGAAGTCCAGCAATCCCCAGGTCATGGTCCAAGCCTATCGGCTCCTGATCAGGAGGATGGACGAAGAGTTCGGCGCCTGCTACCCCCTGCATCTGGGGGTCACTGAGGCGGGAGACGGAGAGGACGGCCGCATTAAATCGGCGATCGGCATCGGGGCCTTGCTGGAAGATGGCGTTGGAGACACGATCCGCGTTTCGCTTACCGAAGACCCCGAATTGGAAATTCCCGTTTGTAAAGACCTCGTCAACCGGTATCAGGAACGGGCCGCGCGCGCACAGCAGGCCGCCCTCATCCGACCGGTCGAAAAGATACCCTATTCGCCTTTTGAATACCAACGACGCAGATCCCGCGCGATATCCAATATCGGCGACCACCACGTTCCGGTGGTGATTGCGGATTTCATGCACGCGAAGTCCATCGTCCCGGAAGACCTGCTGCCGGTGGGCTACCGGTATGACGCGGCAAATGATAAATGGAATATCAGCGATGCCGCGGCCGATTTCCTTTACACCGGCGATAAGATCACCGACTTCCCTCTCCCCGGCACGCTCAAGCTGATCTGCGATCACGAAACCTGGCTGCGGGCAGGCGATTCGGAAAGGCAACGTTCCTATCCCCTCTACCAGGGAACAGACTGGCTGCGGCATACCGAACGCTCCGGAATCCTCAATTTCCTGTCCCTCGATACGGCCGGCGATGCAGCAGCAGAGATTCTGCAACAGATCCGCAAGGACGACACGGTCGTCTTATGTCTCTGGTCTTCCCACCCGCTCGCGATGCCTTCCATACGCCGTTTCATGATGGAACTGATCAATCAGGATATACGCTGTCCCGTGATCCTGGCCGTGGAAAGCCATGAACAAACCCGGGACGAACAGCTCATCCATTTCTCGACCGAGGCAGGCGCTCTCCTTCTCGATGGATTGGGGGACGGGATCTGGCTGATGACCGGGGCCGGTAAGGCCGGGCACCGGCGACTCAATGACTGGGCCTTTTCCATTCTTCAGGCTACCCGCACCAGGATTTCGCGAACAGAATATATTTCATGCCCCTCCTGCGGCCGCACGCTCTTCGATCTGCAGGAGACGACGGCCCGGATACGGGCAGTGACCCATCATCTCAAAGGCGTTAAGATCGCGATCATGGGATGTATCGTCAACGGCCCGGGCGAAATGGCCGACGCAGATTTCGGCTATGTGGGCAGCGGACCCGGCAAGATCACCCTCTACAAAGGGAAGGAAGTGGTCAAGCGCGGCGTCGATAGCGCGGTCGCCGTCGAGGAACTGATCGGCCTCCTGAAAGCCAGCGATGCCTGGATCGAGCCCGTCGTCACTACAAAAACAGTCCCCTCGTGAACCGGATCGACAGGCTGCACGCCATGCTTACGCACCTTCAAAGCAAGAAGAAGGTCACGGCCAGCGAAATGGCCGGCCGCTTCCGGATCAGCCTGCGTACGGTCTACCGGGACATAAAAGCCCTCGAAGGCTCCGGCGTGCCGGTGATCGGCGAGGCAGGCAGCGGCTATACGATCATGGAAGGCTATCGCCTCCCGCCCGTCATGTTCACACAGGAGGAGGCCAGCGCGTTGATGCTCGGAGCGAAATTGGCGGAACGGTTCACCGACAGCTGCGTACGGCGGCATTACGCGGCTGCCCTTTTCAAGATCAAAGCAGTGCTCCGTTCCGCAGACAAAGAATATATCGACGATCTGACGGATCATATCGAGGTCTCCGCAGCCCATACCGCCGGCATGGAAGGGGCACAGCAAAACCTGTCAGCCGTGCAGCAGGCGATCGTGCAAAAAAGGGTCCTGCACCTGGCCTATCATGCGGGTGCCGGCTCCCGCGAGGCGCAAACACTGAGGGACGTGGAACCCATCGGGCTCTGGTACTACGGATCGGCATGGCACATGATCGCCTGGTGCCGGCTCCGCAAAGGCTACCGGGATTTCCGGCTCAGCCGCATGCAGCGCATCCTCATCCGGGACGAGGTTTTCGACGGCGACGCGCACCCTTCCATCCGCGACTATGTCCGGCAGATCATGGAGCGCAACCAGCTGCAGGAGGCGGTCATACGGATCGACAGCCGCGCGGCAAAATTTATCCAGGAACAGAAATTATTGCAGGGCTTTGTCTCACAGGAGGATATGGGTCATTCGATACGGATGGTATTCCTGGTCGGCTGCCTGGACTATTTCGGTCGCTGGCTGCTGACACTGACTGACGCCGTATCCGTCGAATCTCCCGTCGCTTTACAGCAGGTTATGTCGGGACTCGCCGAAAGGATCCACGCTCGTCATGGCCGGTACCTGACCGTTAGTCCGGTATAAGCCCGGCACGCGACAACTATTTTCATACATTGCAAAAGAAATAACCCGACGGTCATGCCATTTTCCATTCGCCATTTTCACCAGGATGGCCTTTCCCTGGTTAGCTTAAAGGATGAGAACTCCGGTTCGGAAGCGGTCCTGTTGCCCGGCTATGGAGCCGCCCTGCACGCGTTCAAGGTGGCGACGGCGGTCCCTCAGCATAATGGCGCCGGCGAAATGTTCAATGTGGTCGACAACTATACCAGTCTGGAACAGGTCAAAAACGAGATGGGGGTCAACTTCAAGGGTCCGAAGTTATCTCCCTTTCCATGCCGGATCGCCGACGCCACCTATCGATTTGCCGGCGCCGAATATCGTTTCGAAAAGACCTTCTTCGATGGAACCGCGATCCATGGCCTGCTGTTCGACAAATCGTTTGCGGTCACGGATGAGGTGGCGGGCAAGACCTCGGCCTCCGTCATCCTGCAACATCGCTATAACAAAGAAAATGCCGCCTATCCGTTTATCTATGACTGCGCCGTGAAGTATATCCTTCACCCGGAAAATCTCCTGGAGGTGCAGACGATCGTCACCAATCTGGATAAAACGACCATCCCTATCGCCGATGGCTGGCATCCCTATTTCCGGCTGGGCGGAAAGATCGACGACTGGCTCCTCCGCTTCAATTCGGAAATGATAGTGGATTTCGATGAACACCTCATCCCCACCGGTCACCTGATGAAATATGATGATTTTTGTGAAGAACGCCGGATCGGATCCACGCAGCTGGACAACTGTTTTGTCCTCGGAACGTCGAAGACCGGCCCCGCCTGCGAACTATCTAATCCATCGACCGGACTGCGCATCTCCCTCTTCCCGGACAGCGGCTATCCTTACCTCCAGATCTACACGCCGCCGGACAGGCAAACCATTGCCATCGAGAATCTTAGCGCCGCCCCGGATTGTTTCAACAATAAGATGGGACTGATCCTCCTGCCCCCCGGACATTCACAAACTTTTACGGTCAATTACAAGGTTAGCGTTCGCTAAACGAGTAAATTGCCGGTTCAAACGATCCATGATGAAGATCATTAACTACCTATTGCCCGTCGTGCTGGCATTCAGCCTGACCGGATGCCTGGACATCTATGAAACGATCGAGGTAAAACCCAATGGAAGCGGACAATTCTCCATGGACATGGACATGAGCCAGATGGTCGATCTCATGCAAACCTATATGAGCAAGGAAGACCTCGCGAAGAAGGGGATGGATAAGATGGACACCACGATCCGCATGCGTGATATCGTCGACACGGTCCAATCGATCCCCCTGGACAAACGGAAGATATTGGACCCCGGGACCCTCCACATTCAACTGGACATGGATGCCAAGTTGTTCAAGACGCACATGTTATTCCCCTATTCCAGCCAGGCCGACCTGCAGAAACTATACAGCGTCATGAGCGACGGCTCGTTGGGAACGGCACAGCTATTCAAAAAAATGGACTCCCCTTCCGGCACGGAAAATAACGTGCAAACCGACGGTCCCAGTCCCGACCTCAATCAATTCAATGGCGTATATGATTTTACCAGCCGCGACGGCGTCATCGAAAAAAGGCTGAACGCGGAACGGTGGAAAGCCCTCCAGGATAATCCCCAGATGGCGCAAATGCGGCAGGCAAGCACCATGGGCGTAGAGATCTCTTACACGACCATCATCAAGTTGCCGCGCCCGGTAAAGAAAGTGGATACTCCCCTGGCCAAATTGTCCGATGACAAGAAGACCGTGACCATCAAATATAACCTGATGGACATATTCGATCACCCCGATCAATTCGGGTATAAGGTAGAATATTGATGATTAAAACTGATTTCCTCGTTATCGGTTCCGGCATTGCCGGGTTGAGCTATGCCCTGAAAGTGGCCCGCCATTGTCCCGATAAAAAGGTGCTCGTCATCACCAAGACCAGGGCCGATGAGACCAATACCAAGTACGCGCAGGGGGGCATTGCGGGCGTAACGGACTTCGAGCACGACAGCTACGAAAAGCATATCCGGGACACGCTCATCGCCGGCGACGGCCTTTGCAACGAACGGACCGTCGAGATCGTCGTAAAAGAGGGACCGGAAAGGATCCGGGAGATCATCGACTGGGGAACCCGTTTCGACAAGGACCCGGAGGGCGATTTCAAATTGGGCAAGGAGGGAGGTCATTCCGCCTTCCGTATCCTCCACCACAAGGACGTAACCGGCAAAGAGATCGAACGTGCCCTGCTGGAGACGGTGGGCAAGCAGCCGAACATTGAGATCATCAAGCATTGGTTTGTGCTGGACCTGATCACGCAGCACCACCTCGGCTTCCTGATCACCAAATCGACCCCGGATATCGAATGCTTCGGCGTATATGCCCTCGATCAGCATACAAACAAAATTGAAACGATCCTTTCCCGCGTCGTGCTGCTGGCCACCGGGGGCAACGGTCAGGCATACCGGACGACTACCAACCCGAAGATCGCGACGGGCGACGGCGTGGCGATGGCCTATCGCGCAAAGGGCAGGATCGAAAACATGGAGTTCATTCAATTCCACCCCACGGCTCTCTATGAGCCCGGTATCAGCCCTTCCTTCCTGATCACAGAGGCAGTACGCGGAGACGGAGGGATATTGCGGAATAGGAGCGGAGAGGCCTTCATGGAAAGATACGATGAGCGCAAAGACCTCGCCCCTCGCGACATTACCGCCCGTGCGATCGACAGCGAGATGAAGAAGGATGGGACCGAACATGTCTACCTGGATTGCCGTGACATGGATAAAGAGAAGTTCCTGGGGCATTTCCCGAACATCTATGAGAAATGCCGTTCGATCGGCATCGACATCACAGAGCAAATGATCCCCGTCGCGCCGGCCGCCCACTACAGCTGCGGCGGAATCAAGACCGACGAATGGGGCAGGACGTCCATCCTCAACCTCTATGCCTGCGGCGAATGCGCCTCCACCGGCTTGCATGGCGCCAATCGCCTCGCGAGCAATTCCCTGTTGGAGGCCCTCGTGTTCGGGCACCGCTGTTATCTCGACAGCGTGGAAAGGGTAGATCGGACCGCCTTCCGCGAGGGCATCCCGGACTGGAACGCCGAAGGGACTACGCGGCCCCGGGAAATGATCCTGATCACCCAAAGCCTGAAAGAACTGCAGCTCCTGATGAGCGACTACGTCGGCATTGTGCGCACCCACGTGCGGCTGCAACGCGCGATGAAACGGCTGGACCTCCTGCATGAGGAGATCGAGGCATTGTATGAGACCACCGACGTGTCCCCGCAATTATGCGAAGTGCGCAACCTGATCACCGTGGGTTACCTGATCGTCAAAGAGGCGCAGTTCCGC
>JAUZNZ010000100.1 GCA_030706735.1 Bacteroidota bacterium | reverse complement strand
TCTGCCGGCAAAGGCAGTACGCGCGAGGGTGCAACCGCGGCGCCTCCCGTTCGTGGGATCCGGATTCCTTCGACGATTGCTCCAAGAACCGTGAGGATGACAGTCAATGGCAGACCCTATAGTCTCCATGTTGAGCCCAATTCTACTTTGCGTGATGTCCTCAGGCAGAAGCTGGGATTTACGTCGGTAAAGGATTTCTGCAATGGCTATGGAGCCTGCGGCTCCTGCGCCGTCATCATGGATGGCCGGCCGGCCCTCTCTTGCATGGCGATTGCGGCCGACTGTGAGGGGGCGGTGATCGAGACGGCCGAGGGCATTGCCGATGCCAAGCATCCTCTCATTGAAGCTTATATAATGAACTGGACTGCGCAGTGCGGCTATTGCACTCCCGGCTTCCTCGTTACAGCCAAGGCGCTGCTGGACCGTATTCCGAATCCAACTGTGGAAGATATTAAAGAAGCCCTGGCAGGCAACCTATGCCGTTGCGGCACCTATCCCGCACACATCAAGGCTATACAGGATGCGGCCAAAGTGCTGAAGGGGGAATAGCAATATGTCGGAGGAATCAACGGAAAATCGGCCCTGGGTATGGAGACCTCCCGAAGACGGTTGCATCGGCCGTCGCGGCCTGCGTCCCAAGGAAGCGCCTGAAAAGGTTTCCGGCAGAGCAGTGTATACGAGCGACGTTTATCTCCCGGGAATGCTGTATCTCAAGGTATTACGTTCCCCGTATGCACACGCACGTATCACGAAGATGGATACCAGCAAGGCGGAGAAGATCCCGGGCGTCTGGGCTGTAATACGATACGATGATCCGGATATAGACTTCACAGACCCCTATAGACCTGTGATCGGGCGATCCTGGTTTTGGTATCGGAACATACTCCCGGATATTGCCGACTTTCAAGGTGTAAGGCTGGGGGCCATGGTCATCGCAGAAAGCGAACAGATCTGCGACCTGGCTTTAAAGCTGATTGGCGAAGGAATTGAATGGGAGCAAATGCCATTCATTCTGGATCCGGAGGAGGCCATTAAACCTGGCGCTCCTCTCCTTCACCCGGAACTCAATCCCGAAAGCAATATCTTCGATGATTCAGTGACCTACAAAATTGGTGATGTGGAGAAGGGATTCGCTTCATCCGACCACGTCGTCGAGTTTAAGTCGGTCAAAATCGAGGATGACGTCTGGGCCGGAGTAGAGCCCGGAAGCATCGTGGCCTGGTTGAAAGATGAAGAGATGGAAGTCTGGTATCACGGGCAAAGAATTCCGGCAGACGTGAATTTCATTTCTGCGCCCGTGTTCAAAAAAGACCCAAGCCGGCCCAAAAAAGTGAAAGTCCATACGCCATATAACGGAGCGACTTTCGGCGGCAATGCGATGGGATTGGTTGCTCAGCTGGTCAGATATGCCGTCATAGCAGCCAGGATAACCCAGCGGCCAATCAAGGTGGTGGACGATTATGCCATGAGTTGGGAGGGAACCAGCTACGAGACCGGAACGAATCGTTTCAAAGTGGGATTTAATAGCGACGGTACTATCGTGTCGATCAAGATCGACACTCTCCAGATCGCCGGCCACCCTTTGCCCAG
>JAUZNZ010000010.1 GCA_030706735.1 Bacteroidota bacterium | reverse complement strand
TTTCGTATGAAAAAAGTAAATGTGATCATCATGGCCGCGGCCATTTTCCTAAGCGTCGGCTGAGCATTTGCCACAGGTTACAATTTCGATTGCCGGTTTAATCCGCAGTTTTATAACAATGGAGCCGGGTATTTGCCTGCAGGGCAAATAGGAGTTGACTACGCCTGCATGGATGGTATTGGGACTTGTACGTATATACAAGTGGGTCAAAATTGGGCAGCCTGCCAATCAGGGATCTATGAACATATCCCACAATAAGTTCCCGAAAAATTAATATCATTCACCCATTCCTCCCGACCCCATTATCTTGGGTTTTGGATCATTCCGCTAAGGGCGATCACATCGGGAGGAATGGGTAATACATATCGAAGGCTATTGGGTTGTAAAGTATATGTTATTCCGTTCATTACGCGCAATAAAGTGGTTTCATTCCCCATCGAATTCATCCTACGCAGATCCGTCCATCTCAGCCCGCGAAATGCCAGCTCTTTTCGTCGTTCAGACATAATTATTGCCAGCGCATCATTTGCATTAGTTGCCGTATAGGGCACAAATGTACCGGTAGCCCAACGGTAAGAGAGTAATGTATTTAATGTGCTTATCGCTGTTGTGTAATTGCCGGCTCTTGCAAAACACTCTGCGCTGATCAAATACACTTCGTCGGTCGCCAATCCGGTGAAAGGATAAATACTTACGTTGTAACTACCTCTGATATTTGGCAACCCCATGGCATTGACTGTGTAAAAGACCTGCTTTCGTAAATCATTCGGTGTGTAAGAATTATAAAGGTCGGAGTCTACAATACACAATGGATGAAAAAATGCGGAAATCACTTCTGTGGACGTCAGCATATGACTCTCGTAGAGTATTTCCGAATTAGGTTTCTTAAAGGGCAAGATCCCCATGCCGGTAACACTGTTATAGTCCTGCAAAACCGGGTAAGCCATTAAACAACTATTGGCATAGTCACCAGCCTGCGCGAACTCTCCCATACTGAGACAAACCCGGGCGAGCATGGCCAACGCTGCAGGTTTCGAGGGTCTGTTGAGATTTGAGAAGGGTATTGCTTCCGGCAAAAGTGCGCTTGCCTGTTGCAAATCGGAAAGGATTTGATCATACGTTTGCTTAATACTGGCCCGGGTTGAGACCTGATTCACATCGGAAGTCAACCGCAGAGGGATCCCAAGATCAGTTGTTGCAGTGGCACTATTATACACAGGCGCAAAAACTTGCGCCACATTCCAAAACGCATACGCCCGAATGAAGTATGCAGCACCTTTCAGCGCATTCCATTGGTCTCTGTTAGTACTGTCGACAGCCACTCCAGGCAACCCATCGAGTACCACGTTGGCATAAAACACTTGCTGGTAAGGAAGGCCCCAATCATCGACATTCCCTTTGTTTTCATATATATCCCTCGCCCAAATATAGGCGTTATGTTCTTTTGTATCAATCGTTCCCCAGAATGTAGAATCCAAGTACAAATTATCTGCTGACAACTCACCAAGTACAGGCGTTT
Source organism: Bacteroidota bacterium (assembly GCA_030706735.1). GTDB lineage: Bacteria > Bacteroidota > Bacteroidia > Chitinophagales > Chitinophagaceae > Puia. Next base: position 151,757 of record JAUZNZ010000010.1, on the reverse strand, counting down.
CTCTCATGACGATATCATTGTCCAATAAGGCTTGAAAATCCTCAAGTGTTGTTGGCACGACCAGGTCTGAACTCGGTTTCTTGTCCAGGAAATTCTTTTTGCACGATGAAATGTATCCAGCGATAACTACCAGAATCACCCAAAGTCCTGTACAATTTTTTGACCTCATATCAATCTTGATTTACAATGCGAATTTTACTCCCATTGTCAACGTCCTGGGGTTAGGATAATTGATCATATTTCCGAGCGAAACGGCGTCAGGGTCGATTCCCTGATGATTGGCCCGCCACAGAATGCCGATATTGCTGGCATAAAGATAGATCTGGGCCGATCTTAGAGGGAACTTCGTTCTGACACAGCTACCCAGATCGTAGCTTATCCGGATATCCTGCAAGCGCAAGTGATCGCCCTTTTCAATTAATGCTTGCGAATTTGCATAAAACCGATCCCTGGAGGCGTCATTAACAGAGAAGTCGAGAGAAGGTACATCTGTGAATTTTTCATCGCCGGGCTTAATCCAGCGCTTATCAAAATCGGGGTGTCCCGGTGAGGCGCCTGAAAACAGATCAAAATAATCAATAGACGTTCTGCGAAAGACATACCCGAATTTGTATACGATATTAAACGACAGTGCTAGCTTCCTCCATTCAAGAGTATTCCGCAGGCTGCCGAAATAGGGCGGGTGCGAAGGTCCGGCATATTTAAGGCTATTAAAGTCGGTAGATGCGGCTATCAGGGAGTAATCCTTGCTGATATGCCCATTGTACCAGCCCTGGGGATCACCCGACCGGGGATCAAGGCCCATCCACTTTAATGCGTAGACCGAGTAAAGAGGTCGCCCTTCCAGCGGATTAAAAAAACCCGGATTGAAATAGTCTTCAATCGTGCTCTGACGGATATTATAGTGGGTCACTATATCATGGGAATAACTGAATAACAGGGCAGTACTCCAACGCACAGGACCGAAAACCTTGGATGTGCGGATGTTGATATCAACTCCTTGCGTTTTCATTTTTGCCGTGTTACCGGTGAACTGGGTATTGCCGGTAGTCGGATCTATCAAGGTCGGCCCGATCAGGTCTTCACCATATTTGACATAGTATTCCATACTTCCATCCACCGATCCATTTTGCATGGCAAAATCAATTCCCCCATTAATAATGTGAATTTTTTCCCATTGTAAATTGGGATTGGGTGGGTTGACGATCGACGCCGTAGGCGCTCCATATGTGGAATTGTATGAATTGATCAGCGCAGTGGTATAAGCTGAAACGGTCTTATCGACATTCCCATTGTAGCCATCTGTCAATCGAAGTCTCAGATAAGGCAGCCATCCGTCCGCATGGTAGAAAGACTCCCGCGACAGTTCCCAGGCGGCGCCGGCAGACCAGAGAGGCACTCCCTTCTGATTCGCCTTTACCCCGAATATATTTGACTCGTCCTTGCGGGCGCTGGCGGAGAGGATATACCGCCCTAATAAATGATAAGATCCATTGAAATAATAGGACAGGTAACGGTCCGACGTAGTCAGATCATGATCCAAATAGGGAATTTGTTGTTGGTTGCCATTAGGAAAAAGATAAAGCGGGTAGGATTTGACATAATTTACCGGCTTGCTGCTGTTCAAGTCCTTGTCATACCCGTACAGTCGGGTGGTCTTTATCCTCCCTTCAATATCTCTGACTTCAACTCCGGCAATACCAGTAAATGATTGGTCAGGATCAAAATAATGATCAAAGTTGATCTGGGCCCTAACGTTATTTGCCTGATAGCTACTGTCTATCTCATCCAGAATACCGCCGGGCGGGACAGGATAGGTTATACCCGAATTGAGTTCTGTAAACGAATTGATGAGATCCCGCGTATAATAAGTTTGAATGCCATGAAAATCCTGCAAATCCGAGGATGCCTTCCAATATTGATAATACAGATTCGCACTAAGATCCTTCAGCATATTGTATTTCATGCTGAGATTGATCCGATAATCACTCAGTTTGGTATTATTGTCTGCATTTCTTAATTCGTCAAGCGGCCGATATTGCCAGTCCAGTAATTGTCCTCCCCCTACCGTATCGATAAACGACTGCCTGTACTGATTTGGCACGGCTAAAGCGTTGCCTTTGCCATCAGCCAGCTGGACGTACGGGTAATTCCATACAATGATCCGGCTCGTATTGTTATTTGCCGTATTGCTGGCTGCATAATTGAACCCGGAACTAAACTCCAGTTTCTTTGGGATAAGAATATAGGTACTATTCCCGGCCAATGTCACCCGATGATATTGATTCCGCACAAGGTTGCTCCTGTCATTTTCAAAACCTGCCGAAAAATAGTACTGATTATTTGCTCCTCCGCCACTAAGATTGACGGAATATTGCTGGGTCAGACTATGCCGGTAAAAATAATGGCCGAGATCCTGCCGCGTGTCCTGTCCTCTAAAAATATTAAGCTCATTGCTTGCTTCCGATGGGGAGACAGTCCCGTGTCGCCGGGCGAGAAGCAATTCAGTCACCGGAGATAAGGCAGGATGGCTCATGTCAGCGACCAGCGGATCATAGAATCCCCTGGCAAACAAGCTATCTTCGATCCCAACGTAATCGAATGAAGAGAGGATGGGTCGATAATACAAGTCTGGCCTTGCTCCAAAAGTCAAATTGGTATTTACGCAAACCTTGGGCGCCTGATTGAACTTCCCTTTCTTTGTCGTGATCACGACGACCCCATTGCCTGAATAGGCGCCCCAGATAGAAGCTGCGGCCGCATCTTTAAGCACCGTAATGCTCTCCACGTCGTCCGGATTGATATTGTAAATATCACCCGTATAGGGGAAGTTATCGACTACGATAAGTGGTTCCGGGTTCGCAAAAATGGTGCTCCGTCCACGAATGGAAAAGCTGGATTGATTTGTGCCAAAAACGGGATTCTTGGTAAAGAGCAGCGAAGGGGTTATACCATCGAGCCTATCGAGGATATTCGGACTTGTGCTACGATTGACAAGATTGTAGTCGATCAGTGCAAAGGAGCCGGTAGCCCTCTCACGCGGTATGTTTTGATACCCTGTATGTAACACCGTCACGCCATTCAAGGCGATCACCCTATCCTGCAATTCCATCACGGTGTCTCTTCCCGCACCCAAGGTCAACTCGATCCTTTCATAGTTGATACTGCCGATGACCAGGGTCGCCATGGTGCTTTCGATCGGGACGCTGAATTCCCCATTCTCATTGCTTTGTACAAAGGTCCTGGTTCCCTTGATCTGGATGGTCGCTCCGGAAATGGGTTCTCTGCGGGCATTGATCAGTTTTCCACCAATGGAATAGGCCGGCTTGCTCTTCATGGTGATCGATATGGTATTGCCTATCAATTGATAGGTTAGCGGCTGGTCTTTGAAACAAAGATCCAGAATTTTGTCCAGCGGCTTATTTTCTACCGAGATCGTCACGTTTTTAGCGAACTTGCTCCAGGTGGAGGGTCCGAAAGCAGCGAAATGAACCCTGTTCTCGATCGTATCCAGGACTGTTTTCAATGAAGCATTCTTAAAATCGAGGGAGAGGCGGGGCAATGGCGCTTGACCATTAACGCCGAGGCTTATGAGGAATGTGGCAAGCAGGTAAAAAGCAGTCAGTTTCATCGAGGCCATTGAACATGACATAATAAATGCAAGTTACAGCCTACGAATCATGAGTAAAATAAGAAAACTACTTATAATACCCATGAACGCGGCTGTAACTTTGGACTTGGTTCAATGGTCATGGAAAATCTCGTCTCAAGGCATCACAATAATGGTTTTCCCCTCCATTCTACAATTTATACCCTGTGTGCCCAGTATATGTAAAACCTGCTTTAAATCTCCGTTCCTGGGAAGCTTGCCGGAAAAAGTGACGCCGGAAGACAACCCTTCATACTGTATTTCAACATTGTAAGACCTGCCTATCGCTCTCATCACCGTCTGAAGACTTGCATTGTCGTAGTTCAGGAATCCATTCTTCCATGCCAGCACATATACCGCGTCCGCTGAATGAGAGACATGTATCCCCGCTGCATCTATCCCGGCCTCATCGCCAGCCTGTAGAGTCCGAGACTCAGCGCCTTTGCTCACCCTGACCGATCCCTGCATCAGCGAGGTCTTTGTAAATCCTTCATCCTCATAGGCCATTACGTTAAAACTCGTACCCAGCACATCGATCTGTACTGCCCCTGCCTTCACCTTGAAGGGCATCGACGCATTATTCGCAATTTCAAAATACCCTTCACCGGTTAGCTCCACCATTCTCTCCGCTCCATTGAATCGCCTCGGATACCGCAGCGTGGATGCAGAATTTAGCCAAACTTTGCTACCATCCGCCAGCACCAGCTGCCTCAGTCCGCCACCTTTGGGCACTGATGCTATATCCAGGACTTCCGGTTTATGCGAGTACCAGAAGAACGATCCTACTGCAAGGGCCGCCATCGACGCAGCCGCCACCCACACAAACCTCCTATTCGGCCTCATCGCTCTTACGGGCGCTTTATACTGATCCAATTTGTCCAACCTTTCTTCCAACTGCCTGGTCCATTCGACGGTGGGGCCTGCAGACAGCGTCCAGTTTTCATGCATGGCCTCATACTCGGCAGCAAGGAGGTCCAATTCCTCCAGCGATGCTGTCTCCAGCCAATCCAGGAAAGCCGCATGTTCCTCAGGAGCGTAATTCCCTGAAGCGAAATGGGCAATGAAGGGGCGGGCTTCCTGTAAATTCATAAATAAGGTGCTTATAGTAAAGACAGTTTAGAAGACCTCGGGGATACCCCGGGACGTAAATATTTTTTTCTTCCCCGCCGTGCGGGCTGTTCGGGGCAGCAACTTACGGCTCAAAAAGGGAGAGAAAAACAAAAAGAAGCAGGGACAGCTCCCCATGATCACGCAGGTATTGCCGTACAAAGGCCTTGGCCTTGAGGAGTTGCTTCTTAACGCCGGCTTTGGAGATAGCCATTTTTCCGGCAATCTCATCCAGGCTCAGTCCTTGTTCCACGTTCATTTTTAATACGTTACGCATTCCGGCGGGCATTTCGACCACGGCTTCCAGGAATAATTGGTAGTATTGCCGGAACTGAACGATGGTTTCCGTATCCTCTCCCACCTCGGCCTCCCCGGCAGAGCCCAGTTCACTAAGTTTTCGCCGGATTTTCAACGCCTTGATATAATTGAGCACCAGGTTGCGGGTGACCAGGAATACGTAATTCCTGAACGAATCTACATTTTGGAGCAATGCCCGCTTTTCCCAGATCCGCACGAATACATCCTGGGTGAGTTCGCCTAAACTCGCGCGGGACGGCTCGAACAGGGATATATACTTCTGAACGAGGGCATAGTAATGGCTATATAACTGCCCGAAGGCGTTCCGGTCATCCTGCGCCACCCGGGAAAGCAAATCCTTTTCATTGTATATGGTCTCAAACGGCACGGCCAAAGATATAAAAAAAACAAAGCGCCCGGGCCAAACCCGGACGCCGCTCTAATTCTACTTAGAGCCCCCCTAAAAATGAAATCCGTATCCGAAGAATACCGACTGCACGCCGAACGCGCTCATCGACATCAGCGCAATGCCGCCGATGATCAGCACGAAGGGAACATACACCAGCACGCGCATCACGGGATGCTTCCATCCCAAACGATGAAGGATAGGCAATAATATGAACGAGAGGCTTAGCCCCAGGCAGGAAAGCTGGAAGGTGATAATGCTTAGCACGCCAAACAATATGCCCATGCCGATCTCGAACCATTGGACGAAGGCATGGTCGGGATGCGTATTCGTCATCACCTGGTGCCATCCCTTCTTCAGGCGCAACAGGAACCCGCGGTCTGCCGGAATAACGACACCCGCTCTTACCGCTTGCGGCCGGACATCTCCCGTCACCAGGAAAATGGCCTTACGCGTGTATAGGTAGGCCATCACCCCGATCGATGACAAAGGCGCCAGCGCCGCATACAATACTGTACTGTGGCTTAAGAAGCGGAATAGCTTCAGCGGCCTCTTATAAAAAGCCAGGAAAAAACACAAGACAGGCGACAGAAAGGTCAGTATCGTGATAAAGTAAAAGTCCCGCTGATAAATGACCTCGAACCCTTTTCGAAGTACCACCACCGGCATGGTCAGTTGCCTGCCATGGAATACCCAGGTGATATCCACGATCTTGCCGAAAAGCAACGGGAGGACAATATTCGCATTGAGCATGAAAATGAAATAGACCAGTGTCAGCGGGAGGTTCAGCGTAGGGAACAGAATATCCAGCTTTTCCATCCAGGGAATATTCCTGGATCTCAGCAGCGGACCAAACATCCTGGACAGGAACTCGCTGGTCCCCCTTGTCCATTTCATATGACGCACGCGGAATGCCCTGACTGTTTCCGGAAAGCTCTCATAACAGATCACGTTCTCCTCGAACCGGCCGCGATATCCTTTTTCGCGAATGGCGATCGCAAAACCGAGATCTTCGCTCACGATGTCCGGGAAACCGCCGACCTCTTCCCAGCATTTCCGTCGCAATACGGCGCCATGCCCCAGGAACATGACAAAGCCGAAATCATTCCGCAGCGGCTGATAGTACTTCCAGTGCACGTCGATCCCGGGACCAACCTCCTTCGCCAGCTTCGTTTTATCATCCGGGTTGGACCGGTGATTGGCTTGTACAAAGCCGATGGTCGGATCATTCTCCATGACCGGCACGATCTTGCGGAGAAAGTCCGTGGGGAGGATCTCGTCGGCATCCGCGATCGCAAAATAAGGCTCCTTTATCGTGGCATTGGCCAGCCCATGATTGATATTGCCGGCCTTGAATGCCTTCCGGTCAGGCCGCCGAACGACCTGCACCAATCCGGGATACCGCGCAGCGAACTGGTCCACCTTGTGCTTCTGCTCCTCATGGCTGCTGTCATCCAGCATGTATACTTTGTAATTTGGGTAATCCTGCCTCACGCAAGAGAGTACGCTCTCCTCTACAAAGTCATTGCAGGTGGTATAAAGGATCGCTACCGCGGGCAATTCTTCCGTGCCGAGCAGGGAAGGCTGGAGGATCACGGGTTTGGCCTTTTTAAAAAGGCGATAGTATAAGCCAAAGACCACGATGCAGACATTGTAAAGGCCGTACAGCCAGGCCATGTTCACGAAAAATATAAAGAAGCCGAGGGCCAGGTCCTCCTTCCAGTTATGCGCGATATCCAGCAATTTAAACAAACGCGGATCGAACCAAAAGAGGCAGAATACCCAGGTTCCGAAAATCGCGAGGTATAAATGGGGCTTGGGGGGTGTTGCTTTCCTGGTTTCATATGTTTCTTCTTCCTGCTCAGCGAATATCCGCCTGGGAACCCACCAGGGGCTTTTCCTCGCCGCTTCCCTCTCCATGGGGATCTCTATCGCATTGGCCTGTACAGATTGTTCGGGTAATGTAGGCTTCATAGTTCGTATTTTGTTGGTTTGTGGATGGGGGTTATTTTTCAAAGCGGATTCTTAAACCGGCCGAGATGGTGCTGACCGACTGCGTTGCGCCGGTGCCGGCCTCCTGCCTCCAGGACAACTGTCCGGTAAATCGGTTGCTGATCGGGTATAATGCAAATACGTAGGCTCCATAAACCTTATCGTCATTCGGAGGGTACTTGGATGAGATCACGTTGGTGCTCCAGTATGCGCCGGCATTCATCTCGAATCCCTTCGGCGCCATATATTTTACTCCTCCCTGGAACCGGTGCTGCTGCAGGTTCTCGAAGGAGTTAACGGAATAGTAGTAGGTCGGCTCGACTCCCCAGCGCCGCGACAGCGTGAAATAGGCGCCCGCGTACCCGAGGTACTCGTTAGGTACGCCGCTCCCGATGCCGGCAAGTCCGCCGACATGCCAGCTCGTCAGTCCGTATCCGGATTGACGTTTTGGAAAGAATACCTGGTCGAAGGAGAATAATTGTTGCGAGACATTTGCGCCGAGATGTCGGTATCCATATTCCAGCTTGGTGCTGAGGTGCTTATTCCAGTCGTATACGCCGCCGCCAAACCAGGCATCGGCAAAACGATCGGATTGAATAAAGAAGCGATTGTCCAGCGAAAGGGAATTGTCATATTTTGCGTAAAGCCTTAACTGCTGCGTGGCTTGCACCGTGAGTTGCGTGAAGCGCATGCCCCAGCGGGAATCCCCTTCGACAGAGGAGTAACCGCCCCATGCGTCCAGCTCCACAAAAGCGCCGGCCTTCCGCGTGGCAACGATGAGCGAGCCAACCTCCCGATTCGATGGGTCGAGCGACTGCGCCTGCTTAAAGGCGCTCCGTGCGCTTGCCGTCCGTTTATCTCCCATATCGGCCTCGCCCAGGGCGATCCAATATTCCAGGGTTTCCGGATGCTTGATCGTCAATGCCGTAAAACGCGATATCCCGTCTTCGAAATCGCCGCTATACAAGGCCGTATAGGCCAGGCCTTTTTCGGCCTCCTCGCTTTCGGGCCTTACACGGGCCAGTTTGGTGAAGGTACTGGCCGCTTCATCGTATTTCCCCGACCAGGCATAGTCGAATCCCAATCCTCCGAGTGCATCGGGATCATTGGGACGCAAATCCAACACGTGAAGAAATACGGTGGCGGCGCTGTCGAATTGTTTGTGCCAGCACAGCTGAAAAGCGCTTTTCAGCAGGGCATCAGGATCTTCCGGCCTGCCTGGCGATTGCCGGTCTAAAGAAGCCTCAATAATCTTTTTTGGGGGAGATAATCTGCTTGCGACCTGGAGTCCCTGCGCACGCACCGACGCGACGGCACAAACGACCATACTGCACAGGATCCAGGCAGATTTGTTCACTAAGCGGTTCATATTTATGTATTTGATTTAGTTTTTAATAGGCAAAGCAGTAGCTAGAGCCATCGTTGACAGCTTATTCAGACTATTTCATTTCATCATGAAGGCAATCAGGAATGCTTCATCAGGGCCGCGGAACGGAGACAGTAATAGTTAGGATTCGCCGGGAATGCCGGCGGAGCGGGAATTTCATGGAATCGGAACAAGTGCAAATAAATGTGGAAACAATCGCGGGGCGGTTGCAAATGCAACGCGCAATTAATGTTAAAATTTCATGCCAGATACTTGAAAGGGTATTAACTAAGGCGCTTGTGGAATTATTTGCCCATTGAGGACAAAAAAAGACAACCTTTTTTATTATCTCTTAATAATGACGAGCATACCCGCCAGTATAAGGGCAACGCCGATCAAGAGTCTGAGGGTGAGGGGTTCTTTCAGGAAGAAAAAAGACAGCAGGATCGTAAAGACGATACTGCCCTTGTCGATGGCGCTGACCTGAGAGACGTTGCCCAGTTGAAGGGCCCTGTAGTAGAAGAGCCAGGAGAGACCGGTAGCGACGGCCGAGAGAATGAGGTAAATCCAGTTATTCCGGGACAGAGCCGGCAGTTCCCGGGAGGAACCGCGAAAGAAGACAATACCCCAGGTGATGAAGAGAATGACTACTGTCCGGATCGCCGTAGCGAGATCGGAATTGACATTCTTGAGCCCTAACTTGGCATAGATGGCGGTCATCGCAGCGAAAAGCGCGGACAACAAGGCAAAAAGGGCCCATGACGGAATAGCCATACGAAACCCGTTAGCTGGTTGCCCAGGCTTTATCTCCTTTCTTATAATCTATGCAGCCTTCATACCGGCCAGGTACCGCGACATAGCGGAGGGCCTTGGTAGCGCCCGGCTGAGAGGTAAAGTAACCCCAAAGCGTCAGTTCTTTCATCAGGCGGAAATAATGCTTCTGATCCTTGTCCTTTCCTGCAGGGACATATTGTTTTTGCTCCTTGTCGAGGTCAACGAGCAGGTCATGCCGTTGTTCGGGAGTACATTCCATAAAATAGGATCCATTCTTCTTCTTGCAAGCGTCATTCAATTTCTGCATGCCGTCCAGGAAAGTCTTTTGCTCGGCTTCCGGATAACAATCGCGTACGATCACCGTCATAAATTCCCCCACTTTTGCCTCTTTGGCGCCCGGCGTATCCGTCGCGGGCAGGATCGTCTCGGCCACCTCGTCAAGGAACGCCACATCGTCGTTAGAGAAGTTGATACCGGCCCTGCCGATCTCGCTCGCCGAATTCCGGCAACCGGACAAAAAAGCCTCCGCACCGAGGATGGTGCCGCCCAATATGATCGACACCCGTGCGATGGCGTCTCTTCTATTCATTGTCATAGTATGCTCTTTATAAGGATGAATCAAATATTTCCTTTTTTCAACTCGCTCACGGCATGGTCCGCCGCTCTGGCCGTCATGGCCATGTACGTCAAAGAAGGGTTCTGGCAAGCCGACGACACCATGGCCGATCCGTCGGTCACGAACACGTTCCTGGCATCCCAGACCTGGTTATGTGCATTCAGCACCGAACTTCGCGGATCCTTGCCCATTCTGGCGGACCCCATCTCATGAATGCCGTCCCCCACGTTATGACCGCTGTCCCAGGAACGTACATTTTTAGCGCCTGCCGCCTCCAGCATCGCCATACCCTCCTTCACGATATCCTTCCGCATCTTCTTTTCGTTATCCTTGAGCTCGGCATCCATCGCCAGTACAGGCAGGCCCCACTTGTCCTTTTTTTGCTTATCGAGCGAGATCATGTTCTCATGGTAAGGCAACAGTTCCCCGAACCCCGAAATCCCGATCGTCCACTGTCCGGGTTCCGACAAGGCCTCTTTGTATTCTGCCCCGATGTTGAGTTCAGCAACACTTCGCTGCCATCCATCGCGGCTTGCCGCGCCCTGATAACCATATCCGCGCAGGTAGTCCCGTTTATCGCCGAAGAGGTTGGCGAACCGAACGATATAAATGCCGTTGGCCCGGCGCCCGTAATAATATTTATCTTCATATCCTTCCATCTCGCCTGCGGCGCCGAGGTTATAATGATGATCCATGATATTGTGGCCCAATTCGCCGCTGCTGCTGCCCAGGCCCCCCGGCCACACGTCGGTCGCCGAATTCATCAGTACCCAGGCGCTGTTCAGCGTGCTGGCATTGACGAAGACGACCTTGGCATAGAATGTATAGGTCTTGTTGGTTTCCGCATCCAACACTTCAACGCCTTCCGCTTTTTTCTTGTCCTTGTCATACAGAATCCTGGTAACGATCGACCAGGGACGCACGGTCAGCAATCCTGTGGCAACGGCCGCGGGCAAGGTCGAAGACTGCGTGCTGAAATAGCCGCCGAACGGACAACCCTCCCAGCAACGGTTCCTGAATTGGCATTGGGTTCTGCCGGGTATGGGCGCCGTGAGGTTTGCCGAGCGGCCGATGATCATATGTCGCTGGCCCTTATAATGGTCCTTGATCCGCGCCGCCACATCCCGCTCGACGCAATTCATTTCCATCGGGGGCAGGAACTGACCGTCCGGTAACTGCTCCAGTCCTTCCATCGATCCGCTCACGCCGGCGAATTTCTCCACGTGATCGTACCACGGCGCCAGATCCTTATAGCGGATCGGCCAGTCGATCGCCCATCCGTCGCGCGCATTGGCCTCGAAATCGTGGTCGCTCCACCGGTAGCTCTGCCTTCCCCACAAGATCGACCTGCCACCCAACTGATAGGCCCGCCACCAGTTGAATGGTTTGATCTCAGTATAGGGACAGTCGACATCCTTGGCCCAATAGTCCATGACGGCCTCGGTGGCGCCCCAATTTCTCGCAATATACGGATGGTCCTTCTTCTGCTGTTGTGTCACCTTTCCGCGATGCGGAAAATCCCAGGGGTCTTTCTTTGCCGATTCATAGTCCTTGATGTGCTCGAAATTCCGCCCTCGCTCAAGCATGAGGGTACGCAGTCCCTTTTCGGTCAGCTCTTTGGCCGCCCAGCCGCCGCTGATGCCCGACCCGATCACGATGGCGTCGTAGGTATTCTGCGGCTTCGCCTTATTGTTGACCTGTAGTGAGTCGCCCGGCATCAGATATTTCCTTTTTTGAGTTCACTAATCGCATGATCGGCTGCCCTGGCCGTCATCGCCATATAGGTAAGTGATGGATTCACGCAGGCCGCCGATACCATGAAGGCCCCGTCCGTAACGAATACGTTCTTCGCATCCCACACCTGATTGTAAGAGTTCAATACGGAACTCTTCGGGTCCTTGCCCATGCGCGCCGTGCCCATTTCATGAATGCCGCGACCGGGGAACCCATCGGCATCACGGCTTTTTACATCCTTGACCCCGGCGGCCTCCAGCATTTCGACCGCATCGTCCTTCATGTCCTTGCGCATTTTCAATTCGTTTTCCTTGAGCTCGCAATCGATCGACAGGACGTTCAAGCCCCATTTATCTTTTTTCGTTTTGTCGAGGGTGACCTTGTTCTCATGATAAGGCAGGATCTCTCCGAACCCTCCGAGATTCATCCTCCAGGGTCCCGGTTCGGTAAGGGCCTCCTTATATTCCTTTCCGATATTGTATTCCGCCACCTCATGCTGATATCCATCCCGGCCTCCCCCACCCTGATAGCCAAATCCGCGAAGGTAATCGCGCTTGTCCCCGAAGAGATTGCGATAACGCGGCACGTAAATGCCATTGGCCCGGCGTCCGTAATAATATTTGTCTTCGTATCCTTCCACCGTACCCGATGCGCCCACGCCGAGATGGTGATCCATCAGGTTGTGGCCAAGCTGGCCACTGCTGCTGCCGAGCCCGTCGGGCCAGATCTCCGTCGCGGAATTCATCAGGATCCAGGCGCTATTCAGGGTCGACGCGTTCAGGAAAATGATCTTCGATTTGAATACATAGGTCTTATTCGTTTCCGCATCCAGCACCTCTACGCCGCTCGCTCTCTTCGCATCAAGGTCGTAGAGGATCTTGGTCACGATCGACCAGGGCCGTAGCGTCAGATTGCCCGTAGCGACCGCTGCCGGGAGGGTGGAAGATTGCGTGCTGAAATACCCTCCGAAGGGACAGCCGAGAGCGCATTTGTTGCGGAACTGGCACCCGACCCGGCCACCATGCGGCACCGTTATATTGGCGACACGGCCGATGATCATGGCCCGCGCTCCCTTATAATGTTCTTTCAGCCTGGCCGAAATATCCTTTTCCACGCAGGTCATGTCGTATGGCGGAAGATACTGCCCGTCCGGCAACTGTGGCAAACCCTCCTTCGAGCCGCTGATGCCCGCGAATTTCTCCACGTAGTCGTACCAGGGCGCAATCTCCTTGTATCGGATGGGCCAGTCGATGGCGATGCCTTCCTTGGCATTGGCTTCGAAATCGAAATCGCTCCAACGATAGCTCTGCCTGCCCCACATCAGAGAACGGCCTCCGACATGATACCCGCGGAACCAGTCAAAGCGTTTGACCTCCGTATAGGGGCATTCCCAATCCTTGACCCAGTAGTCCAGGTTGGTCTCGCTCAAGGGATAATCCCGTTTCAATACCGGGTAGTCCTTCTTCATTTGTTCTGTAGGATGGCCGCGGTGAGGATAATCCCAGGCCTCTTTATTGGCATTCACATAATCCTTAATGTGCACGATGTCCCGCCCCCGTTCAAGCATCAGCACCTTCAATCCTTTTTCGGTTAGCTCTTTGGCAGCCCAGCCTCCGCTGATACCCGACCCGATCACAATTGCATCATACGTATTGTCGGCCATAATCGTACCCCTTTTGTTTAGTGTTCAAAATACATTTTGTTAAAGCTCCTTATACATCGCAAATCCTGACGCCTTGTTCAAGAGCTTTTAATTTGTCGGGCCAGGAAGGCACAAATTCCTGTGCCACATAGTCGCTGAACCCGGTGGCCAGGATCGCCTTCATGATGGCGGGATAGTAAAGTTCCTGCGTTTCATCGATCTCATGTCTTCCCGGCACGCCGCCCGTGTGATAATGCCCGAAGTATTGATGATGATCCTGGATCGTGCGTATGACATCTCCTTCGTCGATCTGCATATGGTAGATATCGTACAGCAATTTGAAGTTAGCCGAACCTACCCTTTTCACCAGTTCCACCCCCCACTTCGTATTATCGCACATCTGGTCGGGATGGTTGATCTTACTGTTCAATAGTTCCATGTGAATGGTCACTCCCTGTTGTTCGGCCAGTCCGATGATCTGTTTGAGGCCCGCCACGCAATTCTTCCACCCCGTCTCCTCATCCATGCCTTCACGATTCCCGCTGAAACAGATCAGGTTCTTGTAGCCTGCTTTCGCGACCAGTCCGATATGTTCCGTATAATTTTTGATCAACGTGGCGTGATATTCCAGATGGTTCCACCCCTTCGTTAAACTGATCTCCGCGCCATTACACATCGAAGAATAAATACCATGGCGCTTCAGGACGGGCCAATCCGCCGGCCCGACGAGATCGATCGCGGGGATCCCGATCTTTTTCACGGCAATGCAAAAGTCTTCCAGGGGAATGTCCCCATAACACCAACGGCATACCGAATGATGAATATTGCCTTTCAAGGGAGTCAGTTTTTGGTCACCCGTGCCGGGCCCGGCCAGTCCAAAGGAAGAAAGGAGTCCCGTCGTTCCTAAAGCCGCAGTTCCTGCCACCATATTCTTGATCGCTGCACGTCTCGAAGGTTGATTGGACATAGATGGCTCCAAGGTTAAAAATGTAATTTACGAAATGTTGCTTAGCCCCCGCCAGCCAAATGGGATGAAGGGTATTAAAAAACCATTAATGCACGACCCCGGCAGCCTTCTGAACCCCATAGGACTTGCGCCGTACCAGGTAGATCAGCACGAATACCACGATCAGGACGGCCGGCATGATCGCCACCTTCATAAAGGTATTTGATCCGGCGATCGCATCGGCATCAGTCGGGGTCGCACCGGAGGCGATGGCCGTCGCTTTAAAATTGTCGAACCATTTCCCCATCAGCGGGAGGATCAACGACGTCGAGAACATTCCCGCACCTCCCATCAGGGACAGGCCAAGCGCGCCCGTCTTCGGGAGGTATTCGGACACGAACCCGAGCATTGTCGGCCAGAAAAAACAAATCCCCGCAGCAAAGACGAAGGCCGCCCCAAAGGCATAATATCCGCTTGCCTTGCTCAGCAACAGCAGCCCGATACAGGCAAAAAAGGATGACAGGATCAGCATCCCATTGGGGTTCAACCGGTGCACCACCGGTCCCGCGAAGGAGCGGCCGATCGCCATGAGGCCGTTGATGAATACGAGCACCAGGATCCCCGAAACGCCCGCTCCCTGCAACAGGGCGGTCAGCCACTGATTAGTGCCCAGTTCCGTGGCCGCGGTCAGGAACATGCAGGCCAGCATGACCAGGAACAAGGGGCCCAGGCAGGAAAGGAACATATCTTTTGTGCTCACCCCCGAAGTAACCCGTTCCGTCTTTGGAAATTCCAGTTTCCAGAACAGCACTCCATAGATTATTGCGGGAATGAACAGCACATAGATCAGCACATGCCATCCCAACTTTAATTGGTCCATCAATAAGTAGGAGATCAGACCACCCAGGGCGATGCCGCCGGGGAACCAAACGTGGAAGCGGTTCAGCATGGTCGTCTTATTTGTGGGATAAAGAGTCACTACAAGCGGGTTGCAGGCGGCCTCCACCATCCCATTCCCGATCCCGATGCATAAAGTACCTACAAACAACATGGTGGCATTGGTTGCGGTCAGGTAGATGATCGCACCGGCGATATGCCCGATAAAGGCAAGGCCCAGGAGCCTCTTCATGCCCAATACATCGCATAATGGCCCCCCGAAGATCATGGCAAGGGTAAAGCCATAGAACGCGGGGCTGAAGATCCAGCCCAGTTGCTCTTTGTCAAGATGGAATTGATCCCCCCAAACACCCTGTAAAGAGGCGCGGAAGGCAAAGGTCATCGCCGTAAATATAAGTGCGATGCGGCTGGCCAAAAAAAGCTTCCTTTGGTCGATATGGGCAGTCATGGCAAGTTGGTTTAGGTAATCTTGAATTCGTTAGGTCCTAAATGTAATTTTTTATTTTTAAATAAAGACCCTGCTAAACGCTATAATCCGCGATTTTTTTTACGGGGCCCTTATATTTGTACCCTGCAATTTTCATCAAATCAGCCACTCATGAATAGAAAATTAAGGATGGGCATGATCGGCGGCGGCAGGAATGCGTTCATCGGCGCCGTTCATCGCATTGCCGCCAATATGGATGGACTAATCGAACTGGTTTGCGGGGCGTTCAGCAGCAACCCGGCGAATGCCAGGCAGTCCGGCCTGGACTTGTTCCTTCCGGAGGACAGGATCTATCCCAACTACGAAGAGATGATCCAAAAGGAGAGCAGGCTGCCCGAAGGAGACAGAATGGATTTTGTCGTCATCGTGACGCCCAACCATGCCCATTTTGGGCCGGCCATGCTCGCGCTCGAAAAAGGCTTCCATGTGGTGATCGAAAAACCCATGGTCTATTCCCTGTCGGAAGCCAGACAATTGCAGGACCGCCTGAAACAAACGGGGCTGCTGCTTTGCCTTACGCATACGTATGCCGGCTATCCCATGGTAAAACAGGCCCGCCGCATGGTGAATGAGGGCGCGTTCGGAAAGATCAGGAAGATCTATGTGGAGTATCCACAGGGTTGGCTGAGCCGCCTTTCCGAAAGAGACGGCAGCAAGCAGGCTGAATGGCGCACCGACCCGAGCCGCTCGGGAAAGAGCGGTTGCATGGGAGATATCGGCACGCATGCCGCGCACCTCGCCGAATATGTGAGCGGACTCCGGATCACGCAGCTCTGTGCCGACCTGAGCATTTTCGTGGAAGGCAGGGCGCTGGATGACGACGGGAACGTCCTGCTCAGGTTCGACAATGGCGCCACCGGTACCCTCATCGCTTCGCAGGTCGCAGCCGGGGAAGAGAACCCCTTGAAGATACGCGTGTACGGAGAAAAGGGCGGCATCGAGTGGGCGCAGCAGGAACCCAATACCTTGCTGGTAAAATGGCTGGATGCTCCCGCCCAGATCTACCGCGCCGGCAGTAATTACGCGAGTATTCTTTCCGAAGCAGCCACGCACAATTGCCGTACGCCGGGCGGTCACCCGGAAGGCTATCTGGAGGCCTTCGGAAACCTCTACCGGAATTTTGCCCTGACGCTGGCCGCCCGGCTGGATGGGACGACGCCTACCAAGGAGGCGCTTGACTTTCCCGGCATTGAAGATGGCGTAAGGGGCATGGCCTTTATCGAGAATGTGGTAAAAAGCAACGAAAGCCTGGAAAAGTGGACCTTTTTTGAGATCCCCGGCTAAATCATTCACCTCGCACCGAAAAAACATGACGATATGAAAACCATCAAAGGACCCGGCATCTTCCTGGCCCAGTTCATGGGAGACCAGGCGCCCTTCCATTCGCTGCCATCGATCTGCAAATGGGCAGCCGGCCTGGGCTATGCCGGGGTACAGATCCCCACCTGGGACAGCCGTTGCATCGACCTGCAGCGGGCGGCAGAGAGCAAGACCTATGCGGACGAGATCAGGGGAACCGTTGAGCAGGCCGGGCTCGTGATCACCGAACTATCGACGCACCTACAGGGGCAGCTCGTAGCAGTACACCCCGCCTACGATGCTCTTTTCGACGGATTTGCGCCTGCGGAGGTGCATGGTAATCCTTCGGCCCGGACCGAATGGGCCGTCCGGCAATTGAAATATGCGGCAAAGGCCTCGCAGAACCTCGGTCTCGATGCGCATGCGACCTTTAGCGGCGCCCTCCTTTGGCCCACGGTCTACCCCTGGCCACAGCGGCCGGCGGGGTTAGTAGAGACCGGATTCAAGGAGCTGGCTGCACGCTGGCTACCCATCCTGAACGAATTCGATGCCTGCGGGGTTGACCTTTGTTACGAGATCCATCCGGGCGAAGACCTGCACGACGGGATCACGTATGAAATGTTCCTTCATCACACGGGCAATCACCCGCGAGCCTGCCTGCTCTACGATCCTTCCCACTTTGTCCTGCAATGCCTCGATTACCTTGAATATATCGACAATTATCACGAACGGATCCGGATGTTCCACGTCAAGGACGCGGAATTCAACCCCACGGGCAAGCAAGGCGTTTACGGGGGCTACCAGGGCTGGCTCGACCGCGCCGGCCGTTTTCGCTCATTGGGCGACGGACAGGTGGACTTTAGCTCCATCTTTAGTAAGCTGGCTGCCTACGACTACCCCGGATGGGCCGTACTGGAATGGGAATGTTGCCTTAAACATCCCGAAGATGGAGCCCGCGAAGGCGCGCCATTCATCAGGGAGCATATCATTCGCGTGACGGAAAAGGCTTTCGACGACTTCGCCGGCACGGGCAGCAACGAAAAATTTAATCGCCGTGTTCTGGGATTGAAGTGAATTATTTCGGAACTTGAGCCAGCTTTTGCAAAACAACACATAAATCGACTAAACATGAACGTGAGTAAAACCATGCCTGGCGTCTTGTGCGGCCTCCTGGCCGTCACCCTGATGGCTGCGGCCTGCGGCAACGGAGGCGGAAGATCAGGCAATTCCGATTCGGCCGGTGCGAAGGGAAATGGTCCGGCCGTATCGTCCGCCCCAAGCGAAAAAGGATTGGAGTTGATTGCCGCCAGCGATTGCACAACCTGCCATCGCCTGCAGGAATCATCGACCGGCGTGACCACCGGTCCCGCCTATAGCCAGGTCGCGGACAAATACAGCCCGGCAGCCGATACCACGATCGACAGGCTGGTGAAAAAGGTCCAAACAGGCGGAACCGGCGTGTGGGGCACCGTGCCGATGACCCCGCATCCCGCCCTGAAAGAGGCGGATATCAGGCTGATGGTCCAATATATCCTTTCCCTGAAAAAATAAACGCTCACTTTTCAACCTACTCGCCGATGAATAAGTTTCCACAGGTCGCCGCCACGATCATCATTCCGCTTGCTCTGATGATCGTCACCCCTTCGTTCCGACCGGCCCGGGTGGCGGCATCATCGTTGTCGCAGGCTCCCAACACACTGAGCGTAGTAGAAAAACGGCAGGGCTGGGCGTTGCTGTTCGACGGACAGTCCATGAAAGGATGGCATACCTATGCCAGGCCAAAGGAAACGCAATGGGAGGCAAAGGACGGCGCCCTCCACATGAACCCCGCCCGCAAGGGAAAGGGCGACCTGCTGACCGACCGCGAATACGGCAATTTTGACCTGAAGCTGGAATGGAAAATTTCACCGAAGGGGAACAGTGGCATCATTTTTTATGTAAAAGATGATCCGGCCAAATATCCCGAGTCCTACATGACGGGCCTCGAGATGCAGGTGCTGGACAACGAAGGGCATCCGGACGGAAAGATCCACAAGCATCGCGCGGGCGATCTGTATGATCTTATTGCCTGCTCCAGGGAGACGGTTAAACCGGTCGGTGAGTGGAACCAGGTCGAGATCCGCTGTGTCAACGGAGATCTGAAGTTGTTCCTGAATAATGTGAACGTCGTATCCACCACCTTATGGGACGATCACTGGAAGCAAATGGTCGCCGGCAGCAAATTTAAGGAATGGCCGGACTTCGGGACCTTCCGGAAAGGCCATGTGGATCTGCAGGATCACGGGAATGAAGTATGGTTCCGTAATATTAAGATCAAAAAACTATAACATGAAAGGATTCATTGGTTTGGTCGTCTGCGCGGTCCTCCTGGGCGCCGTTTCATTCACCTCCCGGAACCCCGAGGCCGCTCGCGCCGCCGGCGGGCATCTCGCCAGGCCCAGGGTGCTGATCTTTTCCAAGACGAACGGATATCGCCATAGCAGTATTGCGGCCGGGATTGCAGCCATCAGGAAGCTGGGCGCCGACAATAGCTTCGACGTCGACGCGACGGAAGATTCCACCTGGTTCAACCTCCCGACACTGAAAAAATATTCCGCGCTGATCTTTCTGAACCCCACCGGTACGGTCTTCGGACCCAATGAGGAAACGGCCCTGCAGGGTTATATCCACCAGGGCGGCGGTTTCGTAGGCATCCATTCCGCGACGGATTGCGAATATCAATGGCAATGGTATGGCGACCTCGTAGGCGCCTATTTCAAGTCCCATCCCCGGCCTCAGCGGGCAAGGATCATCGTCGCGGACAAGAACTTCCCTGCCACCATGAATCTGCCCAGCCCCTGGGAGCGCACCGATGAATGGTACAATTTCAAATATCTTAACCCCAACCTTCACGTGCTGCTGAAGATAGACGAGAGCTCTTATACGGGCGGGGAAATGAACGGCGACCATCCCATGTCCTGGTACCACGAGTACGAGGGAGGAAGGGCTTTTTACACGGAGCTGGGCCACTCCGACGAATCGTATGCCGACCCGGTATATCTCGGCCACTTGCTCGGCGGCATACAGTATGCGATCGGGAAAAATGCGACCGGGAAGAAGTAGAACCGACCGGATCGCCGGGCTGCCCGGATATCCTGACGTCAGATCTGCGGAAGCTTATAGCCGTTGTGGTATTCCTTCATGAAATAGTCCGCATTAATCTTTTCATCGGAGAATTTGTCCGCGCCCCTGTCCCAGTCGAGCCGACGGCCGCTGCGCAGGCTGATATTGCCCATTTGAGCGACCGTGGCGACATGGGCTCCATCCTGTATCGAACAATGCAGGTCTTCCATTTTACGCGATCTCACGACATCGATGAAATTGATCCAATGCTTATCCGTTCCGTTATCTGAAACTGCAACAAAGGGTTTGACCACCTTGTGCTTGCTCCCCTTCTCTTCGATCACTTCCCAGCCTCCGCGGTTCAGGATCAGGGTTCCATTGTTGCCGATGTACGCTATACCATGATCCCGGCCGTATGAGCCGTTATCGATCCCGAGTGCATGATCCCACACTAAATTAAATCCATCAAACTCATACAAGGTGGTCAGCGTATCGGGCGTTTCCTGGTACATATCGGGATAGGCGAAGATGCCACCCAGGGCGGCGATAGTCTTCGGCACGCCCGCACGCATGCCCAACAGTCCATAATCAAGCAGGTGCACACCCCAGTCGGTCATCAATCCCCCCGCATAATCCCAAAACCATCGAAAGTTAAAATGATATCGGCTTGCATTGAAGGAGCGTTGCGGAGCAGGACCCAGCCAGGCCGCATAGTCCACTCCGGGAGGAGGCGCACTGTCGGGCACTTTCGGACCGGGGTGCATCCAGCCCTGATAACACCAGACCTTTACCGTTCGCACGGGGCCCAGCTGACCGGAGTACACGAAATCCACCGCGTCCCTGAAATGCTGCTGGCTGCGCTGCCACTGCCCGGCTTGTACGACGCGTTTATATTTTTGCTGTGCAGCGATCATGGCGCGGCACTCTCCGATGGAATTTCCGACGGGCTTTTCCACGTAGACGTCCTTGCCTGCCTGACAGGCTTCGATCATGATCAGGGCATGCCAGTGGTCCGGCGTTCCAATAATCACTACATCGATATCTTTCTGTTCGAGCAATTTCCGGTAATCCCCGTAGGTGCTGACCTTGCTGGTATCCACATTCATTTTGGCCAGGTCCCGCATACGTCTGTCGAGTACGTTCCTGTCCACATCGCACAATGCGACTACCCGTACTCCGGGAACCTTCAGTGCGGAGGTGAGGTCGGCCCAACCCATTCCGTTAAGGCCGATCGCTCCCACATTGATCTGGTCTGCCGCGGACATCCTTTTTCGCATGGACGATAACGGGGCTTTGTCAAAAGCGGAAAGGAGCACCGCGCCGCCGACCAGGGCCGAGGTTTGCTGCAAAAATGTACGGCGGCCGTTCCTGGAATGAAGGGTTGGTCTCATGCAGCCAAAGATAGCCCTTATCGCGGAAAAAGAAAAGCCTCCGTCTCCCCGGAAAATAGTTTAATTGATGGTGATGGTCACAGACTCGGATCCGTTCTTTTTCCTGGAATATTTCAGAACATCCCGCGAATCTTTGATATATTTTTCCGAAAAGCGCTTAAATACCTCTTCCGGTTGCCGTTTGCCGTTCACCTTCAACTCTTTTCCATTCAGTTCAAAGGAAAATTCTTCGGGATCGCCGATCAGATCTTCCATCTGGAGATCCATAATGACCGGCGCGATGGCCCTTTGATTACCGCCGGCCGAAGGTTGCTTCCAAAGTTCCTTTTGCCGGGGCGTAATCGGCCTTTTCAATTCCAGCCTCCTTTCTTTCCTCATGATCTCCTGTTCTTTTAATTCCCGATCACTTTCAGCGGGGGCCAGTCTATCCAGCATCCTTTCCTGCTCGGCCAGTTTCTGCTCTGCAATAACCAATTCCCTTTCCCTCTCTGCCAGTACTGCCTGTTGGTCCGACAGCATTTGGCGTTGTCTATCCAGTTCCTCGAGTTGCTCAACGTTCAATTTCTGTTTTTGCCCGTCCGCCGCACGTTTCCATTCCTGGGCGTGCAAATCCATTTCCTCCTTCTTCCGCTGCCATTCCAACTGTTTCATCTCCTCGTCGCGTTGCAACTTTTCCATCATCTCCGGGGAATCCCTGGTGATCCTTTTCGGACGAATGGGATTGGTCGGCAACCTGGGAGGTGGAAGGGTATCCTTTGCCAGTGGACCAAGCGTATCTCTTGCCATTGCGGCTTTTGTGTCAATGGTCTCCCCGGAGGGTGGGCCTTCCCGTCTGACGGTCGCCGACCTTCTGACCGCGTGTAAAGGCTTTGCGGTGATCACGCTATCCGTGTCCGAAGCGATCCGGGCCCGTCCGTCGAATACCGAATTTGCTTCGTGCATAGCGACGTACCGCCCTGCGCCCCGGGCGGCAGGGCCGCTTGTAAGAGTAAATGCCAGCGCCATCATGATCACCAGGCTGCATCCGACGAAAAGCTTTTCACGTCCATCCAATATCTTGTTATCCTGATACAGTATCCTTTTCACCCGTTGCAGCAAATGATTGCCCGTACCACGAAGCGCTATCGAGAATTTGTCCTTAGCCGCTCCATACTCCTGGAAGGAGACCAGGGCATGGATAAATTCCTTTTTGTTTCCGCCCGCTCCGATGGCCATGTCATCGCAACAATTTTCCCGCTCCTCCCTGATCAGGGAACTGATCCACCACACGCCCGGATTGAAAAAGAAAAGGATCTCCGCGAAGCTCTGAAAGAGATTGATCAAATAGTCCTTGCGCCGGATATGGGCGAGCTCATGCAACAGGATCGCTTCCACTTCCCGGGAGGGCAACTGCGCCAGCAGACTGAAAGGCAATAATATGACCGGTTTGAAAACGCCTGCCATCATCGGAGCCCCGATCAATTCCGATTCCAGCAGGGCAACGGGGACCTTGATATGCAATAATGCCGCCAGTACCTTCACACGGTCCGTCCAGTAAACCGAGGGAACATGAGTACGATAGTGCCGGATCCGCTGCATCCTGCCGAGTCCGCCAAGTATCCGCACAAGCCTGGCGCTGAATATGATGAACCAGATGGTGACGATCAGGGAGGCATGTTCGTTGAAATAGTCGGTCAATCGCGTGGCTATGCGTTGATATAATGGAATGGCCGGATCCGCCACGATGGGGGGAATCGGAATGGCCTGGGCCGTCACTTCGGTTTTTGTGAACGCATCGTTTACCGTTTCGGTCCCGTTCGCCTGCTTGTTCCATTGCCAGGCGAAGGTACCACAGGCTGTTGCCAGAAACAAGAGGAATGCGGCGGAGAACACGGCGTAACGGATACGGGCCCCGGACCTCCTCATAAACAGGATCAGGATCCCGGTCAGGATCGTGAGGGCCAATCCCTGCCAAAGTGAGTGTACGAGGGTCCAGCAGAGGGCATTTATCAGCCTTTCGGGCAATAGTTGATCGACGAACAATGCTAACATAAAGTTATTTTTGAAGTGTGTTGTATTTAACGATTTCCCGGTACAAGGGAATTCTACGAGCCCTTATCGAGTTTGTCCAGCAAGCTCCTGATCTGGTCCAATTCCTCTTTGGTGGCGGTCTTATTGCCGAGCAATTGCATCATCAGGCTGGCCGCCGAGCCTTCATACATGGAGTCGACGAAGCGCTCCAGTAATAAGCTCTTGTATTTCTTTTCCTCGACGGCCGCGCTATAGACATGCTTCATATTGGTTTCATCCCGCTTCAGGATCCCCTTTTCCGCCATGATCTGCATCAATTTCAGTGTAGACGTGTACTGTACCGCACGCTTTTGCTCGTTCAACAGATCATTTACCTGGCGAACCGTCGAAGGACCGTATTTCCAAACCACCTGAAGGATCTCCAGTTCCGAACGGGTCGGCTCGACCTTTTTGGCCTTATCGTTCTTGTCTTTTTTCATAGCACTAAGGTAGGAAAAATTTCGTACGAACAAAATATTACCTTCTTTTTTTCAAAAAAAAAGGGGCGCCGATCTTTTGTGAACGGAATATTTCAGCTTTTGCGAAAGGATTATTTATTCAGCTGATGTGCGAGAACGGTGAGATCCAGGTTCTTATCGAAGGTCTTCAGGGAACCTGCGAGTCTAACGAGCAATTCCCTGGCGCGGTTAAAGTCGCCTATCGTGAACAGGGGCGCATTCAAATCCATGATCTGGTCGAAAAATAAAGTGGAGAGATAAACCTGGCGGTTGACCAGCTTATAATCCTTCGGCATATCGAAGTACCAGAGAAGAAAGATATGTCCCTGCATCGTCAGCCATTCCGTCTGGACATTGGAATAGTCTTGCTTCAGCCGCTTTTTGTAATAAGCCAGCTCGTAATTCATATACTTCGTCAGGATGTCCTTTTCCCGGTTTATCGTCAGGTAATTGAGATCGATATTCTGGGATGCCGCGACCAGGGTCGTCTGCACGATCTGGTTGTCGATCGTGATAAACCCCGGCAAATCCGACGGCTTGGCTGATTTTCCGGGCACCTCCATGGTGAACGCATGACCCTTTCCGGACCAGGCGATCAGCGAATGCCGCCGCCCAGGCAAAAGGCTGGCGTGCCCATCGCCACCGGAATTATTCTTTTGCGCCCGGATGGGACGGGCGCCGAGCATGGAGATAAAGAGCAACAAGACAGATACTGATCGCATAAGAATGGGTTTGGGGGTCGGGAGGGTCGTTTTTTGACCAGTCCTCCAACCGTGTTTTAACGGTAAATCTGACCGTGTTGGTATTGACCCTGATTATTAATTAACTTCAAGTCCCGTCCTGGCACCAACCTTCATAATCCCCCTTGCAGACATTTATATATTTTATTATATGACTGAAAATAAATTTCATGCAAGAACTTGTTATTTATCTGCAGCAATTCAACGGTCTATCGCCGACCGACCTGGAGCAAATTAGATCGAAGGCGGTGCCGCTTACCCTTGGTAAGGGCGATTATCTCCCCCGGAGGAATCCTGAGGCCAATGCGGACGCGCCGGGCGATGAACTCGTCTTCGTATGTACGGGCGTCCTGCGCGCCGTCCATGTAGATAGCCAGGGAGTCGAAGTCACGGAATACTTTATTGACGAAGGCCATTTTGTGCCGGGTACAGATGGCTCCAGCCGCCGGCACGCCAGTCCGGCACTTCAACAGGCGCTAATGAAAACGGAGTTACTGGTCCTTTCCACGATCGCCGTGAGAGAGCTTTCTGCCTCGATCCCCGCATGGGACCTGTTGTTATCCCGGATCAAGACCCGGATGGACGAATACCGGATCGCCGGCATGAGGCCTGCTCAGGCCGGAGATGCCACCGCATGTTATAAGGAGTTCCTCGAAAAATTTCCACAGATCGCCGCGCGAATTCCGCTAAGCTATCTGGCTTCTTATCTGGGCATCACCCAGCAGTCCTTTAGCCGCATCAGGCAGAAGCTGGCCAAGAATGCCTACAGGCCGGCCAGGTAAGCGAGGCTTTGCGGCACCTGCCCGAGCACGCGATCGCTTTCGTCTTCGATATAATAATGTTCGACCCCCGCTTTCTTCGCCGCTTTCAGGATGGCGGGGATATCGATCTGCCCTGTTCCCAGCGCCACGTCATTGTCGGGGGGAGTGCCTCCGCTCAGGTTGCCGGTTACTCCCTTGCGAAGGTCTTTCAAATGCACGCATTTATAGCGGCTACCATATTTGGTCAGCATCGCTGCCGGGTCTTGTCCGGGGAAAAAAGCCCAAAGGATATCCAGTTCGTAGCTCACATAGGCCGGATCCGTATTCCGGAGGATGTAGTCGTATAATGTCCCGTCCTGCCAGGGCTCGAACTCATATCCATGATTATGATAGATGAAACCCAGGCCATACTTCTCCTTCAGGTATTTGCCGGCGCGATTGAAGTCCTCTGCCGCCTTCTTCGCGTCTTCAAGGGTGAATGGTCCCTTATGAGGTATCCAGGAGACCCGTACATAATGCGCTCCCAACGTTATCGCATTTTGTGCCACCACATCGGCCTTGTTCATCAGGTCATCATACCCCACGCCAAATGACGAACAGTGGATGCCCTTCGCGTCGATCATCGAGCGGAGTTCGGCGGCCGTTTTTCCGAAAAGGTTCGAAAACTCCATATCCGTGATGCCGTATCGCCTGATCGTGTCCAGCGTGGAGGGTACATCCTTTTCGAAATATTTTCGGAAAGTATAAGATACCATGCCGGGCTTTTGCGGAAATAATGGCTTCACCGACTGGGCGAAGGCGACGTGCCCGATGGGGATCAACAAGGCCATGATGATCACACGACCGGCTCCCAGCCGGGTTCGTAGGTTCTTCTCCATAATTTCATTGCATTTGTGCTGTTCAACAGGTGGCCGTTCGATGGATCGCACAGAAGGGTTTCCCCTGTACGTTGCGCAATATTAGCCAGATGGCACAATAAGACGGATTTATACGCCTCGTCCACCGGCGCGTTCAATCTGGCGTCCCCGCGGATCGTATTGACAAAGTTATTAAAATGATACAAGTCGAGATTGCCCGTGGCGCTTAGGGTATTATTTGGATCGGCGGCAACTTCAGACTTCACGTCCTTTTGGAGCTTGTTGTCAATATCGAAGATCTGGTAATCGCCGCCTCCGTGGTTTACCAGGGTGCCTTTCTTACCATAGATCACAAATCCCCGACCCGAACCTTCCACCGGGAAATTCTGACAACTGCGATTTTCCCAGGTTATGCTGGCCTTGTCCCCAAACTCGAACGAAGCAACCTGGGTATCGGGGGTTTGCCAATCGTCGCTAAATGCGTACCGGCCGCCCGCGGAAGTCGCCTTGGTGGGAAAATCGACCCCCAGGAACCAACGGCAACAATCCAATTCATGGGTGCCGTTATTGCAGGATTCGCCTGTTCCCCAATGCCAGAACCAATGCCAGTTATAATGTACGAGGTTATCCTGGTAAGGGCGCCTTGGCGCCGGACCCTGCCAAAGGTCAAAGTCCAGGGTCGAAGGCACGGCGACCTGTTTGCCTTTGCCGATGGATTTCCGGTTGTTGGTATACCAGGCCTTGGCAAAATAGACATCGCCGATGATCCCATCGCGTACCTGCCTGACGGCCTCGATCAAGGTCGGCATCGACCGGCGCTGATTTCCCATTTGAATATGCTTGCCGAATTTATGCATGGCCTGGACGATCAGCTCGCCCTCATATGGATTTTGCCCGCAAGGCTTCTCTACATAAACATGCTTGCCATGTGATGAACCCAGGATGGCCGCAGGCGTATGCCAATGATCCGGCGCTGCGACGATCAGCGCGTCCATATCCTTCCGTTCTACCAGCTTACGGATATCCCTGATCAGTTCAGGCCTCCTGGGCAGATCCTTTACCGCATCAAACCCCCGCTTGATAGCTCCCTCCTCGATATCGCACAGGTAACCGACCTCCACATTCTGCAGATGCGCATAGCAGTTCGCGAGATAACTGCCCCTGCCATTCAGCCCCATTACGCCCAATACGACTTTATTACTGGGAGCCTGTTTGCCGAATATGGGAAAATTGAGCACCGTGACCCCTGCCGTCGCGAGCGTGGTATTCCTGAGAAAGTTGCGTCGTTCCATATGGCTGCTGATTTACGTGTTCCTAAAAATATTCTATTCTTACCAAATAGCTGCGAACTAAATGTGCTAAAAAATAGTTCACTATATTTATGGCCTCAATATTTATCATGAAAAAGCTGTTCTCCACTACCCCCTGGGTCCTGTGCTCGGTCCTTTTAGTGTCATGGGGAGTACTGGGCCACCGTACCGTGGCTAAGATCGCGGAAGCCCACCTGACGGCCAATGCCAGACTGAATGTTCACTATTACCTGGGAGACCAGACGATGCCGGAAGTCAGCACCTATGCGGACGAGATCCGTTCACATGAAGAATTCCGATATACCGGTCCCTGGCATTATATCGACTTGCCGATGGGCTATACCTATCAACAATTCTCCAATGCGGTTCGGGAGATGAAGGAAGACAATGTCTACAAGGCTTTGCTCAAATGTGAGACCGATCTGCGCGACCCCACGCGCTCGAAGGACGAAAAGGCGTTTGCCCTGAAATTTGTCATTCATCTGGTCGGCGATCTGCATCAGCCCATGCATGTGAGCCGCGCGGAGGACAAAGGCGGCAATTCCATCAAGGTGACCTTCGAAGGACAGGATGCCAATCTCCACAGCCTTTGGGATTCGCGTTTGATCGAACATCAAAACCTCTCCTTCG
Source organism: Bacteroidota bacterium (assembly GCA_030706735.1). GTDB lineage: Bacteria > Bacteroidota > Bacteroidia > Chitinophagales > Chitinophagaceae > Puia. The sequence continues at coordinate 123,247 of JAUZNZ010000010.1, read as the reverse complement.
AGCAACTGGCAGAACGATATGATCGCGCGACGCCCGAACAGATCCGGAAATGGCAATCGGACGATCTGATGAAATGGCTTTTCGAATCCTATCAGGTCAGCGCGGAGCTGTATGCGGACGCTGCCCGAAACCCAAATTTTGACGAGGCCTATTATCAGGCGCACCTCCCGGTCATTGCGCGACGCATTGAACAGGCAGGAATCCGGCTCGCGGGAGTGCTAAACAGTATTTTTACCGCTCCGCCGCCTTCCGGGCCCGTATCCAATAGTACGTCCGCGGTTCCGGCCTCCTCCTCTCCGGCCTCCTCCCTTTCGCCCGGCTCGACAACAACCCTTTGCGATAAGGTCTACACGACGAGATATTTCGAATCCTCCCAAATGACGCTCCTGAATGTTGGCGCAGCGTATCCCAACCAGAAACTGACGATCATGATCAAGGGAGAAGACAGAGGCAAATTCAAGGTCGCCCCTGAAACCGCCTACGCCAATAAGAGCATTTGCGTGACAGGAGTGGTCACCGAATACCGCGGCAAGCCGGAGATCATCGTGACCGATCCGGGGCAGATCACGGTGAAGGATTGAAGGAAATAGCCTGCCCTATCCTTCCAATTCGAAGACGATCGGGAGTTCAAGCCTTGTCTTTACATTCTTTCCCTTTACTTTTCCCGGCGTCCAGGCCGGCATATTGCTGATCACTTTTACCACCTGGTCATCCAAACTTGTAGCCGATCTGCGATCGCCCAGTAAATGGACATCCGTGACCTTTCCTTTCTCATCCACTATAAACGACACTCTTACGGTACCGGTCGTGTTGTCATCGATGGTAGTCTGGCTGGAACCGAATTGATCGTTGATATAGTTTGACAAGGCATTCTGCCCTCCGGGATATTCGGGCATTACTTCCGCCCTGTTATAAACGCCTTCTTTGTCCCTGACGATCTTGTCGTTGTCGGGTGTGGCTATCGAAACGGAGGCCTTCCTCTTTTTCTTTGCGGACCGGGACGCCGTGGCCATACTGTCTTTAGAAGCGCTGTCCGTTGTTCCGGCCGTCTGTACCGTGCTATCCGAGGACGAACCGGCAGTTTTGGAATCGCCATCGCTATTGCAGCCGGCCAGCCCATAGAAACCAAAAGCGGCGAGAATGCAAAAACAGGTCAGCCTTCCGGGTGTTTTAATACGCATATGTAGGTGTTTATTTTATTGATCGATAATCCAAGGACCACCAGTTACCAATATCATGCCCCGGCATTTAGCCATTTGTCCGGGGCTTTTTTTGCTCATTCCCGTTCGATAATAGCAATTTCGGCACATTTTACCTCGCCGGCGCTTCTACTTTTGTAAGAAAAAAAATGAAACAACATCCATCCGGTCGCCCCTTTGCTATGGAAAGCATGGCACCGACCATTTATGTAAAGGATCTCAACCTAACCACCGATTTTTACAAACAGCTGGGCTTCGAAATAATAACCACCGTACCCGAAAAAGGAGACCCCATTTTTGCCCTCATGCGTTGCGGCGGCATAACCTTTGTACGAAGAGCTAAATGAGAAAGTGACGGTCTTGCACGGGCTAGAGAAGACCTTTTACGGAGCCACTGAATTTTCCATCAGAGACATCAACAATTACATGCTAACATTCGCAGAAAATGAATGAATCCAAACCAAACAGGCTGGAAATCCTGGTTTCCGAAAAAAGAAAGCTCCGGGCAGAAGGAATAAAATTGAATGAAATTCACCGTCATTCCGTACGCAGCCTGAAGGACGTGCTAAATGTTTCCGGGATCAGGGCCATGGAGCTCAGAGCGATGTCCGAGTTCCAAAGCCTACCCTCGATTGGCGCCAAATTCGCCCATGACCTGATCCAATTGGGATTTTACTCTCTGCATGAATTGAAGGGAAAGGACCCGGCGAAGTTATTCAATAAACTGGAGCTACTGGCGGGCGCATGGATCGATCCCTGCGTGGAAGATCAATTTCGCCTGGTCGTTCACTTCGCCGAACACCCGGAAAGTCCCAGAAATTGGTGGGATTTTACCCATGAACGGAAAAAATTCCGGCAGGATAACGGGTATCCCTCCACCCGCCCTGCCAAACCATGGTTCGAATTGGATCAGTACAAGACCGTCAACCGGGTCCAGGCTACGGGCAAGGAGACGAAGGCCGACCTGCACAAGAGGATGAGATTGGCGGTCAAGCATATGAAGGACCACCTCGACGAAGACATTACGCTGGAAACGCTTTCCAGGGTTTGCCATATCTCTCCCTTCCACTTTCTGCGATTATTCAAGAGCGCGTATGAAGCCACGCCCAGGGAGTATCTTACACGGCTCCGTCTGAAAAAGGCTTGTCGCTTGTTGAAAAAGACCAAACGCCCGGTCGGTCTGATCATGGTCTCTTGTGGATTCGAAAACCAAAGTTCATTTATCCGGCTATTTAAGAAGGAATTCAAAGTAACTCCACTCGCTTTCAGGCGGGCGCATAGCGCGACAATCAATTGAAGCGCCGGTCGCGGGAAATCAGGGTCGAATGTCAAGTGCTATCGATCGCCCGTTGAACATTATTCTACGGTAATTCCCTGTTTGTCCAGATATTGATAAATAGCTGATCGGACATCCACGGAGGTAGAAGAAGTCTTGCCGAAGTCCTTACACCAGAAAAGCACCTTGATTTCAATGGTCTTGGAACTGACCATATTCAGGCTGACCTCAGGTTCCCTGCTGTCCAGCACATTCGGGTTGCCCTTGACGATCTCCTTTATTGCCTCCGTCTGAATCGCTTCGGCATGAGCAGGCTTGTCAATAGTGAACGTTAAGGCTACGCGCACGTGATTATTGCTAAGCGTCCAATTAACAATATTATGGGAGAGTACATCCCCGTTCGGGATGATCACTTCGGCACCATCATCGGTGAGCAGGGTGCTGGAACGGATGCCGATCTCCTTCACTTTACCCTTTTTATCCCCGATCTCCACCATATCTCCGATCCTAAGCGGCCTGTCGAATATCAAAATGATCCCGGAGACGAAATTGTTCACGATACTCTGCAAACCAAGGCCAATACCGACGCCCAGGGCTCCCAGGATGACGGTGATCTTGTCCAGCGGCAGCCCGGATGCAGCCACCGCAAGCAGAAAGCCGGCCGTCAGCAAGATAAGCCGGGTAACCAGCAGCTTGGATCGCTGCCCTTTGTCGTCAATAGCCGCATCGTCCCCGGTATCGCCAAAGAAAAAAGTAATATAACGCTGCAAGAAATTGGCCGTCCAGATAATGGCCATGAACAAAAGGATCCCGCCAAGCGTAAATGAAAAGCTCCCAACATGCCTCGGACTGGTTAGTAAACTGGTCAACAGATCGTTTAGCGCATCGAACAGGTTTAGATTCGATGAAAACACGATCAGCCATAGAAAAATGGCAAGGCCGGCGGCAACGCGATAGATGGAACGCGTGACTCCGGGAACATCGAAGTTCTCCGGGTATCGCTTGCGGACCCTGCTGGTCTGTATCTGGAGCAGAAAGGCCTCAACGACCAGTTGAACAAATATGATCAGGCTGACGGTCTGCGCAAAAGCATACACGCCGGTCGCACCAAATATTTTCGACAGGGTAACACGGCCCGCCAGATTGCATCCGAGCGCCAATAAGTTGAGGAAGACATATAATCCTCCGGCATAGAACACCAGCTTTGTACCTCCGGATATCGTTGAACTAACGGGGAGATCCGATGAGCCGAATAACTTGTTGAGATTCGTTACGTTCGACCCAAATAGCAAGACCAGCCCAAATGCCACGGACAGACTACTCTGGATAAAGTCCATCCAACGCTGCGTGCCCTCCGGGAGACCAAGAATTCGGATTACCGGCACGAATAAGAATAAAACAATAAAAACACACCATCCGTAAAAATGTCCCCGCGGAAGCTGATTGCGCAACACGATCGTCAGGAGCACCATGAGGAAGAACTGGATGGATTCAATATAGATCGCCGGAGCATAGAGATCAAAAAGAGGCGCCAGGTTAAGGATGAATAAAAGAGAAGCGGTAAGAGGAAAGGGTTGGATATGCCGAAAATGAAAGATCTCAACGGATTTCAGGCTATGAAGCCTCCTCAGTGTCCGAAAATTAAGCCAGTTCCAGAAGAAGAAGACCAGCCCGGTCAAGATCAGCCATACACGTTTGCCGCGGGAATTGGCGAAATAATACCTGGCCAGTTGCTGTTCGCTGATGAAGGGCTGATGTGGCGCGATCGCCGGGACGCCTGACTCCCAGAGATATTTTTTTTCTTTTCCGAACGCCTTTCTGCCAACGTCCTCCAGGTCCGTGTCTACCCGGTAAAGAAGGTCTGAAATGGTGATCGTGTTCGCCGAGGCCCGCGCCTTCAGATCGTTTATTTCCTCGAGGTTCAACTTGATCAGGCTGTCAGCCTGCCGCCATTTTAATTTTATATCCTGCAACTGAGGCTCAAAAGTGGCTTTTAGCGTAGAATCCCTGAATATAAGCAACATCAGCGTATCTTTCTTGAGACCCGCGATGTCCCCCCTGATGCCGTCCATTTTCTTATCATACGTCTGCAAATAGTCAGCGTACCTGCCGGTACTCTTATCCAGCTGATCGAGCAGCGTATTGAACATCTGGAGATTACGTATGTTCAGGTCGCGTTCGTCACCGGCAGTCAACCGGTTCTTTACCAGATCCAGGACAGAGTCTTCCGCGTCAAACTGTTCATGGATCTCCTCAAGGCGGGTGAAGGAGGAAATAGTAACGGGCACAGCGCTCAGCAACTGGAAAACCTTTTCCAGGCTTTCGAGGTAATCGCCCGAAGTGGGCTCACTGGCCGTCGTAAACAGTGTAGAATCGAATTTACGCCGCTCGGTTTTCGCCCTGGACAGGGTGACACCCGGCCGCCCGCGGCCATTCTTTCCGCCAAGCCTTGTCTGAGACGGGTTGCGCCGCCCGGCTATTGCCGTATCCTGCGTGCTGACTGGCCTTTGGCCGTGGGGAGTTACCGTGTCCGGCACATGCTGGGCGCTTACCCCCATCGTTCCGAAAACGATAAAGATTGCGGAAAGCAGGATATTTTTAATCGGTATATTTTTCACCACTGCGATCTATGCTCCTACCGGCAAATCTAGTCATAATTCCTGAGGGTGGTTCCATGGAACGGTCCGATGTTCCACCCGTTGTCAAACCGGGAAGCCGGCTCCGTCCTCACGTGGCTCAGGGAGCAACAGACCTCTTAAACGCACCGATAAGAACGGCATCGTATTCCTGGCCATTCATCTCCACGACACATTCGACATTACAACTGCCTCCTGTGCAGTTTATCCGGCTTACGTGCTTAATATTGGAGCGGGTCGTATTGATGCTGGCCCGCAACGTATTTGAATTGTTATCGGTCTTATGACTGCCGGGCATCCACCTGATGGGCCAGCAATCAAAACTATTCCCCGGGCCCGTGTTGGCAGTTACCGCTGTCTTCAGATCCAATGTCGATGGCAGGAAAAGGGAATGATCTACTCCATTGCTGCCGCTGACCTGAATGGCGTCCTTGCTTTCGAAAAAGGGATTGTGACCGCTGCTGCCGGAACCTTGATACAAAGGGTTGCTTACCGCTGCCTCGCCCGCATTTTGACCGCCGTCCGGTGTGAGCATGCTCCTGGCAGCCAGATCCCTATGAATGATCCCCTCTTTATGAAGATGTACGATATCCGTCAAACCGCTTGCCATACCCGATCCGTGCTCCGTTGCCATATGCACGGAAGCATACTCCGCGACGCCGTCCCCATCGAGGTCACCCGTAATAAGGGTTCTTCCCGTTGCCATTCCCGTGCTCGCCTCTCTGGCCGTCATTACTTCGGCGTAGAGCTTACCCTCGTTACTAATGATATTTTTCCAGTTTACTTCGAATGATGTATTTGTAACGGTCATCACACTGGAAGGACCGGCAAGGGTTCTTCTCCCGCTGGCCATCCCACTGGAAGTCTCCCTGGCAGAAATGACCTCCACATACACTTTATTTTCGGCATAGAGTATATTGTTGGCCATGCTGCATTCATTTAAGGGCAATTCCAGCACGCTGAGCCCGCTGTTATTGCCGGAAATGTTGCTTATCCTAACGGCAAGCGTATCCTTATTGATGACCGCCTGGTAATTGCCGGGTGGGATATTGCTGATCGAGAAACTTCCATCTGCATTTGTGCGGCCCAACCAGGGACTGCTGCAACCTTCGCACATCAGACGAACATCGACGCCGGGGATCGGATCGCTTGCCATTTCACTCGCGCCGCATTGACCCAGGACCGGTCCTTTACTGCCCTGGTACACGAAGCCCGTGAGATAGTTATTTACAGACTGCATAGGCGTTCTTACCATGGATCCGAAGGTCGGGCTTTGTGTTTGCCGGGTACCTTTTATTGTAAGTCTTTCCGGAGAGAAATAAAGTGAATCGGAATGCTGCTCTCCATTCCTGTTTTCTTTGTTTATATTTCTTGCTTCTGCTGCCCGATCGTAAGCGACCGCAGACTTGACCTCAGGCTTGCCTGTGATTTTTCCGATCGTAAATACCAGGCCGACCGAAGCCTGCAGATAGGCATTTGAAGCGGTACTATACAGCGGCGCCAATCCCTTCTCCCGTTCAAAATTATAATTGACCTGATCCGTCTGTGTGCCAAAATAATTGGCCGCCAATTGCAGCCCCGCATATTCCGATATAGCAAAGCGAATGGCTCCGCCCAGGCTATAGGCCAACCCGTTCTTATTATCCCCTGCCTGATTGATATAGATATTGTTGACGACGCCATTTGCTTTATAGACCACAGCATAGTTCCCCGGTTCATTCATCCCATAGCCTCCTTTCATCCACAGGCTGGCATCCCAGTTGCCGGATCGGACCGAGGCCACGGGTCCAAGGAGGATATGGGTGCTTTTAAAGGAAGACTGCGTGGATTGGAGTTGGGAAGCCTGCATACCGTTCCGGGTTGCAATATCCTGCCCGGTTTTGAGATATTTATCGTTCGTGCCCAATCCGTTTAAAAACCCGATATAGGCGCCGATCCCGAATCGTAACGGTCCGTTGCCCATTAAATAATCCAGGTGGTTCCCAAAATGAATGCCGCTGCCGGCATGGGTGCCATTTACCGCATTGCCGCTCACAGGCAATGAAATGCCTGTCATGAAGCTGGTCTGGATGGAGGGCTGGGCAAAGAGCAGAAGGGCACAATAGGTACCAAGCCAGAGCAATAAGGCCTTTTTCATAGTATTGACTTTAGGGGTAAGCTGATAGATTATAAGGGAGGATCAGCTGTAAACGAGGGAATACTAAGGTTATTGCCTATTTTGGGGCTCGCGTAAACGGAATAAAAAAAAGGTGCCGTTAATGCACCTATTCGTGGGTCCTACTGGATTCGAACCAGCGACCTCTTCCATGTCAAGGAAGCGCTCTAACCAACTGAGCTAAAGACCCTAAAAATACGGGCCCAAAAGTAAAGATTTTCCCAGACTTATGAATAGAAAAATAAGCCGGCCGGCATTTAACGTGACGCCATCGCCTTCCGCCTTTGCAACTCCTTCCTGATCAATCCGAGTTCGCGTCCGGTCTGGCCGGACACGGAGCTGTTCTCCTGGGCCCTGCGCATGAGGTAAGGGATGACGTCCTTAATAGGCCCGAACGGCAGGTATTTGCTGACGGGGCACCCCGCCTTTGCCAGGTTGAAAGTGATATTGTCGCTCATCCCATAAAGTTGGGAAAAATGGATATGGGGATGGTCCAGGGGCAGCCCTTTTTGCTGTAATAATTCGACGGCATGGAGATTACTGTACTCATTATGCGAAGCGACGATCAGGGCGATCCGGTCGATATGTTCTATGCAATAAGCCACCCCTTCGTTGTAGTCACGGTCAGTCGCCTCTTTATCAGGTTGGATAGGCGAAGGATAGCCGAGATACGCCGCGCGCTTTCGTTCCTTTTCCATGTAGGCGCCCCGCACCAGCTTCGCCCCGAGAATAAAATCACGCTGTTCTGCCGCCTCCAGGCAATCCTTCAGAAAATTCAGGCGGTCGGAACGGTAATGCTGAAGGGTATTATATACTACCGCATGTCCCCGGTTGAATTGTTCCATCATCATGATGGTCAGGACATCCACGGGGTCCTGGATCCAGGAGTCCTCCGCGTCGATCAGCACGCCGACATTCCTGGCTTCGGCCGCGCGGCATATACGCAACATCCTGTCCTGCACTTTTTGCCATTCCGATGCCTCCGGCCCGGTCAGCGATTGAAGCGCGTTGGCGTAGCGGCGCATCAGGGAACCGGCATGATCGCCGACGGAGCGATCCAGCTTTTCCAGCAGGCCCAACCGGGCGATGCCCGTCACCTTGACGCTCATAAAGGGGATATTAGGCTGCGTTGCGGCATAGTCGATCACGCGGATGAATTCGTCGCAGGCCTGCTCGAACCCTTTCTCCCCCTCGTCGCCGCCTTCCACGCCATAGTCCAGGATGATCTGCACATGGTAGCCACCGAGCCGCCGGGCCACAAGGGCCGTTTCCTCCAGCGTTTCCCCTCCCACGAATTGGGAAAAGATCGTTTTCCGGATCAATCCCTTTACCGGAAGACCGGCCCGAATGATCCAGGGCGTAACCCTCGTACCCAGGCCGACCAATGCCGGGTAGCCCATGGTGGAAAAAAGGAGATTTGCTTTTTTTAATTCCTTGTCTGACTTATACGCAAATGCGTTCTCCGTATTGTCGAATGATATGGCTTCCATATTTTATTGATACGAACGAGCGTTAGTATTTGGTCGCAAAGTAAAGGAAAATTCTGCTAAAATGACTAACTTTTGCGCCATGAAGATCCTTCGCACCGATATCTTTCGCTTCAGCATTCCGATGCATCCGTTCACCATTGCTACGGGAACGATGCATTACGCGCAGAACCTTTTTATCCGCATCCACGTCGACGAAGGCTATTACGGGGTCGGCGAATGTTCGGCCTTCCCGATGATCGTCGGAGAGACGCAAGCCACCTGTTTCGAAATGGCCAGGGATTTTGCCGCCTTGTGGAAAGGCAAGGACGCCTTTGCGATAGAAGAGCGCATGAACGAATTACATGATTACACGGCCTTTAACGCCACGGCAAAGAGCGCCTTCGATATGGCCTTGTATGACCTGTCCGCCCGGGCGGCCGGCGTTCCCCTTTATCGCCGTCTCGGCGGCAATCACCGCCTGCTGGAAACAGACCTCACCATCGGCATCGATACGCCCGAAAATATGGCCGCCAAGGCCGTTCGCTTCAGAAACGACGGCGTGCGGATCATCAAGGTTAAACTGGGCAAGGACGGCAAACAAGACCTGGAAAGGATCAGGCAGATCCGTCTCGCTATCGGAGAAGAGCCCGTATTGCGCATAGACGCCAACCAGGGATGGGATTTTGAAACGGCTGCTCATGCGCTTCGGGAGATGTCTCCTTATCGCATCCAGTTTTGCGAGCAGCCTATGCGTCGTTGGCAGGATCACCGGCTCCCCGAGCTCAGGAAATTGTCCCCGATCAAGATCATGGCCGATGAAAGCGTCTTCGATCACCACGACGCCCAACGGCTCATCGATGCAAAAGCCTGCGACTATGTCAATATCAAATTTGCCAAGTCAGGAGGTATCCTGGAAGCGACACGCATCAATGCCCTTTGCGAACGGCATGGCATCCCCTGCATGATGGGCGGCATGCTGGAAAGCCGGATCGCCCTTACGGCCTTCGCCCATTTCGCGTTGGCGTCCGACAATATCATTTTTCACGATATGGACACCTGTCTGCTGGGCCATACCGCCGATCCGGTAACGGGCGGAGTCCAATACAAAGGCTACTTCCTGGATACGCCCAATGTCCCCGGGATTGGCGCCGATGCCGGAGACGCCTGGCTGGAAAAATGTGAAAAGACCACCGTTTAGTCCGCTATATTTGCCAAAATTAATCAACCGGATGTCAACCCACGCTAAAACAGCCAAGGAGTCGAATATCATTATGACCGAAGTCGTATTGCCAAACGATACCAACGTATTCGGCAACCTGATGGGTGGCCGGCTCATGTATTGGATGGACATAGCCGCCGCGCTATCCGCCGGCAAGCACTGCAATGCGCCCGTCGTAACCGCTTCGGTCGACAATATCTCCTTCGAGAATCCCATCAAGCTGGGGAATGTCGTGCATATCGAGGCGAAGGTGAGCCGCACCTTTAATACCTCGATCGAGGTGCACCTGAAGGTCTGGGGCGAAGACCATACGCAGCAATACAAGTACAAGAGCAATGAAGCTTACCTAACTTTCGTCGCCCTCGACCCCAATCGCCGGCCGCGGCCGGTCCCCGAATTGATCGCGGAAACGGAGGAGGAAAAAAAATTATTCGAGGGAGCCTTGCGCCGAAGGCAATTGCGATTGATCCTGGGCGGCAAAATGAAACCGGAAGATGCCGGCGAGCTTCGGGCTTTTTTCGTGAAGGGCTAGCCCGCATGAGGGGGGGGCTTCATCTTAAATTCTTTGCTCTGTTCGATCGCATCCATCACCTGCGCCAGGATGGCCTCTGTGGGGGCAGAATAATCGATGGTCAGCGGCGCCTTGAACCTTACGGAAAGTGTCGTCCCTCTCTTTTTAAACCGAAGACCCTTTTTCGAAAAAGCTCTCCAAAAGCCACCGATCACGACGGGCACGACAACGGCATTATTCTGTTTTATGATCAGCGCCGTCCCCTTCCTCCCCGGAGCGAAGGGTGTAGTCGTGCCTTGCGGAAAGGTGATCACCCAACTGTCTGCCAGGGCGCGCGTGATCTTTCGTGTATCGGAAGGATCCAGGCCTTTGCGCGTCTCGCCGGCAGCCTTGTTCCAGGTTCTTTTGACGGTCAGCGCCCCCGCCAGCGTGAACAGACGGCTGACCCAACTGCTCTTCATGGTTTCTTCCGCCGCCACGTAATAGACATCCGTGAATGGGTTCAGCAGATAAAAGGGAAGCCCGAGCCGGTCCTTCTTTCCCCACTTGACGGCGCTGAAAATGTGGAGAAAGGTAATGACATCTGCAAAATAAGTCTGGTGATTGCTCACGAAGAGGACGTTGTTGCGGGGCAGCCCCCGAAGATGCTCCGTACCCGAGATCTTCAGGCGGTTAACCATCGTCAGTCCAGGGTAGGATGCTATTCCCACAATAGCATACACTATCTTACGGACGAAGCGAAATTTCTTCAATCGTTCCAGCACTCTGCCCATGTGATTCATTTTGATCTGGCTGCCTGTTCGAAAGTACGGATTTGTCGTTACAATTTACACCGGGGCTCTTATCTTTGGAGCCTCGCGAACCAATTCCCGGACATATGCCATTGAACTCGGTTATTTTCGACATGGACGGACTGCTGATCGATTCCGAACCCTACTGGCAGGAGGCCGGAATGGAAACGATGCAGCAATTCGATATCACGCTTACGCTGGAACAATATCACTTTACGACAGGCCTCCGGACCAAAGAATGGATCGACCATTGGTTCACTCAATTCGGGATCAGTAAGACCTATGCCGTCGGAGCAGAAAATGCCATTGTCGCCAAAGCCATTGAAAAGATCCATGCAAAAGCCGAGCCGATGCCCGGCATCGACCATATTTTTTCTTTTTTCAGGCAAAGAAGATTCCGGATCGGGCTCGCTACGTCTTCTCCGCTCGAACTTGTCGACACCGTCGTCAACAAGCTTCGCATAGGAGCCCTGGTGCAAGCGATCTCCTCGGCGGGTTCACTGTCCTTCAGCAAGCCTCACCCCCAGGTCTATCTCAACTGCGCGGAGCAGTTGGGAGTGAACCCCGTGGAATGCCTATGCTTTGAGGATTCGTTCAATGGGCTGATCTCCGCCAAGGCGGCCAGGATGAAATGTGTCATTATTCCGACTAAGGATCAGGTCCAGCTGGCCAAATGGGGAGCCGCCGATCTGAAGCTCGGTTCGCTCCTGGAATTCGGAGAAACCCAATTTGACGCGCTAAAATAAAAACGCTCCGGAACTTCCGGAGCGTTATGCAGATCTCATTGCTTAGTCGGATCATTGCTGAGGCGCCTGGGGAGCTTCTCCACCCTGTCCTTTCTCCTCCTGTTTCAATTTCTCCTTGATGGATGCCAGCGCACCCAGATCTCCCAGGGTGGGTTTTTCCACCTTGTTCTGGATCGTTTTCACGGCCTTGCGTGTCTTGTCCGCATCGACCCGGGCTTCCTTTCTGGCGGCCTCTTTTTCGTCGTTCTTCGCCTGTTCCCACAAGCGTGTGTGCGACAGGACGATGCGTTTTTCATTCCGATCGAATTCGATCACCATGAATTTCGCCGTCTCATCGGCCACGATCTGCTTGCCGTCCTCCTTCATCAGGTGGCGGTTGGGAGCGAAGCCTTCGAGCCCATAGGGCAGCTGCACGATGGCGCCTTTATCATCTTTGCGAATGACAGTACTCTCGTGAATGGAACCCACCGCAAAGGTTTCTTCCAGTGCGTTCCAGGGATCTTCTTCGAGTTGTTTGTGCCCTAACTGCAATTTGCGGTTGTCCTTGTCGATACCGAGTATCATCACTTCGATGTGCTGACCGACCTTCGTGTATTCGGAGGGGTGGTTGAAACGCTTCAACCAGCTGAGGTCGCTGATATGGATCATACCGCCGATGCCGGGAGCCAGTTCGACGAATACGCCATAGGGTGTAATATTCTTCACCAGACCCGTATGTTTGCTGCCTTGCGGGAATTTAGTCTCGATCGTATTCCAGGGATCTTCGCTGAGTTGCTTGATCGACAGACTCATCTTGCGTGCATTCTTGTCGAGGGTCACCACTTTCGCATTATGCTCGTCGCCCAGTTTGAAGAATTCCTTTGCGTTGATCGGCGTATTTGCCCAGGTGATCTCACTTACGTGAACCAGGCCTTCTACGCCCGGCATGATCTCGAGAAAGGCGCCATAGTCTTCGATATTGACGACCTTACCCTTAATGATCGCGCCCTCCTTGATATTCTCAGGCAGCACGTCCCAGGGATGGGGGGTCAGTTGCTTCAGGCCAAGGCTGATGCGTTTTTTTCCATCGTCGAAATCCAAAACGACGACCTGCAACTTCTGATCCAGCTTCAGCACTTCGCTCGGATGGCTGATACGTCCCCAGCTGATATCGGTAATATACAGGAGACCGTCCAGGCCGCCGAGATCCATAAAGGCCCCGAAATCGGTAATATTCTTGATCGTGCCTTCGAGCACCTGACCCTTCTCCAGCTTGCTGATGATCTCGGCGCGCTGCGCTTCGATATCGCTCTCGATGAGGGCCTTGTGCGACACAACCGCATTCTTGATCGCTTCGTTGATCTTGACCACCTTGAACTCCATGGTCTTACCCACGAACTGGTCATAGTCGGTGACTGGTTTGACGTCGATCTGGGATCCGGGCAGGAAGGTCTCCATGCCGAACACGTCGACGATCAGGCCGCCCTTGGTCTTGCTGGTTACGGTACCCGTGACCACTTCTCCGGTGCGGTGCACTTCCACGATCTTCTCCCAGGCCCGCGTGATGCGCGCTTGTTTACGGCTCAGGTGAAGGTGTCCTTCCCTGTCCTCCTTTTCGACCACCATGACTTCCACTTCATCGCCTGTCTTGAGGCTTTGCAGGTCACGGAATTCATTGAGGGATACCAGTCCATCGCTCTTGAAACCGATGTTCACGACCACATCCGTCTTGGTCATGGCCACGACCAGGCCCTTGACCAGTTCGCCGTCCGTAATGGCGACGAAAGTGTTGTCATAGACGCGGTCGTACTTTTCCTTTTCTTCCTTGTTATAAGCGGCTACATTCCGCTTGTCGATCGTCCAATCGAAATCATCGTGCGCAGTCTGCACGTACACAGGTGCTTTTGGTGACGCTGTAGCCTCGGCCGTTGCTTCCGCCACTGCCGGTGACTCCTGTGTTTCAGCGTTTGAGTTAACAATATTGTTTTCAGACATAAAATAGAGATCCCGAAGCTTTTTAATTCGGGGTTGCAAAGATACGAAAAAACTCTAAAAAACGAGTAAATTAGAGTTGCGCCGGGGCTTCCGCGCCGGCTCGTAAAATGGAAGGACACGGTTATATAATTATCTGATTTTAAATGATTAACGTCTTTCGCCTATACTACCCGCCGATCCTTGCACTATCGACCCTCTCCACTCTGGCGAGCGCACAGGATCACGTTACCTATTTCGGCGATTATTTTATTCCGTCAAAGGCAATAGTTCAGGGGCAAAGGATCAAGAGGGAATTCGTCTACAATTTTGAAGTCATGTCGGGAAAGTTCGAGGACTCAACCCTGCAGGCCATAATCGATTTTGACGCTGCCGGCGGGATCCAGCACAAAACGGAATTCAGAGACAGCAGTTTGGTTATGTCCAGTAAATCATATCAATATGATGACTCAGGGCGTATTTTTTGCATGAACGAAAATGTCGAATGGCCAAAGGCAGTTCAATTGAAACAGCAATTCTTTTATGACAGTGCAGGTATGGAGGATGTAAATTATACCATTAATGAAGACACGACCTATATAAGGGTTGAGAAGATGGTTTATGACGAAAAAAGGCGTCCTGTTGGCTCCGTTGTGAAATTCGGAAAGGGGGAATGGCTTCCTTGCGCGCATTACACATATGATGCCGGCGGAGACATGCAAGAAGAAAGATTCTATAATATCAAAGGGGAATTCGAATATGCTAACGTATACACCTACGATCATGCGGCAAGAACCAGGACTACGTTCAGACAGGAAGGGAAAAAGAAGCCATTGTTCATGGGCATTCACTTTTATGACAGCTTGAACCGTTGCATAAAGTATGTAAATGAGCCGGAAAATGCCAGCACTATTTCCCGTACGCTAGGTTATGATCGGGTCGACTATTGGCCCAGGCTTGATAAATACGTTTATGATCCGGGTGGCCCGCTATATGAATTCCGCCGGTCAGATAAGGGTAGGGTTAGTCAACTCATCAGGTATTACTATACAAAGAGATAGTCCCGCTTAACCGGCCCGGCCGCCTATTGACGCCGCCATACTTTTCGCCGCGATCCAGCCGCTGGTCCAGGCATGCTGGAAATTGAACCCGCCGGTGATGCCGTCCACGTCCAGGATCTCTCCGGCAAAATAAAGTCCGGGCACTTTTTTGCTTTGCATGCTGAGCGGATCGACTTCCGTCAGCCGCACGCCGCCGGCCGTAACGAACTCCTCCTTGAAGGTCGTCTTCCCTTTAATATCGAATCCGGTGGCAGCAAGGGTTTGCAGCAACCTGTTCTGTTCGCGCGATGGCAGTTCAGCCCAGCGCATCCCTTCGCCGATCCCCGCTTGCAGCAGCAGGAATTCCCATAGCCGTTGGGGCAGTCCGAAAGGGCTCTTCGACATGATCTTTTGCCCTGCCAGTTCCTGACGAAGCGAATGTATTTCATCGCGCAGCGCCTGTTCGCTCAGAGAAGGCAGCCAATTCACCAGGATGCTGAACGTGTAGGCAGGTCGCGATCCGGGTGTGCCGACGGCCGCAAGCTCCCGCGCTCCCCAGGCGGACAAGCGCAGGATCACCGGGCCGCTCAATCCCCAATGCGTGATCAGCAGCGGACCGCGTTCAGTCAGCTTTGAACCCCGCGCGCCGGCCGTCTGCAAGATGATCCTGACCTTCACATCCGGGACGCTGATGCCCATCAATTGCGTAATGGGATGACCCGGCATATTGAATGTAAAGAGAGAAGGCACCGGCGGTTCGATCGTATGGCCCAATCGTCGCACCCATTCGAACAGGGCGGATTTGGGATATCCTCCACAGGCAATGCAAACATGATCCGAGCCGATCACGCGGGAATCGGCAAGCTTCACCCGGAATCGTGCGCCCTCATCCGATCCGACTTCCATTGTGTCTGCAGTCGCCGCGGCAGCCACTCCGACCTCCGCCACCTCGGCCCTGGTCCATATTTCCACTCCGTATCGGTTGGCTTCCGCTATGAGGCAATCGATGATCGTTTGCGATGAATCGCTCACCGGGAACATGCGTCCGTCGGCTTCCGTCTTCAGCGCCACGCCGCGTTCAGCAAACCACCGGATCGTATCGGTCGTGAACCATTTATAAAAAGCCCTTGCCGCAAACCGGCCGCCACGGGGATAATTTGCCGCCATTTCGCCGATCTCAAAACAGGCATGTGTGACATTGCACCGGCCGCCGCCGCTCACCGCCACCTTGGTCAATAGCCTGGAGGTTTTCTCCAAAACGATGACACTAGCCCTGATGCCGGCTTCATGCGTCATCCTGGCCGCATTGACCGCGCAGAAAAGTCCCGCGGCGCCGCCGCCGATCACCACGATATTTTTCCGGGATTGTTTGGCGGTCGTCATCCGATAAGTGGATAATGAGGTTATTCGGTGAAAAGTTCCGGGTTGGCTGCTTCCGCCGCTTCGATGATGGAATAGTCCGACAGGATATCGGCCTTTCCTTTTTGTACGCATACGTCATGCTCGAAATGGACGGAGGCCTTGTGGTCCGCCGTGCGCACCGTCCATCCGTCGCTCTCCGTGTAAATATCGCGCTTGCCCAGATTGATCATCGGTTCGATGGCCAGGACGAGCCCTTCTTTTAATTTTTGCAAGGTGCCCCGGCGACCATAATTGGGTACCTGCGGGTCTTCGTGCAGCTGCCTGCCGAGGCCGTGCCCGACCAGTTCACGCACTACTCCGTATCCGTATTTTTTTTCGGTGTGTTCCTGGATCGCAAAGGCAATATCGCCCACACGGGCGCCGGCCACGGCATGCTCGATGCCCTTGTAGAGTGACTCTTTGGTTACCCGGATCAATTGACGCACTTCTGCTCCGGGATCGCCGATCGCAAAGGTATATGCGTGATCCCCATGGTAGCCATTCTTGACCACGCCGATATCCACGGTCAGGATATCGCCCTCGCGCAACGGCTCCTCATTTGGGAAGCCATGAACGACCACGTCATTGACGGACATACAGGAATTGAATGGATAACCACGGTAATGAAGAAAGGAAGGAACGCCCCCGTGGTCCCGGATAAATTCGGCCACCAGGCTGTCCAATCGTAAGGTCGTGACGCCCGGCCTCAGCACCTTTGCCACTTCCGTGAGGGTACGACTCACGAGCAGAGCGCTTTCACGCATCAAGGCAATCTCTTCCTTTGTTTTGTAGTGGATCATGATCCGAAATATGCATTTCCCGACTAGATCACCGCGTTGGATACGGAGGATTGACGTCCCTGTATCCTCCCGCTCTTCATGAGACCGTCGTACTGGCGCATCAGCAGCTGGGTTTCGATCTGCTGCAGCGAGTCCAGGATAACAGCCACCATGATCAGCAAGGACGTGCCGCCGAAAAAGGAGGCGAATCCCTGGGTGACATTCAGCCGTTGGGCAAAGCCCGGCAGGATACCCACGATCCCAAGGAGGAAGGCTCCCGGCAACGTGATCTTATCCATGACCGACCCGATATAGTCCGCGGTGGGCTGGCCGGGCTTTACGCCCGGAATGAACCCGTTATTGCGTTTCAGGTCGTCGGCGATCTGCTTGGGATTGAAAATAAGTGCCGTATAGAGGAAGGTGAAGCCGATCACGACGACGCCATAAAAGATCATATGGACGACATCACGCGGATCGGAGAATATTCTGGCGATACCCTTTGTAGAGTCGAAATTGGCGAAAATAGTAGGCAGGAACATAATGGCCTGCGCAAAAATGATCGGCATGACGCCGGCGGCATTCACTTTGAGGGGGAGGAACTGGCGGGCGCCCCCGAACTGCCGGTTCCCGATGATCTGCTTGGCGTAGTTCACGGGCACCTTGCGCACGCCCTGGATGAGTACGATCAGGCCCATGATAATGGCCACCATGATGGCGACCTCGATGACGAAGATCAGGATACCTCCGCTGCCGATGGCCAGTTTGGCATCCCATTCCTGCTGGATGCTTCTTGGAAAACGGGCGAGGATGCCGATCATGATGATCAGCGAGGTTCCATTCCCCAACCCTTTATCGGTGATCTTTTCACCGAGCCACATGACGAACAGGGTGCCTGCCGTCAGCAAAATGGGCGTCGTAAGCCAGAAATACGTGCTGAACGAATCCAGCACCGCATCCTTACCTAGGCTCTTCAGGTAAGTGACGTATGCATAGGCCTGCACGAAGGTGACGATCACCGTCAGATAGCGGGTCCATTGATTGATCTTTTTCTGTCCGCTTTCCCCTTCCTTCTGCACTTTCTGCATTTGCGGAACGAGGATCGTCATGAGCTGCATGAAGATGGACGCCGAGATATAGGGCATGATCCCGAGCGCCAGTATGGAAGCCTGTGAGAAGGCGCCCCCGGAAAACGCATCGATCAGGCCAAGCGCCCCGGTCTTTGCACCGCTAAGCGCACTTAACTTATTGGCGTCGATCCCGGGCAACACGATGAAGGTACCGATACGGTATACGAATATCAGCGAGAGCGTCACAAGAATCTTGCTCCTCAAATCCTCGATGCTCCAGATATTTCTAAGTGTTTGAATAAATTTCTTCACGGAATGTGGTATATGCGTCTATGCAAGTTACACAAAAATTACTTCAGAATCTCGATCGTTCCACCCAGTCCTTCGATGGCTGTTTTCGCCTTTTCGCTCACTGCACTGACCTTGAAGTTGAGCTTCTTCTTCAGCTCGCCGTTGCCGAGCACTTTCACCTTGTCCGTCTGGCCGATCAATCCGTTGATATACAGGTTCTCCGTAGAAAACTCCGTGATGCCGTACTTCTCCGCGAGCTGGTCGATCTGACCGAGGTTGAAGACCTTGTACTCGATGCGATGAATATTCTTGAACCCGCGTTTGGGCAACCGGCGCTGGATCGGCATCTGGCCGCCCTCGTGCGCCATTTTGCGCTGGTAACCGGCACGGCTCTGGCCGCCCTTGTTGCCCTTGGTGGATGTGCCCCCCTTACCGGAAGCTTCACCGCGTCCCAAACGTTTCTTTTTATGCGTAGCGCCCTTGGCAGGCTTGATCGAATGTAAGTTCATTTTATTTGTTTTTAACGTTTTCCACCTTTACCAGGTGTTCCACCTTACGTACCATTCCAAGCACCTGCGGGGTCGCTTCCACTTCCCGGCTGGCGTGCATCTTTTTCAGGCCGAGCGCCTTGAGCGTCAATTTCTGACGTTCCGGTCTATCGATACCGCTCTTTACCTGCGTGATCCTGATCTTTCCCATACTTAAAGATTTTATCCGTTGAAGACTTTCTTTAATGATAAATGCCGTGTCCTGGACACCTGCAGCGGTTCTCTCAACATCGCCAGCGCCTTGAAAGTCGCTTTCACGACATTATGCGGGTTGGCGGAGCCGAGGGATTTCGCCAGCACGTCCGTTACGCCTGCGCTTTCCAGCACGGCGCGCATGCTGCCTCCGGCGATAACGCCCGTACCATGTGCCGCGGGTTTGATCAGCACCTTGGCGGCGCCTTCCTTGGCGAGCTGGTCATGCGGGATGGTGCCATGCATGACGGGAACCTTGATCAGGTTCTTCTTGGCGTCCTCGATCCCTTTGGTGATGGCTTCCTGCACTTCCTTGGCCTTTCCGAGCCCATGGCCGACCACCCCGTTCTCGTTGCCCACCACGACCAGTGCGGAGAAGCTGAAAGCACGCCCGCCCTTCGTCGTCTTGACCACGCGATTGATAGCCACTACCTTCTCCTTCAACTCCAGGTCGCCGGCTTTAACTCTGTTTAAGATTGCTTTTGACATTGTAACTATTTACGAATTACGATTTAGAAATTAGAATTTCAATCCGCCCTCGCGCGCTCCGTCCGCAACCGCCTTCACCCGGCCATGATACAGGTATCCGCCGCGGTCGAAGGTCACTTCGGTCAAACCAAGTTCCGCCGCCTTTCTGGCGATGGCTGCGCCGACCAGTTTGCTCTTTTCCACCTTGGTCGATTTTTGTCCTGCGAACTCCTTGTCGCGGGATGATGCAGAGGCAAGGGTCAGGCTCTTGTCGTCGTCGATCAGCTGGACATAGATGTCGCTGTTGCTCCTGAACACGGACAACCTGGGCTTCTGCCCGATGCCGTTGATCTTCCGGCGGATGCCGTGCCTGATCTTCTGTCTCCTGAGTGCTTTCGTATCCATATTATCTTGTTTTCAGCGCCCCTGCCCTGGCCGGAGCGCCTGTTAATGGGGATGATTATTTGCCGGCCGCTTTACCCGCCTTCTTACGGACGATCTCACCAACATAACGAACGCCCTTGCCCTTGTACGGTTCAGGCTTGCGCAGGCCACGGATCTTGGCGGCCACCTGACCGATAAGCTGCTTGTCGACGCCTTCGAGCGTGATCTTGGGGTTCTCGCCTTTTTCCTGCGCGGTAGCCAATTTCAGCTCTTTCGGGATCTCGAAAATGATGTTATGTGAATAACCGAGGGCCAGGTCCAGGAGGTTACCCTGGTTGGAGGCCTTGAAACCCACGCCGATCAGCTCCAGCTGTCTTTTATATCCTTCCGTAACGCCCTTCACCATATTGGAAGCAAGCGAACGGTACAGCCCGTGCAGCGCACGATGGCGGATCTGGTCTGTAGGGCGGCCGAATTCCACCTGGTCGTCCTTTATTTCCACGGTGATATCCCGGTCGATGGCCTGCTTCAATTCACCCTTCGGCCCCTTGACCACGATCACGTTGTCCGATCCTACCGTCACCGTCACTCCCTTGGGGAGCGTCACCGGTTTTTTACCTATACGAGACATAATACTTTACGATTTTACTGTTTAATAAACGTAACAAAGGACCTCTCCGCCCACATTCTGGGTCTTGGCCTCTTTATCCGTCATCACGCCCTTCGAAGTGGAAATGATCGCCACGCCAAGGCCATTCTTCACGCGCTTGAACTCGGCAGGGCTGGCATACTGCCTCAGACCGGGACGGCTCACCCTTTCGAGTGACTTGATAGCCGGCTCTTTGCTGGACGGATCGTATTTCAACGCGATCTTGATGACGCCCTGCTTGCTGTCGTCCTCGAACTTGTACTTGAGGATATACCCCTTATCATACAGGATCTCGGTCATGCGCTTTTTCAGGTTGGACGCCGGTATCTCGACGATACGGTGGTTCGCCATCTGCGCATTGCGGATTCTTGTCAGAAAATCTGCTATAGGATCAGTAACCATGTTTATACTGTTAAATTTTTGATCTAATTGATTGTCATACGGCCACGGAGACGGGCTTACCAGCTCGCCTTTCTGACCCCCGGTATCTTGCCTTGCAGGGCCATGTCCCGGAAGATCACCCTGGAGATCCCGAAATAACGGATATATCCCCTGGGCCGGCCGGTCAACTGGCAACGATTATGCAGACGTACCGGAGACGAGTTCCGGGGCAGCAGGTCCAATGCCTTATAATCTCCTGCGGCCTTTAAAGCGGCGCGTTTCTCGGCAAATTTGACCGATAATGCTTCCCTTTTCCTTTGTCTGGCCTTTACTGACTCTTTAGCCATGAGTTATCGAATTTTTAAGTGTTAATCTTTTTTAGCGTTGCGGAAGGGCATACCCAGTTCTTTCAACAGTTCGAATGCCTCTTCGTTGGTATTAGCGGTCGTCACGAACGTAATGTCCATGCCGGTGATCTTGTTCACCTTGTCGATGTCCACTTCCGGAAAGATGATCTGCTCGGTAATGCCCATCGTATAGTTCCCGCGGCCGTCGAATGATTTCTCGTTCACGCCTTTGAAGTCGCGCACACGCGGCAGCGCCGTGGATACCAGGCGATCCAGGAACTCGTACATCTTCACTCCACGCAGGGTCACCCTCGCGCCGATCGGCATGGCCTTACGGAGCTTGAAGTTGGAAATATCTTTCTTAGACAGCGTCGAGACGGCCTTCTGGCCCGTGATCAGCGTCAACTCGTCCAGGGAAACCTCCACCAGCTTCTTATCCGTCACCGCGCCGTTTACGCCGCGGTTGAGGCATATCTTCTCCAGTTTCGGCGCCTGCATGATGGATGTATAGCCGAACTTCTTCATTAGGGCAGGTACAACTTCCTTCTTGTACTTGTCTGCCAGACGCGGAATGTATTTCTCAGTGCTCATTTAATGACCTCCCCTGATTTTTTAGCGATGCGAACTAATTTCCCGTTCTCCCTCGAACGACTGATCTTGCTGCCGCTGCCCGATTTGGCATCCCACAACTGCACGTTGGAGATGTGGATCTTGGCTTCTTTCTTCACGATCCCGCCCTTCGTGTTCTGGGCGGAAGGCTTCGTATGCTTGGTGACGATATTCACGCCTTCAACCAGCACCATGGATTCGTCCGGATAGATATTCAGGACCTTCCTGGCCTTTCCGGGATCCTTATCGTCACCGGCGATCACGACTACGTTATCGCCTTTCTTGATGTTGAACTTCGGTTTGAATCGGTTACTCATTTATTTAGCTTTTAGCTGTTCTATAATACTTCCGGCGCCAGGGAAATGATCTTCATGTACCCTTTGTCGCGCAACTCTCTGGCCACCGGCCCGAAGATACGTGTGCCGCGGGGCTCGTCGGCCTGGTTCAGCAGTACGACGGCATTGTCGTCGAAGGCGATATAAGAGCCGTCCTTGCGGCGCAGCTTGTTCTTCGTGCGAACGATCACCGCCTTGGTCACCGTTCCCTTCTTGATACCGCCGGAAGGGAGGGCGTCTTTCACAGTTACCACGATCTTGTCGCCGATATGGGCGTAATCCTGTCCACTATTGCCCAATACGCGGATGCATAACACTTCTTTCGCGCCACTGTTATCAGCTACATTCAATCTGCTTTCTTGCTGGATCATTTTTTGAGCTTTTAGCTTCAAGCCGCAAGTCGCAAGCTTGAAATTTCTTTATTAATTCTATACTACGCCTATTTGGCCTTTTCGATCACTTCCACCAGGCGCCAGCGCTTGGTCTTGCTCAACGGGCGGCTTTCCATGATCTTCACCACGTCGCCCACCGTGCACTCATTCTTTTCATCATGAGCGTGGAAACTTGTCGTCTTCTTGACGAACTTTCCATAGATCGGGTGTTTCACTTTCCTTTCCACGGTCACCGTGATGGTCTTTTCCATCTTGTTGCTCTTCACCACTCCGATCCTTGTCTTGCGCAAATTTCTTTCAACCATTGTTCTGAGTTTTTTGGGCCTCAAGCTGCGAGCTTCAGGCCATATACTTATAAATTCCAAACCATTTGATAGCCTAACCTGCCGCTTGCAGCTTCGCGCCGGCAGCCTTGCCCTCCTGGCTTGCCGCCTTCTGTGCAAGCGCCGTCTTGAGCCTGGCGATATCCTTCCTCAGCGCCCGAATGCTCATCGGGTTCTCCAGCGGAGAGATCGCATGCGTAAACTCCAGCTTCTTCAGGCGCAGTTCGTCTTCCTTGATACGCGACTGCAGGTCCGACTCATTCAGGCCCTGGATGCTCTTGACAAAATCAATTCTCTTTGACATGGTAAATATTTTCAATTCTTATTTATTTGGCAGCTACGAAGGCGACCACATCCCTGCGGACGATGAACTTCGTCTTGATCGGGAGTTTCTGCGCCGCAAGTTCCAACGCCTCCTTGGCGACCGCTTCGGGAACGCCATCGGCCTCGAACAGGATGCGACCCGGCTCCACGACCGCCGCCCAATACTCAGGGTTGCCCTTACCCTTACCCATCCTCACTTCCAGCGGCTTCTTCGTGATCGGCTTATCGGGGAAGACGCGGATCCAGACATTGCCCTCACGCTTCATCGCGCGGGTAAGGGCCTGGCGGGCCGCTTCCAGCTGCCTGTTGGTCAGCCAGATCGCTTCCATCGCCTTCAAAGCATAAGAACCGAAGGCGATCGTGCTGCCTCTCTTGGCCGTTTCACGAATGCGTCCTTTTTGTGCCTTCCTATGCTTTGTTCTTTTCGGTTGTAACATCTTATGTCAATTTGAAAAATTCAAAAATGCATTTTATTCCTTCAGGCTGCCGCATCCTATCTTCTATCCCGTCCGGCCCTGCCAGCGCCGCCACCCGGCATCCTTCTATCACCGCCTCCACCGCCGCCGCCTCTGCGCTCTCCGCCGCCACGGCGATCGCGATGATCATCACGATGATGTTCGTGGTCCCTTCTCTCCCGGCGGTCGCTTACATCCGTTTTGCCGCCGACGAAGTTGGGATTCAGATCCCTCTTGGCCAGCACTTCGCCCTTACAGATCCACACCTTGATGCCGATCTTGCCATATACGGTGAGAGCAAATACGTTCGCATAGTCAATATCCATGCGGAGCGTATGCAACGGCGTACGGCCCTGCTTGATCTCCTCGGTTCGGGCGATCTCGGCGCCGCCCAAACGGCCCGCCACTTTTATCTTGATCCCTTCCGCGCCCATACGAAGGGCGGAAGCGATGGCCATCTTGATGGCGCGCTTGTAATTGATACGGTTCTCGATCTGCCGGGCGATCGTGTCGCCGACGATATTCGCGTCCAGTTCCGGACGGCGGATCTCCAGGATATTGATCTGGACGTCGTCCTTGCCGGTCAGCTTCTTCAACTCCTCCTTGATGCGGTCCACTTCTCCGCCGCCCTTTCCGATGATGATCCCGGGCTTGGAGGTATGGATGGTCACGATCAGCTTGTTCAGGGTACGTTCGATCACGATCTTCGCGATCCCACCTTTATTAATACGAGCGTTCAGGTAGGTCCTGATCTTATTATCCTCGATCAACTTGAAGGCATAATCTTTTTTGCTGCCATACCAATTGGATTCCCAACCGCGGATGATCCCCAATCTGGCGCCGATAGGATTTGTTTTCTGACCCATATTAAGATTTAACAGATTTATCAATGTTTTTAACGTCTTCTGCAACCGCCTGCGCATCGACCACGATCGTCACGTGATTGCTGCGCTTGCGGACGCGATAACCGCGACCCTGGGGTGCGGGACGCATACGCTTCAACGTCCTTCCTCCGTCGACGAACACCGTCTTAACAAACAAGCCGGCATCGGCGGCGCTTTGTCCCTCATTCTTCTGTTCCCAGTTCTTTACTGCGGACCACAACAACTTGTGCAACGGCGTGGCGGAATGCTGAGGATGGTGCTCAAGCAAGGCAAGGGCCTTCTCTACCTGGATCCCTCTGATCTCATCGGCCAGCAGGCGCATTTTGCGCGGCGACGTAGGGTGATTCCTCAATTTAGCTACTGCTTCCATGTTATGCGATTTTCTTGCTTGAATGTCCTTTAAAATTGCGGGTCGGCGCGAACTCGCCCAACTTATGCCCCACCATGAACTCGGTCACATACACGGGGATGAACTTATTGCCATTGTGGACGGCCAGCGTATGCCCCACGAAATCCGGGGTAATGGTCGACCGGCGGCTCCAGGTCTTGATGACCCCCTTCTTGGCTGTTCCTTCATTGATGGCCAGGATCTTATCCTCCAGGTTGGCATCTACATAAGGACCCTTTTTAATTGAACGACCCATAGTTATGATCTTTTATTTTGATAATTTCTTTCCGTTCTTGCGCTGAATGATCAGTTTGTCGCTGCCCTTGCCCTTTGTCCTGGTCTTGAGGCCCCTCGAATACTGGCCATTCCTGGAACGGGGCTGACCGCCCGATGCCTTTCCTTCGCCACCGCCCATCGGGTGATCCACGGGGTTCATCGCCACGCCGCGGTTCCTTGGACGGATGCCTTTCCATACGTTACGGCCTGCCTTGCCCATGCTCTGGAGGCTGTGATCGCTGTTGGAAACCACGCCCACCGTAGCATAACAATTGATCAGTACCTTCCTCAATTCGCCGGAAGGCATCTTGAGTACGGCATACTTGTCTTCCTTATTAGTCAACTGGGCAGAAGTACCGGCGCTGCGCACCAGCTTACCACCCTGCCCGGGCTGCATTTCTATATTGTGCACATTCGTACCCAGGGGCATGTTCTTCAGTTGCAATGCATTTCCCAACTCCGGCACTACATTGTCTCCGGCCAGGACGATCGCCCCCACCTGCAATCCCTGCGGTGCGAGGATATAGCGCTTTTCGCCGTCGGTATAATGGAGCAAGGCGATAAAGGCCGTGCGATAGGGATCATATTCGATGGAAGCCACCGTGCCGGGTACTTCCTTCTTATTACGCTTGAAATCGATGATACGATACATCCTCTTGTGACCACCGCCCATATAGCGCATCGATCTCCTGCCCTGGAAATTCCTTCCGGCGGTAGACTTTACCTTTTCCACCAGGCTCTTTTCCGGAACATCTTCCGTGATCTCGGCATAGGCATTCCCGATCCTCCAACGCGTACCGGCGGTGACCGGTTTGTATTTTCTTAGTGCCATTGTTCGTTGTATTCTTTTATGAAAAATGTCTATATCGCAGCGTACAGATCGATCGTCTCTCCATCGGCCACCGTCACCATCGCCTTTTTGAAAGCCGGCTTGCGGCCCTGCACATAACCGGCCTTGGTAAAGCGGGTCTTATTCTTCCCCGGAACCACGGACGTATTCACGTCGACCACGTTGACCCCATAGAAATCTTCAACGGCCTTCTTGATCTCCAGCTTATTGGCCTTGCGGTTCACGCGAAAAGCGTATCTCCTCAGCTTTTCCTGCTGGGCGTTCGCCTTTTCCGTCAGTATCGGTTTGATCAAAACTTCAGAGAGCTTCATCTCTTAAATATTTAAATGTTCAATTATGCTTTTACTTCTTCCGCAACGTCCTCAGAGAATACTTTGGCAGCCGTTTCCGACAACAGCAATACGTCGGCATTGACGATGTCATAGGTATTGATATCGGCCAGCAGCATCCCCTGCACGGACGGCAGGTTGCGCAGGCTCAGGTACAGGTTGTCGTCATACTCTGGCAAAACGAACAGCACCTTTTTGCCATCCATTTTCAGATCCTTCAATGCATCGGTAAACGACTTGGTCTTCGGCGCATCCAGCTTGATGTCTTCTACGACGAAGATGGAGTTCCCTTTCGCCTTGTGCGCCAGGGCAGACATTTTGGCCAGGTCCTTCACCTTGCGATTCAGCTTAATATCCCAATCGTGGGGCTTCGGGCCGAAGATCGTACCGCCGCCTTTGTACAAAGGGTTCCGCAGGTTGCCTTTACGACTGCCTCCCGTACCCTTTTGCCGATGAAGCTTCTTGCTGGAACCTTTCACCTCCATACGGGTCTTCACTTTATGCGTTCCCTGACGTTGTGCGGCCAGGTAGGATTTGACGGCCAGATAGATCACGTGATCGTTCGGTTCGATCCCGAATATCTCCTCGGGCAGTTCAACGCTTCTGCCGGTCTTTTTTCCTTTTATCGTTAATACGTCTGCTTGCATCTTAATTCGATTAAAAGTTTCTTACTTCTGAATGTATACAATGGACCCAATATGACCGGGCACCGATCCGCCAACCAGGATATAGTTCTTTTCCGGGAAGATCTTGACCACTTTCAGGCTCTTGATCTTCACCCGGTCCCCACCCATGCGGCCTGCCATGCGAACGCCCTTCATGACGCGGGATGCGTCCGAAGAGTTGCCCAGCGAACCCGGGGCACGCGAACGGTCATGCTGACCATGGGACTGTCCACCGACGCCATGGAACCCATGACGCTTTACGACGCCCTGAAAGCCCTTGCCTTTAGATGTACCCACAACTTCCACCTTTTCACCTTCGGAAAATATTTCGACGGTGACGGTGTCGCCGGCATTCTTTTCTATGGAAAAATCGCGGAACTCTTTTACGAACTGTTTGGGAGAAGTGTTGGATTTGGCGAAGTGATTCTTGGCGGCTGCCGTAGTGTGTTTCTCTTTTTTGTCGCCAAATGCTAATTGATGGGAGGTGTAACCGTCGGTATCCTTAGTCTTCACTTGTGTGACCACGCAAGGACCCGCTTCAATGATCGTGCAAGCCGTTTGCTTGCCGTCAGGACTGAAGACGCTGGTCATCCCGAGCTTCTTACCAATAATGCCTTTCATTTCATTTAAGATTTACGCCTTCTCGGGTGTAAGGACAACCAGATAGACTTACTCGCGGGGCGGCATTCGCCGGACGTTTTGGCGTCCTTGCCCTGCGGCAGCGGTCTATGATCTCGATCCTTCGTTTGCAGCCGACCTTTTCTTGTCGTTCGCCCGTTCGTCCGCCTTGCGCGGGCCGGGGCTCACAGAAGTACCGGCAGTAAACAAACCCTGAATGGCTTGTTCATATGTATCTTGTCCGGCGCCAGCCGGACAAGAGGTTTACTAAGTTCAATTCCAGCGCTGCTTTATCCCGGGTTTTACCCCGGCCCGGCCACATTCAGGACGCGGCCCGGCCATCGGGAGTTTGCAGATGGAAAAATAAAGAGCTATGCCTTGATCTCAACATCCACGCCGGAGGGCAGGTCCAGCTTAGACAATGCGTCGACCGTGCGGGACGACGAAGTATAAATGTCCAGCAACCGCTTGTGCGTGTGCAACTGGAACTGTTCGCGCGCCTTTTTGTTGACATGGGGGGAACGCAGTACCGTGAAGATCTTCTTCCTGGTCGGTAAAGGTATCGGCCCGGTGACGACAGCGCCGGTGCTGCGAACGGTCTTTACGATCTTTTCGGCGGATTTATCCACCAGATTGTGATCGTAGGACTGCAATTTGATTCTGATTCGTTGAGACATACGCCAAATCCCATTTTTCGAACGGGGATGCAAAGGTATGCGTTAGTTTTTAATTCCTCAAAAATCGATGGATCTTTTTTCCCCAAACCCCTGATTTTCCCGGGCTCATGTCCATGATCCGCCTATCGGCCGCCACCGGGGCAGTTCCGTTTCAGGAATTCCGTATACAGGGTGCTTAAATGCCGGCGGGTCCCCTCCCCTTCAAAAATACCATGCGAGCGGTTTGGATAGGCCATGAACTGAAACACCTTGTTGTACTTGATCAGGGCATTCAGCAATAGCTCGGCATTCTTGTAGTGCACGTTGTCATCCCCCGTGCCATGAATATATAAAAGATTGCCTCTCAGGTTTTTGGCATAGGTCAGGGGGGAGGCCGCCGTATAATCTTCCGGATTTTCCGTGACCAGCCCCATATAACGCTCCTCATAGATATTGTCATAGGTGACCTGATCGGTTATCGCGGCCACCGCGATCCCGGTCTTGTAGAGTTCCGGGTATTGGAACATCAGGTTCAGGGTAGTGGCTGCGCCGCCGCTCCAGCCCCACACGGCAATGCGGCTGGTGTCCACGAAAGGCCATTTCATGATCTCCCGGGCGGCCATGGCCTGGTCCCGGATATTCAAGCGCCCGATATGACGGTAAAGGGCCTTCCTCCAGGCCCGGCCCTTGGGGGCCGGAGTGCCACGATTATCCAGGCTGATGTAGATATACCCATCCCTGGACAACTCGCCGGCATACAGGAAATTATTGCCGTTACCATACCGGTCCAATACGGTCTGGGATGCGGGTTCGCCATAAACAAAGAAGAGTACCGGATATTTCTTCGTACTGTCGAAATTCGCAGGTTTCACGATCCAACCGTCCATGTCCACGCCATCGGCGGTATGCACCGTGAAGAAATTCACTTTTTTCTTAGCGGCTCCTTCCGCGACCTTGGCCGGGATATCGGCACTCTTGCCGATGGGAGCATGACCGGGCAGGCTGACCCATTCCTGGGCATCTTCCGTATTGGCATTGCTGAAATCGTGCATGGCGTAAAGCCCATTGGGAGAAATGTCGTATTCATGCGTTCCCGGTTCGTTCTCCGGTGACAGTCTTTCCAATTTCCCTTTCCCGTCCAGCCGGGTGCGGAACAGGTATTTTTGTGTCGCATTGGCCGGGCTGGCTATGAAATAGACGTAGTTATTCTTTTCGTCGATCAGGCTGACTGTGATGATGTCATAATTCCCTTTCGTGACCAGGGTCTCTTTTTTCCCATCCCGGCTAATCCGGTAGATATGACGCCATCCGTCTTTTTCGGTCACCCAGAGAAATTCCTTGCCTCCGTTCAGCCAGTCCCATCCCGCCACTACCCCATCCTGCCAGGCTCCTTTGCACTCGATGAATGCGCTGTCCTGTTCTTCATAGAGTTGGGTCGTAGCGCCTGTGGCGACGTCGCTCAGGAGGATCTTGCCGTCATTTTGCTTGCGATTGAACTGCTGCAGGATCAATTGGGACGAATTGTCCGCCCATTCCATGCGCGGAAGGTAGGTTTGCCTGGGATCGCCCGGAATGTCCATCCATTTGGTCGTGCCGGTCCCGACATCGACCACCCCGATCTTATATGGGGAAGGGGCCTCGCCCACGGTCGGATATTCGACGGGAACAACAAAGGGATAGAGGGAGTCGGTGGTATTCAGCATCAGGTAGTCCCTGATCTTGTTGGCGTCGATCTGCCAATACGCAATATGCCGGCCATCGGGGCTCCAACGGAAACCATCGCGGCAATCGAGCTCTTCTTCATAAACCCAATCGAAGGTGCCGTTGATCAGCTTGCGCGTGCCTTCGGTCGAGGTCAGGCATTTGACGGCGTCGCCAGGGCCGGCTGCCAGCTCTTCCAGGTAAATATTGTGCTCGCTCACATAGGCCACTTTGCTGCCGTCCGGTGAGAACTTGGCGAACAGGAGCGAAGAGGCGGGCCTGTCCCTGCCCAATTGCTTCAGCTGTTTGCTTTCCAGGTCGAGCACCCAGTAGTCCCCACGGGTATTATAACGCCATACCCGTTTGGTGTTCGTGAAAATGAGCAGTTTCTTTCCGTCATTTGAGAAGGCAAAGTTGCGCACTCCAAGGGCCTTGGTCTGTCCGGCGGGCGTGAGCATTTCCCTGGAGACGATCACCGTCTCCTTGCGGTCCGGCAGGTCGATCCGGTCTATCCCGCCGTTTTCAATCTTAAAATAGGCATTGCCTTCCGTTGTCCATTTCAACCGGCCGGCCCCCGGCTGACCGCTGGCCGCCATGGAAATGACGAGCAGGAACATCGGAGCTGACACCTGAAGACCACGATTGACCGAACCTGAAAAGAGGAGCATACGATTACTGTTTAGGCGCGGAAATTAGGACATTCTTCCTTAAGTGGCGCTCCGTCCGTAATAAAAAAAGCCCGGTTTAACGACCGGGCCTATCATTCAATAACTATCAACTTCTGCTACCTTCTTCTCCAATGACCGGGGATCCAATAATGTCCTCTATGCGCATGCGCCCAATGTCCGGGGATCCATACCCATCCCGGATGGGGAGGCATCGCCCAGTGACCGCCGGTGTGCACATAAACCCCATTGCGCGTTTCCCATTCTTCACCAATCCAGACATGCCTTGGGCTCGGGGGCGCCGTACGAACGATCACCGGAGGCGTAGGGCGAACATTTACATAGATCTGAGCCGATGCGGTAAACGATATGGCCATGATGATCCCGAATGCCATGGCCAATCTGACGAGATGTTTCTTCATATGCTTGATTTTAAAATTGCCTCTTTGAAATCCATCTGAAGCCAAAGTTTAATCATGGAATACAAATCCTATGCCCTGCCGTCCCACCGGTTTTTCTAATAACGGGCTGTTCCGGGGATTTATTCGATATAGCCATCAAAAAGCCCCGTTTACGACGTAAACGGGGCCTATACATTATAATTATTAAAATACCTGGCATCAGGCATTGGCCTTGGCCTTGCTGCCCTTCACCTTGGCGATCACTTCCTCGGCAATATTATTCGGAGCCGGGGCGTAGTGAGAAAATTCCATGGTCGAAGTGGCCCGGCCGGAGCTCATGGAGCGCAGCTGGGTCACATACCCGAACATTTCACTCAAGGGAACCTTTGCCTTGATCACCTGTAGATTGGCACGGCTGTCCATTCCTTCCAGGATGCCACGGCGACGGTTGAGGTCACCCGTCACGTCTCCCATGTATTGATCCGGCGTGAGCACTTCCACCCTCATGATGGGCTCGAGCAGGATCGGCTTCGCCTTGCGGCCTGCCTCGCGGAAACCCGATTTGGCGCACAATTCAAAGCTCATCGAGTCGGAGTCCACATCATGGTAGCTTCCGTCGAATATCCGGACCTTCATGTTCTGCATGGGGTACCCTGCCAATACGCCGGTGGTCATGGATGTTTCGAACCCTTTTGAAATAGCGGGAATGAATTCCTTAGGGATCGATCCGCCGAAGATATCGTTCACGAACTGGAAGTGCTTGCCTTCGTTCTCCTTGAGCCACTCTTCGTCCGCCGGTCCAATCGCGAATTGGATATCTGCGAACTTACCGCGGCCGCCCGTTTGTTTTTTCAGTATCTCACGGTGTTCGATGGTATTGTGGAACGCTTCCTTATACGCAACCTGGGGAGCGCCCTGATTGACTTCTACCTTGAACTCACGCCGCATGCGATCGATGATGATCTCGAGGTGCAGCTCTCCCATGCCGCGCAGGATCGTCTGCGCCGTATCCTCATCCGTGTTCACGCGCAAGGTGGGATCTTCTTCGACCAGTTTGGCAATGGCCATGCCCATCTTATCGACGTCGGCCTGGGTCTTCGGTTCCACGGCGATCGCGATGACCGGTTCCGGGATGAACATATTTTCCAGGGTGATAGGATGATCCTCGTCACAAAGGGTGTCTCCGGTCTTGATCTCTTTGAAACCGACGGCGGCGCCGATATCCCCCGCTTCGATAAAGTCGATCGGGTTCTGCTTGTTAGCAAACATCTTCATGATGCGGCTGATGCGCTCTTTCTTGCCGCTCCGGACGTTCAGGACATAGGAACCGGCATCGAGGTGACCGCTATAACAGCGGAAGAATGCCAGTCTGCCGACGAACGGGTCGGTCATGATCTTGAACGCCAGCGCGCAGAAGGGCTGCTTGGCATCCGGTTTACGGCTTTCTGTTTCGCCGGTGTCCGGGTTAATGCCCAGTGTGTCTTCGATATCGATGGGAGAGGGCAGGTAACGGCATACGGCATCCAGGGCAGTCTGCACTCCTTTGTTCTTGAATGAGGATCCGCACATCATCGGAACGATGCTCAGGTCGATGGTCGCCTTACGGATGGCCTCGTGCATTTCGTCCTCGGTAATGCTATTGGGATCGTCGAAGAACTTCTCCATCAGTTTGTCGTCATATTCGGCGACGGCCTCGACCAGCTTGGCCCTCCATTCATTGGCCTCCTCCAGCATGTCTTCCGGAACGGGCACTTCGTCAAAGGTCATTCCTTCGGTCTCCATATGCCAAATAACGCCTTTCATTTTGATCAGGTCCACCACGCCGCGAAAATCGTCTTCCGCGCCCAGGGGCAGTTGCAACGGGACGGCCTTCGCGCCCAGCATTTCCCGCACCTGGTTCACCACCATGATAAAGTCCGCGCCGGCCCGGTCCATCTTATTGACGAAGCCGATCCTGGGCACCCGGTAGCGGTTGGCCTGACGCCATACCGTCTCGGATTGGGGCTCCACCCCGTCCACCGCAGAGAACAGGGCGATCAGCCCGTCCAATACGCGCATGGAACGTTCTACCTCCACAGTGAAGTCCACGTGGCCGGGCGTATCGATGATATTGAAATAATATTTCTTCGTATTGGCGTCCGCCTTTCCTTTTACGGTGGGGAAATTCCATTGGCAGCTTACTGCGGCGGAGGTGATCGTGATACCACGTTCCTTTTCCTGTTCCATCCAGTCGGTGGTCGCCGCGCCGTCATGCACCTCGCCGATCTTGTGGATCATTCCGGTGTAGCGCAGGATGCGCTCGGTGGTGGTCGTTTTGCCGGCGTCGATATGCGCCGCGATGCCAAAATTCCTTTGAAATCTTAAGTCTGCCATTGTCGTATATTAAGAAGTTTTAAACGTTTCGATTTCGGTGCGCAAAGGTACAAAATTTATTGATGCGATGCTCAAATTCCGGCGGGTTTCCCGTAAACGCTCCGATAACAAAAACCCTGCGACCAGCGCAGGGTTCCCGGTATAAGGTAAATAGGCGATCTATACTTTGAAGTGGGCAAATGCCTTGTTAGCCTCGGCCATCCGGTGGGTGTCTTCTTTCTTCTTGAACGCTCCGCCTTCGCCCTTGCTCGCTGCAACGATCTCGCCGGCCAGTTTCTCGGCCATGCTGCGTCCGTTGCGTTCCCGGCTATATCGGATGAGCCATTTCATGCTGAGGGAGATCTTCCGGTCCGGGCGAACTTCCGCGGGGATCTGGAAGGTGGCCCCACCGATACGGCGGCTGCGAACTTCCACGGCCGGAGTCACATTGGACAAAGCCCTTTTCCAGATATCATACCCTTCCTCATTGGTCTGCTTCTTTACCCTGTCGAGGGCGTCGTAGAAGATATTGTAGGCGGTATTCTTTTTGCCTTGCCACATCAGATTATTGACAAAACGGGTAACCAGCTTGTCGTTATACTTGGCATCCGGCGCCAGAGGCAATTTTTTGGCTTGCGTTTTCCTCATTTTCCTTGGAATTACTTAGTTATACAGGACCTAATGGTCCGCTTTGAATTATTTTTTAGCAGCGGGTTTAGCTCCCCCCTTTTCCTTCTTCGTGCCATACTTGGAGCGGCTTTTCTTGCGGTCTTTTACGCCGGCGGTATCCAGGCTCCCTCGTACGATGTGGTAACGAACGCCGGGCAGATCCTTCACGCGACCCCCGCGGATCAACACGATGGAGTGCTCCTGCAGGTTGTGGCCCTCGCCAGGGATATAGGCGATCACCTCTACCTTGTTGGTTAGACGCACCTTAGCCACCTTCCGGAGGGCCGAATTCGGCTTCTTCGGAGTGGTCGTGTAGACACGGGTGCAAACCCCACGGCGCTGCGGACAGGCATCCAGGGCCCTGGACTTGCTTTTCGCCCGAATGATCTCTCTTCCTTTTCTAACTAATTGTTGTATGGTCGGCATTCTTCCCTGTTTATTTTGGGATGGCAAAATTAGTTTTAGTTACGGAAACAAACAAATAAAATAACGATTTAAACCTTGAACATCCAGCCGTGTTTGTCGGGTTTGCGGCCCTCCCGAATGTCTGTCAGAAGGCTTTTTACCGAAGGCGCCACCGTCCAGGTCCCGGTATCGAAGGTCATGCTATAGTCCTTGTAGGTCAATTCCCGGATCATCGACACCGTGGCGGCCGTCCCCGTGCCGAATATCTCTCTCAGGGCGCCGTTCCGGTGCGCTTCGATCACCTCATCGATATGGATCGGCCGCTCTTCGACCGAATAGCCCAATTCCTTCAGGATCTCGATGACGCTGTCCCTTGTTACCCCGGCCAGGATGGTTCCTGAGTTCAGATCGGGGGTAATGGCCCTGTTGCCGATAATGAAAAATACGTTCATGGTACCGATCTCCTGCACCCACTTATGTTCAAAGGCGTCCATCCACAGCACCTGGTCGTAGCCTTTTTCCCGGGCTTCGGCCGTGACCTGCATTGCGCTGCCGTAATTTCCGGCTGTTTTGGCAAACCCAACCCCGCCCGGTGCGGCACGGGTATACTTTTCCTCCACGTAGATCCGCATGGGCGCGGCATAATAAGGACCGGTAGGGCTCAGCAGGATCATGAACTTATAGTTATCCGAGGCTTTCACGCCGATCACTTCATCGGTGGCGAACATGATGGGCCGAATATACAGGGAATAATCGTTCTTCATGGGTATCCAGTCGCGATCCAATTCCACGAGCTTTCGCATCCCTTCAATGAATAGTTCTTCGGGAACCGCAGGCATCCGCATCCGGGCCGCGCTGATATTAAAACGCGTAAAATTATCGAAGGGCCTGAAAATAAACGCATTACCTGCCGGGTCCCGATAGGCCTTAATACCCTCGAAGATGGCTTGTCCGTAATGCAGCGCTGCAAGGGAAGGAGACAAGACCAGTGATTGAAAGGGCCGGATCCTCACGAGCCCCCATTCTCCATCGGAATAATCCACCTCCAGCATATGATCGGTGAAGTTCTTCCCGAAAGGAAGGTTGTTGAAATCGATCTCGTTTATCCTGCTCCTCGAAGCCTTTGTGATCTGGATGTCCATTGCAGCGATCATGGGTCTTATTTTTGTGAATACAAAGAAACGAACAATCTTTGTGCCTGCAAAATCACGGGGCACGGACAGATGCCCATAAAAGCATCATTATGAGCCTCAACGATATTGATTTACCGGCCCTGGCCATCTCCGAATTGTACAAGGGGGACGTTTTGGTCGGCGGCACGCCCGATGTGCGGGAGCCCGATGTGCGGGAGCCCGATCTGCAAGGCCCATACCGGCGCCTGGGCGACAACAAGAGAAATATCACGATCCTGGTGGACTCACCGGAATCGCCTTTCCTGCCGGATGAACAGCTCACCTTCCTTACAAAAATGCTCGAAGCCTGCAAGCTGACAATCGGGGATGTGGCGATCGTCAATCTGGCCGGCGCTCCGGTCAAGGTTTCGGCCCTTAAAGCCCAGCTCTCTCCGACGATCATATTGTTGTTCGGGCCCGGGCCGGCGGATATCGAATTGCCCCTGCACTTCCCTATGTTCAAGATGCAGGCATATGACCGGTGTACGTACCTCAGTGCGCCTTCGCTCGGAGAGATCGGACGCCCGACCGAAGAGGGCAAGCTGCTCAAATCCAAGCTCTGGGTCTGTCTCAAAGCTCTTTTTCAACTATGAACCGACTCCTGTTCGCTACCAACAATCAACACAAGGTGGACGAGATCCAAAACGCCATCGGCCGCTCAATTGAGGTGATCTCT
Organism: Bacteroidota bacterium; assembly: GCA_030706735.1. Lineage (GTDB taxonomy): Bacteria > Bacteroidota > Bacteroidia > Chitinophagales > Chitinophagaceae > Puia. The sequence continues at coordinate 86,603 of JAUZNZ010000010.1, read as the reverse complement.
CTCAGGCAGGCGGGCATCGACATCGACATCCCCGAGCCCCACGACACCCTTGAGGCCAATGCCTCGGAAAAATCGGCGACCATTTACCGGCTCACCGGCATGAACTGCTTCAGCGAGGATACGGGCCTCGAAGTGGCGGCCCTGCAAGGAGAGCCGGGCGTACACAGCGCGCGTTATGCGGGAGAGGGGCGGTCTTTTGGGAAGAATATCGAAAAACTGCTGCATAATCTGGAAGGCTGCCGGGATCGGCGTGCCAGGTTCCGCACGGTCATTTCCCTGATCCTGGAAGGTAAGGAGTATTTATTCGAAGGCATCTGCGAAGGCAGCATTCTTGACAAACCGGCTGGCGATAAAGGGTTCGGGTACGACCCGGTCTTCGTTCCCTTCGGCGCAGGACGCAGTTTTGCCGAAATGACCCTGGCGGAAAAAGCATCGTATAGCCATCGGCGTAAGGCGGCCGACCAATTGGTCGCCTTTCTGAGGTCCCAATCAACGCATCAACCCCTTCAATCGTAACTCATGGCAAGGATCAGGATCAAGTTACCGGATTTTTTCCCCTTTACCACTCTCCTTCCGGTCCGCATTACCGACCTGAATTACGGCGGTCATGTCGGTAATGACGCCATACTGTCCCTGCTGCACGAGGCCCGCGTGCAATTCCTGGGACAATACGGATATAGCGAACTCGAACTGGGCGGCACTTCTCTCATTATGGGCGATGTGGCCATCGAGTTCAAAAAGGAGATCTTCTATGGGAATAGGCTGCGTGCGTCCGTGGCGGCGGGAGAATTCACGCGGGTGGGTTTCGATCTGTTCTATAAGTTGGAGCTTGGGGAAGGGGAAAAGTGGTTACCCGCGGTTCTCGCCAAGACAGGCATGGTTTGTTTTGATTACACGGCCAAAAAAGTGGCAGCCGTTCCGGAACCCGTCCTCCGGGCCTTGTCCTAAGCGTTCCATATCTTCCAGCTCTCCTCTGCCTGGATCACCAGCATATCATAGCCATTCTCCGTCGTAGCGCCTCTTGCCTCGCCTTTTTGAAGGAACAGGGTCTTTGCCGGATTATAGACCAGGTCAAACAAATAATGGCGGGACGTGATCGCCTCATAGGGCAATGGCGGGCATTCGTCTATGTTTGGATGCATTCCCACCGGGGTAGTATTGATGATCAGTGTGTACCTGCCCAGCAGCGCTTCGTCGAGTTGGCGGTAGCTCAGCGGACGTCCATCGCCGGCCTCAGACGAATCCGGGGGAGCGCTCCGCGAAACATGCCGGTAAGCGATCCCCAGCCGCAGCAGGACATATTCCACCGCCTTGGCGGCGCCGCCCGTCCCCAGGATCAGGGCATGGTCGTGGTGGGGCCGCAGCCTGCCGACCAGCGATTGTTCGAATCCGGTGACATCGGTATTATATCCGCGCACCCGCCGATGACCGGGAAGGTCCGCCGCCCGATCGATCTTAATGCAATTGCATGCTCCAATTTGCCTGACGACCTCATCCTGCTCGTCGAGCCAGGCAATGACCTGTTCCTTGTACGGTATGGTCACATTCAACCCGCAGAGGGAATCGTCATCCAGGAGGGTACCAAGCCCGCTTATATCGGGAATGGGGAAGGCGGAATAGGCGCATCCTTCGATGCGTTCTCGTTTGAATTTCTCCGTAAAATATTGTTGTGAAAAGGAATGGCCCAGCGGATAGCCTATCAGGCCGTATTTTTTCATCGCGAAGTCTCCTTGTTCAGGAAAAGGTGAAAGGTATCCCCCCGCAGACCGACGCGCATGGCCTCCATGGCGATCACCTCGGTGGGAGCGATATTGCCCAGGTTCACATTGCAGCCGATCAATTCGATGAAATACAATTGCTGAGCCTTCTGCGGCGCCTCCCAAAGGATCTTTTCCGCGGGGATCTGGGTCAGGATCTCCTGCACCAGGCCTTCCCGGACTTCCCCGCTGCCCCGGTAAATGCCGACATTGCCGGCCTCCCTTGCTTCCGCGATGACGTAGGTAGCGCCGGCATTCAGTTCCGCCCGCATCAGCTCGATCCACTTATACGGAGGGATGATGTGTTCGGCGTCCTTGCTGCCCACCTCGCTCAGCACCATTCCGTATTTGGTAAGCTTTTCGATATAACCGCATTTTTCAGCGTGCGGAATCGTGATGGATCCGTCGCTGACCTCCATATGCGCAATTCCATATTCCTTGCACACGGAAATATAATCTTCGAACTGGTTCCGGATAAGGAAGGCTTCGAACAACGTTCCACCGAAATACACCGGCAGGTCGTAAGATTGGTACACCTCGATCTTCTCCCGCAGGTTCGGTGTGACAAAGGAGGTACCAAAGCCCAATTTGATGATATCGATGTGCGGGTGCGCCACGCTCAGGAAGTTCTTTGTCTCCTCGATGCTCAGTCCTTTATCCATGACCATCGTTATGCCATGCTGGCGCGGCTTCAACATTCTCGTCGGGATCTGCGTAAGTTTAAAATTCATCCTGTAAGTATTTCAATTCGTGACCATTGCCTCATCACTCTCTCTGCTCAGGGCGCAAATTTAGGAAACTCAGCATGTAAAAAAAGGAAAAAATCAAATGGACCTGTTTTTCTTGTATCGTGCGATGATGTCCACCACGGGCTGATATTGAAGGATCACTGGATTCAGTTCCAGCAATTTTTTCAGCAGCTTCGGCGCTTCCATCATGGCCCGCTCCAGGTGAAGAAGGCCTTCCTTCGACTTACCCAGCGCAAAATAAACGGCGCTCAGATAAAAGATGAATAAGGGTTTGCCGCTTGTAATGCGGATCGCGGCCTGCACTTGCTCGAGCGCCTCCTCGAAGAACTCGGCATTGTACAAACAACGGATCAGGGCCTCCCAACTGGAAATATTCCGGGGACGCATTCTCACTACGTTCGAAAAGAAGTGAATGGCCTCCTTGAATTCGCCCAGCTGCATCTTGCATTCTCCCATGGCCAGATTATATTCGGGCTGCGTCGTATGGATCCGCATGGCGGCTTCGAGCTGCTTGATGGCATGCGTCCATTGCCCTTCGTTAATGTAGGTGCAGGCCAGCTTGTAATATAATTTGCTGTCGTCCGGGTTGAGGTGCGAGGCTTTGCGATAGTAAAAGCGGGCCTGGGCATAATTATTCAACTTGTCGTAGCAGTGGCCGATGGCCTCAAAGATCACATCTTCCGGACGGGAGAGTTCCAGCACTTTTTCTAATGATTCGATGGCGTCCTTGAACTTGCGGAGGCGGATATAGGCGTCCCCCATATTCCGGTACGCGTAGTCGAATTTCTCGTCGATGGCCAGCGCATATTTGTACGCGTCTACCGCCTTCTCATACAATTTCAAGCCCTGGAACGCCGCGGCCAGGTTGAACCAGGCAAGCTCACTGTACGGATTGTCGTCGATGATCTGCTGGTGAAGGCGAATGCTCTCTTCATTCCTGCCCGTAAAGTCGGTCCAGAAACAGATCTTGTAGAGCGCCTCTTCATTCCCCGGCTCTTGCTCAAGGATCAGTTTCAGGCAATCGAAGATCTTATCGAATTCCTCGTAGTCGTCATAGACGTCCGCCAGTTCGAATAACAATTCGATCCGCTCCTCTCCCTGGAAATGCAACAGGGCATTCTCCAGCAGGGCAACGGCCTTTTCCTGCTGGTCGAGGGCCAGGTAGGCATCTGTCTTCAGTATGTAAAGGTTGATATCGGCACTGTCCAGCAACTCCACCCTTTCGAGGATGTTCAGGGCCTCCTGGTAGCGCCGGGTGGCGATCATCAGGTCTGCCTTCTTGATCAGGAGGGCCGATGAGTAAGGGTATTGCTCCATGCCCAGTTCCACCGCCTCGATCGCCTGGGGAAGGTCTTCCGTATCGTCAAAATAGTCGATGATCTTCTCGAATGCCTCTTCTTCCATAAAGGAATGCCGCCGGCCGTTTTTCAGATCCTGATACTGCTTCAACAACTCCTTCATTTCTTCCCGATCCGGTTGGGATGGATTTTCTTGCATGCGTTTAAGGTTAGCGTAAGTTACCGAATAATACCCTTCCGGCAAATTTTTTGCCCCCCGCGGGCAACCATTTTCAGCCCCCTGGCGTATTATTTAACGGTGAAAAGTAACTTTTTCGGGGTCAATCCGTTAAATGTTTATTAAAATAAGTGACGAACGGTTAAAAAATACCCAATTTATTTTACTATATTTGTCCCGTAATGTCTAAGCCGGCTCCCATAAGAATCAACAGTCTCACGCGTCAACTCCTGATGAGCGTGTTCCTGCTTGCCGTTTTCGGCATTGCCATTGCCAGTACGGGCGGAGGCAAGGAAAAGAAAGCTACCCCGAAATATCCGTTCAAGAACAGTTTCACCCCGATCCGGACGAGCAACGGTTTTACCCTGAAAGCGGGCCCTTCGTTCAGCGGCAGCTATTTCCAATCCCAGCAGAGGGATCGCAATGGCCTCTCATTCAATACGGTATCAACCTACCAAAAAGGCAATACCCTTTTTGTCCTCCCTTATAAGTACAAGGTGACCACTTCCCCCTACCTTAACCTTTCGGCCAAATCGAATCTGCAGGTGCTGGATCTGAAGATCCAAATGCACAAATAACCAGGACAGATTAGTTTTCGACTATCCCCCCAAATTTGATTTCTTGCTTTCTTCGTAATTCATTTCGCGGTAGCCCGACCTGGGAATATCGAATTTCGATGCGGGAACGGGATTGAAGTTGATCTTGGAGACCAGGTACCTGATCTTCACGTTCCCATTTGCCAGCTCATACTCCAATGGCAGGCCGGCCAGGCTTCTGAATGCCGGATCATATTCCCTGTTCTGAGGAAGGATATCCTTCGTATAAAAAACCGTTATCGTAGCCCCTGACCGCGTCCTGCCTATCGCTTTGACGCAATGATACCCCGCAATTTCCCGGGTTCCTGAGGTATCGGTAAAGACCAGTCCGTCATACAGGTTATTTCTCTCCGCCCAATTGTCGGCAGTCAGGCGGATCAACAGCTTTTGCCCGCTGACCTCCTTCAGGATCACTCCGCTCCCTGTGTTCGCATCGTAAAACGTAGTGGAAGAAAATAAGGCATTCGTCATTTCTGAGCGGCTCTTGCTGCCCTTGATGTAGATCGTGTGGATGGCCGTTTCATTGCCTCCCGGCTGCTTCGGTTCGGCGCCCTCCAGCCCGATCGAGTAATCATAAACGATCGTCAGTTCCGCAACCTTCTTTTGTGCGTCTACGGGAACGGCTGCCAGCAGATACAGGATTGCGACGACGGCGTGAGTAGGTAAGTTCTTCATTTTTGCAGCAACTATCCTGTAAAATAAGAAAGTCTTTTGACAGCGCCAAGCGCAAGCTACTTCCTGGACTGCTGCGCCTTCTTTTGCGCCTCCTGCATTTGCTCCAGGCGCTCCTGCCATTTACTTTTGGTTTTCGGCTTGCTCCTGTTCTGCTGCAGCTTCGCAAGGATCTGGTCATGATCGATGATATAGTTCTGGATCACGAACTGTATGATCAGCGTAATGGCGTTGGACACGGTATAATACCAGGTTAATGCAGAAGACAGCCGGTTAAAGAATAGGAGAAGCATTACGGGCATGATATACGGCATGTACTTCATCACCGGGTTGCTCTGGTCAGGCGTCATGCTCATGCCGTACAGGGTGATCAGAAAGCTCGTCGCAACGGCCAGCAAGGCAAACAGGCTGACATGATCTCCATATCCCGGGATGGAAAAGCCAAGATTCAATACAGAATCGAAGGTGGACAGGTCTTTGGACCAGAGAAAATGTTCGCCCCGCAACGCGATGTTCGAGCTGAAAAAACTATACAAAGCGAAGAAGATGGGTATCTGCAAAAGAGCCGGGATACACCCCCCTAAGGGATTCACGCCTGCCTCCCGGAAAAGCTTCATTTGCTCCATGCCCACCTGCTGCTGGTCATTGCCAACCCGCTTCTTCATGGCCTCGATCTCGGGCCGCAGGGCCTTCATCTTCGCCCCGCTCAGGTAGCTCGTATAGACCAGCGGTGAAGTGATCAGGCGGATGAAAATAGTGAGGAGCATGATGGCGAGCCCGTAGCTTTTGATGAATTTCTTGAAGAAATTAAATACCGGCATGATAACATAGACGTTGAGCGGGCGCACGAAGGAATACATGCCCCTGCCCAGGTCGATGATCTTGTCCATTCCCGGTGCCTGTTTTTTCAGGATCGAATAATCATTCGGGCCATAATAGAGTTGAAAGGACAGGGTAGCCGAAGAACCGGGCGTCACCTTCGCCTGCAGGCTGACATCGACCGTGCCGACCGTATTGGTGGAATCATCGTCGCTGCGGATCCAATGGGCGGCAACCGACCCCGAGTTGAAATTTTGTTTGGCGATCAGCGCGGTATTGAAGAATTGCTGGCAAACAGACACCCATTGCACGGGCTTGTCGAATGTCTTGTCGGTGCCACGCTGCATATAGTCAAATGCATTGTCTTCATAAAAGCAGATGCTGGCGTATCGCCGCTCATCCATGATATTCTTCTGCGTTTTGCGAACGTGATCGTGCCAGACGAGATTGAAATTATTTTCGGTCAACAAAGCGCCCGGATTATTCATGTTGACATTCCAGTCGATCAGGTAGGCGTGCGGATGTATGGTGAACTCATGTACCAGGGAAACCCCTGACGGAGCAGGCAGCCGGAAACTCACCGTCTGGCTGCCGTCCGCATTGTTGACCACCTTCCCTGCCTCGAAAAACAATTCGCTGACCTCGGCGGTTTGCTTTGCCCCGGTATTGATGGGATAGGTGATAAAGTTGCCCGTAGCAGGCTCTACCAGGTTCACGGGCGTGCTGTCATAGGCCGAAAATTCCTTTAGCCGGACCTGGACGGGTTGTCCGCCGTGATTGCTGAAGACGACCTTCATCAGGTCATTTTCGACGGTCAGCAATTGCTCCGGACCGGTCAATGCCCTGTTGAATCCGACCGCAGTATCCATCGGGACGGGTTTGACGTGGGCCGTGTCCTGAAGCTTTGCCGCAGCCTGCTGACGGGCCTTGACATTGGCGATGGAATCTTCGGCAAGCCGTCTTTGGCGTTCCAGAGTCTGGCTATTTCGGGTGGAGGTGAACAGGTAGATAAATAGAAGGAGTCCGAGCAGCACAAAACCGATCACTGTATTACGATCGAATCCCATTAGAATTGTTTTTTTGGAAGTGCAAATATAGGGGCTTTTCAAGCGACAAGCTAAAAGCATCAGGCGACCGGTCGGACTTTCCCGGTGGAAGGGGGGGAAAGACGGGCGGACGGCAAGCTACGGGCTTGAGGCTCTCTAGATCATTTCGCTCTGCAAAAGGGGATTCTTCACCGCGTTCTTCCTTTCGTTGAATTCTTTAGCGGCCTTGATGAAATGAACGAAGATCGGCTGTGGGCTTTCCACCGTGCTCTTCAATTCAGGGTGATATTGTACGCCCACGAAGAAGGGGTGAGCCGGCAATTCGACGATCTCCACCAGTCCGCTCTCCGGGTTCCTCCCGCTGGCGGTCATCCCCGCCTGTTCGAATGATTGGAGGTAGGCATTATTGAACTCCCAGCGATGGCGATGGCGTTCGCTGATCTCCGGCTTGTCGTCATAGATATGCCTGGCCAGCGAGCCCTCCTTCAATGCGCAAGGATAGGAGCCCAGCCTCATGGTCCCGCCCTTTGCGGTAACTTTTTTCTGCTCTTCCATCAGGTCGATGACGGGCACCGGGGTATTGGGATCCATTTCGGTGGAATGGGCGTCGCGTAAACCCAGGACGTTGCGTGCAAATTCGATGACGGCCATTTGCATGCCCAGGCAGATACCAAAAAATGGCAGCTTGTTCTCCCGGGCATATTTCACGGCGATGATCTTACCTTCCACGCCCCGATGCCCGAAACCCGGCGCTACCAATAATCCGTCGAGGTTGCCCAGCTTTTCGGCGACATTATCCTGGGAGATGAATTCGCTGTGCACGTTCACTACCTGCACCTTGCACTCATTCATTGCGCCTGCATGGACAAATGATTCGAGAATGGATTTATAGGCGTCCTGGAGTTCGATATACTTGCCGATGAGCCCGATGGTCACCTTACTTTTGGGATATTTGAGCTTATCGAGGAATTCCTTCCAGCGGCTCAGTTCCGGCTCATGATAGTTGGTGACATTCAACTTCTTCAGGCAGATCAGGTCCAATTTTTCGCGCATCATCGTGATGGGTACTTCATAGATCGTCGGCGCATCGGCCGCCTCGATCACGGCCTCTTGTTTTACATTACAGAACAGGGCGATCTTCTTGCGGATATCCGGAGATAAAGGCTCTTCCGTGCGACAGACGATGACGTCCGGATGAACTCCTTCCTGGCTGAGGAGCTTGACGCTGTGTTGCGTGGGCTTCGTCTTCAGCTCCTTGGCTGCCCTTAAGTACGGTATCAGCGTCAGATGGACGACCACGCAATCTTCGTCCGGCATCTCCCATTGCAGTTGACGCACCGCCTCGATGAAGGGAAGGGATTCGATGTCGCCTACCGTACCTCCGATCTCGGTGAGGATGATGTCGTATTTGTTTCCCTGACCCAAAAGGAGCATCCTTCTCTTGATCTCGTCGGTGATGTGCGGGATCACCTGCACCGTCTTGCCCAGGTAGGCCCCTTCGCGCTCCTTGTTGATAACCGTCTGGTAGATCCGGCCGGTGGTTACATTATTGGCCTGTGTCGTATACAGGTTCAGAAAGCGCTCGTAATGGCCGAGGTCAAGGTCGGTTTCCGCGCCGTCTTCCGTCACATAGCATTCTCCGTGCTCATAAGGGTTGAGGGTTCCCGGATCGACATTGATGTACGGATCGAGCTTCTGAATGGTTACCCTTAGGCCTCTGGCCTGCAATAATTTCGCCAGGGAAGCTGCAATAATACCCTTACCCAATGAGGAGGTAACCCCCCCAGTAACAAAAATATATTTAGCCATAAAATGGATTGCGAACGTGGATCAGCCCCTGTTCTATAAATTCCCCGATCTTAATTTAAGTTGACCTGCTGAAAACCGACAAAGAGAAGAAATTCCAAGAGGTCATACAAAACTAAGGCAAATTTCGATCCCGGAAAAATCGGGAAACTTTGATGTGGATAAAAAGTGATAAGGCGGTTCCGGATTCCTCCTAAACCACCTTAAAAATTTGATTTTCAATATGTTATATAGCTATTTGATAGCTGCGAGAGAATAGGGGGCATTAATCCGTGTTTCTGTCTGGTTCGCAGCAGAATTATGGATGGTTTCCTTATTGGCAGCCATTTTTTCGGTCTGATTAAGCTTAACCGCATGGAGGATGACGATTGCGGCAATTTCCAGGGCCAAAACGAGCATAGTACGGTTCTTACCTTTTTTCATGGTACAACTTGGATTTTAAGGGTTTTCCGTTAGGACTTGATTAAGTGTGCTTTAGGTTTCCGAGTTAATTAAACGCAAGATACAGCATTTTATTTTGCCTCCAAAACCCCGCGCGCCGAACCGCCCGTTTGGGCGCGTTTCTTTTTAATGTGTTTTTAATGTGTCATCATATACAATATCCTACATATTATACTATTACACTATTTAATTGAGCGGGCAGTCCCTCAATCTTTTGCGATCTTCTCATAACTGGCCACCAGGCCTTTGATGAGCGAAGAGCTGAAACCCTGGTGTTCCATCTCATTGAGGCCGGCAATCGTGCACCCTTTGGGGGTCGTCACCTTGTCGATCTCCTGTTCGGGATGGGTGCCCTTTTTCAACAGGAGTTCGGAAGCCCCCTTCACCGTCTGGGCAGCAATGAGGTTCGCCGTAGCCGCGTCAAACCCGATCTCGATCCCCCCCTGAATGTTAGCCCGGATATATCGCATGGCGAAGGCGGTTCCGCAAGCCCCCAGCACCGTGGCCGCATCCATTAACTTTTCCTCGATCCGGACCACCTTGCCCAGTTGCGCGAACAGGTCATGAACATACTGCATTTGCTCCTCCGAAACATGCCTGGCGGCAATGCAGGTCATGCTTTCCTGGATGGCAATGGCGGTATTGGGCATGGCCCGTACGATGGGGACCTTCCTTCCCAGACATGATGCGATATGTTCGATGCTGACGCCCGTAACGACCGATACCAGTACCTGGGTTTTTTCCCTGAAGTCATCCTTCAGGTGATGCAGTATGTCGTCGACCTGGAAGGGCTTCACGGCAAGGATCACGAGATCTGCGTAGCGTACGGCCTCCTGATTTTTATCACTTACCAGGACGCCCCGCTCTTCCAGGCCGGTCAGCGTGCGGATATTCCGCTTGGTCACGATGATGTGGTCGGGGTGCACAAACCCGCTCTGTATCAGTCCTTCTGCAATGGCCGTCCCAAGGTTTCCTCCGCCGATGATGGCAATCTTCTTGTTCATAGTATGGAATTGATGTTCAGTAGTGGGTTCCTTTCGCCAGGTAATTACGCACATAGTCGTCGACTCCCTGTTCCAGCGATTGGAATTCATCTTTATAACCCGCCGCCCGCAGCTTGCTCATATTGGCTTCCGTGAAATACTGATAGGTCGAACGCAGATCCTCAGGCATATCGATGTATTGTATCTGCGGAGGAAGATCCAGGCCGGAGAAAACCGCCTTTACCAGGTCTTCAAATGCCCTCGCCTTTCCCGTACCCAGATTATAAATGCCCGATTCCGGCCGGTACTCCATCAACCAATAACAGACCTGCAGCACATCCTTTACATAGATGAAATCCCGCAGCTGCCTGCCGTCTGCATAGTCGGACCGGTGCGACTTGAATAAGCGCACCACACCTCCATTCCGGATCTGGTTGAACGAATGATAGATCACACTGGCCATGCGACCCTTATGGTTCTCATTGGGGCCATAAACATTGAAGAACTTTAGCCCGGCCCAGAATGGCGGCTGGCTGCTTTGCCTGAGGACCCACTTGTCGAATTCATTCTTGGACAGTCCATAGGGATTAAGGGGCTTCAGCAAAGGGACGATGTCATGACGATCCTCATAGCCGGATTCGCCGGCGCCATAGGTCGCCGCCGATGACGCATATACCAGCGGGATATGGTTCGTCGCGCAATATTGCCAGACCTGCTTGGAAAACTCCACATTCAGGTGTTGGTGGATCGCGTAATTGAATTCCGTCGTGTCTGTCCGCGCGCCGATATGAAAAAAGAAACGGACCGGCGGCTTTTGTTCGGTCAGCCACTCGAACACGACCTCCCGCTCGACCTTCACATCAAAATGTTTTCCCGCTAGATTCGGCGCCTTATCGCTCCGGCTGAAATCGTCCACCAGGATGAGATTATTATACCCCTTCTCATTCAGGTACCCGACCAGACAGCTCCCAATAAAGCCGGCAGCGCCGGTAACCACAATATTTTCATTCTTCCTGACCATAAACCTTGTTAATTTGCAAATATACTCTTTGGCCGGCTATGAAGTACCAATCCATTCAATTCCTGCGCGCCATGGCCGCGCTATTCGTGGTGTACGCACATAGCATCGATTTGCAAATGAAGTACGCCATCTCGGGCGAACAGCATTTCTTTCATCTCCAGAACTTCGGCGCGATCGGAGTCGATATTTTCTTCATCCTGAGCGGCTTTATCATCTCCTATACCGCACGGTCAGACAGCGGCCTGAAAGCCGGCCGCCGGTTCCTCCTCAAGCGATTCCTGCGGATCAATCCTGTTTACTATATCGCCACGGTCCTTTATTTCCTGCCGAACCTGGTCCATTCGCTGAAGACGGGCGGCCCCATGCATCTGACGCCGGGGATACTGCTCAAGACGATCCTCATCCTGCCTTTTGCCGATCATGGACAATGGATATCGCCCTATCTGGGCATCTGCTGGACGCTGGCCTTCGAATGGCTCTTCTACCTGCTCTTCCTGGTACTCATCCTGGACAAGGCAAAACGCAAAGCAGGCTGGATGTTGCTGATACTGGGCGGCCTGGTCATCTTCGGCATCATGCTCCGGGGACATGGTCAACTCACCGACCCAAGGCTCATTTTCGTGACCAATCCATTGATCGTGGAGTTCGGGCTGGGCGTGCTGATCTGTTGGTTCTACCGGCAGCCGGGAATACACAGGAACCTCTCGTTGCTGCTGGTTCTGGCGGCGATTTGCACTTACGCCTATGAGGTAGTTACCGGTACCGGTGGGATCTCCGAAGCCGAGCGGACCCTGGACGGCAGCCTGTCCGCAAGCCGGCTGCTCTGGTGGGGCATCCCATCAGCCTTACTGGTGGCGGGTTGTGTCGGACTCGAACAATGCGGAGCATGGAAGGCTCTCTGGAAAAATCGTGTCGCGATGCTTGCCGGGGATGCCTCCTATTCGATCTACCTGATCCATCTCACCGTTTTCCTGCTGTTCGATTCCCTGTATATCCGGTTCGGGTTCTTCCTCAACCCGGACCTTGCGATCTGGGTGCAGCTGGCCGTAGCGGCGGCAGGTGGCGTCCTGTTCTATAAGTGGGTTGAGTTTCCCCTTTTGAACGCGCTGCGATCGCGTCTCCTGCCTAAATCCCGTCCGCGATCGCGTCGGCGCTGAGGTGCTTTTCGATCGAGGTATCATACTTTTCTTTCCATTCCGCCACCCTTCCCCAATCCATCCCGTCCACTTCAATCGAGCCTTCTGTGACAAAGCCCAGTTCTTCATGGGGAAAATTACCGAGGGCCTGTCTGAAAGCCGGCACTTCGTCCGGTCTGACGCTCACGACCACGCGGCTCTGCGCTTCACCGAACCAATAGCCGTCCTTTCTGAGCCCGGCATCCGCCGCTACCACGTCGAATCCCAGGTCGTTGGGGAATGCGGACTCCGCCAGGCTCACGAACAAGCCGCCTTCGCTGACGTCATGGGCCGAACGGATCAGCCCTCCCCTGATGAGCCCGGCCAGCACGGATTGCAGCAAGCACTCTTCCTCGATATCGAAGTGGGGGGCGGGACTGAACTCGACCCCACAGAGCTTGTGAAGATATTCGGAGGATCGGATATCATCCCGGCCCTTGCCCAGCAGGAATATGATGTCGCCTTCTTCTTTGAAGTCAAGCGTCATCTTATCATTCACGTTGTCCAGCAATCCGACCATCCCGATCGTCGGCGTCGGATAGACAGCTCCATCCGGATGCTGATTATAGAAGCTCACGTTCCCTCCGGTAACGGGAGTTCCGAATCGCCTGCAGGCATCCCCCATGCCTTTAATGGCATGGACGAACTGGTAATAGACTTCGGGATCGTAGGGATTGCCGAAATTGAGGCAATTGGTAACGCCGAGCGGCTGCCCGCCGCTGCATACGATATTACGCGCCGCCTCTGCGACGGCGATCATCGCACCGGTATACGGGTCGGCGAATACATACCGGCTATTGCAATCCGTCGTTATCGCCAGCGCCTTTTGAGCGCTTCGTCCTGAACTTCCCTTCGCGAGCACGATGGCCGCGTCGCTGGGTTGATTGGTCGAGGAATTGGCCGTACCGACGGTACTGTCGTATTGTACCGAGATCCACCTCTTGGAGGCGATGTTTGGAATGGCGATCAATTCCCCGGCCACCGCGCGGAGATCATCCGGCACTTCTATGTCCAGGGGATCGAACGCTCTCACCTTTTGCAGGTAGGCCGGTTCCCGGTAAGGCCGATCATATTGCGGGGCCCCGCCTCCAAGCACCAGCTCGTATGCGGGAATCTCCGCTTCCAGTTCGCCATGCATATAGAACCGCAGCATCTTGTCGTCCGTTACTTCTCCGATCTCGGCTACAGGCAGGTCCCATTTTTCGAAAATGCGGATCACATCCTGCTCCCGGCCCTTGGTAACGACCATCAACATGCGCTCCTGGCTTTCGCTGAGCAGCAGCTCCCAGGCCTTCATGTTCTTCTGCCTGGCCGGCACTTTGTCCAGGTCGATGCGCATGCCCGCCTCACCCTTCGCGCTCATTTCGGCCGTCGAGCAAATGATCCCTGCGGCGCCCATATCCTGCATGCCCACTACGGCGCCGGTCTTGATCACTTCCAGGCAGGCCTCCAGCAGTTTTTTTTCCTGGAATGGGTCTCCGACCTGTACTGCCGGAAGTTCTTCGGTGCTTTCGGCGGTAATGTCCGCGGATGCGAACGACGCTCCGCCGATGCCGTCCTTTCCCGTGGCGCTGCCAACGAATACCACGGGATTGCCTTTCCCTTTTGCCGTTGCGGAGATCGTCTCCCCGTTCTTCAATATGCCGACGCTCATCGCATTCACCAGCGGGTTGGTGTGGTAGCAGGGCTCAAAGTAGATCTCGCCCCCTACGGTAGGTACGCCGAAGCAATTCCCATAATGGCCGATGCCGTGCACTACGCCGGCCAGCAGGTGCTGTGTCTTTGCCTCTTTCAGGTCCCCAAATCGCAACGAGTTCAGCGAGGCGATCGGACGGGCACCCATGGTAAAGATATCGCGGTGGATGCCGCCGACGCCGGTGGCCGCACCCTGGAAAGGCTCTATCGCCGATGGATGATTATGGGATTCGATCTTGAAGACCACTCCAAAACCGTCACCGATGTCCATCAGGCCCGCATTTTCTTCTCCTGCTTTTACCAGCATCTTGCTGCCTTCACGGGGCAGCGTCTTCAGCCATTTGATGGAATTCTTGTAACTGCAGTGTTCACTCCACATCGCGCTGAATGCGCATAGTTCCGTAAAATTGGGAGTGCGACCAAGCTTTTGCCTGATCGATTCGAATTCTTCCGCGGTGAGTCTGAGTTGTTCGGCTGTCTTGACGGTTACTTCCATGGTTTTGTAAAAAGGCAAAATTACGTGTCCGGGCCCTAAAAAAAGCATCTTATTTGCAGATGAATATGTAGGTTTGCGACTATGCCCGAAAAGAACAGTATTGCATTCGTCGCCAACACCAGTTGGAGCATATACAAATTCAGGCTTTATCTCATCAAAAAATTATTGGCATACGGTTATCGCATCTTTGTCCTGGCGCCAAGGGACGCCTATACCGCGCATTTTGAATCCCTCGGGGGACTGACCTATATTGAACTGCTGAAATTCCGCGGCAAGAGCATGTCCCCGTTCGCCGCGCTCGCGCTCTACCGGGAATTGCTGCGTCATTACCGCCGCATTCAACCCGATCTCATTTTTCATTACACCATCAAGGCAAATATTTTCGGCTCCTGGGCGGCGGCCCGGACACGACGTCCCTCGATAAGCGTGATCACCGGCCTGGGTTATGTATTTGCAGGCGATGGCCTGCTCAAGGCGGCTGCCAAGCTCCTTTACCGACGCTCGCTCAGAAAAAATGCCGAAGTCTGGTTCCTCAACGCCGACGACCGTGAGGTCTTCCTGCGCGAGAATTTGGTCCGGAGCGAACGCAGTTTTATATTGCCCGGGGAAGGCGTCGATACGGAACTTTTTTCCCCTTCGCCGTTTAAGGCGGGGGAAGGTCCCATACGCTTTTTATTGATCGGGCGCGTCATCCGGCACAAGGGTATTTACGAATACGTGCAGGCCGCGGACATTCTTCGCAGTGAAGGCATGAACGTGCAATGCAGCTTGCTGGGTTTCTTCGATGCAGGCAATCCGGTGGCCATATCCGAACGACAAGTGGACCAATGGGTTCAACGGGGGAGTATCCGATATCTTGGCTCGACGGACGATGTAGCCCCTTATATTGCCGGAGCCGATTGCGTGGTACTGCCTTCTTACCGGGAAGGGATGCCCCTGAGCCTGCTCGAAGGCGCCAGCATGGGTAAGGCCTTGATCGCTACGGACACGGCAGGATGCCGCGAGGTCGTGCGGGAAGGCAGCAATGGCTACCTCTGCCGGTTGAAAGACGGCGAAGACCTGGCGGAAAAAATGAAGAAATATGTCAGCCTCCCTCCCGAGGAAAAAACGCGGATGGGGATGGCCGGCAGAGAACGCGTGAAGGCAAAATATGAAAGAGAGATCGTCGTAGGAATAGTTCTGGATAAAATAAAGTCGCTCCTGGGCCATTGATATGCATATTCTATTGTTCGTTCTATATGCCGGATTACTGAGCTTTGCGATCCTGCGGATCCCTTTTTTCCGGAACAGCGGGCTCAAGCCTTCTGTGCTGCTCCTGCTCTTCGCCCTTCGCATCGGCGTTGGGTGCCTGCACAATCTGATCGCCTGGCGCTATTTTCCCAACCATGGAGATATCTGGGTATTCTTTCAGGCAAGCCTCGATTCGCGCCATGAACTGTTCACCGACTTCCATCGCTTTGTACAGGACAATTCGCCCTGGGCCTATTTGCCATACAACGTTATCATCCTTACGCACCTCCTGTTCAATTTTTTGTCCGTGGACAATCTCTACATCAATACCTTATTATTTTCGTTTTGCGTTTTCGGCGGAGCCGTGGCCCTGTTCCACGCATTCAAAGGCCTGTTAAAGACTGGTGTCTCGGGCGCGGCCACTACCCTGCTGATCCCATCGACCCTGTTTTGGACCGCCTGCATGTTAAAGGATGGGGTGGTCTACCTGTTACTCGGCTTCTTCTTCTATCACCTGCAGCGGGGGATCACGCTGGGATGGACGATCAAGCGTGTCGCCGCCTGCGCCGCCCTGTTTCTGGGCGCCACCTTCTTCCGCGGCAATATGCTCGTCACCCTGTTGCCTGCCTTGTTGCTATGGCGGGCCGTGATGGTTCGGCGGCGCGTTCGCATGATCATAAGCGTGTTGGCTGCGGCCGTGCTGATCCTGATCATCCTGCTGCCTACCCTGCATACGGGGATCCTTCAATACCTGGCGGACAGACAAAAGGAGTTCCAGTCGCTGGAGGGGCATTCACGCCTATCCCTGCCCTGGTTGTCCCCGACCCTGGCAGGCCTTTGGCAGGTCCTGCCCTATGCCGCTTTGAATGGCTGCCTTGGACCGCTGCCCGGAGCCGGAGGCCAGCCGATCTACCTGGCTGCTTCTGTGGAGCTGATCCTTATATGGGCCCTTGTTCTCATGGCATCGGGGTATCTGATCGCCACGCGACCCAGCCTGCGTTCCAGCCTACCCCCCGGGTCTCCTGCTCCCGGTTTCTGCCTATGCTGCCTTTTTTTCGCTCTCTCAGGCATGCTCCTGATCGGCTATACCATCCCATTTGCAGGCACGATCGTGCGGTATCGCAGTGTGTTTCTGCCTTTTCTGCTCGCCCCGGCCCTATTTGTCCTCAGGCGCTTCCCCTTCTTTGAAAAACTCGACAACGGGCTTGGCCGGCTGATCCTGCGCCAGGCGCCCGGGGGCACGAATTAAATTAATTCATCATCAATATAAAACCTCTAAAAATCAGAGAAATAAATACCTAAAAGTCGATTATTTTGCATTTTTCTCTGTCGATTTTTCATTTTTGCCGCCACAATGTCAAAAAAATTGTTTAATTACCCTCAATCGTTTAGTTTCGCCTAAACTTTACAGCATGTCATCATTAAGATTTAAAGCTATCGACAACCTTAATACTTCACCTGCCACTGAACTACCCGGTTCAGCGAAAATAACCGCCATTTTCGGCGAAAACGTTTTCACCCAGAAGACAGCCCGTGAGTTCCTCAGCGATGAGGCCTATAAGAGCCTTGTCGCATCCATTAAAGGCGGCAAGCGGATCGACCGTACCGTGGCCAACCAGATCGCCGCCGGCCTGCGCCAATGGGCGGAGAGCAAAGGAGTGACCCATTTTACGCACTGGTTCCAGCCCCTGACAGGGACTACCGCTGAAAAACATGATTCCTTCTTTACTATAAAAAGCGACGGAACACCCATCGAGCAATTCGAAGGGGATGCACTCATTCAGCAGGAACCGGACGCCTCGTCCTTCCCCAGCGGCGGCCTGAGGGCTACGTTCGAGGCCAGGGGCTATACCGGCTGGGATCCCTCCTCGCCTATTTTTATCATGGAGATCGGCGCCGGAAAAACGCTTTGCATACCTACCATTTTTGTCAGTTATACCGGGGAGTCCCTGGACTATAAGGCGCCCCTGCTCAAGGCCCTTGCGGCGCTGGATAAGGCTGCCGTCGAGGTATGCCATTATTTCGATAAGAATGTGACCAAGGTGACGGCCACCCTCGGATGGGAACAGGAATATTTTGTGGTGGACGAAGGCTTGTTCACTGCTCGTCCCGACCTGGTGTTGAGCGGTCGGACCGTTTTTGGCCACTCGCCTGCCAAAGGACAGCAGTTGGAGGACCACTATTTCGGCAGCATCCCGGAAAGGGTTTATGCGTTCATGCGGGACTACGAACAGGAGGCCTACAAACTCGGCATTCCGCTCCGCACCCGTCATAACGAAGTGGCCCCGGCGCAGTTCGAGTGCGCCCCCATTTTCGAGGAGGTCAGCGTGGCTGTGGATCACAATATTCTTCTCATGGACGTGATGGATCGCGTGGCGAGGCGCCACCGCCTGCGTGTATTGCTGCATGAAAAGCCTTTTGCCGGCATCAACGGCAGCGGCAAGCACAATAACTGGAGCATGGCCACCGACACGGGCGTAAATTTGCTGGCGCCCGGCAAGACACCGAAAACGAATCTGATGTTCCTGGCCTTTTTCGTCAACACCATCAAGGCCGTCTACGACTATTCGGATGTGCTGCGTGCGTCCATCGCTTCTGCCGGCAATGACTTCCGTCTGGGCGCCAACGAGGCGCCTCCCGCCATCATTTCCGTGTTTATCGGTGAATACCTGAGCAAGGTCCTGGCTGATGTGAAGGAACGGGTCGGCGACAAGTTTGACGAGCAGGACGAGGCCATTCTCAAGCTGGACCTCCACCGCAGCATTCCCGAATTGCTGCTTGACAATACCGATCGTAACCGGACCTCCCCCTTTGCTTTTACGGGCAATAAGTTCGAGTTTCGTGCCGTGGGCTCCAATGCCAACTGCGCCAATGCGATGATCGCGCTCAATACCATCCTTGCCGAAACGCTGAAGAAGTTCAAGAAGGATGTGGATGCGCTGATCGACAAAGGCGAAAAGAAAGAGATCGCCATCATGCACGTCATCCGTGAATATGTGGTCGGCAGCGAAAAAGTGTTGTTCGAGGGAGATGGCTATAGCGAGGAATGGCACCATGAGGCGGAAAGGCGCGGGCTGCCGAACGTTCGCACCACCCCGCTGGCCCTGGATGCCGTGGTGACCAAGAAGGCCAAGCATCTGTTCGAAAGCAATGGCGTTTATACCCATGTTGAACTGGAGGCGCGCCATGAGATCGAACTGGAAAAATATATTAAGCGCGTACAGATCGAGGCCCGCATTATGGGAGAACTGGCCACGAGCCATATCCTTCCGGCGGCCATTAAATATCAGAACACGCTGATCGAGAATATCAACGGGCTGAAGACGATCGGATTGAAAGAGAGCGCTTATGCCAACCAGAAGCAGATCCTGGAGAAGATCTCCGAGCACATTTCAAAGGTAAGCGAGCTGGTGGCCAAGATGATCGAAGCGCGGAAGGTCACCAACGCGATGGCGGATACCCGGACCAAGGCTATCGCGTATACCAGCCAGGTCAAGGAACCTTTCTTCGATGAGATCCGTTATCACGTAGATAAGCTGGAACTGCTGGTGGATGACAATGAGTGGGTTCTTACAAAGTACCGCGAACTGCTGTTCCTGCGCTAAGGTAGACAGTGCGCGAAGACGTTTACATATTGAGGCCCCGCTCCGCGGGGCCTTATTTCATTTGCTCCCTGGCCCACTTCATGGCTATCTCCAGTTGTTGCCGCATCGTCAGGTGGGAGTTATCCAGCTCGATGGCATTCCTGGCTTTTCGCAGGGGGCTGATCTCCCGGTGTGAATCGATATAGTCCCGCATTTCCAGGTTATGCTTCACCTCATCCAGGGTAATATTGGGGTTCTTTTCGAAGAGTTCTTTGAACCTCCGCTCCACGCGAACCTTATTGTCCGCCGTCATAAAGATCTTCAGTTCTGCCTTGGGGAAGACGACCGTGCCGATGTCCCGGCCGTCCATGACGATACCCTTCCCTTTGCCCATCGCCTGTTGCTGCCTCACGGCAAACTCGCGCACCGCCCGAACGCTGGCCACCTCGCTCACTTTTTCGGCGATAACGAGGTCCCGGATCACATATTCCACATTTTCTCCATTGAGCCACATCTCGCTCTGTCCGGTCTTGGTATTGGGGACAAATTCCAATACGATGTTCTTCAATGCTTTTTTAACAGCGGCCGGCTTGGTCCAATCCACGTGATTGCGCAGGAAATAAAGCGTGATCGCCCGATACATCGCCCCGCTGTCGATATACACATAGTTCAGTTCGCGGGCCATTTGCCTGGCGAGAGTGCTCTTGCCGCATGAGGACCAGCCGTCGATGGTAATAATGATCTTTTTCTTCTTTTCCATGTCTGCAGCAGGTGCTTGAAAAATGCCCCGGTCCGAATGCTGTCGGGGCCGGGGCATAAAATAGGTTCTTGCGTTGACCTTACGCCTCTGATTTTTCCTTTGCCTTCTCTTTCAGGGTAAACCTGATCTTTGAATTTTCCTTGTCGAGGTCGGCGATAAGCACGTCCCCATTCTTGATATTCATCGTCAGGATCTCCTCTGCCAGGGGATCTTCGAGGTACTTCTGGATGGCCCTGTGCAAGGGGCGGGCGCCGAACTGTGCGTCATAGCCCTTGTCGGCGATGAAGCTCTTGGCCTCCTCGGTCAACTCCAGGGTAAAGCCCAGCGTATTGAGACGTTTCAGAACGCCCTTCATCAGGATATCGATGATCTGGAAGATATGTTCCTTATTCAGGGAATTGAAGATCACGATATCGTCGATACGATTCAGGAACTCAGGGCTGAACGTACGCTTAAGTGCTTTTTCGATCACCGCCTTGTTGTTCTCGTCGGCGTTTTGCGTACGCGCTGCCGTGGCAAAACCCACTCCGTCCCCAAAGTCCTTCAACTGACGAACGCCGATATTGGACGTCATGATGATCAGGGTATTCTTGAAATCCACCTTCCTGCCCAGTCCGTCCGTCAGCTGCCCGTCGTCCAGTACCTGCAGCAGGATATTGTAGATATCCGGGTGCGCCTTCTCGATCTCGTCCAGCAGGATCACCGAATAAGGCTTGCGCCGTACCCGCTCCGTCAGCTGGCCTCCTTCTTCGTACCCGACATAGCCGGGAGGCGCTCCGATCAGGCGGCTGACCGTGAATTTCTCCATGTATTCGCTCATGTCTATGCGGATCAATGCATCTTCGGCGTCGAACATATACCGGGCCAGGGCGCGGGCCAGTTCGGTCTTGCCTACACCGGTCGGCCCGAGGAAGATGAAGCTTCCTACAGGCTTCTTAGGGTCCTTCAATCCCACCCTATTGCGCTGGATGGCCTTAACGACCTTTAAGATCGCTTCATTCTGTCCGACCACCATGCCGGCCATGTCTGTGGACATGTTGCGCAGTTTTTCGCTTTCCGCCTGCACCATCCGTTTAACAGGAATGCCGGTCATCATGCTGACCACTTCGGCAATATTGTCTTCGTCGATGGGATAGCGTTTGTGTTTGCTTTCCTCTTCCCATTCGTTCTTGGCTTTTTCGAGTTCTTCCTGGAGGCGCTTTTCCGTATCGCGGAGAGAGGCGGCCTCTTCGAATTTCTGGCTCTTGACGACTTTATTTTTTTCGTTCTTCACATCCTCGATCTTCTTTTCGAGGTCGACGATATTCTGCGGCACGTTGATGTTCTTCAAGTGCACTCTTGCGCCCACCTCGTCGAGCACGTCGATAGCCTTGTCCGGCAGAAGACGATCGGTCATATACCGGTCGGACAATTTCACACATGCGTCGATCGCCTCATCGGAGTAGGTGACATTATGGTAATCTTCGTACTTGGATTTGATATTGTTGAGGATCTGGATCGTCTCTTCGACGCTCGGCGGATCGACCATCACTTTTTGAAAGCGACGGTCCAGGGCGCCGTCCTTTTCGATATACATCCGGTACTCATCGAGGGTCGACGCGCCGATGCATTGCAGTTCGCCACGCGCCAGGGCCGGCTTGAAAATATTCGAGGCGTCCAGCGAACCGCTGGCGCCGCCGGCGCCGACGATCGTATGTATCTCGTCGATGAACAGGATCACGTCCCTGTTCTTCTCCAATTCATTCATGATCGCCTTCATCCTTTCTTCGAACTGACCGCGGTACTTGGTGCCGGCCACGAGCGCCGCCAGGTCCAGGGATATCACGCGCTTGTCGAACAATACGCGCGAGACCTTCCGCTGCACGATGCGGAGGGCCAGTCCTTCCACGATCGCCGTCTTACCCACGCCGGGTTCACCGATCAGGATGGGGTTATTCTTCTTCCGTCGTGAGAGGATCTGCGAAACGCGCTCGATCTCCTCCTCCCTGCCTACGATCGGATCCAGGGCGCCCATCTCGGCGAGACGGGTGATATCCCTTCCGAAATTATCGAGTACGGGGGTCTTGCTTTTTGCGTTGCCTGCAGCACGGGCCTTTTGTTGTGAATACTTCTTCTCTTCGTCGAAATCATCGTCATTTTCTTCCGCATATTCGCTGCGCACTTCATTGCTTTTAACAACGCCCAGTTCGTTCCTGAATAAATCGTAATCCACGTCAAATTGATTTAAGATTTGTGTTGCGATATTTTCCTTGTTCTTGAGGATCGAGAGCATCAGGTGCTCAGTCTCGACTGTCGGGCTCTTCAGAGCCTTTGCCTCCAGTACGGTGACACGTATCACTTTCTCCGCCTGTTTGGTCAGGGGTAGGCTGTTTATATTGGCGATGTTCTTACCGGTCTTGTCTTTTAC
Source organism: Bacteroidota bacterium (assembly GCA_030706735.1). Classification (GTDB taxonomy): domain Bacteria; phylum Bacteroidota; class Bacteroidia; order Chitinophagales; family Chitinophagaceae; genus Puia. The sequence goes on along the minus strand of JAUZNZ010000010.1, from coordinate 63,851 downwards.
TGCCATCTCCACCTCCTTGCGCAATTCATACAGGTCCACATTGAAACTCTTCAGGATGCGAACCGCTGTATTATCTCCCTCACGGATCAGGCCCAGCAACAAGTGCTCCGTACCGATAAAATCGTTCCCCAGTCGCAAAGCCTCCTCCCTGCTGAATGATATGATCTCCTTTACCTGGGCTGAAAAATTATTATCCATTTTTAAGTAATTGAGCTTTATACAATAATAACGAATATTTTTGACTTATGTTTCGGCTAAGTTATTAACGGCCATTATAATGCTTTAAGTGTATATGCAAGTCAAAATTGATACCAAGGAAAAATTCCATGCCATTACGATCCTGGAGGAGCATCTTGCTGCTAATATGACAGCGGCCCTGGATGATAATTTGCTGCCGATCCTCCAAAATGACGTGAAAAACGTGGTACTCATACTTAAAGACATCCAAATCGTAGAGGATGCTGCGGCCAGGCGGCTTGTCGGCATCCAGGATGCTTTTTACGACAGCGGGGCGTCTTTCGTCATCTGTGAACTGAGCCCCGAGGTGGAGAAAACGCTTGAAAACACAGGCCTGCTCGAGCTTTTGAACGTCGTCCCGACCGCCAGCGAGGCCGGAGACATCGTCCAGATGGAGGAGGTCGAAAGGGAACTCCTGAATGGGGACGACCTCTGACTTCTTTTTTCCAAAGTGTCTTCCGGACTTCCCGGGCCTGTTTCCCCACCCGTTTGCTGCCATCCGATCGCGCTTTTAGGTTGTTGGCGGACAGAAAGACAGCCATCCGGGGCCGGTCACGGGGAATAAATACCCGCCGCCGGCAATTGCCCCAACGCTGAAAGCCCATGAGGTACAATTCCGGCATCCCCTCCCGCGTTACTGGATTAAGTTGCTTATTTTGGGGTAAAATGCAGCAGATCAGTGTTGCCTGTCGTCTATACACGGATCGTAATCTTTAAAATCGCGTAATGCTGGCCGTCACTATTTTGGGCAATAATTCTGCGCTTCCTGCTTTCGATCGTCACCCCACTTCCCAGGTGGTTACGATGGAGGAACATATATTCCTGATCGATTGCGGCGAAGGTACCCAGATGCAGATGGCCAAGTACAAGATCCGCCGCTCCAAGATCAATCATGTCTTTATCTCCCATTTGCATGGCGACCATTATTTCGGGCTCATCGGATTGCTGACCAGTATGGGCCTGCTGGGCCGAACCCAGGATCTGCATATCTATGCACCCTCTGTTCTTCAGGCCATCGTCGAACTCCAGTTGAAGGTCGCCAATATCGAATTGCCTTATCCCTTGCATTTCCACCCTCTTTTAGGCGAAGGCGTCATTGTCAGCGAGCCGAAATTCGAGGTCAGCGCCTTTCATGTTTACCACCGGATCGAATGCTGGGGCTTCCGATTCCGCGAGATCAGGCCCTTGCGCCGGGTTAATCCGGAAAAGGCGAGGCAATACGATGTCCCTTCTTCTTTCTTCGACCGGCTCAAGAAAGGAGAAGATTATCAATCGCAGAGCGGCCAGGTCGTCCCCAATGTCTCGGTCACCGATCCGGCCCCGCATGCCCGGTCCTATGCCTATTCATCCGATACGCTTTTCGATGAACGCATCATCGAAAAAGTTCGGGGCGTCGATCTCTTATACCATGAAACGACCTATTTGAAGGAACTCGAGGAACGGGCAGGCAAAAGGTTCCACAGCACCACCGTACAAGCTGCTACGGTAGCCCGCCGGGCCGGGGCTAAACGCCTGCTGATCGGCCATTTCAGCTCCAAATATGAAAAGCTGGACCTTTTTGAGCAGGAGGCCCGGGAAGTCTTCCCCAATACCGATCTCGCCCTGGAGGGCGTCACGTACAGAATATAGAAGAATTCATTTGGCCAGGTAGGCCTTCAGGCGGTTGTGCACCCCTTCGCTCAGGGGCACCAGCGGCAGACGCAGATAGTTCCCGATCAATTTCATTTCGCTCATGGCGGCTTTGACGCCGGCGGGGTTATTCTCCCCGAAGAGCAGTTCATAGGCTTCGATCAGGCGGTCATTCAAGCCCTTTGCCTTTTTGAAGTCTCCGGCCAGGCAGGCCCGCACCATATCCGTAAAGGGCCGTGGATGACTGTTTGCGATGACGCTGATCACCCCCTCCATGCCACAGGCGATCTGGGGCAGCGCCAGGGCGTCATCGCCGCTGACGACGAGGAAATCGGCGGGCCGGTCACGCAGGAGTTCCATGCACAAGGCCATGTCGCCGCTGGCCTCCTTGATCCCTTCTATATTTTTCACCTCCCGGGCGAGGCGGATCGTCGTGGCGGCGTTCAGGTTCCGTCCCGTGCGACCGGGGACATTGTAGAGGATGAGGGGCCTGGGGCTGGCAGCCGCGAGGGCCTTATAGTGTTGAAAAAGCCCTTCCTGGCTGGGTTTGTTGTAGTTCGGGCTGGCGCTCAGCACGGCAGTCGCTTTATCCAGCGGATAGTGTCCCAGGTCATGGACCAATTCCCGGGTATTGTTGCCTCCGATCCCAACGATCACCGGCACTTTTCCGGCCGCTTTCTCATAGGTGAAATGGATCAGTGCGATCTTTTCCTCCTTGCTGAGGGTTGGCGTTTCTCCTGTGGTGCCGAGGGTAACGAGATAGTCCACCCCGCCCTTAAGGACATGATCGATAACCCGTTCCATCGCGTCGTAGTCCACCGCACCGTCGGCTTTGAAGGCGGTTATCAACGCCACTCCCGTTCCGCGGAGCTTTTCCCTGAGAGACATTCAGTTAAGGTTTTTTAGTGTTCATGCCGGCAATTCGTTCCAAAAGCCCATCTTGCCGAACTTTTCGATCCGCTTCTCAATGCGATACTCGGGCGCATATTGCTTTAGTTCCCGGATCGTCTCGATCAGCCGGGGTTTCAGCAGGGCGGCCGCCTCATCGTAATCCCAATGGGCGCCTCCCAGCGGTTCCGGGATGATACTATCGATCAGTCCGAAACTATACATATTGTCCGGGGTGAGTTTCAGTTCCTCGGCCGCTTTTTCCTTTTGGTCCCAACTACGCCAAAGGATGGAGCTGCAATTCTCCGGCGAAATGACCGTATACCAGGAATTCTCCAGCATATAGACCCGGTCGCCTACGCCGATACCCAGCGCGCCGCCCGACGCGCCTTCCCCGATAATGACGCAAATAACAGGCACCCGGAGGCGCATCATTTCATAAATGTTACGGGCGATGGCCTCTCCCTGTCCGCGTTCTTCGGCTTCCATGCCCGGGTAGGCTCCCGGCGTATCGATCAGGGTGATGATGGGCTTATCGAATTTTTCTGCCAGCTTCATGAGCCGGAGCGCTTTTCGATACCCCTCCGGATTGGCCATGCCGAAGTTGCGCATCTGGCGCGTTTTGGTATTGGTGCCTTTTTGCTGGCCGATCATCATGACGGTTTCACCGTCCAATTGGGCGAAGCCGCCCACCATCGCCTTGTCGTCGCGCACGTTCCGGTCGCCGAATAGCTCCACGAAGTTCTTGCACATCTTATCGATATATTTCGTGGTGTATGGTCGGTCCGGGTGGCGGCTCAGCTGTACTTTTTGCCAGGGGGTGAGGTGTTGGGTGATCTCTTTGCGTTTCTCCAGCACCTGGTCTTCGAGCTTGCGGATGGAGTCGCTGAGGTCAACCTTGGTCTTCTCGGCAGTCTGCTTGAGCTTCTCGATCTCGTCGAAGAGATCCTTGATGGGTCGTTCGAAGTCCAGGAACTGTCGATTCTTTAATTGGGCCATAGTTGTTGATAGTGATCTTAAAATAATAGCAAGGGTTTCGATAGGATGGGGCTGCCCTTTTAACAAGATAATGCGGCACAATATAGTATAAAGTGGTAAAATTAACGGATGCGCCTTTTCCCCCGGGATTTACCCCCCGGCAGCCACAAAGTTTTGTTGGCAAAACGCAAAATTACCCTATCTTTGCCATCCTGAAAATTCGGAGATCATGGCCGTCGGTTTTGGTTCGGCCTTTCCGGTTTTTGGCCTATTAAAAGTAAGTTGGATTGGTAGTTCAGTTGGTTAGAATGCCGCCCTGTCACGGCGGAGGTCGCGGGTTCGAGTCCCGTCCAGTCCGCTAAGAGATATTCCACATCTCGTCAAACCCGCTCCAAACTCAATACAGGAGCGGGTTTTAACTTCCCCTCTCACCAAATTGCAAGAAACAATATCAAAGAATTCGGGTACAATTCGGTTAACAGTTCGTGGCCGGTATTTTTGTTAACCGAATGATTTGAAAACCTTCGTCTGTAAAGGCTTTCAGCCGAATGACCTACCGTGTCAAAGAGCTTCAAAACACATCATTCAGTCACTTAAAACGAAATGTATGAGTTCGAAGCAAAGTTTTTCCATTTTAGTATGGGCCATTAAGGCCAGGATCAGGAATGGCAAGCTCCCCCTTTTTATCAGAATTACTGTCAATGGTGAACGCGCAGAAATTGCTACTCACCGGGAAGTAACTGCAGCCTTATGGGATTCAAAAAGTCAACGGGTTAAAGGAACTACCGATGAAGCTAAAGCGATCAATGCCCACCTGGAAACGATGAAAGGATCCCTTCGAATGCACGAGAGCCGGCTCATTGCTATTGGCAAAACGGTCACGGCCGAGATGATCAAAAACGAGTTCCATGGAGTCAGGCCAAACCGGAAGACACTTTGCCAGGCTTTCGAGGTTCACCTGAAGAAATACCAGGACAGAGTCGAAGCCGGCAATAAGGCCCCGGCAACCCTGGATAAGTATAGCTATACTTACGGCAAGGTCAAGGCTTTTTTGAAGCATTTCTACAAACTTTCCGACCTCTTTCTGGAAGACATCCAGCGGTCCTTCGCACATGATTTGGAATATTATCTGACCACCGTTGAAAAATTGGAAAATAATACCGTCATGAAGTATATCCGACAGGTGAAAACTGTCCTCAAAATGACGGTTGAGATGGGCTGGCTGGCAGCCGATCCGACGGCCGGATATCGCCTTGCCTTCCATGAAAAAGATCCGGTGCGTCTGGAAATGGAGGAGTTGATTGCACTCGTGTCGAAGGAAATTCCAGTAACCCGATTGGCAGAGGCCAGGGATTGTTATGTCTTCATGTGCTATACCGGCTTTGCCTATGAAGACACCTTTGGACTTGGTAAGGAGAACATTTTTATCGGGATCGATGGCCATAAATGGATTACGAAGGACCGCCAAAAAAACGACCAATCGGAATGCGTTCCGCTATTGCCGATTGCGATGGATATTATCAGCCGATATCAGAACGATCCGTATTGCCAATCCTATGAAAAATTACTGCCCGTTAGAAGCAATCAACGGTTTAATGGGTATCTAAAGGAATTAGCTGCCATTTGCGGCATCAATAAGGAACTGACCACGCATACGGCCAGGCATACTTTTGCGACGACAGTTACGCTTGAAAATGATGTCCCGTTGGAAACGGTAAGCCGAATGTTGGGTCACAGATCCATCAAGACCACACAGCGCTATGCCCGGGTCACCCGGAAAAAAATAAGCAAGAACATGGAAGTCTTGAGAAATAAGTTGTTCGGCAGTTAGCCTGGCTCGTTCGGCAAATTATGCCGAACCAAACGTCAATTCTATTGAGTACTTTTGATATCCTGAATGCTTATTATCAGTATTTGTGCGAATGAAAAAGGAGGGATAAAATGATAAAAGCGACACGTACGGATCAGACAATTGAACAGACTTCCCCTTGTTTGTATCCTCATCAATTAGTGACTGGCCAGGATTTGGAGCAGTTTCGGCAACGGCTCCTAGTCGAAATCGGACAGACGCTTAAGGAGCATTTGAACATGGTGCCCAAGAAGTGGCTAAAGACACACGAGGTTCGAAAGCTGTTGAAAATTTCGCCTGGAACCTTGCAGAATTTGAAGGCAAAAGGGATCATCCCTTACACCAGGATCGGCGGAGTCCATTACTTCGACTACGACAAGATCGTTCAAATCCTGGCAAAAGGTGCTTGAGTGATTCTGACTAATCAGGGGCGTCGTTGGCGCCCCTGATTCTTTTCGGGATTCATGGTATCGCCAATTTTGTTAAAAGAATTAACTATGCCCTGCAATTTGCCCATCATTTCTACTTCTTGGCATTTTTGGGGAGCTGAAGACATCGATATGCTGGCACGAGTATAAAAGCACATTCCAATGCTTAAGGATGGACTATAGTTCCCGTGCTTTTATACTCGGGCAAGCGTAGGGCAAGGCGAGGGAGAGCTAGGTAGCATTCCACTGTCGATCGCCGCGGCCGCATATTCCTAAGCCGCCACCTCCGCCATGCGCCCCGGCAGTGCTGCGCGAAAAAGGCCGACAAAGGAGGCCGACGCGCAGCAACCCGCCGGTTCGGCCTTAGAGTTATGCCGGAGCGAAGCGGAGGCAAGATCATCAGCCAAGCTGCCGGGCGCTTGCGGGTGGCGGACAAAATGGGCGGCGGGTGGATGCAGCGCAGCTGCAGACACAGGAGCCGCCCGACCGAAGGCGGGGGAATTGCAAAATGAGTGACAGGTAGATCGGGGTTTTGCGGGGCCTGGGTGACCACTACCTGGCGCTCAGTTTGCCGACCTCTGCCGAAGGGAGACCTATGGACTCGCAGTGGCTTCCCTGCGTAGAAGTGGCTTGCCCGCCTGGCAGTGCTCGCCCGGCTTAGAAGTGTCTTGGATGCCGACAAAAGTACCCCTTAGAAATAACCAGATATATATCGAAAAAATTAATTTTTTATAAGAATTTACCGCTTCTACTCGTTTAATGAATGAAGCGATTATTGACGTAAAACAACGACCTATTTTTAGTAACTTTGATAGCATGACAGCTCTCCAAACCATAGAAGAAAAAGGCAATGATGCAGTAAGAAAGCTTCGTCTGAAAAAGCTCGCTAGCGGTCATCCTTTTATGATCAACTCCCGAGATTTGCCAGAAAATCAATGCTACCTCGAATATCCAAACGGTGATATTAAGTTGGTAACCCTAAAAAAGGAAGGTAAAGAGTTTGTTATCATTCAGCAACTGTCTTTAGCTGAGGCTCAAGCACTACGCAAAAGATATCATTTTTCTACCCTCTAGAAATGCCGGAGCTATATATAATAACAGGTTCCAATGGAGCAGGTAAATCCTCTATTGGCCCCGAATATTTACCTCCCAAAATCCGACAAACAACGACCATATTCGACGGGGATAAGCTGTTCATGCAAAAGAGGAGCGAATATTGGCGATCGGGGATAAAGTCTCATAAAGAATGCAAAAAAATGGCCTGGGAATTTGTCGAGCAAGCTTTCGATGCGCTAATTGAAAAGGCATTGGCCGACAACACAGACATTGCTTATGAAGGTCATTTCACGAATGAAGCCACCTGGGATATACCGCGAAGATTCCGGGAGGCAGGGTATCTTATTCATCTCATCTTCTTCGGCCTTCGAGACACCTCTTTGTCGGAGCTTCGCGTTGTCGATAGAGCTCAGGAAGGCGGGCATTACGTCGATCCAATTACCGTAGCAAATAATTATTTTGGCAACCTGGAGAAGTTGGATAAGTACTTCAACATGTTTCACACGGTACAAATAGCCGACACCTCCGAAGCCGAACATCGGGTATTGGTCATCCTGGAAAACGGCCTACCCACACATGCCGTTTCCCCTGATAAATTGCCCGCTTGGTTCCAATCGTATTTACCATCCATTACCCAAAAGATCAAAGAAATAGAACCTTCTTAGCTGCAGATGTCTTTAAGAGCAAATTAAATATCATGAGTCCAAATCAGATTGCTTCAATTCGGCATAAACTGTATGACTATATTCGTGTGGCCAATGATGAGAAAATACGTGCCTTGTATATTCTATTGAGTTCTAATATAGAAATCACGCTAGAATGGTGGCAGGTAAATCCTTTTTTGACTGACCTGGATCATCGATTTAAAGCTACTGAGACAGGAGCTGATCCTGGATATACCGTTGATCAACTCGAGGCATCGGTGAGCAAGCGAAGAAGAATGCGATATGGGAACGGTTAATGTCAAAATCATGTAAATCATGTTAAGTACGAGAACCGGTATTTTAATAGCCCTATTACCTAACAATACAATTCAGCTGGCAGCGAGGCCCGTTATAATATTTCTTCTGATCGCCGTGTCATTAGCCAGTAACTGCCAGGTTCCAGATCCAAAGATGGTGCAGATCGTATTAAAAAAGAACAATCGCCATGCTACATTCAAGTTCTTATATCCAAAAGACTCGACTTTAGTTTACTTGCATTACTTGGGAGACTTATACACAAAAAAAGGGCGAAAATACAAGGTGATGACTTCGATCTATCTATGGGGACTTGAGCTTCATCGGGCCACCAATAGAGTGCTTATCTTTAACTCGAAGAATCAATATGTTGGGCAGTATGACAACTTCTCCACCGATGAACTTCCCGGCGAGATCAGAGGAGATAACCTCATCTTTCGTAACGCGAAAGGTTCGAACTGCGATCCGATCCTGGTAACGGTTGTGTCCTTTTACCGTGGGATCCCCAAAATGTTCTTTAGAAGATGTAAAGGACAATACGGGGATTTATATTATTTTGGCGAGAATTAAGAGCCCCACCCACATGGTAGGCCTCGTCATTTAAACGAGGTACCAGACTCAAAATAAATGCATATAAAATTAATCGATGGAAGAACCATATTTCCCAAAATCATTAATTCATATTGATTCTCATTTAGAGATCTTTTGGGAGGAAGATGGTAAGCTGAATTCTACTAAGAGCTCAGTTGTAATTCAAGGGAATCGGGAGGGATTCTTATCTCTAGCAAATATGATCAATGTGTACAACGTATACCTATTTCAAGAAATTAACATATCTGATTTTCCATTCGTTTCCTCTTCATTCAAATTTTGTATTTTTCAAGATGAAAGCGTACAGCCTTCGACAGGAATTGTCATTAGAGAACCCATTGGTATTTTAAAATGGATGATCTCTGAAACCAATCTTTTTGTAGTTACAGGCCTTTTGCACTCGCTAGGATACGCGAACAATGAATTGCATTTTGACAATGGATTGAAATACAATGACATTTCTTTGTATTGCATTGTGAAATAAATGCTCCTCAACTACTCCTTTGATGTAACTTTGGCTCAGCTCTTTAGAATTCGGTAACAATTCGGTTAGCAGCGAAAATTGCTCCTGTAAAATATTGGAAATAAGGTATTTATAGCGGCTGTTCGAGTCCCGTCCAGTCCGCGGATGAGGATCACTGTTAAAAGTGATCCTTTTCTTTTTTGTACGAATTTGTACAGTCAAGAGGTTATATTTCAGAGTGTCTCGTCCTGAAATAGCTTGTCACGCGAACTCTAACCGGAGGAGTTTTTCACCCCACCCTACCTTTAAAAATACCTACAATGTTGAACGCAACTATTAAAGGCGCTGTATACGCATTCAGATAAGCGCATTGCTGACGGGATCTTGCTGACGGCAAGAAATCTTCGCCCAACAGGCGGGTACAACGTCTAAGGAAGGCGCGTGGTAACCGGCTGCGTTCGACTGTGCATGGCAGCAAATAGTCTAAAAAATTGGGCCAGCTAACGAACCTAAAGCTGGCCGGGATTCCCTACATATACTTAGATCAAACCCTGGTGAGAAGCGCGTCTATCACATCGGCCGTCGCGAAGCCTATAGATAAATTATTTCTGACCTCTTCTTCGAATACCAGTTTTCTGCCCTAATAATTCTTTCCCGCATGACTAAAGCCTCCACTTCTTGCTATAGCTGCTCCTAGGATGACCTGCTGTTTTCTTTTGCCGCCCCCTTTTCGGCAGATGTGAATGAGTTTACAAATTCGCAAAAGGTTGGGCTCAATGAAGGTATGCGGGGTTCCGGTTTTAGGCACGAATTCCAGAAAACCAATGACGAAACTCCATAAGTAGGGGACGGAAAACCGTTTTCGAGATACTGGAAGTTAGGTTGATGCACAACTAGTGAAATCGTTCACAGCTTGTATCAAAATCAGACATGTTCGTATGTTAATTGTCGTTATAAATCTGTGAATCAGCATGATATTCTTCTGGCATGGAATTGGCTTCTGATTGGCCGGAAATCGTCCTCTCACAATATACCGGAAAAAGGAAAATGAAGGAAGAACGACTATGGGTTTTGATCGCAAGGAAGCTCACAGGTGAGGCTTCTGAAAAAGATTTGGCAGAGCTGAGCATTCTGCTGCAGGGCAATCCCGAGGCCGGCAATCAGTTTAAAGTCCTCTCGAATTATTGGGGTTGTGCTTCTAAAAATCCAGGAAGCCCTGTGCCGGGTGCATTTGAGAAATTGCTGGCTAAAATAAATAACGAGTGATGGCGGTAAACTTTTTCAAAACGGCTTTCAGGAATTCTTCCAAGCATACGACCTTCTCCTTCATTAATGCAATGGGGTTAACTGTCGAGATGACTACCTGGTTCCCCGACACCATATCACCCCTTCTCAGTTCACCGAATGGCGGGGGCATGGACAAGTAGGACAATGAATAGTTCCGACGAGATTTTACCCGAATTTTGTGCTCAACGCAATGCGATGCGATGCCAGTTGTCTTGAAACGGGAGCAAGTGCCGGATATTTGCTCCTCTATGTATAAGACGCCCGAGAAAGGAAAAAGTACTAGTCGAATTCAAAAAAAATAATTTTAACGAACAGTTGTTAGTTTGGGAGGATTGGCGCATCTTTGCCGCGCATTTGCGATGTTTATTGGTGGGTTCATGGAAAACGGGCCATGTTCGCACTTCGGCATCAGCCGGAATTTCGTGAATGTTTCTGCTATCCCGTTATCTACACGTGGTATCATCCACTTTTTTTCCGGTAACAGGACAGTATTCAGGACGACATCTCTTGCAGATGAATAACGAACGTATATACCTGGACAATGCGGCAACGACAAGACTGGACGAAGAAGTCCTGGCTGCGATGATGCCTATCCTGCAGGAACGGTTTGGCAACCCTTCTTCGCTGCATGGCTATGGAATGGAGGCGAAGGCATCGGTCGAGATGGCACGAAAAAGCATCGCAGAAATATTGGGGATAAAGACGGGAACACTCGTTTTTACGAGTGGCGGAACGGAGAGCAATAATATGGCAATCCGGGCAGCTTTGAGGGATTTGGGGTGCTCTCACGTGCTTTACTCGCCGATCGAACATCATGCTGTATTGCATGCTATCGAGGCATATTCAGGCGGGGTGGGCGGCGCAGGGAGACAAGGGAGTAGTGTGGTAAATCTGGGGCAAGAGGGGGAGATTGATCTAAGTAATCTGGAACGGCAGTTGGGCGAGCAGCGAGCGGAAGGGCGGAAGTGCCTGGTTTGCCTGATGCATGCGAACAACGAGACCGGGATGATCACGGACCTGGTAGCGGCGGGAGCGATCTGCCGGAAATATGATGGCTTGCTGTTTTCCGATATGGTGGCTTCGATCGGGCATTTACCGGTAAACCTCTCGGCTTTGCCAGTGGATTTGGCGAGCGCTGCAGCGCATAAGTTTCATGGGCCGAAGGGTGTGGGACTTTTATATGCACGGGAAGGTCTGTCACTAAGTCCGCTATTGCACGGCGGCGGGCAGGAACGGAACCGGCGCGCAGGTACCGAAAACGTAGCTGGGATCGTGGGCATGGCCAGGGCCCTGGAGGTCTTTATGCGTGACTATGAAAGAGACAGTCCGCAAATCCGGGCCTTGAAACTTCGATTAGTGCAGGGTCTGCAACGGGCTTTTCCGGATATCCACTTTAACGGTGACCCGATCAATGGCTTGTACACGATTGTTAGCATATCACTGCAAAAGACGGAGGCTACTGAGTGGCTTTTGTCGGAGCTGGACCAGGCCGGAATCTCCGTCTCGGGGGGGTCGGCCTGTAGTGGCGGGGGCTCGCACGTGATGGAGGCGATTGGGATGTCCGGCAGTGTGAATATCCGATTCTCATTAAGCAAGTATAACACAATCAACGAAATTGTCCGTGCAGTGAGCGTGATCAGTGAAAGGGTGACCGGGCAGGTTTTCTCATGTGACTAAGGGGTCTATGTCTATGGACCCCACATTTTTTCATATAGCAATCGTTAGACATACTGGTCACTCAGATCAGTAGTTTTTAGGCAAAAGCAAAGTACCAGGGATTGTGTCTACTTTCCCTGCTTTTTATTGAGGGTGACTGAAGGTATGAAAAGAGAACCAATTACCATATTGTTGTTCTTGACAGTCTTTGCGGGGGCGCGTGCGCAGACGCCTTCATTCTTGCGTGGTATCGTGATCGATAGTGTGAGTAGGTTGCCGCTGGAGGACGCCAGTTTATCGCTGGTCAAATGGGCGGGTCACGCCGTATTGGCTAACGGTCGCAGTTCAAGAACGGGATTTAGTTTCCGGCGGCCGGCGCCGGGTGAGTACGCAGTGATCGCCAGTTACCTGGGTTATGTTAGCGATACCATAGTGATTAGAGTGCCAGCGGGGGATAGCACTGCACCGTTTGTTCGCGTGCGCCTCATCCGGTCTACCAAACCTCTGATGGAAGTGGTCGTGCGGCGAACCATCCCGCCCGTTATTGTGAAGAACGATACGATTGCGTTCAATGCGGGCGCATATCCCACACGGGCTAATGCGACGGTCGAAGACATGTTGAAAAAATTACCTGGGATCGAGATCGATAAGGACGGCAATGTAACGATGCAGGGGCAAAAGGTGGATAAGATCTACCTGGACGGCAAGGAATTCTTTCTCAACGATCCACGGACGGCTTCGCGCAATCTACCGGCTGATATCGTAGCGCAGATCGAAGCTTTCGACAGTCAGACCGACCAAGGGCGGATGACGGGGGTTCGGGATGCAACTGGGAATAAAACATTGAATATCAAGCTCAAGAAAGATCGCAAGCAGGGTTATTTTGGGAATGCGTATGCGGGGGTGGGGACCGAAGGGGGGTGGGCATCCGGGGGGAACGCGACCCGTCTAGGTGCCTCGCGCTGGCTGTTCGGCAACGCGCAAGCCAACAATATCAACAATCAATTCTCCGGGAAGGAAAACGCGACTGGGCCGGGGTCCGGGATGCAATCGTTTACACATGCCGATTTGAATATCCGGCAGGATTGGGGAAATGCGACGCATGGCTCGCTCAATCTAGGAGAAGATGGGAGCAGGACGGAGTTGACACAAGGCACGATTTTGAATAGCTTTTTCACGGACTCTTCGCTACTTGAGCATAGAACGAGCGGGTCGATCAATTCCAACACGAGCTATCATGCCGATGCACAGCTCGACTGGAAAATCGATTCCTTTTATACGTTGCGCTATACCGGCAAATGGAGTACGCAGAAGGGGAGCAGCGATAGTCAAGACAGCGTCAACGTGACCACGGAGAAGGCTGCAGCCAAATGGCTATCCAGTGAAGGCCTTACCGAAAACCGATCAGATTTATCCGGATATAATCTGGGAAATACGGTTTTGTTGCAGCGGAGGTTCCGAAAGAGACGGCGATCGCTAGTTCTTGGGATCACGCAATCGGCACAGGCACAGGATAATCATACCAGCCTGTATACGTCCGTGCGCAGCTTTGATTCTGTGGGTGCCTCGATCAGGGATACCGCGATCAACCAACAATCCGTGCAAAGCTCGCCCGGGCATGGGTATGGAGCCTCCTTGTCGTATACCGAGCCGATGGGGGCGCGGCATGTGCTGGATATTGGATATCGCGCCAATGTGGGGGTAAATAGCAGCAACAAGACGGGCTACGATTACGATAGTGCTACGAGGAGATTCGACCGGGTTGATAGTGCTGTTACCAACCGCTTTTTGACGAAGAATACGACGCAAATGGTGAATGCGGCGATAAATGGTCTTGAGGGACGAGTTAAGTATCAGTTGGGGATCGGTTGGCAATTTACAGACTTGCGGAACGACAATTCTACACTCGGTCACAGGCTCGATGAACATTTTTCGAACTTTTTTCCCCGGGCAAGTATGATTTATAATATCAGCCGGGGCAGCAATTTTAGCGTCCAATATCTGGGGAAAAGTGTCTCCCCTACGATCGACCAATTGCAGCCGTTACCGGATCTGAGCAATCCTTTCCTGGTGCGAATCGGGAACCCGGCGTTGCAGCAGGAGTTCGATCATCATCTGAGCGCGACGTTCTCTAGTTTCACTTTAAAAAATTTGCGCAACTGGCAGTGGAGCGGCGAAGGGGAATTTGCACAGAATAAGATCGTTTCTGCCACCACCCTGCTGCCCGGCGGGATCCAGCAGGTGGAGTACGTGAATGTAGAGGGTAGCTATACACTCGGGTCAAGGCTGACCTATGGCTTCCCCCTGGGCCATGGCAAAGGCAATGGCAATATCGGTGTACGCGGCGGGTATTCCCGTAATATCAACATCGTAAATGAAAAGAAAGAGATTGGTGCGACAACTTTGGCAGGCGGGACGCTGAAACTTAATTACCATCCTGTGGCGAAGCTGTTTGCAGAGATGCGTGCCTCTGCGGATTACACAGGGGCGAAGTACTCGGCAGGTGCTTTGCAAAGCTCACGAAGCTGGTTGCAGCATTATGCAGTAGACGTATCCTATGACTTGCCGCTGGCGGTCACGGTGAGCAGCAACGTTGACTTGCAGGTGATCAGCGGCCAGAGTGGGCTGCCGCCCCAGACGACCACGATTTGGAATGCAGCGATATATCATGTGTTTTTACGAAGTCGTTCATTGCAGTTGCGCTTGTCTGTTTTTGATATCCTGGGCGCAGCTAGTAACTATAGCCAGTCGGTGGGGGTCAATTATCTGGAGACCCGGAGGTCGAATTTGCCAGGGAGGCTGTATTTATTGAGCTTGATGTGGCATTTTAAAAAGTTTTCAAGTTGACTGGATAAAATAAAAATGAGCCGATAGAGTTCCAATTTTTAGGAAAATAAACACGTCTGATTTACCATATGTGCCGGGCAATGCTGATTCACGTGGATGAGCTACGACGAAAAATTTTCCCGGCAAAGTCGGGATGTCAGCAAGGTTTATAAGAAGGAGCCTATTTCTATAGGCTCCTTACTAAGACTCCTGAAATTGCCCCTGTGACAATTCCGAAAAAAGAAGAACTGTATTTCTTCAAGCTCGTGAGGCCGCCTGGAACCCCTGATATGGCAGAGAGCGATAGAAATAAGTATAGTTCTTCTTTAGCGAACCCTAATTAGCAAACACCAGGGAGCTATCTTGCCTTTGGCTGGGAAATATCGACGATTAGGAGGTGTTGCATCAGCGTATGCAGGTAGCTTTCTCCAATGGGCAGTTGCTTGTCGCCGACGGCCACAGTGCGTTTGTCAAAAGAAACGATCTTGTCCAATGCAACGATGTACGACCGCTGGATGCGCAGGAATTGCCCTCCCGGCAACAATTCCACCAAGCGCGTCATGGTCGTTAGCGCCATTGTAGTCCCACCCGCCCGGCACACGATCTTGCAATAATTTCTGGCTGACTCGATATAGACAACGTCATTCAAATCGATGCGATGATAGCGATTTTGTACGCGGACGAATATAAAAGACATAGGTTTCCTTTGAGAGCTATCGCCCCCCAAATAAGACAATTGAAATAGGCAAAACAACTACTCGGAAATGAACTTTTTTTCTTTTTTCGGGGCGCAAGAGAAATGGATGAGAAAATATCAGGAAATAGAGAGGCGGCCGTGATTTAAACAGGGGAAAGAAGAAGGAGGGTCTGAAATAGCCGCGGAGCTTTTGGGATGTCTTCTAAATATGGCCCTGCCCGATGAGAAAAAACCGTTAAAACACCTGTTCGCGGGAATCAGAAAGAGCTTATAATTGTGGATTTAATTAAAATCCAACAACAGAATATGGGCACATTGAGTGGCTTTATGCGAAGCACGAATGCGACCTTAAATCGCATGGAGCGAGCGCATCAACCTAGGGAAAAGGAAGCGGAAAAGGTGAAAAGGATTCGTCGCAAACAGGAAATGCTGGCCGATGCCGCGAGCCTTGTAGAACACTACCAGGAACTGATCACTATGCTCGTCTCCGTCCACAGAGAACCGATTGAAATGGTGAATTGGAATGAGATAATGGCTGAGGAGCCGCCGGATCAACCGGTCTTTTCAAGTCAGCATGAACAAAATGCGGCCAATACTCTTGCAAACTACAAACCGTCGTTTTTTGTGAAGCTGTTAGGGATGGAGCGGAGGAGGAAGTTAGGATTGGAGAACAAAATAAAGGTCGCGGCGAAAAAAGATCAAGATGGATTTGAAAAGGCAAACGAGGAGTATAAAAAGCATAAGGAAGAATGCGATAAAACGCAACTGGTCGCCAGGGGAGTGCTAAACATGGAGCCTGAAGGTTTTATGGAAGTAATTGAACAGTTTAATCCGTTCTCGCAAATCGGGGCACTTGGAAAGCAATTGCAGTTTGACTTCTTCCCTGACCATATCAATGTAGATCTTGAGGTATATGGAGAGGATACTATTCCTAAGCAAATATTGACGCTAACTTCGACGGGCAAATTATCTAAGAGAGATATGCCGCCCTCGAAGCGGAATGGCCTTTACCAAGAGCACATTAGCAGCAGCATTCTTCGGGTGGCCAGAGAAGTGCTTGCCCTATTGCCGCTGGCCTATGTGATCGTCAATGCACGTACTGAGCTATTAAATATGGCAACGGGACGGATGGAAGTTCAGGTGATCCTTTCGATTGCCGCGTATCCAGAAACGCTGGCAGGGATGGACTTTAATCGGCTGGACCCGGCTGAATGTCTAAGGAACTTCAAACACAATATTGATTTCTCAAAAACGGCAGGATTCAGGAGAGTGGAGAGATTGAATGATCAAGGTGGAACTTTATAAATACTCAAGCTTCAAACTGGATTGCTTTGCATTAAAGAGAAACCGATTGCATAAAAAATCACCTAAATAATTCCAATAAAAAATACTAACAAGCGTTTGTTATTGTCAGAGAATTGATTTTATATTTGCGTAGCATGTCTTGACAAGATGAGATGGGGGAAAACGGGCCTTTGTCTCACACGTCGCCAGGCGTATGTCAGTAATGCGATGAGAATGCCCGTTACTTAAAGCTTCGTTGGTTGAGTTTCAAGTGCATGGTAACGGTACGGATAAATGTTAATGACGAAAGTCGTCACGGGAATTTATTTGAAAGACCCCTACCCTAGGCCAGATCGGCTTTCACGTTTTTAGTTTTCGAGTAAGGAGCAAAAATGAGGGAAGAGATTCCCTCAAAACAGTATCATGTGCAAGGAGCCTATTTCTATAGGCTCCTTTGATTGGCTTTTATCGAAGCAGGTCCTGATGACTCAATTGTACGCGCCGAATGCCACACTTCAGGTGGCAGGATGCACAGGCTAAGAAAGGGTTGTGTCTAAGGGATCTCGTAAGCTTCGAGACCAACGTAGGGGGCCTATGTCTATAGGCGCCCTTTTTATGTGATTGGTGAGGATGCGAGGAGCGAGAAATGAGTGATTAAACTTTCGACGCAGCATGTTATGACCAGGTAAAGAGTCATGAAAATATTCAGGCACTGGAGGATTGCCTGCTTTATTATATCAGTTACGACGAGCTGGAAGAGTTGTATCACAGTTTCCCTTGGTTCAATTACATTGGCCGGGTGCTGACGATCAAGTATCTGAAGTTATTCGTGCGTCAGGCAGAAGGATTGCGGGGGTTGAGTGCAGAGGAGCGGTACCGATTTATGCTGGAGACACAGCCGGAGATCGTGCTGCGGGTTTCATCAAAATGCATGGCAGCTCATTTGGGTATCAATGAATTTACGTTAAGAAAGATCCGGGGAAGAAGGTAAAGAAGCTATTGAAACGAAAAAATCGGCCCCAAAGGGGCCGAATAGTACCTATGATATATCCGCAAAAAAACTTGCTAAAAAAGGCATGATATAAGGCAACCATTGCCCGATGGGGTCGGATCAATTGTTGCTGATCATTCGATCCCTCTGTTAGTAACCGAGGGAGGGGCGCACGTAACCGCTCTAAGAGCTAACAACTAAAATGGGTTCAGTAGCGACCGAGGCCCAATAGTTGTTCCATTTCTTAGAGAGATATGGGTGACAAAAGGTCGGTGATACCGCTAAGGGACAGCTCCGTCCCGGTGACCAGGTGAAGCAGCATGTCCCGGGTGATCCCTGCCAGCTCATATTCATGATCCCAGTGCCAGTCATTTCGGGCGGCTGAGTCGTCGAGGCTGCTTGGCCAGGAGTCGGCGATGGATTGGCGATTATCGGGAGCATAGTCGATCGTGAAGGCAGGGATGTAACGGGCGATAGATTTCGCTACTTGCGCCGGGGTAAAACTGATCGCGGAGAGGTTGTAGGAGGTTTTCACGAGAAGCCGATTTGCAGGAGCCTCCATGAGCTCCATCGTCGCTCGGACCGCGTCCGACATATACATCATGGGCAGGCAGGTGTCTGCCGGAAGAAAACTGGTATATTTTTGATGCCGGACGGCCTGGTGGAAGATATCTACGGCAAAGTCTGTCGTACCTCCGCCAGGCGGCGCGCTATGGCTAATTAGTCCCGGATAGCGTAGGCTCCTGATATCGACGCGATATTTATTCCAATAGTATTGGCACCATTGTTCGCCAGCGGCCTTGCTGATACCGTATACGGTGGATGGAGATTTTACAGCATCCTGCGGGCAGGCAGTCCGGGGGGCATCGGGACCGAAGACGGCAATGCTGCTAGGCCAGAATACTTTTGCGAGTCTCTTC
This sequence comes from Bacteroidota bacterium, assembly GCA_030706735.1. Lineage (GTDB taxonomy): Bacteria > Bacteroidota > Bacteroidia > Chitinophagales > Chitinophagaceae > Puia. The sequence goes on along the minus strand of JAUZNZ010000010.1, from coordinate 45,112 downwards.
TCCCGGGCCAGATCGAGGATATTCAACAAGCTCTGCATGTTCAGGTCCCAGGCACGATGCGGATCCTTTTCTCCGATGGCCGAAAGGGTGGCGGCCAGGAGGTAGACCTGGTTGATGTCGTAGCGTGTGATGAGGGTCGCCAGCGCGCCGTAATTCAGGACATCGAGCTGGACGTATGGCCCGGCGGATTTTTTCTCCTTGGCGAGCGGGCGCAGGTCTGCGGCGACGACGTGAAGGTCACCGTGGATACGCCTGAGAGCGGGCACCAGCTCGGTGCCGATCTGTCCGGCGGCGCCGACTACCAGGATGTTGTCACTTTTCATTGTTTGCTAGGATTTTCCGGGCAAATGTGAGGATTAAGGAAACATTATCCAGAAAATTGACAAATAGCAGAAAATAAACCTGCCATTACCACTTATTTAAGATATTTTATCTTCATTCTAATGTATGTGTTCCGCCCCGCAGAAAAAAAAACTTTAATTGAGTTCATAATCGAGCAGGCGGCGGTCGAAGGATCCCGTTCATGGCAGCGATGAAGGCCTTATTTGCCATCCGCTTACCCACCGAGACCCGAATATAGCCATTGGCGCCAAAGGGCTCCCCTAGCCTTACGATGATCCCTTTCTTCAGGAGTTGGTCCGCCAGTATCGCGGTGGGCTGTGGCGAATGGATGAGAATAAAATTGGCCTGGCTGTTAACAAACCGAAGGCCGAGATCGGCAAGGCTATTACAGAGCCAGTTTCTTTCACGGATCACGGCTCGAATGCCGCGCTTCAAGTGGTCCATATCATCGAGAGCCGCTATGGCGGCAGCATGGCTGATGCTATTAATCATAAAGGGGCGACGCAATTTTTGCAGATTGCGCGTCAGGCCCGGTGTCGAAAAGGCATAACCTAACCTCAAGCCGGCTAGTCCGTACGCGGCAGAAAAGGTATGGAGGGCAATGACCGGAAATCCAAGAAGAATATAGTCCAGGGCGCGTGCGGAATCAAGGCGTACATTGTAATGATGGAAGACTTCGTCAAATACGACGATGACCTGGGGAGGCAAGGCAGCAATCAGTCGGTCCATCCTGAGCTTGGATATGACCGCTCCGGTAGGGTTGTTCGGGCTCGCCAGGAAGATAAGGCGTGTTCTTTCCGTGACTGCCCGCAAAATGCCGTCGGTGTCAGGTGCGAATTCCATGGGGTCGAGGGGCACTTCCAGAGCGGCGGCGCCCGCCAGGTTGGCGCTGTCCCGGTAACGCCTCCATGCAGGCGTGCAAGTGATGCATTCATCCCCCGGACTGAGAAACGCACGACAGATCAAGTCCAGTATTTCGGTGCTTCCATTGCCGGTAATGATCTGGTCAGGCTGTAGGCAGTTTTGGAAGTTTTTGATCAGGCAGGTACGGAGGATATCGTCATTTTGAAAACGGTATTCATTTACATGGTGGAGTTGCGCCCGAGCAGCCCTCAGGGCGTTAGGGGATGCGCCAAAAGGGTTATTATTGCTGGCGAGGTCGAAAGGGAGAGTGTCGGCAAAATTGAGAGCGCCTCCAGTTGGTCTGGAAGATGTCTTGACTAGACGGTGCATGGTTGTCGATTGGGTTATTTGTTTTTTTTAAGCGGTTCGAGCTTTACGATCTCGGCCTCTACATCGAAGCGGTATTTGCCCAAAGCGATCATTTTACTGACGATCCAGTCATGGGAACTTGCCACATCCGGGTCAAGGTCATAGACACGTGCCTTTTCCACGTTGCTCAGGTCGCTATAAATACGCAAGAAATAGATCTCGTCGAGGTCGGTGTCGCCACTTTCCATATAACGCACAAAATCCTGATTAAAGGCAAAGAACCGGTCAATCCGCTTCAATTCCATTTTCCAAAAATATAGGGATGCGGCTGGGCTGGAATGCGGAGCGAATAACGCCGCCTGGTAACGTTGGGCATAATACTCTACCAAGCCCGTGAATCGCGGTTTGATGGATTTGAAGAACCGGATTTCCTCTTCGTCAGAGTCGAATTCGCATTCTCTGATCCTACTCTTGAGCTCTTCCCAACAATACAACGCCGTCCGGAAGCAGGCTTCGAGGTTATCCTTCTCAGGACGGTGTTCGGAAAGGATCTCACGGATCCTGTTCAGGAGGTGCTTATAGGCGGCGAGATAGCCGGGCTTCATATTATAAGGTAGTGGTTTCAAAAAATGGAAGGGTAAGTAGAAACAAACCCTTGATGCGACTATAACAACCTGTCACATGAGAATAACTTAATCAGGGTTGGTTTTTCTTGGTTATACCTTTTGCTAAAGGGCACGGAAAATCAAGCGACCCGGATAGATGATCCGGAAGACATTCGCGCGACTAATTAATAGGAAAAGGTAATTGAGAAAAGATAGTCAGTATCGACGGCTTGTCAAGGCTAAACCATCGACCCAAGGCAACAATGGGAGGCCCGTGCGCTGAAACGGCAACGCACGGGATTATTCCTCCCGCATATAAGACCTTCGAGACGATTAAAACGACTAATCCCGCCGGAAAAATATTTTCTATTCGAAAATCAAACCGATTGCAATGTTTGTCAAGAGCTAAGAGACGATCTTGATATTATCTTTGCGATTTATACCATAAATCAACAAATACGAACGAATGAATATTGAAAGATTGAAATCCAAGGTGCACCGTGCCGTAGTCACCGAGGCCAACTTAAATTATGTGGGTAGCCTCACGCTGGACGAAGACCTGATGGATGCGGCTAACCTGGTCGAGCATGAAAAGATCACTGTCGTGAATGTCAACAACGGCGAGAGACTGGAGACCTACCTGATAACCGGGGAACGTGGGTCTGGCATTTGCTGCCTGAATGGTCCGGCCGCGCGAAAGGGTGCCACTGGAGACATTATCATCATTATCAGTTATGCAAGCATGGAATTCGAGGAGGCAAAAAGGTTCAAGCCCTGGATTATTTTCCCTAAAGAAGGAAACAAGTTATAGGTAATTTTTTGGTCATGTTTGTTTTTGTTGGCGAAATGATTTTATATTTGCACTGCTTTGTCGTTTGTATTCAAGATAGGGAAAACGGGCCCTGGTCTTGAGCGCAACCTGGCGGATCGCGATGAAGCTTATATCTACACCCGTTACTTCATTATGGCTATCTGAGCATATTTCCGTAACGGTAAGTTTGGGTCGTTCTGGCAAGGCCAGTTGATATAGTATTTTCATTTGTGACTGTGGTATTCACGACGGGGATTTGTTTCAACATGCTCCCTTTTTAAGAATGCGTATTGTGATCAAAGAAGCTTGCCGGTTGGAGCCGGCAGGAATCAGTACATTAACCTATCCGGGGATTGTGTCCACTTTCCCCGCATTTATTTGTAAATGGTAGACACTGTTTGTTTTTAGTTACGGCAGCGTGGGGAGGGAGAAGTATGCCCTCCCCTTTTAATGATCTTTTGAGATGATCAATGAGCAATTCAAGGAACTATATTCGGGTCTCTTGCACGACGTACAGCAATTATGGGAACAGCCTCGGGGAGAAGAGTTCAGAGCGGAAGCCTGCATCCGGTGCAGTATGCGTTATTGGGAGCGGCTTAAGGACTTTGTGGCGGCGCATCCATTCGACAATAAGTTGGAAGAAATTCATTTGTTCAGGGAGGTAAAACCTCGTTTCATTGGAAGAGTTGAATTTTATACCCTGGTATTCGAGGCGAGCTTGTTTTGCCCTGCCAGTGGCTTGCCGGACGCAGAAGAGTTCTGGGAGAAGGAGTACGAGAAGATTGACCGATTCAGGAAAGAGCAGGACAGCATTGTCTTATACATGCAAAGCGGGGCGACCCACTGGGATGACGAATATCTGCTGCGGAGCGGGCAAGGCGAACTTGAACCTGCATTGAACAGGATTTACGATCCACAAGGAGTGGTCTCGGCCCCGATGGACGGTCCTCTGGCGATGATAATTGCCTATGAGTTATATGAAGAATATCTGAATAAGAGAAAGGATCAAACACAATCAGCATATGATCAATAGGAAATTCGAGGCCTTATTCGATGATTTGCTTCTGGACACGCGCCAGCATATGGAACAGAATATCCCCTGCGACAAAAAACTGGAGTGGTGCCATCGTTCCTGTCTGGACTACTGGAAAAAGCTGAAAGAGCAGGTAGCCATGCAGCCATTCGCCAACGCGCGGGAGGAGATCGATTTCTTCAGGTCGGTGAAGCCCATGTTCCTCGGAAAGCTGGAGTATTATGCACTGCTGATGCAGTTTCATTTATTTTGTCCGGTGGATGACCCTGCCCGGGCGGCCGAGTATATGGATCAGGAAATTTCGAAGATATGGCGGTTCCGGGATCACCATGCGGATTTCTTACAGTATCTGCGGCGTGGGGACGTATTCAGAGACGGGGAATATTTCCTGCGCTGCAGGCAAGGTGAGCAGGACTTCGTGTTGAACAGGATCTATGACCATGACCATTCGCTGTCTTCGAAAATGGATGGGCTGCTGGCACAGGTGAATGCGTACAGGTGGTATGAGGATTTCTTGAGGGACAAAATGGGGGAAGGGAGGGAGAAATGAGGTTCGCGGAGGGTCCACCTATGTGGCAAGCGTCAAACAAGGAAGAAAACTACGGAAAATATGCGGGGTTACCGGTTGCCAATAAGATTATTTAAGCTGCAGATTAAGAATGAGATACGCGAGATGCATCTGCCGCAACTTTTGAAGCATTTGACTATTGGGACGGTCATCTCCTTGGGAAGACACCTTCTTAACATGAAGCCTTTGCAAAGTATCGAATAGCTCTTTCCTTTCACAGAAGGTGTCGATACCGATAAGCTGGCGGAAACAATTGCCGGTTTTTTATAGCAAGGAACTTCAATCTGAAAAGCCATGATCAAAATCGGCGATATAATGGTACTGGCCTGCCTGGTTATGAAATGGCCCTCGCAGCGAAAGCGTTCGGATCGCAGCGCCGGAAACGGCGCGCAGTGTGACGGTGCGGGTGAGGAAGCGGATGGAAGCGATGGAAAACGAACATAATCATTTCATGGTGATGCATTTTTACTGATGAATATTTAATATTACGAGGGTTAAGGTAAGGATTGCATGGAGGACGCCGGCTTGGGGTTTGGTGCGGGTTGTAAACGCATACCAAGCTATGAAAGCGAAGCAGCAAAGCGGGACGATAAATGCCGCGGCCATACCCATATGATCAGCAAGGAGGCCCATGAGTGGAGGACAGAAGGCTCCGCCGGCGACGGCCATGACGAGGAAGGAGGCTGCTTTTTTGGTAAGGGGCCCGAGGCCTTTGATGCCGAGGGCGAAGATGGTTGGGAACATGAGGGACATAAAGAAGTAGGTGGAGAAGAGCGCGATGACACTGGGCCAGCCGAGACGCAGGACGACGAGGAGCATCAGGATGGTGTTGATAGACGCATAGACAGCTAACAGGCGTTGTGGAGCGACGAATTTCATTAACCAGGCGCCCGAGATGCGGCCGATCCAAAAGGCTCCCATGCCGCCAAGGGCAAGAATAAGCGAGGCGGCTTGCTCGGGGTTGTGCGGCATAAAGACTTCGCCGAAGTAGCCAAGGTGCGTCATGATGTTCCCGATGGTGGCGGTTAGGCCCGTCAGGGTTTCAGTTGTATAGTTTATAAAGAAGGAGTTGACGCCGGTCTGGGCGGCGACATAGAGAAATTGCGCGAATACGGCGAGAACGAAGGTTCGGTGACGGAAGAGTTCACGGGTTGGAGCATCAGCCGCAATGTTCTCGTTATTTTCTTCAATGATGACCGGCAGTTTTGTTATGGCAAAGAGACCGGCAACGCCAAGTACGATTGCGCCAATGATCATATAGGGCGGGATCAGGGAGTCGAAGGTTGCCGTGCCCGTATGCTTTTCCGCACCGAAAATGAGGAGACCGCCGATCAGGGGGCCGAGGATCCAGCCCAGGCCGTTAAAGGATTGGGCAATGTTGATGCGACGAGCGGCCCCATTCGGGGGGCCCAGGACAGTTGTGTATGGGTTGGCGGCGGTTTCGAGACAGGAGAGGCCGCATGCGATGATGAATAGCGCGATCAGGAAGGGGATGAAGGCTACGAGTTTGGCGACAGGATAGAACATGAAGGCGCCGGATGCAAAGAGTGAGAGACCGAGTATGATGCCTTTCTTGTAGCCGTGCTTCTTCATAAACAGGCCGGCCGGATAGGCCATAGCCAGGTAGCCAATATAGAGCGAGAACTGGACAAACCCGGATTCTGCCTTGCTGATGTGCAGGGTATTCTGGAAGTGTTTGTCGAGGACATCAAGCAGGCCGTGCGCGAACCCCCAGAGCAGAAAGAGACTGGAGACCAGGATAAAAGGGCCAAGGTAGCTGCGGCGGCCGGGGGCTCTGAATAGCGATTTTCGGGCAGTCATGGTTGTTTCAATTTAGGCGTATAGCGGACCATAAGTCGCGCATGCGTGATGGTCATTCGCGAATTGTATCCATGAGGCCGGTCGGAGAAGGCTTTCTTCGTCGATATTGTGCATGTGCACGGGGATCCGAAGCATCGAGGCCAGGCTGATCAGGTCCGCTCCGATATGTCCATAGCTGATCGCGCCGTGGTTGGCCCCCCAAAGGGACATCACGGAATAGACGTCGCGGAAAGGACCATTGCCGGTTAGGCGGGGAACGAACCAGGTTGTCGGCCAGGTTTTGTCCGTACGCTCATTCAAAATGATGTGCACGTTGTCGGGGAGGTCGAGGGTCCAGCCTTCCGCGATCTGGAGTACCGGGCCGAGTCCCTTGACGAGATTGAGACGGCACATGGTCACCGGCATGCCGCCGCGCGTGAGGAATTGGGAAGAAAACCCGCCGCCACGGAAATAGCCTTTATTGGCAGGATACCAGGTCGTCGCCGCGAGGCAGTCTTTTGCTTCAGTCTCTGTTATCTCCCAGAATGGCTTCATGACGGGTTGTCCGTTGCGCGTTTGGCGTCCGGTTCCATCCAGGGTGGCGGAGCCGGAGTTGATCAGGTGCATAAAGCCGTCGCAAGCCATCCCATCGGGTTTCCAGCCAGTGACGCGTTGCACTGCGCCAAGGCTCCAATAGGTGCGGACGTCGGCAAAGATCTGGGCAGTGTGTGTGAGCAGGTTGCCGAAAAGCATCGAAATGCCATTGAGGGCGTCGTTTTCTGTGGCCACCATGTATGGCGCCCGGATACCGTTCCAGTCAAAGCTGGAGTTCAGGATCGCCTCGGAGAAGTCGCCGTTCGGCATGAAGTCGGTCCACTGACGCTGGCCCTGGAAGCCGGCCACGATGGCGTTATGCCCCTTGGCTTCTTCACCGAAGCCGAGGTTTGCCATGCGTGGATTGCCTTCCATAAGGTCGCGGATGATCAGTGTCATTTTGATCACGGTATCCCAATCCCGCTGTTTTTGCTTGTGTTGCGCTGGATGTGGATTATAGTCTTTCCCTTCCCGACAATGGTTGCGGGTCCAGGCCAGGGCTTTCTTGAATTCATTTTGGTTGTATATCTTTTTTTCGATACGCCTGATGATCTCGGAGGAGTCAATGTATTCATTGCGCATGCCGAGATAGTCTTTAAAAAAGTCGGGCCAGACAATAGAGCCGGCGATGCCCATGGACACCGTGCCGATCGCCAGGTAGGACTTGCCGCGCATGATGGCCATGGCCAGGCCTGCCTTTGCAAACCGGAGCAGTTTTTCCTGAACGTCATCGGGGATAACTTCGTCGCCAAGTTCCTGTACGTCGCGCCCATAAATGCCGAATGCGGGGATGCCAAGCTGGGAATGAGCGGCAAGCGTAGCAGCAAGGTAGACAGCACCGGGACGCTCCGTACCATTAAAACCCCAGATGGCCTTGGGCATGGTCGGGTGCATATCCATCGTTTCTGAGCCATAGCACCAACAGGGGGTGACAGACAGGGAAACCCCTACCCCATTGCGTTCGAATTTCTCCGCACAGGCCGCAGCTTCCACTACTCCGCCGATGCAAGTGTCGGCAATGATGGATTGGACGGGACTTCCGTCAGGATAGCGAAGCTTATCCGCAAAGAAGCGGGCGACATTTTTCGCCATTTGCATAGTGGTCGCTTCAAGACTTTCGCGGACACCGCCAAGGCGCCCGTCGATGATGGGACGGATGCCTATGCGCGGGTAAGTGTTTTTGGGCAAGGAGGACTTTTTCATCAGTGGAAAATGGTGGTAATGGTCTGAAGTGACGTACTGAGACATGACCTCGCGATCGCGTCAAGCGCGGGGTCGGGACCGGTGAAATGAAAAACACTATGCCAGTGGGTCGCTTTGTGGCCCGGAGGAAGAAATGCAGCGGCGCCCACGCTTTCGAGTTCATAGAACGGGCCCATTTGTGTGCCGTCCGCAAGAGGGCCATCGTTATAGGCATTCATCGCGTCGCCGCTAAAAGGGGGCTTTGCGGTGTTCCATTCCTGGTTGAGGTACCTGCCCAGGGGGTCCTGATCATAGAGGATAATCGTAAGAATATGGCGAACGGCATCATAGGATCCGGCCATCGGGAGGGCACGGTTTGGATGGACTCCGAGTTTGCCTCTTTTTTTGCCATCGGCTTTGAAAAAAAGAGCGCCGTCGCGATACCTGAGCCGGTCAAGGGGGATCTTTCCAAAATAGTCGGTCGTGGCGGCAGGCAGCGTACCAGGCTTGAATGGCGCGACGATGGTCGTTGAATCCGTTGGGGGAAACATATCGAGCATCCAGATGCAGGGCATCCCGGTGGTTTCGTCCCATGCCCTGGAGCCGGTATTGGTGATGCCGTTCTCCGTACGGTAGCCGACGGCGCGGACGGCGCCGGACAGGTGGATGTTGAGAAGGCTGTCGATGGCACGATTGTCGAGCAGCGTCACAGCGCGATCGATCCGGATCGACAAGGTCGTGCCGGCATAGTTGATGAGTAGGAGGTTTTTACGGAATGAGACGACGGTATCATTTTGGGAGGCAAGCTCCCAGGGTTCGCTATCGAAACCGGGTGGGGTTTTCCAATTGGAGAACTCCATCTTCGCGCCGGGATGGAAGAAAAGGGAGAATTTCCCGCCTTCCGGGCCAAGCCAGAGGCGGTTTTCACCACCATAGGCGTTCATATGAAGGCCGGGGGCCCCTTCGAAGGCTCTGTAGTTGACCCACCCGAAGCTATGACCGTTCAGACCATCGGCAGTGCTGGTAAAGACCTTGCCCTGGTATTGGGCGGAGGCAAGGAGCTGGGCATCGCCGCGGCGGAGATGGACTAAGGCGGAGTCATGTGTTTTCAGGAAGTTGAGGTCATATGCGAAGCTACCGAGGGTGGCTCCGACGGTCTTGACTGTGTCCTGGTTGGCCTGCGCGGTGTTAGGTCTCGGCTCGCTGCCGGAGTTGGCGCAGGAAGTTGCGGTTAGTGCCATCAGGAAGATGTTAAATATTTTTTTCATGCGATTATTTGTCGACCTCGGGTTGGGGCCAGGTCGCGAGGCCCGGTGCACGTCTCCGGTTATTGCTTTCCATAACGACGATCCTCGTAACCTCTATCTTCCCGTACGCGACGTTTACGGTAACCTTGCCGCGATGATAAACGACATACCCGAATCCGGTGGCCGTACAAAGAAAACAGGTAAAGTCCCCAACCTTCGAATCGATATACAGGGTAGAATCCACCGCATCATACCGCAGGCCAGTCAGTGCTTGCAACAATGCATAGCTGCTCAATGCCCGCGCATACCAATGGCCGCATTCGTATTCGTCAAAAGGATTACGAACCGAACCATCATAACGCCGGCGACAGGTGCGCACAATATCCAGGCCTTGCTGCACATGCCCCGTCATGATCAGGTGCGAAGCCACTTCATATTCGATCCCGGTCCAGACTTCGTTGCTGTAGACAAAAGGCAGCGACGGCGCACCACCTTGCGGCCAGCTGCAAAGCAACAGACCGCCCTCCTTCCCCAACGCATACCCCGGCCGCTGCGGATTGCTGAACCCCGAGAGATCGTGCTTTTCATTATAGTGGTATACGGACAACAAATGCCGTGAGATCATAGAGGTATCGACCGGATCAGGCAAGCCACAAACCCGAGTGAGCCAGGCGCCGAAGACTCCGTCAGATAAACAACCAGATCCATATTGATAACGCGGCCCCTCCCTTTGAAACAGTTGAAGCGCCTCGGATGAGGGCGGTTCATACAATTCAGCGGTATTACGGTAGACCATTGGATCGTTCCGCAATCCGTCCCACCTCGTGCGTTGTATAAAATAATGGCCGTTGAACAATTGCGTCTCCATCACTTTTCGACCCTTCTCCAAAAGCGCCCGGTAAAGTGAAACATCATCACCCGCCGCCTCTCCCATCCTGATCATCGCTTCCAACGCGCCAAGATAAATACCCGTACACATGCCGTCCGGTCCCCAAAACTCAATGTCATAGGTGGTATGATGCGGCTCGACCAGCGAGCCCGTATGATCCGGGTCCCAGGTACGAATACAATATTCCATGCTCACTTTGCAGTTCCGATAAAGCCCCTTCATCCAGGCCGTATTCCCCGAGATCCGCCAGTCACGGTAAAGACGCATGATCTCGCCCAGCTGACCGTCCGCCGCGGGCAGGAACAGATTATGCGCTGCGGGTTTGATCGGTAGCGAGGTCCGGTAGTTCTGATGGCCGTATCCATCCATCGTTTCATGTAACTCGGTCTCCCGGATCGATCGCTCCAGATCGGGAAAAAGGTGGCAAAGCGCCTGCGCATAATTATAAACGTGCGTGCAATTACCCGCGCAGCTGCCATCATAGTCATTGCAGCCCTCCCAGCCCCAGAAACGGCCATCGGACTGCCGCAGGACGGTTGGAGATTTCAATATCGTCAAATTCGCTGCGATCGCCTCGATCACTTCGGGCGGCAACGTGCTACGGTAAAAGCATTTTTGAAAAAGCATACTTTTCGCGCGCAGATCGGTATAGTGCGCACGCCAATATGTTGCCACCTCTGAAATACCCGAAAACCGGCTGCTATACCACGGGCTATAAAAGGAATCCGACTCATCCCGCGAGAAGTCCATATTCGCGCTGTCCGCTGCCACCCGCGCCGCCCGCCCATAACGCAGCCGTGTATGCGGTACATACCAGGCAAAATAAACACGCACCACTTTCGATTCGCCGGGTCGCAACACAAACGGCACAAAGAGACTCGCTCCCGGGGCATCGCGATCCACCGGCGCTATCGCATCCACGGAACAGGCAGCGATATGGTCCCAGGCCATCGACAATGGATCCCACCAGCCGCCGCGAAACCAGCAGTGATCTACCACCACCCCAGGCTCATCGGTAAATACAGCAAAGTCGCCTTGGTCCTCCGGATGCGCCTCGGTCCCCTCCTGGCTCAGGACGAACCCGCCCGTCATCGGGCGGATACGGTTGGGCCCCACCATCGGCGGCACCCGCCCGGCCGGCGCCACCGTCATACAGTTCCGGCTGTTGAAGGAGAAGACATAATGTATCCGTTTCGCGCCCGTATTCGTAAAATGATATTCCAGCGCGCCCACGGGTAAGCTCGAATTGTCCGCATCGGTGGGGAGGAATGGACTCCAGCCGGTAATAGAAACACGTAACGGCAACGCACCTTCATCCAAAGAAACCTCGCCGAAGGGGAAGCGTGCTACAAAGGTCGCTTTGGCAAACCGTGCCAATCCATACGTGGCGCCCACCGAACCCATCGCCGAACCTGGCAAGCCAAATTTTTTCCATGCCGGAACGGGCCCCTCGAGCACCCGTGCCGACCCCGGTAGTTCACGAATGGCGATTGCCGCAAACATCCCCGGCTCGTTGAATAAGTCTGGACGGTTACGAACGGAAAAATGTGAGATCGTCCCTGTTCCTTCCAGACAAAACATCCCTGCGCCGATGCCCCCGATCGGGAACGCCACCCGCTCATTGCTTGCGCCGCCATAGACACGGTTAAAGGAATGCGTCCGGACGACATGCTGCGCCACGACCTTCCCGGTCATCAGTAAGGCAATGAGCGCGAAAAATACACAGGTCATGCCTCTGTCACTTTTCATACATGATCGCATTGATCCTTTTCATCTCTTCGGCAGGGATCTTGAACAGCTCCCGGTCATAGGTGATCAATCCATTTTCCTCGATCTCGACATCAAAAGGCTGGGTATAGATCGATGCGGACAGCCCCTCCTCTTCAAACAGCTTCAGGTGACGGACCATGAACGAATACTTTTTTGCAAAATCGCTGGCGCCGCTTTCAATATATCCCCATCCCTTGCTGGAGTCCCATTCATGTCCCGGTGTGACCACACGCACTCCTCCCCACTCTCCCAGCACCCTCGCCTTGCCATTCATGGCCGGGGCGATACCTGGTCCCGGATAATCATGTATATCCGTCATATCACTATTAATCCACCATCTGCCAGGGTCCCGGCTCCTGTTACGGTCATAATTCTCTCCCGTGTGCCCGTCGATCAGTCTTGTCGGGTCCATTTGTTTCATTTTAGCCGTCAGTCTTTCCTGGTCGTAACTGTTCCAGCCTTCATTGAACAGTACCCAGCAAACGATGGAGGGATGATCATATAATTGTGCGACGTTCATCTCATTCTCCTTCTCAAATTCCGCTTTGCCGGCCGCCGAGAGATTGGCAGGGTAAACCATATCCTGCCAAACCAACATTCCGAGTTTATCTGCCCAGTAATACCATCTCGCCGGCTCTATCTTGATATGCTTTCTGATTGTATTGAACCCCATCTCCTTTATGGCCTGTATATCCCATTTTAATGCTTCATCGGTTGGGGCGGTATAAATACCATCCGGCCAAAAGCCCTGATCCAGGACGCCAAGGTTAAAGGTGTATTTATTATTTAAGAAGATCCTCTCCTGTCCGAGAGAGTCCTTTTTGATCTCGATCTTTCGCATACCGAAATAGCTTTCTACTTCGTCTTCAGGCTTTCCTTTGTTGATTAGTTGAACCTTCAGGCTATACAAATAGGGATCATCCGGCGACCAAAGGTGAGGGTTAGCAAGCTTTAGATGAACGGCAGTATTGCCCTTCGCCACTACCATACTATTATCCGTAGAAAGCCTTATTTCAGCATTGATATTGCTATTTACCGTTACGATCACTTCACCGTTATCTACGTCAGGGGTAATTTTCAAACCCTCGATATAAGCTTTTGGCACTTCTTCCATCCATACCGTTTGCCAGATGCCGCTGGAGGCCGTATACATGATCCCACCGGGTTTGAGCACCTGTTTTCCTTTCGGGTTATCTCCCTTATCCGTTGGATCGATGACCGTGATCATTAGCTCATTGCTGCCCTGTTGCAAAGCATCTGATATATCGATCGTAAATTCCTGATACCCTCCGGTATGCTCTCCTACTTCCTTGCCATTTATGAACACCGTGCACCGATAATCCACAGCTCCAAAATGCAGCAAGTATTTCCGATCGGTCCGTTTGGATGCTATTTCGACTTTCCGCTGGTACCACAATTTTTCACCAGGCTGCAGTTGTTTCTTCACGCCTGAAAGCGCCGACTCAACCGGGTAAGGCACCAATATACTCCCATCGAATTTGTCGGGCCGGTAGGTCGTGGAGTCCGTAATGGTGTAACTCCAAAGACCGTTCAGGTTGACCCAATTACTCCTGACCATCTGCGGTCTGGGATATTCTTTAAGTGCATGGTCCGGTGTGACCTCTTTGCTCCATCTCGTGGCCAGTTGCAGAGGCGCTTGTTGCCAGGACTGTGCACGCAGCTGCCCGGCGATCAATACCAATAGTATCGTACTTAGCTTCAATTTTTTCATTTGTCTATTTATTGATGGTCGAACACTTCGATAAAGTGAAGATCGTTGCCGTTATAAGTCATATCCAAAACGACCTGCAACTGCCCATTGCCATTCTTCGTCCACATTTCCTTTGACGTCCGCACTACATTGCCTTGATCATTCTTATATTCCGTGGAGATGGTAAATCCCTTTCTATCCGCATTTCCCTGCACCGACGATGTCTTCTGCAGTCCAGACTTCGTCGTCTTTTGGCTGGCCTGCCCGTTTTGCTTCAGCGTGTCCGTAACTGCAGAGACTTCGCCTTTTCCATTCCTGAACGTATACGTGAGCAACAAAGATTCATTTTGCCGGGCAACCTCGACATTCAGCGGGATGGAATTAATGGAAATATGCTCTCCTGCATTGGATGCCGCATCATTGCGTACCCATTTGCCTACCAATTCGCTGCCGGGCCCCTGTGCCCGCACGGCCGCGCTAACAAAAAATACTACTGCAAAAGAAGTCATCCGGATCATTAAACGTTTCATTACCTGTTATTTTCTTTATTTACAATTCCGTCTCGTCCTGGGGCTCAATAGTGGCAAGAGGCGCCGCGACCGGCAAAACAATCCCGATACGAATGGAGGTTTCATTCGACTTATTTGACCTGTAAAGACAAACGAGAAGGCAAAAACAACTAATAGATCAAAAAATATTTGTTTCACGACGACTCTACTTAGGTTTCAGTTTAATGATACCGTGATCGGCTTTTTGCTTTTTAACGCCTCCACCGCCTTTTGGGCCTCCGGCGTCAATAATCCCGGGCCCGGTTCCACGTCTGCCGGCTCCAGCTCCAGTCCGTCATCGATCTGCTTCATGGCGGCGGGTATTCCTTCCACCATCCATTTTGCCGCCGGGGCGCCTTTCAGGTAATGATCGAAAAATTGTGTCGACCGCAGCAGGTAGTCCAGGCACTCTGGTTGATCACCTTCCCCGTGGCCTTCGCGATCATATTGCAACATCCAGGCTTTCTTGCCCAATCTGCGCAAGGCGGTAAAAAATTCAAGACCTTGCGTAAATTGCACATTATGATCCCTTTTATTTGCGACCATCATAAGAGGGGTCGTCACTTTATCTGCATAAAAAAGGGGAGAATTTGGGATGAAATAGTCGGGATGCTCCCACAGGCTCGGCCACATCCCTTGTGTGTTCTCAATAAAATTCTGCCTGGAACTCCCGTCCGGCATGGTATCGCCATAAGAAGAGACCCAATCGGTCGGACCTGCGGAAGACACAGCAGCGGCAAATTCGTTGGTATGCGTCACCAGGTAATTGGTTTCCCAGCCTCCAAAACTATGACCCTGCAGGCCCAGATGTTTACCGTCCACATAAGGTAAAGTCTTTAATAGTTGTACTGCGCCTTTCGCCGTTTGCACTACGTATTCGCCCGCCTTGCCCATCTTATAATGAAAATCCGGAGTAAATACCAGGTACCCGTGACTGGTGAACCAGGCAATGTTCAGATCAGACATGCCTCCTCCGGCTCCGCGATTTACCGTATTCTGATAGAAGTTCAAAAAATCAGACAATACCTCATAATAATGAAATATCAACGGGTACTTTTTGCCGGGATCGAAATCTTCCGGCATATATAACACGCCTTGTTCATCCCGCCCATCGGTTGTTTTGAAGGCAATGAGCCGGGAGCGCGTCCAGTTGTACTTTTTCTCCGGGTATAGAGCGCTCACTGGGTTAAATGTCCTGAAGTCCCCTGTCACAAAATAATTCGGAGATTCGCTAATACTTTGACGGCGCAGCAGGTATATCTCCGCATTTTCTGCCTTGACCGGCTGTTGCCATGGCAGGCTGGAAAAACGCATGCTGTAAAAATAGGGCCCCATGGTCAATTTGCCAGGAACCTGCTCCTTGTGCAGCACGATACGATAAAAGCCGTTATCCTTGGTGTTATGGTCAAAGGCGCTTAGAAGCAATGTATCGTCCATTATCACTCCACGACGCTCGTCCATCGCAATCGCAAAAGTGGTTTTTGTCTTTACGCCCTGGCGATGAGTAAGACAGAGGGGTGCGCGCTTGCCCAGCGGATCAAGTTCCCACAGATCGTAATAATCCTGAACCAGGACTGTATGATCGCCGGGCAGCCATCCGGTGACCGACATTAAACCATGAAAGGTCGTCAGGTTCCTGCCTTCACCATTTGGGGCCTTATGCGTTAAAGGGGCCGTCGAGGTCAGCGGACGAATTACTCCGGTCGCTATCTCGTAGGTATAGGTTTCATGCGTTTCCGGGTGTATAAGATCCAAAAATCGTCCGGCAGGGGAAAAATCAATTAGATGGAACCGACCAATCTCTTTTCTTTTACCGCTACGGCTATCCACCAGGTCATACTTATACTGTGCGGCGGCGGACCAACCTTGTTCACTCCGCTCTCCCCTTGCCTCATCGAACACCACATAGTTCCCGTCAGGGCTGAATTTGCCAGGACCCTCAGCTTCGAGCTGTAATCGTAAAACAGTGAACTTGCCGTTCAGATCAACAACGGCCAGGTAGTTCCGTTCTTTTTGCGGAGCATCCTCTTGGAGTTGCTGCGATTGGAGTTTTGGATCCCGGTAGCTCCAGACATCTACCGATACGAGCTTTGACTCGCGCCTGAGGCTCCTGGGTTCCTTCAGGTTGAAAAACAGCCGGTCCCCGTCTTTTGAGAATTTCAGCAGCTTGCCGACCGAGATCGTCTTATCGATAAGGCTGTTCCCCGCATCGACAATCGGTCTGGCTTTCTCTTCCCCTGCCTTATAGTAGCAGATATAGTCTTGCCCACTCTGATCCGTCACGGTGAAAACCGCCTGCCGGCCGCCATCATCCATCATACAATCCTTGACAGGGC
This sequence comes from Bacteroidota bacterium, assembly GCA_030706735.1. Lineage (GTDB taxonomy): Bacteria > Bacteroidota > Bacteroidia > Chitinophagales > Chitinophagaceae > Puia. The sequence continues at coordinate 28,464 of JAUZNZ010000010.1, read as the reverse complement.
GACCATCCCAAATAATCTTTTCATCTTTGGTCTCCAGTTCAATACGGGTAACAAGTTGCCTGTCTTCCCGTTGCTTTGTTATCTTCAACAAGACCCGGCCGTCTGTCGACAGTAACCAACGGTCAACATCACTATAGCTTTCCAGCATACTCTTCCCCCTGACAGATAGCCGCCTTTCCGTTTCTGAATAATACAGCAAGTATCCTTCGCCATTCATTTTAATAAGCTGATAGGTGCTGATATGCGGGATGCGCTCTACTTCGGCCGTCCCCAGGCTTAAGATATGCAACATCGCGCTGTCGAGGTAAACAGCTTTGCGGCTATCAGCCGTAAAGTCCACCTTTTCCACGTCAGGCAACTGCTTCTCCCAGGAGGAAGAAGTGGCTTTTATAAAGTAAGTTGGACGCCTCTGCCGGGTGAAATTGTCATAAACCACATACCCTGCATATTTACCATCCGGGCTTAAAATCCCCTTCTCCTCCACTGAGGGCCATTGGTACAAGACACTCGTGTCCAAGACTGACTTTTGAGCGAAGGCTTGCAGCGCCCCGGAAACGCACCCCAGTAAAATCAACCATTTTCTTCTCATAATTCTTTCAATACTTGATCGACACTCCTGCCTTTGGCACCGACGACAGAATGAAGGAACGCAGATCTTCGCTTGCAGCAATTAGATCCTCTTTACGCAAATACACCATGTGCCCGCTTCTGTATCCCTTAAAACTAAACCTGTCCTTAAACTTCCCTCCGGGATCGATCTGCCACATCGAGTATTTCGCGTTGAAATAATCACACGCTCCGTCATAGTAACCCGATTGTATCATAACTTTTAAAGAAGGATCCTGCGCCATCGCAAGCCGGAGGTTATCTGCAATACCCGCACTTGACCCCTGGAAGCTTATTCCTTTCAGTACAACATATTGCAGATCTGTTTTATACTGCAACTCATCGCGCAGATACATATTAATGGGAGGCGTAAACGCATGATACCAGGTGGACAGTTCGGCATTATAGTCTACGCTCTCACCCGCATCCTTTTTATCAATACCCAGATACCTGGAATCCAGCCGGCCAATCGTATATCCCCTATCGCGCAGTAATTCTTTCCAGAAAAACTCCGACGATATATCAAGATTATTTTGAAGGATCACTGTCGATGCCATACCCGAATAACGCGACATTTTTTCAGCGATCCTCTTACGATTTTCGCCTGTAAGAGAGGCTCCCCGCACAATAGCCGGAAGCAATTCATCCGTAGTAAACTTCTCCGACTCGGCAAGCACCTCCTCCAGATCTTTATGTTGCAGTGCCGGAGACAGTTTGCTATGATACCAGGCGGCTGCCGTGAAGTAAGGCATTTTTAATGCTTCCTGCACGGGACCTTTCCGTTCGATCCCCAACTCTGTCGGAGACACTAATACAACGCCGCTCACATATATCCATTCGCTTTTCTGCAATTCAGCTGCAATACCGGATACACGCGTAGTACCATAACTCTCTCCCACCAAAAAAACCGGCGAAGCCCACCTGCTGTTTCGTGTAAGGAAATGCCCTATCCATGACGACAAATATCTGATATCGCTTTGCACATTAAAAAATTCATTCCCCCCGGCATCATTAATCACAGAACGCGAATAACCCGTATTAACAGGATCGACAAAAACGATATCCGCTACATCAAGAACAGAATAAGGGTTCTCTTTTACTCCTGCAGGATAAACCGGATATCCATCCGCATCGATATTCAATATTTTCGGACCGGCATATCCAATATGCATCCATGCCGAGGAAGACCCAGGTCCTCCATTAAAAAAGAAAACCAGAGGACGGGCAGAGCGATTAGCCACATCGGATCGCTCATAATAAGCATAGAATAAGCCGGCAATACATTTTCCCTCATTGTTCCATACCGGCAGCGTGCCGGCTGTGGCGGTGTAAGGAATTTGCTTTCCTCTTATGGTTACGCTATGCGTAGTGATCACTTTTTCTTCAGGTTTAAATACAATATCCAGCGAACCACTTTTCCCTTCTTTGACTATTGCCGAAGCAGAATCTTTACTTTTTGCGTCATTTATACCCTGCGCCTTCGCTATAAGAAGAATGCCCTGAAAAACAAACAACAATATGATTTTCCTCATTATCTATTTTTTAGTCTGAGGACGACCCAGGCTCATCTCGTCCATGTCAATAGGTTGCGAAAAATCGCCCAGCAAATATTTACAGAAATAATCCGCCATGATCCAATAAAAATAATCCCCTAAGTATCCATGATCATCGCCTGGCTTGATAAACATGTCGAAACGCTTATTGGCTTTGATCAAAGCATCCGCCAGGCGGAAAGTATTGGCAGGATGAACATTTCGATCGACGTCCCCGCAGGCGAGCAGCATCCGGCCCTTCAGGTTTTTGGCTAGTTCGGCTGTTTTGTCAATGGAAAAATGAAAGGTCGTGTCGCCGGTTGCAGATATTTCCTCCTGGATCCCATCATATTTTTCAGGAAAATAATTGTTGTAAATGCTATTATCGTAATTGCCCGCTACACAAACGCCAACTTTAAAAAAGTCCGGATAGACCAGCATAGCCGTTGCCGACATGAATCCACCACCCGAACAGCCGGTTATTCCCACTCTTTCGATGTCGATATAGGAATGACGCATGGCCAGCTGTTCGATGGCTGCCTTTTTATCTGCAAGACCATAATCACGCATGTTTCCATAACCATAATTATGAATATATTTCGAACTGTAGGGATTACCGCCACGATTACCAACCTGAATAACAATAAATCCAAATTGAGCGAGCCCGATACAAAAGGAACTACCGTCACCTTTAAATGATTCGCCGATGTTCTCTGTCTGTGGGCCGGGATATACAAATTCAATGATCGGATATTTTTTGGTAGAATCGAAATCGAACGGTTTATACATGATGCCGTACAGATCGGTTAAATTATCCGCCGCTTTCACTTTAAATGCTTCAGGGATCTTGTACCCCGCCGCCAATAGTCTCGAAATATCCCTTTTCTCCAAAGGCATAACCAGGTTTCCATCTATATCCCTCAATACATACTCCTGCGGGCTTGTAACAGAAGAGCAGTTATCCACAAAATATTTATTGTTACCATTTTCGGTAGCAGTATCACGGACATACCCATACTGTATGCTGGGACTATGATCCCCGCTTCCGGGCGTCAGCAGACGCAGATCAGAGCCATCGAAATTAACCCGATATAAATGTTTATTATAAGGATCTTCATTAGGCTCTTTACCGTACGCATAGAAATAAATCATACGTCTTTTTTCATCCACCCGCATCAGTTCGCAGTGATACGATCCGGATGTGATCTGGTTCTCCAATTTCCCCGATCCGTCGTAAAGATATAAATGCGCCCAACCATCACGCTCCGACCAAAGAATAAATTCTTTACCCTCATTGACCAGCATGACAGGCTTGTCCTGTTCTATATACGTATTCGATCTTTCCTCTACCAGCGTTTGCAAATTACCCGTTTCAACACTAACGAGACAGACATCCACGCTTTTACGATCCCTGCTGCTGCGCGCAATATAAAACTGCCCGGAAGTACCAAGCCAAATCTTCTGGAAAAGTTTGTCTGGCTCACGGACCCTGACACCCTGCCACAATTCCAAACGCTGATCTTTGAAACGGCCCGTGTTTAACGTTTTCACGGCGCCGGTCGCAATATCACCTAATACGAGAGACTGCTGCTCTACGTTCTTTTCACCCGCCATGGCATATTTGTACGTGTCCAGTACCGGACGCGGATTTGCCAAATTATTCACGACCCATAGATCATTTACTTTTCGCTTGTCGGAACGGGTCAGTGCAAAATGCCTGGAATCCGGCGACCATACAAAATCGTCACTGACCTCCTGCCTGTCATTGCTTTCCTTTTCAATATTGGTTCTGACACGGGGTTCCTTGGAATAACTGAAATAGCGTTCGCCGTCGCGGGTAAGCAGATTCTCTCTTATTGTACTATCCTTTTCATCCTTCAGTGCCTTGTAAAAATCCGCTTTGCTCATATAAAAGAGGTTATAAGAGCGGGCAAAAACAACTACAGAACTGTCAGGGGAAATACATGCCCAGGAAGGAGCCGCTTTAGGTTTATCCGGCTGCTTAATTTCCTTTAACTGGCGGGTTACATAATTATATTCGAAATAAAATGTCTTATTCTGTTTGGCCGCAGGTTTGGACTTGGCACTACTGTCCTTAGGATCGGGTTTGGCATCTTCCAAAGCCGTGCTCTTATATTCAAAGGAGATCGTATTTTCTGTCTTACCATTTTTGATCATTAAATTAAGGTGCTGGGCATCTATAGGGTCCTTTACAATACGGCTGATATCAGCAGCCATTTTCTCAGTATCGAACAATTCGGATTTTGTTTTTTTTACCGCGTCGACGACATACCACTTATTCCCCTTTTCCGTCGGCCATTCATACCAACAGCGATTGGTGTTTTTAAACCAGGTGACAAAGACCGATCCTCCAGCTTCAAGGCTATACGGAATCGTTTTCCAGAGTGCGGCAAGCTTGTAATTCGCCTTTGCCACGGGAGCCTGGCAGATTCCCCGAAAAGAGCAAAGCAATGTCAGCACAGAAATTGAAAAGGTCTTTACACGGCGCATTTGTCTAAAAGCGATTACAGATGTCTTAAACTTCATATCAAAAGGCTTTGTCGCTATCCCAGCGAATCAGGTTTTCGAATTATTCATTTCTTCTCCACTTCGGGCATTTGGCCGATACCGGCCATATCTCATCCAACGTATCGCCGTTGTATAAAACACCCGCCTTCATGACATATTCTATTTCGCGGCTGTTATGAATATCCTCCAGGGGATTCTTATTTAGAATGATCAGATCGGCAATCTTTCCGGCCTCGATGGAACCGACGTCCTGTTGAATACCCAACGCTTCGGCGCCCATGATCGTCGCAGCCTGCAACGTCTCCATATTCGTCAGCCCTCCCATCTGCAATGCCCACAATTCGCCATGAGTCCCGATACCAGGGTCGTCGCCATGGCTACCCAGCGTCACTCTGCCGCCCGCATGGCGAATGCGTGCATCGATTTTAGCCGCCATTGCAAACACGGGATCGACGGTATCGGTAGCAGGGGACCCAAGTATTTTCTTTTGAAAAAGGTCATCCGGCATGAAATTTCTCAGCTTGATATCGCTGCGATGCCAGTACTTTAACTTGAAATATTCCGGAGCCGTTTGTGCAACATCGAGCTTAGCCACTTGCAGGGTGGGTGTGAGAAAGGTCCGCGAACGGGCAAATAAGGTAATGACATCTTTATAGACATCGCCGCCCCAGTTTGGATTGTGTTCGATGCCTGTACTGCCGTCTTTGATCATTTCTATATCGGTCAGTTCGGTGCCTTCACCCTCATTCGTCATATTGAGACCAGCCTTTTGGGACGCTATGAGCAACCACTGCTTCCTGCGTCGTAGCCACAAGGTATATTGTTTGATAGTCGTCGCACCATACGCCTTTCGTTTTTGGACGAGCTCATTGACATCTTCCATGTCATCCATTCTCCTATAGCCGATATCCGTATAAGCCGCCCAACCGACCGTGTACAATCTAGGCCCAATCGCCTTGCCCGCCCGGATCAATTCAGCCAGACCAAATGATTCCGTGTTAGCTGATGGATCGCGCGCTGTCGTTACGCCATAAGCAAGGCTTGCCAACGCTTCCCATTGTTGAGCCGGAAGGATATTCGAGGGGTTTTTAAGATGCAAATGCAGATCAATAAGACCCGGCATGATCGTTTTCCCGGTCAAATCCAGCACCTTCGCCTCCGCGGGCACTTTTATTTCGCCGGTTGCGCCAATTGAAACAATACGGGCATCACGGACTACAATTGTACCTCGTTCGATGACGTTGTCGCCTTTCATGGTGAGTAACCGGGCGTTCTTCAGCACGATCGTACCTTTCCCGAAAAAAGCCGGAGCTGTAACCGTAAGCCCGACAGCCTGGTCGGGCGCCACATTGGCCCTGATAAAGTCCCGGCCGGGATACAAGTTCTCGCCCTGGTCGGTTGACCTCTCTGCCTTTGCGATCACCTTATCAGGGGATATTCTATAAAAATGATTCTCATAAGTCCATGCGAGGACCTTGCCGCCTTGCTCCCAGTACGGGTCTAGCCCTGCCGCAAATCGAATGACGGGAAGGCGCTGTTCCTCGTCCCACAATACCGCAGGCTGTTGAAGACTGCTTAGAGGTACAAGGAACAGATCTTCGTCATTGGAATAGACGATGAATCGTCCATCCGGAGACAAGACAATCTGTACAGGATTCCAAAGCTTTTCCCTTCCAATAGCAATGACCCTTGCAGAGTCATTGGAAAGATCCCGACATACCAATAGTTGTTTTAATTTTGCTTTCCGGTCCCCCTTCCTCTGATCGACCATATAGATGACCTCTTTCCCGTTTGGTGAAAAGACCGGATTATTCCACACCGGCACTGAATCGGCGATCATTCTTACCGGCCCGCCTTCAGTTGAAACCATCTCTAGCTTTCCAATTTGCATATAGCTCGATAAGTGCCTCAGCAACTCCGGCGCCGCTTTAATCACAGCCAGATGCGTGCCATCGGGAGACCAGGCCGGTCGTTGATACTGCGCCGCTGTGTCGGTCAACTGCTCAGGTTTGCCGCCGCCCGAAGCCACCCTCCATAACTGCCCTCCCACCGTATCGCACCAGGATACATAAGCGATCCACTTGCCGTCGGGAGAATACACGGGCTGGAACTGACTCACTGGCTGATCAACCAGGATATGCGACTGCCCGCTCGGCAGATCCATTACATAGATCTTGCTCAAGGCCGTAAAAACGAGATGTTTCCCATCTGGACTGGCATTCGCAGACCGGACATATTTCGCGGTAAAGGGCGCATTGTCTAGGCGGTATGTATTGTAATCGTATGGTCCCAGGTCGGTTCGTATGGCGGCCTTAAATGGAACAACCTTGTCAGTTCCGTCCATAACGCCCAGCCTGTGAATCTTCCCGCCATATCCGATATAAACATTTCTGGAATCGGGTGAAAAACAAAAACGAGGACTTGCAAATCTCCATGCATCATACCTGGGATCGTTTACGAGGAGCCTGTCGACCAATACTTTTCTCTTCCCATTTACCAGATCCTGCAGGATCAGACAAGTTTTACCGGTGCTATCGGCTACATAGCACCAATACCGCGCGGCCGGGGAAAGAACTCCCTGAATAAATTTATCCAATTTAGGTGAAATGGGAGATCGAAGACCCGTTGCCTGATCTAATTTGTAAATTCTCGTCGTCTGCCTGTCGGCTGTATCCAGGATATACACCATCCTCCCGTCGCGATCAAACCGGAGCACATGCGCGGTATTGAAGTTCACCGTCAACTGACCACCTGTCAATCCATAGAGGGTCTGGCTTGAGCCGAACACGGACGCCGTATTACTCGGAACGATAAAGTTGCTTTCTGCCGACCAGACAGCTTGATAGCCATAGTGGAGGAATTCGGTTAATCCTTCTGATGTTATCATTGGCTTCCGGCCGACATATAATACATGCAGGTGCCAGGAGCCCAGATCGTCACTGAAATAGGCAATTTTTCTGCCGTCGGGGGACCAGGAAGGATATACATGCAATCCCAACCCTCTGGTCAGTTGAGTGGCATTGCCACCATCCGATGGCACTGTAAACAGATCACTCAGCATCCCAAAGACAAGGGTCTTCCCATCAGGAGAAACATCGACACTCATGTAACTACCCTCGTCCGTTGTGAAGGAAATGGTCCGGGCAGGCTTTATCGGCAAACCTTGAGATAAGGCGTCATTCGCCCAAATAACGAAAACAAAAATCGAGGACAAATATGTAAAGAGTTGCCTTTTCATTCCAAAAACTATTCGAATATTAATTTCAACCGCTTAACGTGGACTGTCCGCATCCCAGCGAATCAGGTTTTCAAATTTTTCCTTTTTCTGCATTTTATCCAATATTGCCTGTTGCTCCAGATATGATTTGTCCGTCAATGGATCTTTTTTCGCTTTGGAACAACGACCTTCCAGTAGTTGCAGGGTCATCCTTTGCCATGCCACCGCTTCTCTCGTCTTGCCTGCTTTGTATAACAACCCCGCATAAACATAACTGAATTCCGTTCCCGGGTCGACGCGCATCACTTTCTCCATCCAATCCAAAGCTTCATTGATGATCCTGGCATCATTGCAATACCGGTAGATCGACGACTCCAGGTCTTTGCCATTGCCGACGATATAGAAATAATTTTCCATCTTAAATCCATAGGTCTCTTTCTGGCTGGCATACGCATCTGCAAATAGTTTCCCCCATTTCCATTTGTCTTCGCTGTTCTGCTTTTCTGCGTTTTTGGTCCTGTCTCTGTAAAAATCTACTTTGCTGCTTATGATGTTTCGCTTTGCGCATGCGGCATCTGTTTTGCTTCGAATCTTCTCATAGAGGCTGCCCCAGTCCATGTCCATGCCGCTTTCGTCTGCGACCTTTATATCCGGAGCTATGAGATCATTGTAAATGACATTGTCTACTACATACTCGGATAGCCCTTTGCGCTCAAGCGTAGCATCGCTCCGTACTCCCTTCTTATAGAAAACATTGAAAAAACGGTCCCTCACGTGTATCAATTTTGGAAAACTGGCGACCAGCAGGAGATTGGCCTTCTCTTCGATGCGCTTGCCGGAAAGTGTCACCATATAATTCCTTACTTTTTCCTGCACCTTCGCCTCCCGGCTAAACCAATAGGCCAACGATTGTCCTTGTTCGGAAAGCAATTCACCGGGTTTCATCTGCTCTATATAATGGACCGCCCAATCCTTCATCCGGTCATCCCTGCTTAGGTCCCGGATCAGATCGGCATTTTCTCTCGCCAACACCTGTTCCGGCGGAATTTTGCCCAGGTATTCCAGGGCAACTGTGGCCATCAGCCGCCTGTCGACGTATACCAATGAATGGGCAAGCTTCAACAGCTCTGCTGTGTCCAATGTACCGGGCCTGTAGTTCCTGATACTGGCATAGATTTGCTTTTTCGGATCGTGCGCGTCTTTGCCCAGCTGGATGAAATCCGATGCCGACCGATATCCTGCGACCTGATGAACCGGCTGACCGTCCGGCGAAAAGAATAAAAAGCTCGGGAAGGCATGTACATCATAGTTCTTGGCAAATTCGCTTGCCGTCTCATACCAATTCTTTACTTGCACATTATCTGTGTCGCTCTTGTCCATCTGGAGTTTCACCGAAATGAAATTGCTGTTCATGTAGTTCCCCAATGTATCGTTCGGGTAAACTTCCTTATCCATTTTCTTACACCACCCGCACCAGGTGGTATAACAGTCTACAAAGATGTATTTCTGCTCGCTCCTGGCTTTCGCCACAACTTCCTGCCAGCTTAATCCATCCTCGAATCGAACGCCCTGCGCCCTGCTTATGAGTGGAAAAAGGAAGAACAGCAGGCTGTATGCTATATTCTTACGCATTTTACTATCAGTTGAAGGTTATTGTAATCGGTTTTTTACTCTTCAAAGCATCCACCGCCTTCCTGGCCTCGGGCGTCAATAGTCCCGGCCCCGGTTCCACACCCGCCGGGTCTAATTCCAGGCCATCATCGATCTGCTTCCTGCTCGCCGGAATCCCTTCGACCATCCATTTCGGCGCAGGGGCCCCCTTCAGGTAATGATCGAAGAACTGGGTGGATCGCAGGAGACAGTCTATGGCCTCAAGGCCGCTTTCGCCATGGCGACCCTTGTCGTATTGCAACATCCAGCAAGTTTTACCCAACCTCCGCAACGCAGTAAAAAGCTCCAGGCCCTGCGTAAAAGGCACTCTGCCGTCCCCCTTGTTAGCGACAATCACCAGAGGAGTCGTCACCTTGTCGGCAAAAAAGACCGGGGAATTGCGTATATAATTGTCAGGCCGCTCCCAAAGCGTAGTTCCCATACGTTCCTGGTCATATTCCACGAAGTCCGGGTTATTACAAGGGTCATAATCCATCGAGCACATAACACTGACCAGATCCGAAGGGCCCGCCGAACCTAAGGCGGCAGCAAACGCATGCGTGTGGGTGACCAGGTAGTACGTCTCATATCCTCCAAAGCTATGGCCCTGCATCCCCATATGCTTGGTGTCCACATATGCGAGGGTCTTTAGCAGCTTTATGGCTCCTTCTACCGTTTGCAGAATGCTCTCGCCGGTCCTGCCCAATGCATAATGAAAATCCGGCGTAAAGACCAGGTAGCCATGGCTCGTAAACCATGCGATGTTCAAATCGCTCATTCCTCCGCCCGAACCGGCGTTTGCAGCATTATGATAGAAATTCAGGAGATCGGACTTTCGCTCGTAATAATGGAAGATCAGCGGGTACTTCTTATGGGGGTCAAAGTCCTCCGGGAGGTACAATACACCCTGATCATCACGCCCGTCCGTGGTTTTGAAATTGAAGCGTTTCGAGCGTGTCCAATTGTAATTCTTCTCCGGGTATACGTCGCTCACCGGATTAAAATTCTTAAAATCCCTTGTCACAAAATAGTTCGGCGACTCCGAGATGCTTTCCCGGCTGACCAGGAATACAGGCGACCGCGTGGCCTTTACGGCAGGTCGGCCGCCCAGCGATAATTGCGCATAGTAGAGATATGGCCCCATGACCAGTTTTTCAGGTTCCTGTTTGCTGTGCAGTACTAACCGATAGAATCCGTTTTCCTTAGTCTGGTGATTGAAAGCGCATAAGAGCATCGTGTCCCCCACTACCAGCCGGCCGGGGGGATATCCGGTACCCGGAAAAAAGGTTGTCTTTGTCTTTGCCCCCACGAAATGGGTAAGATTGATCGGCGTTCTTGCACCAAGCGGGTCCAGTTCCCATAGATCGTAATAATCCTGTACTAATACGGCCCGATCATTCGGGAACCATCCGAGGAAAAACTCGAATGGTTTGTTTACCGTGTTGCCATCGTCATTCATCATTGTTCTGGAAATAGGGACCTTGACGGTTAGCGGACGAATAACACCCGTAGACAACTCATACGTATAAAGAAACCCAGTTTTACGATCGGCAAGCTCCATGTATCGTCCGGCCGGCGACGGTCCGGAGATATAGTATCCGTCGATCTCCGATCTCTTACCCGTACGCGTATCCACCAATTCAGATTGCAATTGAGATGCAGTCGACCAGTTGACCTCAGTCATCAAATCATCTGCGTGGGTTTTATTGAACAATACGTACCGCCCTTCGGCCTTGCCGGATAGTCTTTCCCCGTCCTGCTGTAGCTTCATCACCGATAAATCATGACCTGGGTAGATTACCGTCAAATATTCCCGTTCCCGTTGCTCCACTGCTTCTTTTACCTGGAGAGATTGCCATTTCGCATCACGGTAGCTCCAGATATCCACTGCGACCCTATTCGGGTCAGGCTTTGGAAGTCCTTTTGCAAGGTTAAAGAACAGCATACTGCCGTCTTTGGAGAAGTTCAGCAATTTTCCAATGGAAAGTCCAGCGTCAATACCTTTGGATTGGTTGTTCGCAATTTCCACCGCCTTGTCCTGCCCTGTCTTATAATACCAAATATGATTCTTCCCATTTTGGTCCTTTGTGGTAAAGGCCATCTGTCCCCAGCTATCATCCAAGATCCATTCAGCGGTCGGCCCGCCTTCCCAAATAATATGCTCTTCTTTGCTTTGGACGTTTATCAAACTAAGGGTCTGATGATCTTTATCGTGAATGACCTTCTTGGCCAACGTTCTCCCATCCGCCGAAAGCAGCCAGGCGTCGACCTCGTCATAGTTATCCGGTTTCCCGTCGCCTCGAATGGTCAACCGTCTGGCCGTTTTTGAGTAATACAATAGGTATTCCTCACTGCCAATTTTAAATAATTGGTATGAACTGACACCAGACACGGCCTCATCCCCGTCCCCGCCCAAAGTGACCATATGCAGCGCTTCGCCCTTCTGATATATCGCCCTGCGCCCGTCAGCCGTAAATTCAACCTTTTCTACCCCGGGCAATTGCTTCTCCCAGGACGAATACGTGCCTTTCAAAAAATAGTCGACCTTTCGGTTTGGGTAGTTTCTGTCGGCTACTACGTAACCCGCATAGTTGCCGTCCGAACTCAGGATCGGCCTCTCTTCTACAGACGGCCATCGATAGATCATGCTCGTGTCCAATGCCGGCTTCTGCGCCCGCGCGCTCGAACAACCGAGCAATACAATCCCGTTCAAAAGAATCCTTTGAAATTTCATGGTCTTACCTTAAAAGTTATCGTTTACCAGGTGGGTTTGCCCTGTTGCATCTTATCCAGATTCGCCAAAAAATCACTCATGAACGGCCCCTTGGCCTCGGGCTGCCCTGTTCTTTTTGCAATAGACGCAGATAAGGCCACAGCTGCTTTCTCTTGCGCAAGAGCCTCCTCTGTTCTGCCCAATTTATGAAGCAGGTTGGCCCGCGTATCCAGGCTTTGAATCACGTCATCCGTACCTTGATCCATTTTAATGGATGCATCACTCCAGCGCAGAGCTGTTTTCAATACCTCCCGATCATTGCAATGTTGAAAAACGTCCCAGGCTGGCAGGTTCAACCGGCCAAAAGCGGTCGCAAACATATTGCCTTTCTTTATCGGCGGATCCAGTCGCAGCTGCTCATCGATGTACTTTGCCCAAACTTTCCAGTCCAGGTCTATGGCACGGTAGTAGTAGAGCTGAAACTGTAACATCAATGCCCTTGCCTTTACCTTGGGATAATCCTTGACAATGCCGCGCTCGACGCTCTCCCACCCCGGATTTTTTACGACCGGATGTCCATTTTGAACAAAGGGCGTGGTAAGCCTTTCACGCATAATGGTAGACCCAACCTCCGACATGGCCCATCCCCTGCGTCCGATCAGGGAATCCACCTTCCCGGGATGATCGTAGCACAGCTTGAAAAAGCCATCGTCCGATCGTACTAAACCCGAAAATTCCGCGATGAATTCGATATTGTCTTTGCTGCAGAGTTCCTCCCCGGATGACTTATCCAAAAAGTTGATCTTGTAATCGTGCGCAATACTATCGGCCAATGGCTTATTGTGAAGAACCTTTTTCACGAAGAGCGCCAGCTTGCCCATGGACGGATAATCCGCCTTTCCCTGACGGTAGGCATCCAGGTTGCCGTACAATTTCGCCGTTGCCGGCTCCAGGCTATGGTGAATCAATTTAATAAAATCGTCTGGCGACCGGTAGCCTAGCTCCTGTTCGATCAACTGCCCATCGGGATTAAAAAACAACAACGTAGGATAGGCCGTTACCTTGTATTTTCCGACGAACCGGCGCGCATTGGCATATCCGTTTCGCGTTTCGGCATCGTCTTGACTGCTCGAATCCGCCTGGATCTTCAATGCGATGAACTTATCCTTCATTTCCGCAGCCACTTGCCCGCTGGTATAGACATCCCGATCCATCATTTTGCAGGGACCGCACCAGCTCGCATAGACGTCTACAAAAATGCTCTTTCCTTCAGCCTTTGCCTTTTCGCAGGCCTGATCAAACCCGAGGCCACTGGCAAACTCCACTCCCTGAGCCAGACTCAGCAGCGGAAAACACAATACAAATAAGATGGGGAATTTTTTCATATTTAAATTTTCATTACGCCAACTAATGGGACGCGAACTATTTGTTCCAGACAGTTTAATAGTTTTTCACCATAGTGATCCCCGGCGAGGAAACGAGCCCGCGGAATACGATTGTCACATTATTAAAATAGGGTGTAGTTAGTGTATAGCTCGCCAACACATTGCCCGTAGCGACGTCCCGTATCTGAAAAGCATAGCTGGGATTGGCGGAAACCGCTGGAAATTTAATAAAGCTGCTATATTCCTTATAGGCCAGGCTGCTAACTGTAGAACCATTGGCCTGTCCCGTTACATTGACACAGACCGGACTACTGTTAGGTGACAAATTGATGAACCGCACCCCGCAAACACTATCGGCATAATTAGTATACGATTCCTTGATAAGCACCGCGTCGATCGTCCCCGTAGGCGAAGCGCCGGACAAGAACAGCGAGTAATTGTCCCCGGGCGAGGTCTGGATCGTCTGATTGTAATAAGGGGTCTTGGGCGATGCGGCTGGGTAAAGATTGAGCTGACTGCTGCCCGCATTCATCGTAAGCTGGCTGTAGTTATTGTTGTTCACGGTCAGAGTCGTAGTATTATAAGTCAGCGCGACGCCACCTACTACCACATTGGTTACATTCACGGCAGCCAGCGGCGCGGGGGCAAAACCCGACTTCGTACAGGAGTGCAGCACCGGCAACAGGGCCAGCGCCATAACGGGAAAGAATTGAAGTTTCATTTGCTATTAGTTAAATGTTACAGTAATGGGTTTTCTTTTTTCCAGAGCATCTACAGCTCTTCTAGCCTCGGGAGTTAATAACCCCGGCCCCGGTTTGACTCCGGGAGGCTCCAGTTCCAGGCCATTGTCGACCTGCTTCATCGCCGCAGGCACCCCCTCGACCATCCATTTAGGCGCGGGCGCGCCCTTGAGGTAATGGTCAAAGAACTGTTGTGACCGGATCAAATAATCCATCCTCACATCGCCATCTACTCCATGCCCCCCTTTGTCGTATTGAAGCATCCAGACTCTTTTCCCAAGCCGCCGCAAAGCAGTAAAAAACTCCAGGTCCTGGGTAAAGTCGACGTTGTGGTCGAATTTGTTTGCTATCATCATTAAGGGAGTATTCACTTTGTCTGCATAGTAGACGGGTGAATTTTCGATGTAATAATCGGGACGCTCCCAGATCGATGCGCCCATGCGGCCCTGGCGATTTTCAGCATGCTCGGAGTGACTATCGCCCCCAGCCCATAGGCCCCCATAGTCACTCACCCAATCGGAGGGACCACAAGAGGCAAGCGCCGCCGCAAATTCATTGGTGCGCGTGACCAGAAAATCGGTTTCCCAACCGCCATAGCTATGTCCCTGCAGCCCCATATGGTTGCCATCCACGTAGGGAAAGGTCTTGAGCAATTTTGCTGCGCCCAGGATCGTCTGCACCACGCTTTCACCCGACTTTCCGATCGCAAAATGGATGTCCGGGATGAAGACCAGGTAACCATGGCTCACGAACCAGGGCACATTCAAGTCTCCATTATGCCCCTCTGCAGGCGGATAAAGATTTAATTCCGCCGTTCTTCTTTGGTAATACGTGAATATCAACGGATATTTCCGGCTGTTGTCAAAATTTTCCGGCGTGTAAAGTATTCCCTGTTCGTCGCGCCCGTCGGTAGTCTTGAAAGAGATCAGTTTCGTACGCAGCCAATTGTAAGCCCGTTCGGGATGTACATCGCTCACCTGTCTGAAATCCTTGAAATCTTTGGTTACATAAAAGTTAGCGGACTCTGACGCCGACTCCCTCCTGACCAAATACACATTTGCATTTTCAGCTTTGACCACAGGAACACCATTATTCAAAAAAACTTCATCATACGGGATATAGTAGGCATATGGGCCCATGGACAGCTTTTCCGGCATCTGCTCCTTATGAAGCGCTATCCGGTAAAATCCATTGTTCATGTTGTTGCGGTCAATAGCGGTCAGGATCAAACTGTCATCCTTGATCAGTCCCCGGCCATACCCTTTGGCGGAGGCAAAGCTTATTTTGGACTTTACGCCTTCAAAATGGGTAAGGTTGATCGGAGCTTGTATCCCCTTTGGATCCAACTCCCACACATCGTAATAATCGCAGATGATTATGCCCTTGTCCTCCGGTAGCCAGCCTATTACTGATAATAAACCACGCTGGTCTTTGGAGGAAGGTTCGTCGTTATTCTTCTTATGCGGGATAGGGAGCCGGGAAGTAAGGGAGACAAGGCCACCTCCGGAGAGATCATATGCAAATAGATCACCCTTATTATACAGCAGAAAATACTTCATTCCGGGAGAAGGGTCATATACAGGATAATCGATCACGGTTCTTTTGCCGGTACGAATATCCACAAAGTCGAATTTGCGTTGAGCCGCCGCCGACCAATAATACTCCCCGATGGCTCCCTGCTCACGAACAAATAACACATACGGTCCTTCTGTTTTTCCCGAAACTTTTTCACCTGCCCGCTGAAGGCGCGTTATCGAATTGCCGTTGTCCAGTGCGACAGTCGCCAGGTAATCCATATCGGTCGGCCTTTCACTCAACTGTTGAGATTGCAGTTGTGGATCGAAATAGCTCCAGACATCTACGGATACCTTGTTGGGATCGGGCTTCGGCAGTCCTTCCCAAAGCTTAAACACGAGCCTGCTGCCGTCTTTTGAAAAATTGAGGAGCTTTCCGATAGTTAGTCCTTTATCTATGCCCGCTGAATGATCATTCGCCACAGGTGTCGCCTTGTCCTGCCCTTGGGCGCAGTATAAAAGTTGGTTTTGCCCATCCTGGTCTTTGACATGCAAGGCGACTTGACTGCCGTTACCCATTACCCAATCCACAACCGGCGGCCCATCCCAAATCACTTGCTCCATGCCTGTTTGCAGGTTTGTCCGGCGGACCGATTGGTTGTTCTTGTCACGATCCGACCGGATCAGCAAGGTTGTGCCATCGCCAGAAAGCAACCAACCATCGGCGTCGCCGTAAGTTCTCTCCTGCTTATCCGATCCGCGAATGATAACCTTCTTTTCAGACTTTGAATAACAGAGCAGGTATTCTTCTTTTCCTCTTTTAAATAGTTGATAGGCGCTAACCCCTGCGATCGTTTCATCTTCGTCACTGCCCAGCCGGACAATGTGTAATGTTGCTCCCTGCAGACAGATCATCTCACGGCTATCGGCCGTGAACACCGCCTCAGTTACGCCGGGAATTTGTTTCTCCCAGGCAGAATAGCTCGATTTCATAAAGTAGACAGGATCTCTATGTTGGTAGTTCGATATTTCATACCCCACATAATTTCCATCCGCCGTTAAAATAGCCTTATCCCAGACCAGCGATGGCCAATGATAGATGACCCCGGTGTCTAAAACGGGCTTTTGTGCGACCGCTGCCAATGCAAATAAGAAGCATTGCACCCCTGTTATCATCAGCTTTTTCATAATTTTTCTATTTTTTTACCCGCTAGTAACCCTGATTTTGCGTCAGATTCTGATTAGCCGTCAGCTCTGTCGCTGGCAGTGGAAGCCATTGCCAATTCGTGCTCCAGGTACCACCCTTGGCGGCACAGGCGCCTCCGCTGCCCATGACCGCATCGATCATGCCGGTCCGCTTCAGATCGAACCAACGATGCGCACCCTCGGTAAAAAGCTCGACTTGCCGTTCGTGAAGAATAGCTGACTGTAGTGAGGGCAGGTCGGTCGGTCCGGCATACCCGCTGAGTCCGGCACGCGAACGGATCACATTCAGGTCGGTAACTGCCGCGCCGGCCTTTGTCTCGTTGGCTTCCGCCTCTGCCCGAATCAGATACTGTTCGGCGAGCCGGAACTGGATGGCATATTCGATGACCGTAGTATTCAGCATGCCTGCCTGGTATTTAAACGGATAGTAGTAGGTCGTAGCTCCCACCGTCACGCTGTTCACCCAATTAGCCAACCGGAGATCCCCCGGCTCAAAGGCGTTCAGTACCGCATTGCTCAGATAGACCGGGTAGGTGCCGCTGGTATTGGGCCCCGCGGCAGGCAGGGTGAAGACCAGTCCTTCTCCGGTATTGGTCCGGATGCCGGTGCCCACCGGCTGAAGGGCCCAAATGGTTTCCGTACTGTTTTTGGCGAAGACCCGCGTGCTGCTGCTGCCATTTAACGTGCCCAGACCGAATTGCGAGCTATTGTTGATCAATGCCGAAGCAGCCGAGTCCGCCCCAGCCCAGTTCTTGGTGTACAGATAGGCACGGGCGAGTAAGGCCGTAGCCGCCCATTTGGTGGGGCGTGTCCGTTCTCCCGTAGTCTTAAGCACGGTGGCATCCAAAAAATTGGAGCTTAAAAGGCCCTGTGCCGTGTGCAGATCGCTGATGATCTGGTTCCATACCTGTGCCTGGGGAGCCCGTGATAGCGATCCGTTGACTTTATAATCCGTGCTCAATGCCAATGGCACATCGCCATAAAAATTCACCAGGTGAAAATAACAGTAGGCCCGGATAAAATAACACTCGCCAAGCAGTTGCTGTTTAACTGCCGCGGTCAGTGAGTTGGATCCCTTGACCCCTTCCATGGCCGCATTGGCATAATACAACATTATATAATAGCTTTGCCAATAGTTTACCCCGGAAGTGTTAATGGCAAGTAATGTATTGGTATACCAGGGCTGATAGGATTGGTTATTGAAATCGTATAAGGTTAACTCGTCTGCGGCAAGGGCAGGGTAAAAATAGAGACTCTGGACCCCACCCCAACCGTTGTCCGCACTGCTCATGCTTGTATAGATGCCCGTAAGGACAGAAGAGGCAGTGCCGTCACTGGCATAAACATTGTCGGCGACCAGGAACTGCACAGGCGCCGGTACTTCAGCAAACTTCTTACAGGCCGTCAGCGCCAGACAGCAGACAAGTGAAAAGGCCTGCATATAAGCTTTATATCGCGTGTTCATTTTCATATCTTTTACAAAAGGTCAATGAATTAAAGAATTGCCTTGATACCCACCGTGAACGTACGTAAGGGCGGCAGAAAGTAACCGTTATTGCGGCTCGTTGATGGATCGATCCCCCTGAACGGCGTGATGGTAAACAGGTTTTGACCACTCCCATAGATCTGGCAGCTTTTCATACCCGCCTTTTTAGACCAGACTTGAGGCAACAGATAGGAAAGATTCACATTCTGTAATTGGATATACGAACCATCACAAAACTGATCGCTACTGTTTGTTGCGTTATTATATTGAAACGTGGAAGTGGATAAACGCTCTAATCGCGCCTGGTCACCAGGATGTTGCCATACGTTATTAAGGACAAAGGTTGGCTGATTACCGAATGGGGTGGAACCGGAACCGGAGCTGAATACTCCGGGGAACGCTCCCAATAGGCCATAATTATTGGCTACTATTTGTTTGATGAAATAGAACGTAAAATCCAATTGCAGTCCTTTCCAGAGGAGCGTATTTCCGATGCCGCCGTAAAAGCTTGGGTTGATGTTTTCGATCACTGTTCTGTCCAGTGAAAAATTAGGGGTCTTGGTGGGGTCTCCCTTCGCATTGGCTACCATATAGCCGCCTGTCGCCGGGTCAACGCCCAAATAGCGGAATACTTTCTGAATATTCACAGGCTGTCCGATCACCAGGCTGCTGGCATAACTCGATTTGGCTAAGTTGGGAAAGGCAACCAGTTTGTTGCGGGGTACGGTCATGTTAAAGTTGGTGCTCCAGTTGAAGTCCCTGGTTTTGACGTTGACCGTGTTAAGCGTAAACTCCCAGCCGGTATTCTGGACGGTGGCAGGCCAATTCTCTTGTATATTGCCAAAGCCCGTCACCATCGACAAAGTATAGAACAACAGCTGATTGGATGAACGCCATCGGAAATAATCGGCGGATGCCCGGATGCGCTCCTCGAAAAAACCCAGGTCCAGTTTACCGTTCCACTTTCGCGACTCCTCCCACTGCAGGTAAGGATTTGTGAGACCTGTGGGCAACAACCCACCGGCGCCCTGGTAAGGATTGGAAATGGACACCGGCGCCCTATAGGTATTCAGGTACAAATAATCCCCGATCTTGTCGTTACCGGTAGTGCCATAACTCATAGACAGTTTCCCATAGCTCATTTGGGGAAGCATTCGTTTTACAGCGGGCGCATGTGAGAATGTCCAGAACCCGGCCACGGACCAGAAATCATGGAACCTGCTATCGGGCGCAAAACGGCTGCTGCCGTCGCGACGTCCATTCAGGTATAGGCCATAGGTATCCATCCAGAGGTAGCTGATCCTCCCAAAACCCGCCGAATATTTGTAGGTCGTAAGAGCGGTGGAATTGGTTGTGACCGTCGCCGCCGAGCTGATATCACCAAGCAGAAGATCGGAGGTAAACCCACTGCCGATGATTCTTTGTCCTGACTCATTCGTTTGCATACCCTCCAAACCCGCCAAAGCCTCCAGTCTGCCAGCCGAGATATGGGTGTTGTATCGCAGTTGGGGCTGGATGTCCCAGGTGCTGACGTCACCGTGGGAAAAAATGGAAAACCTGTTACTATTGGAGGTCCGCCTTTCGGGAGGGAACGCTTTAAAAGGGAATTGCATGTTGTCATTGTCTTCCATATGGGTATAGGCCAGATCGGTCTTAAACTCCAGGTTCTTTAAAATGCGGTAGCCGACCGTCAGGTTGCTGATCAGGTTATTCGTCTTGATGACATCAGGCTCATAAAAAAAAGCATACGGGTTTTGCCAGGTGGAATTACCGGATGGGTCGAGCGCCCAGTTCAGGCTTCCGTCCGGGTTATAAATAGCAGGCGCATCCGGGGGCGTTAATAAGGCCGCGTTGGTAAAGTCACTGGATGGCAATCGGTTCTGATCAAATTCGTAGTTGCTGCTCATGACAACAGTAAATTTGCCATCGCTTGAATTATGTGTCAAATTATAATGAATCGCTCCTTTTTGATCGTTAAACTGGTTACTCGGATAAATCGTGCCCTCCCGGTGGTAGGTGGCTCCCACAACGAAAGTCGTATTGACAGTGCCTCCTGATATGCTTACGTTCATATCGGTGTAACCAGCCGTGCCTCCCAGCAACACCTTTTGCCAGTCGGTATTCCGGGTTGTATCCCAAAGTCCGTTGATATCGTAATTAACGTCTGTCGGCGAGGTGACGATCGAGGGCACCTTTAACCCGTCATTGGCAAAGGCCTGTCTTCTCATTTGCAGGTATTGCGGGGTATTGAGCACATTCGAGCGCCTTATGTTTTTGGTCCAGCCGTTTTGCACATTCAGCGACACCCGGCTCGGTCCCGCCTTACCTTTTTTGGTCGTTATTAAGATCGCCCCGTTTGCCGCACGGCTTCCATAGATCGACGTGGCATCCGCATCTTTCAGCACGCTGATGCTCTCGATGTCATCCGGGTTGACAAAAGCTAAAAGAGAGGGCGTCTGCTGAACACCCGTGATATAGTAAGGTGGAATAGGAAAATAATAAGGGACCCCATCGATCACATACAACGGGTCATTGTTCTGGGCAATGCTGGTCTGTCCGATGACCTGCACGGAGACCCCGCTGCCCGGGAATCCGGTGCTCTGTTTGATAAATAAACCGGGCACCTCCCCTTTTAGTGCCAGCAGCGCGTTGCCTACCGGTTGCTTGGCAATAACCTCTGCGGGTACGGTGCTCACGTCTCCGGCAGAGAGACGCTGCGTGGTGGTGCCATAGGCAATCACCTGCGCCTGATCCAACGGGTTGGCACTCTTTACCATCCTGACCTCCACCTCCCGTTTGTCTCTGAGCTTGATCTCCTGAGACGCAAACCCCATATAAGAAACGATCAATGTAGCACCAGGGCGTATGCCCTTGAACACCGCGCGCCCCCGCTCATCGGTGGCCATGCCCCGGTTGCTTTCCTTTATCCGTATGCTCGCGCCGACCAGCGGCTTGCCTTCATCATCGAATACAATAACGGTCAGGTCCGCATCCGGCGCCGGAGCCGTGCGCGCAATGTCCAGCGCCTCGACCCGCTCCTGTTTGCTCACCACTACCGTATTGCCTTCGATGGCATAGCTCAGCGGCTGCGCAGCGAAGAGGTTGTCCAATGCGTCCCGCAGCGGCAAGTTTTTCCAAACGCAAGTCACCGGTTTGGACCCCTCTAAGTCCTGAGGACTGTAGAAGAAAAGGTAGCCTGTTTGTCTTTTGATGATGGAAAACACCTGCGTCAAGGGCACGTCGTTCCCGGTGTAGGTTACTGTCTGGGCGAGCCCTCGGGCTTCGGCGTGCAGAAGGCCCGTTAACAGAAGGATGGATGTCAGCTTCATAACCAACAGGGTTTTGGTTAGACAATGGCGCCACCGGGCGCGGGCTAAAATGCCCGGCTGGCTTTTCGCATGAAAATGCATAAATTGCGATGTTTAGGTTAATGAATAAGCAGTTATTATATCCTGTTTTTTAGGTTAACCTGAATAAAGGCCGGGACAGACACCAATCTTGCACCCGGTTTTTTATTTTCAGTTAACCGTAAGAGATTTTTTTTCGGAAAGGTTGTCTAAAAGGAAGGTTGAGGCTTCAGGCGCGGTTAAGGGGTCATTCTCCCGGTAGGATAACGAGCTTGTTCCCGTTCTCGAGCCGGTAATGAACATGGGTTTTTGTTAATATCCTTAGCACCTGCATTAATGTAAGACTGCGACCAAGTTCGCCGCTGAACAACCTTGCGCTGTTTTCGCTGCCGCCCTGGAATTCCACGTCTACATCATACCAGCGCGCCAGGGTACGCACCAACTCGCGCAAACGCACTTCGTGGAAGGAAAACCGGCCGTTGACCCAGGCCATGGCTACACTCGTATCACAAGTCGAGACCCGGATGCTCCTTTGTGGAGTAAAAGCGGCCTGTTCGCCAGGCGTCAATACCTGATCACTTACCCGGACCGAACCCTCGATCAGGGTCGTAACCGTAGCCGGCTCATCGGTATATGCATTCACATTGAACCGGGTTCCCAGATCGGTGATCGTTTCCCCGTTGACTTTCACACGGAAGGGTTTATACCCATGCTTCACCTCGAAGTAAGCCTCCCCAGTCATCTCTACTACCCGTTCCAGGCCGTTGAAGGCCGTCGGATAGGTCAGACTGCTGGCCGCATTGAGCCACACCCTGGTTCCATCGGGCAGTACCAATTGGTATTCCCTGCCGCGTGGCGTGGACATGGTATTATAGACAGGCGCCGCATCGCCCGCAGCGGCATAAGAGACCTGATGGTCTTTTAACGAAATCTTCGTGGCGCCCTGTGTCGCGATCACGCCGTTTTGCAGGCTATCCAGCACCTGCTTACTCCCATCCGCCAGCGTCAATATGGCGCCGTTATGCCCGGGCGACACATCGTGCTCACCCACAGGCAGCTGCGCAGCGACGGCGGGTTGTTCCCTATGCGCAAAGGGCCGGGCATACCACAACCATCCGGCCGCCAACAGAAGAAAAACAGCCGCGGCGGCCGCCCAGCGATAAACGGGCATACGCCGGGACGGCACGCGCGTGGCGGCAATATGTTGCATGAGCAGGGCGCGTATCCGGTCATGGATCCCGCCCATTTCATATTCCTCGTCCAACGGGATCCGGATAACACTATGATCCACACTGCGGTACCATGACAACACCACCTCGCGCTCCGCGTCCGTCGCAGCGCCCTCCAGGTATTTTTCGATCAATATGGTTATATCAGACCCCATGTATATGAATACTGTACCTTATCCAAAGCCCAGGTACTAATCCGAATGAAAAAAAATTACCACTTCCTTGGGTGGAGCACCCGCTACTGCCGGATAATCTCCAGGATCCGCTCATTTTCAATGATCAGCATGCCATGGCGGTCGCCCGAGATGCCCCCCTGCAACTTATAAGGATAACGCGGCACGTTCCCGTCCATAACCGTCGGAAAAAATCGGAACTGCAGATTATCGTGGTTGCCGCGCAACGCCTCGCCCACTTCCACGATATGTGTCGAAATGATGAAGATACAGCTGCGATACCGCGCAAAAGCCTCCGTTACCGCCAGCGTCGCATCGTAGGCGTCTTTCACATTCGTGCCTTTGAACAGTTCGTCAAAAATGACCAACAGACCCCCTCCCAGACTCACTTCTTCGGCCACCTGTTTAACGCGCATGACTTCAGCATAAAAATGGCTAAGCCCCAACGAAAGGTTGTCGGGCACGTTAATCGAGGAATACAAACCTTCACGCACGGAAAATTCCATTTCCTCCGCCGCCACGGGAAACCCCATGTGCGCCAGGTACAGCGATACGCCCACGGTCTTCATGAAGGTAGATTTGCCGGCCATGTTCGCGCCGGTCAGGAACAGTACATTGTTTTGCGCATCGAAGGAAACATTGTTCGCCACTGCATTGGGTAAACCGGGATGCCGCAGGCCGACGGCCTGCAACCGGTTATCATCTTCCGGCAGGGCTCTCGCGTACGAAAAGCCATTTTCCGCCGCTATCTGTCCTACAGAGATATAAACGTCCAGATGGGCGATCACGCCCAGCACTATCTTCATCTCCTCATGCAATCCAACCCGTAACAGGTGGTCATATCGGGCCGTCTCCATCAAGGTCCAATATTCCTGCCCATCCTCCAGCAAATGCCGCAGGCGCTGGTCGGTCATGATCCGTCTCACCCCATCCAACTCCATCCCAAAGGGTCCGGCTATTTCCTCCTTTCCGATCCGCCCGAGCAATCTATCCAACTGATTGAGCACCGTGATCGTCGCGCCCATGCCAAGCTTCATCATATCGAACTGCTCATTCCTGAACAGCTTCCCCATCAATTTTTTCCGGAAGGCTGCCATCACCGCAACGCCAACGCTGCCATGATTCCCCGCTCCCTGCAGCAGATAATCTTCCATCATGCCGATCGTTTCCGCATCGAAAGGAAAAGCCAGCGCTTTATCCTGGAAGTACATGAAGATACGAGACCGTGTATTGATGGCATCGGCAGTGGTAAGGGGTTGCCGGAACCACTCATCCAGTAGCCGAGCCCCCGCGCGCGTACAGACCCGGTCGAAGAGACCGTAGACCGAGCCGCTGCCGTATTTCGAGAGGACATTCAGGTCCTGTCTCGTTTGTTTGTCTGCCGTGAATTTCATTTAGCCTTTTTTTGATGTCTTCCATTATTTAGGATATCGAGTATACCTTCGTTCCGGATGATCACCATCCCATGCCGGTCGTCTGATATGCCTTCTTCCAGCAGATAGGGATAAACCGGTCGGTCCCCCTGCATCAAGGTAGGTAAATACCGGAATCGTATGGTCCGGCAACGTTCACGAAGCACCTCTCCCGCCTCCATGATATGCGTCGAGACGATAAAGAGACAGTTCGTCCTCCCTGCCAGCGCTTCAGTCACCGCGATGGTCGCGTCGTAAGCATCTTTTACATTCGTGCCCCGGAATAGCTCATCGAATACAATGAACAACTGCCGCCCCTGGGCCAACGCCTGGGCCATCTCCCGGACCCGGCAAACCTCGGCGTAGAAATGACTCACCCCCTGGTCCAGATTGTCCGAGAGGTTGATGGTCGTATAAATGCCGTCCCGCACCGGGAACTCCAGGCTTTTGGCCGACACCGGGAAACCCATGTGTCCCAGGAACAGCGCGATCGCCAACGTCTTCATCAAGGTGGACTTACCCGCCATATTTGCTCCGGTAAGAAAAAGGATATTGCTCTCCTGCCCCATGCAAAGTGAATTCCCTACCGCATTCTTCACCGCGGGATGATAAACTCCCTCCCATTTCACCATTCCGCTATCCTTCCCGATGGCGACCGGAAAAACGAAACCCCGCTCGGCCGCTACACTGGCCACGGCTATATATACATCCACTTCATAGATCATCCCGAGCAACCTCCGCAGCTTGTCCCGGTGCCGCCATCGGATCATCCGGTCATAAGTGGCCAGGATAGCATATCCGGGCCTTCTCGTTCGTTTCACTTTCAACATCTGCGACAGCTCCGGATCGGCCAGCAAGTCAGCCAGGTTCCGCATCTGTTCCGCATAGGGATGATCGGTACCCTTGTCAAGCGTCTTCAGGAATTCATTTACTGTCTGCAACAGCTCGATCACCGCCGTCACGCCGGTCGTGACGGCCACATAGGCCCCATCCGGGGCGATCAACCGCCGCAGCTTCCGGTCGAACGAGCGCTCTTCACGCGCCAGTTGGGTCCGCTCGTCTGTATTCTGCAAATAGGGTTCGATCACGTCGAACAGCTCGCCCCGAAAGGGAAATCTCACCCCCGCCGATCCGAACCATTGGATCAGTGCGGCACGCCGGTTGATAGCCGATGCGTCAGAAAGGGGATACCGGAAGAATACTTCCAATACCGCGGCGCCACCGGCTGTCCGGGTCCGGTTGAACAGCGAAAAGATCGATTCTCCTCCCGGTTTCCCGAAGATCTGCAGGTCATCCAATGTCTGTTGATCGGTATAAAAGCTCATTTTCTCCTCCTTCTGATTAGTACCACAGCGCATCCGAGCAGTAGGATCCCCGGGGCCACCCAAAGGAAAGCGATCTTTATTGCCGGAAGGCTATGATGTGTCACTCTGAGATCGATGTCGGTTGCCGGAACCGGGTCCGTATTTACCGGGAATAAGCCGTAGTTGAGCCATTTGAACATCTCAACTAAAAAGTTGTAATTGCCATCCCTGAACGCGTAAGTCAAGCTTAACATATCGGCATCACCCAGCACGATGATCCGTTGTTCCCTGCCTCCCACCGGGCGGCTCAACGCCAGCGCCAACGGCATGGCGGCCATCCGGTCCCCGGCCGCCGAGTCATAGGTCCTCGGGATCGTGTCCAATTCGTAATTGCCGACCTTATTCCAGGTATTCCGGCTATCGGACACGATCAGCGGCGTGACTTTGAAAGGACCATCTTTCCGATAGTCCAATCCTACCGACCCGCCGAGGAAGATCTTTTGCAGGCTATCGGGATTCCATAAGTCCCTGAGCTTTTCCTTTTCGAAAACGTCGCCCACCTGGTTGGAGAATTGGGCCAGGATCGTTGTCGGGCTATAATACTTGCTGGGCGAGATCATAACGCCATCCTGCAAATGCACACCCAGCGACGCCAGCAGCGGATTGAGCAAGGCTTGCCGTGTCGCGTCCCCGATAATGATCATATTGCCCCCGGCCGCGATAAATTGGTTGAGCTTGGTCATCTCGGTTGGGCTCAGCGCCCGCTTGGGGTCGGCTACCACCAGTGCGGCAATATCCCTGGGAACATCCTGCCGGTCGAGGTAGACCGTATCGAAATCGAAGCCCTGGTTGATCAACGCCCCGCGGAAACTCGGCATAGCACATAGCGCAAAGTATTCATTCGGGTCATGGTTGATGGTGCTTCGCTCATAGTCGCCCCCCGCAAAGACGATCTTCGGCGGGGTGTCCGTCAGCCGCCGCATGGAGGCTATTACTTCATGCTCGAGAGGTACCACGATGATGTCCTCGAATACCCGGACAAAGCTCGACTTGCCGTCCGCCTCCAACTGCCGGGTAAACCGGTATTCTTCCGGCTCGAGATCGATCACCCGGTGAACTTGTTCGGGCGTCATTACATCGCTCATCGAAAGATAGTTGGCTTTGGCCACTTTCGCTCCCAGCTGGGCCAATGTTTTACCGACATTCTCCTTTGACCTGAATATGCCATCTTCGGAAGTATCATAATATATGTTATATTTTAAATTCAGTTCCTTGAAACGCTCGTATTTTTCCCAGAAATGGTAATCTTCATTCCTGTTCTTCGGCAACCCGAAATCTAGCTTTCGCCCGGTCAGATTAGTCCAGGCCGTGATGGTCACCGGCCCTTTTATTTTCTCTAGCACTTTTTGCCCATTGACCGTGATGGTCTGGCTCTTGGTCCTGGTCATATCCAGATAACCCGTCATCGAATGCCGGTTGCTGATATAACCTATGATCAGGAAAACGACACCCAGCCCCACATACCGGCCGATCTTGACCAGACGGGGCCGCAATTCCCGGCCATCGTTCAGTCGCATGATCGTGATCGTAAGGAAAAGACCGATCAGCAATAGGAAATACAGGATGTCGGCGGTGCTAAACAAGCCCTGGTTAAGGTTTCCAGCGGCCCTTGCGCCCACGGCCAGAAAATTGGTCAGCGCCCGCATGATCGCGAAGTCCTGCCCGACGTTCCCGATATAGTTCATCGTCGCCAGTACGGCAAGCGTGGTCAATGCCGCCACCACCTGGTATTGCGTGAGAGAGGACATGAACAGACCGATCGCTGAATAGGTAAGGATCACCAGGTAGGTGCCCACGAACGCCGGAACCAGCGCGCTCATGTCGAAATTTTTTATCATGGTGGCTCCTGTCAGGCAATAAATGACCATTACTCCAAGGAAGAGCAGGCAATAGAGCATCATCGCGCCGAACTTCCCCAGCACGATCTGGCTGATCCTGATGGGTGAGGAAAGCAGGAGCTTGATCGAACCGCTCGCCAATTCCCGGCTCAGAAGCCCCATGGTCAGCAGCGGCACATAGAGATACAGGTTCCGCTGGACCATGACAAAGAATCCTCCCCTATAGGTGCCGAACATTCCACTGGTAAGCCCGCCAAACATGATCGCCAACCCGTTTCCGGCGGACTCCTGACGCCTCATCCAAAGTTGCAAACCATCAGAGAAGGTTAGTCCGGACTGTACGATGAAAATGATCAGCACGAGCCAGGCGATCGGCGAAAAGAACAGCATCCTGAACTCGGCCCCTGCGATCCGTTTTATAGTTTTCATCAATTCGCTTTTTTACATTTGTTAAATAATTGTGCAAAGACCCCGTCCAGCGAGCTCTTCGGAAATAGTGATTTCTTCTTCCGGCCTACTTCCT
>JAUZNZ010000001.1 GCA_030706735.1 Bacteroidota bacterium | reverse complement strand
CATGACCATCGTGCTCATCGGCTGAATTCCCTTTATCCGCAGATTGAACTAATTTAGCAAAATGACCAGGGTTTTTGTAGTAGCAGACAATATCATTTCCCCTCTCGGCATCAGTACGACTGAAAACTTCGAACAGCTGAAGATGTCCCATTCCGGTGTCATGTTGCATGAGGATGCTGCTATTTCTGCAGAACCGTTCTATGCATCGCTGTTTGATCAGATGCCCGACCCGAACGCTGCGTACACTTCCCTCACGTCCTTCGAACTCCTGCTCCTCACTTCTATACAGGAAGCCATGCTTGAATCCGGCGTTGATCCCGGCGATTCACGGTCCATATTGATCATTTCGTCCACGAAAGGAAATATCAGCTTGCTCGAGACGGGAGGCTACGATGAGTCCCTCAAAGACCGGATCGCATTGCACCGTTCGGCAAAGATCGTGGCCGGGCACTTTGGCTTTGTAAATCCGCCCGTCATTGTGTCGAATGCGTGCATCTCGGGGATCGTTGCGATCCTGACAGGCATGCGACTGATCAGATCGGGCCGCTATAAACATGCGATCATTGCCGGGGCGGACGTGATCAGCAAATTTGTAATGTCCGGGTTCCAGGCATTCCAGGCTGTCAGCGCGTCACCCTGCAAACCATTCGATCGCGACCGGAGTGGAATAAATCTGGGAGAGGCTGCGGCTACGCTTGTCCTGAGCGGAGACAGAGGGTTGACAGGAAAGATAGAGGTTGCGGGCGGTGCGGTAAGCAATGACGCCAACCATTTGTCTGCGCCATCACGCACGGGCGAAGAGCTGGCCTTTGCCATAGGCGGCGCCTTGAAGGACGCCGGCCTCTCATTGGAAGATATCGACTTTATCTCGGCGCACGGCACGGCCACGCTTTACAATGATGAAATGGAGGCCAAGGCTATTGCCCTGGCGGGGTTGCGATCCGTTCCGGTCAATAGCCTGAAAGGATACTATGGCCATACCTTGGGGGCAGCGGGCCTGATCGAGTCCATCATATCGATCCGAAGCATGGAAGAGAGCCTGATCCTGCCGACGCAGGGATTTGCAAATCTGGGGGTAACAACTCCCCTGAATATTTGCGTGGAAATGCTGCAGCACCCGATCAGCGCCTGCCTGAAGACGGCCTCCGGATTCGGAGGATGCAATGCGGCGCTGGTGTTTAGTAAAGACTAATCTATGAATCGAATCACAGCCTGTTGCATAATTGCCGGTCGTGCGGTTAGCAAGAACGACAAAACGCTTTTCAAAAATGACGTGGCTTCGGATCCTGTCGATTTCCTTGTATCGGCTTATACCCATTTCGGATTTACCTATCCCCGCTTTTATAAAATGGACCCTCTCAGCAAACTGGGTTGGCTGACTTCGGAAATACTGTTGACCGAACCTCCTCCGGGAATAAGGAGCCTGCACCCCGAGCAGGTCGGCCTGATGCTGACAAATGCAAACAGTAGCCTGGATACAGATTTGAAATACTACGCTTCCGTGAAAGATATCCCCAGTCCCTCCCTCTTCGGATATACCTTGCCCAATATCATGATCGGAGAGATATGTATTCGAAATAATTTTAAGGGAGAGAATACATTCTTCATCACGGATGGGTTCGATGCGGGCCTCATACGGCAACAGGTGGATCTGCTGATTGACGGGAACATACTAAAAGCCTGTATATGCGGCTGGGTGGATCTTTTGAGAGAAGATTATAAAGCAGTCCTCTTTCTGGTGGAGGGCGGAGGGGGAGATAAGATCGCTAACTTTACAGAGGCAGCTATGATAGACATTTTTTCACAATGCAATGACGTCCAGCATGAGTAAGGGGGTCTTCATTGTCGGCTTAGGAGCCATTTCAGCGATTGGCAACGACCTTCGGGAGTGTATTTCTGCTTTGGAGAACGGCAGGACCGGGATCGACGCCATCACCCGGTTGCAGACCACCCACCGCGGGCGAATTCCCGTTGCCGAAGTGAAGTTGACCAACGCGGAGCTGGCAAACCGGGCTGCTGCCTCTCCCCGCGTGAGCCGGACGGCTTTGCTCAGCCTGCTAGCAGCCAGGGAAGCATTGGATGATGCGGCGCTGCCGGAAAGGTCCGACCTGCGCATCGGGTTCATTTCGGCAAACACGGTCGGGGGCATGGATAGGAGCGAGCAATTCTTTGAGGTGTGGCTCGCGGACCCTTCACATGCAAAACTCAGAGGGATCGTTCAACATGAATGCGGGGCGGTTACAGAATGGGTGGCGGACCAATTAGGCATCGGAGACTATGTCACAACGATCAGCACGGCTTGCTCTTCTTCAGCCAACGCCATTTTTTTCGGCGCCAGACTGATCCGTCAGGGACTTCTTGATGTGGCCGTGGCAGGAGGAGCAGATGCATTGACGAAATTTACGCTCAATGGATTCAATTCTCTCATGATCCTGGACGGCGAGCCTTGCAAGCCGTTCGATGAAGACCGGAATGGATTGAATCTGGGTGAGGGTTCGGGTTATCTCGTCCTGGTATCAGAAAGATTGGCATCTGCCGTGATGAATGGAAGCGAACATGGGAAGATATACTGCCGGCTCAGCGGGTGGGCCAACGCGAATGACGCTTATCACCAGACCGCCTCCTCGCCGGACGGCACGGGTTCATATCTTGCCATGCAGGGTGCATTGGAACGGAGCGGACTTTGCCCTTCGGACATCAGTTATATCAACCTTCATGGTACAGGCACCCGTAATAATGACATGGCAGAAGGGATTGCCATTCGAAGGCTCTTTGGAACACAATGTCCTAAAATGAGTTCGACCAAGTCTTTTACCGGGCATACGCTGGGTGCAAGCGGAGGGATCGAGGCGGTCTTTTCGGCCTTGTCGGTCAAATACGGATTTATTTACCCGAACCTTCGGTTCCGAACGCCAATGGATGGGTTCTCTTGCCTGCCGGAGACAACCTTTTCGTGTGATCCGGCGGTAGCCCACGTGCTTTCGAATTCATTCGGTTTCGGAGGAAATTGTTCTTCACTCATTTTTTCAAAGTTGTAAGATGGAAACGATTATCCGTGCGGCCACGGCCCTATCGCCTCAACAAACTTTCGGCAGGACGTCATTTCCCGGCGAACTGAAAGACGCGACAGGCGACCGGCTACGATGTGCAGAGCCGGACTATCGGAACTATATCGATCCCTCACTGATCCGGCGGATGAGTCGTATCATCAAAATGGGCGTTGCAACGGCCAGGGAAAGTCTTCGTGAGGCGGGGATCGGCATTCCTGATGCGATCGTTACCGGCACGGCCTATGGCTGCCTATCCGATACAGTCCAGTTCCTGACGCGGATCATCGAACAAAAGGAAGCGATGTTGTCCCCCACGGCCTTCATTCAATCTACACACAACACGGTGGGCGGGCAGATCGCACTGATGCTCCGTTGCCATGGGTACAACAATACCTTTGTACACAGGGGGTTATCATTCGAGAGCGCACTGCTCGACGCCACATTGCTGCTGGAAGAGACAGACGGCACAGTCTTCAACGTCCTTGTGGGCTCCGTAGAAGAGGTCACCGATACAAGCCATGCCATCCTGAGACGCTTCGGCATGTACCGGCGGTATCCGGTCGCAGGAGAGGGCGCCGCCTTCTTTGTATTAACCAACGGCCGGCGAGGGGAGGACGACGTTAAACTGGATGCCGTTTCGACATTTTACAAACCGAAGGGGATCGAAGAGATCGAGCGACGGATCGTTGCTTTCCTTGCTGAACGGCAGACAGGTATGGAGGATATCGACCTGGTAATAACCGGCCGGGATGGCGGCAAGGACGGGGATGCGATCTATGGGCAGCTGCTTCGATCGGTCTTCAGGGCAGCTGTAACGATACCTTACAAGCATCTCTGCGGCGAATATCCGACCTCTGCTTCATTTGCCCTTTGGTTCGCCGTTCAAATCCTTCGTTCGGGTACGATCCCGACTGCGTTGGGGTTTGAAGAGACGGAAACCGGTCGAATAAGAAGGATATTGATCTATAATCATTACCTGGGCATACATCATTCATTGATCATGCTCTCGGCTTGCTGAACCTTACATGATATGCTGCTGGGCGACTTATATACCATCATCGGAAAAGAAAGGGAAGGCGAGTCTTTCCATATCACCTTGTCCATGAATGCAGGCCACCGGATCTTTGACGGTCACTTTCCGGGCCGCCCCGTTGTCCCCGGCGTTTGCCTGATACAAATGGTGCTCGAAGCGACAGAATCGGTACTGAATATTTGCCCGCTGCGGCTGATCAGCGCCACGCAGATCAAATTCATTGCTACAATCGATCCCCGAATGAACGGATCACTTGACATGCGGCTGGTCCTTGTGAGTACGGAAGAGAACAGTATTCATCTGACCGCCGTCATCTCTGCGGGCGGAACGGTTTGTTTCAAATTCAATGGAATGATCGGGACAACAGCATAAAAGAATGCTGCATGCCTTTATAGGTATTATAGATCAGGACATTCCTGCCCATCTTAATACCGGGCTCCGATGTCTCGCCGCCAGGTAAAGGCAGCGCTCCACGTTTGAGCATATGGCCGGGTAGATCTGCTCCCCCCGGCCATATACTCGCCAGCCAAAGGGCAAATGCGGAGGCGGTCGGGTATTCGCCGCTCATGTGCTTGAAGCGCGCGATCGGCAATTCCGCAGCCAATATCTCTTCACAAGCTTCGTAGAATGGCGACAGCCGGCTGTCCCCGTTTTCGCCGCTAAGAAACAGCTCTATTTGTTCGCCCTCGGCGAGATGGTTATCCAGGAACCAGCCTAACCTTTCTGCAACCGGGGCCGGATCGTCGGCGTGCAGGGTGGCGACGCCGCGTATTCCGGCAAGGGCTCCTTGTTCCTGCTGGTTTACGAGGAACATGGCCGCACCTTCCCCGACCAGGCTGCCCGGGGTGCCCCTTTCATACAATTGGTGGTTGGACAACGCTTCTTTCTTATACCATCCTTCGAGGAAATCGATATTGTAATTATAGGTGCCGATCTCATCGACGCCGCCAAGCAGGTAAGTATGGGTGGGGTGCTCCATCACTTGCATGGCGGCGTCAAGAAGTGCGTTCTCAAAGGCAAGTCCTCCATGTACATGCGTAATATTATATTTCTTGTTTTTGGTCAATGCGCTTATTTGCGAACCAACGATATTCGGGGTGCTTTGAACGAAATCGCCCGGCGACAATATACCTTCCGCATGATCGACGATCTGCTGAACGAACTGGATACTTTGCTCCATACCCGCATTGCCCGTTCCGATAATAATCCCGTCGATAGGTAGGCAACTGGCCCCTGCCTGCCGGATCAACGGTAATGCTGCACCTGCACCGATCCTTACAACCTTGGCCATGCGCCGGAGGGCCTGTTGAGGCAGGCCCTCATAGAGGGGCTCGATAACCCTCAGCTTGTTATCCGCCGATCTCTGCAAATGGTCCAAACTGGCCTCCGGAAAACTTGACTGGGGGGAAATACAGGCGGTCAGGTGGATATACAGCATAATGATCAGGCTTTGGAAAAGATCAGGGAAGTACAGTTGCCCCCAAAACCGAAAGAGTTGGACATGACATGACGTAATGGGATTTTTTTGTGCTCCGTCACCGGCCGCAGCATGGTTTGAGGGATCGGCCTGGTAAAATGCAATCCGGCATAAACCTCCTGGTGAGTGAGGTTGAGGACGCTATAGGCCGCTTCAATAGCGCCTGAAGCCCCCAGAGTATGCCCGATATTGGATTTGGTAGAGGCAAACAAAGGTGGTGAGCCGAAAAGGCGAAGCATCGCCCTGCTTTCCACTTCGTCATTATTTTCCGTACCCGTACCATGCGCATTGATAAAGTCGATCTGGTCAATCCTCAACTCCGCATTACTCAACGCCTCCTTCATCGCCAGGTAGGGGCCGTCCCCCTCCCCCGACAATGACGAAGGATGATACGCGTCATTGGCATTCCCATATCCGGCCAGTTCGGCATATATTTTCTTCCCTTCTGCATCTTCTTCTTTCTCCAGGACGAGAAAGGCCGCGCCTTCGCCTAGATTTAAGCCCTTTCGGCCGGCATCGAAAGGCCTGCAGGTCTCGGGCGATAGAATATGCAGGGAGTTGAAACCATTGATGGTGAATTTGGACAGGCTGTCCACACCGCCCACGATCGCTCTTCGGGCCAAGCCATGTCGGATCAACTTTGCGCCATACAGGATGGCGTTGGCGGAAGAAGAACACGCCGTGTTGATCGTGTTCACGATCCCTTTGATCCCATAGGCTGACTGCAGGCAGGTGCCAATGGAAGCCGCATTGTAGGCTGCCAGGAACGGCGAACCATGAGACTGCCGGTGTATATCCTGGTAAAGCTCATCCATGAGGCACATGCCTCCTACGGTGCTGGCGCTCACCAGCGCTGTATCAAAGGACGCAAGCTGCGACGCATTCAGACGCGCGTCGGAAACCGCTTCATTCGTGGCATAAAGAGCCAGCAGGGCCGTTCGCGTGATCCCCGGGCCGTGCATGTTCAACCTGGCCTTCAGATGATCTGTGCTGACTTTCACCTCGCCGAAAGGAAGCACGCCTGCATATCGGGTTGGCAGCGTGCTTGATCTGGTAATGCCGCACTCTCCCCTGATCAGGGCCCCACGGTTCTCTTCCGGCGTAGCTCCAATGGAACTGATCATTCCCATCCCCGTGACCAAGACCTTGCTCAATGAACGAAAGTTTACTTTGTCCTGTTTTTTACGATGTAGTCGATCATGGTGTTGATGTCCACCAGCACTTTACGTCCTTCCTTGGGATCACGAATGACGATGCCGTATTCCCTGTTAAGCAAGACAATGAGTTCCAGGGAATCGATCGAGTCCAGGCCGAGCCCCTCATCCTCACCGAACAAAGGCTGATCGTCCCTGATATCCTCAGGTTTTATCGAGGTCAGGTTCAGGAATTCTATGATCTGTTGTTTCAGCTGTTGTTTTAATTGCACTGTATCCATGGTGGTTATATTCAAATCAGTCTTTTTCTTTTGAGGCCCCAAAACGTGATGCACTGTATCACCACCGCCAGGACAAGCAAAGGTATAATATTCGTCAAAATATCCTGGAGTTTCCCTCCCTCCAGGAACAACCCGTAATAAGCCTCCAGACACCAATGTAACGGCGACAGCTTCATCACGGTATGGAATGAATCGGGCATGGCGAATCCCGGCACCATTAACCCGCCAATAGCAGCCAGGAGGACGATCGAGACCGCCCCGAAGCTGTTGGCTTGTTCCTGCGTTTGCGCGAAGACGCCGACACAAATAGCATAACTGACCGCACACCATCCGACCAGCACGGTGACCACGAACAATCCGGCAATATCGTTGGGAAGGACCAGAATGGGCAGACCCAGAAGCGGAAATATCCAGAGGCCGATAGCGAAGATGAGACCGGCCTGGATCATCGTGACAGCCAGGTAGATAATTTGTTTTGACAGGAGGGCCAGGCCATAATTAGTGGGAAGGGTCTTAAGACGGATCAGGCTGCCGTTCAGCTTTTCGCGCACTATGCTGCCCCCCAGCGAAAGGGTGATAAAGAACATGGCGAAGACAGTCCATGCAGGCACATTGTGTTCCGATGCATTCGGCACTCTCCGGCTGCCGCCTCTGGAGACGGGGACCTGGTCAATAGCCGCCGTAGTGCCCAACATTTCTTTTTCCAGACCGGCAGATAATGGCTTTTCATTGATCTCGAAATACAGAAGCCGCAATACCTGCCTGCTCTCCACCAGGGTCAGCGCACTTGTTAGCGCGCCTTGAATGGACATCCGGAAAGAGGGCTGCAGGATCGGGTGGTAGTACAGGATCAGCGGATCGACATTGGCCGGGCCCCTTGCGAGCGTATCGCCGGATAGGCCGAAGCTGTTCAGCGCTTTGCCCGAGAGCTGCCTGGCCTTTGCCATGACCCTTGACGAAAAATTTTCCGGGATCACGATGGCCAGCAAGGCGTCTTTGGCATGCATGCGGTCGGCAATCTGCTTTTCGGACTCGTCCCTGGGCACGGGCTGGAGCTTGAACAGGTCGATCTTTTCGATGGCTTGTATCAACTCGACGCTGATGCGGCCTGTATCCCGGTTGCATAACAACAACGGTGTTTTGTTCCTGTTCACCAGTTCAAACGTATTGTTCTGGATCGAGGTCATGATCAGCACGAGCAACACAGGCATGACGAACATGAAGGTCACCCCGATCCGGTCACGGGTCAGGATGCGCGTATCCTTCAATATGGTGGCCCATAGCTTATACATCAGAGTCCTTATAATCCGTGCCGGTCAGTTCGAGGAACAACCCTTCCAGCCCGTCTTGCCGGTGTTCAGATAATAACTTTTCCAGTCCGTCATGTGCGATGATCCGCCCCTTGTTGATCAGGGCGATTTTTTCGCAAAGTCCTTCCGCCTCGCTGAGTTGATGAGAAGTATAGATCAGGGTAGCGCCATTCTTATTCAGTTCCTTGAGATAGCTGATGATCGCAAAGCCCGTCTGCACATCCACGCCCACGGTGGGCTCGTCCAGGAACAATACCCGTGGCTGATGGATCACCCCAATGGCCAGGTTCAACCTGCGCTTCATCCCTCCCGAAAATTTTCTGACCTGCCGGTGGCGGACCTCGGCAAGTCCGAGTATTTCAAGGAGCTCCGCGGCCCTTCTGCGAGCTTCCTGTTTGTGAAGGCCCGCCCAGGCCCCGAAAAATTCAAGATTTTCCAGCGGCGTCAGTTCTTCGTAAAATGAAAAATCCTGCGGGATAAAGCCGAAGGACCTCCGCGCGGCCCGATTGTGTCTCTTTATTTCATGTCCCATGATACGAATGCTGCCTTCCCGGAAGGTGAGCATGCCGGTCATCAGATTCATCAAGGTTGTCTTGCCTGCCCCGTTTGGTCCAAACAGGCCGAAACGTTCTCCTGCCGGAATCCTGAGCTGAAGTCGCGAAAGGAAGGGACCCGGCTGGCCAGGATAAGTGAAGCTAAGGTTTTCAATATCTACGGCGTAGGGGCTCATCGATGCCATTTGATTTTTGACAAGGTCACGAAGGCCTGCCTTTCGAGTTCGGCTATTTCCAGGAGGTGATCGCCGATGGAGTTAAAATCCTGCTGGCTGCCGATGCGCCCTTTGTAGATGCCGGCGGCAAGTATGGCCGCCTCCCGCCAGCTGTCTCCTGACCGGGTAAACATTCCGGAAATAGCGTGTAATTCGTCATAAGGGTACCAGACAAATGCCTCCTGCAAAAAGGCTCCGTACATATACCTGAATCCCCCGCCTCCTGTCCCTATTTCTTCCTGCATTCTTACCAACTGCGCAAGATACAGGCCGGCCTTATGCAGCCCGAGCTTGTCCCGCCAGGTCTTGATGCGGCGGCCGGTATATCTTATTCCTTTCACGCCTGCAATGGGCCCTGGAATATGCAACATACGATGGATATTCTTGTTGATCCCGGTCCGGATGGCCCGCTTGATCTGCTCGTCGGTAATGGCCACACCGGGCCGGGGATAATAAAGTTGCCCGCGCGGGGCCAATGCGCCCTTCGCAAAGCGCACCCGCCCCAGTTCGTATGAGGTTAGCATGGTTGGCTCCTCCATGACCGGGTCGCTGATCAGGTAATTATCCGCTTCCTTACCATACACGACCAGATTGTGGGCGTTGAAGTGGAACCGGTATTCCTTCGGGAAATAGGAAAGAAAATAAACTCCGACCTGGCAGCCGGCTGGCTGGCCCTTCTCCAGGCAATCCATCAGAAAAGCCTCTGCACGTTCCATATCGCCGAATTTTTTTCTAAAGACAGAAATACCGAGGGATTTGCAGGTCCGGGAAAAGATCTGGCCCGGGAGGGTGCGAAATGCAATGGCCGGACCATTGTTTATTTTGATGAATGGAACGTATACAAAGAAAAGCCCCGCCCCGATACCGAAGGCCAGCGGTTCTGTCATCTTATCCACGCCGATGTGCCTGAGCAGGTTGCGTGTCACGCCACTTTCACAATGCGCCGATTGGATATGGGTAAAATCAATCTTCATGCACCGTCATGCTTTTGAGCTCGGAAGGACTGACATTGAAGATTTCAGCATAACGCTGCAGCCGCTTTTCGGACAGCTTGTTGAAGACGGAAGGCTTCAGGTGGCGCCTGATCTGCCATTTCCAGAAACCCGTATAGGCGGCAACGATCCCAATGTCCATGAGTCCACGCTCCATGAAGAACAACAGGGGACTGGCCTGACCGTTCCGGACCTTCTCCCGCGCGACGGCGACCTTGTCATGGATATCCTGCCAGGCTGCATCCAGCGCCGTGATCTTGACATCCCAGCCTTTGCTCAATTCGGTCGTATATTGGCCTTTGTCGTCGGTGGCATAGCAAACCTCCCGGGTGATCTTACCCAGCGAGCTCATATCTTGTGGAACCTCATCCTTTTTCATAAGAAAATAATTACCATAAAGGTAAACAATGCTAAGGCACCCTTCAGCAAACCGTCAGCATGGCATACATATAGGAAAACCGGCCACTCTCAGGGACCAGCAATAGCATCTTCTCCCCCTTCTTCAATTTCCCGCTATGATATAATTCATGAACCATCAGGTAGGCGGAAGCGGCCCCTACATTGCCTACACTGGCCAGATTGATGAACCAACGTTCATAAGGGATGCCCTTTCCATATGATTCCATGATGTCGAAGATCTTGCTCTTGAAGTATTCGCTGGATATATGAGGGAGAAAATA
Organism: Bacteroidota bacterium; assembly: GCA_030706735.1. GTDB lineage: Bacteria > Bacteroidota > Bacteroidia > Chitinophagales > Chitinophagaceae > Puia. The sequence goes on along the minus strand of JAUZNZ010000001.1, from coordinate 240,076 downwards.
ATCTACGTCTTCCGGTTCGAGCCCTCTCTTTTCGAAGATCTCCTTTATTCTTTTTCCGCCGAGCGGCACAATATTATCGCTGAGCAGCTTTACATCCTGCTTGATACTCAGTATCGACCGGCTGATGATCTCTTCCGGCGTAAAGTCCATATAGCTCTTCAACGTTCCATCGGGCATCTTCTCGCTGGCCATATACATGCACGCTTCCATTTCGTTGGCATAGGAGACGCCTTCGATCCAATCGACCCGGAGGCTTAACCCGGAATCGTTCTTCTTATCCGACATCAGGAAGGCCGCTGCACCATCCGACAACATCCAACGCAGGAATTCCTTCTCAAACCCGATGAAGGGATTCTTTTGCAGTTCGGCAAGTTTATGCGTCTCCTCTTCAAATACATGGGAGACAAGTGAACCCGAAAATCGTTCGGATCCGGTGGCAACGGCAAGCATGGCATCCCCTGTCCGGATCGCAAGGTAGGCATATTTAAAGGCATGCATCCCGGCACAGCAGACGCCCGATGGAGAAACGACCTCTATGGCGTTGGCCTCGGGGAGCCAGCCATGAGTCATGACGCCATGTGAAGGCATCATCTGATCCGGGGAAGAGGTCCCGCAGGACAACAGGTCAAGAGCTTTTATTTTATTCGGATCTCTTAAGAACAATCCCTTCACCGCGAGCGCCGTCATCTGTGCATTGGTATGTGTAGGTTTTCCCTCTTTAGTGAGCGCATAGTACCGGATCTTGATCCCGTTGTTGCGCAACACGATCTTTCTGGACTTCGAAGGTTTACCGTTGATGTACCCAAGGTAAGTCTCCATCTCGTCATTGGAGACGGGATCGTTCGGGAGAAAGGCGGACGTATTCGTGATGTAAACTTCGCTAAGGGGCATACCTAGGATAATTAATGCAATTCCAGATAATATTGTTTCTTCGCTTTTATACGTTTAGTCGAAAAAGGTTTAATAAAAAGCGCATCGACGGCCAGCAGAACCGGAGCGCCTAAAAAAAGCGCAATTAAAAGATAATATTTGAATGCAGCAAGCCAGGTCCTTTTTTTCCTTCTTGCCGAAATAAACTTTGCCCACGCCAGAAAAATACCCCGGGCACGCGCCTCGATGAACATCAGCTTGTATTTATAAGCTACCGCTCCCTGCTTTAGCAATTCTCTCTGCAATCCTGACCAATCATTATGCCGGAGGCAAGGCAGGGCCAGAGCTCCGAAACGTTCAGTATGGGCAATGTCGGCCGCCGCCACGCCCGGAACCGGGAAGATATTCAGATACTTGTCCTTTCTTCCATGCATCATCCAGTGAAATATGGTAATAAAGCTGATCGGGTTGGGATGCCTGTCCACCAGGGCTATATTGCCGACCAGTTTGGCGCCGGCACCCAACAGGGCTTGCCTGACCCGATCGAACGCATTCATCCACATATTCCGCGCTCCCGTTATCGTAATGACGGGTGTATCTTTTAACAGGCCCCTGAAACGCTCGTTCTGCAACAGGGAATTGGAGGGGATGCTGGGCGACAGGAACCAGGCCTGGTATCCCAGGATGATAAGATCATAGGACGACTCCTTCAACGTAAATGACTGCAGTGCCGTCGGAACGCTTAATACGCAGTCCGGCATTACCCGGAAAAATCGTTCGCCCGTCCAGGGGAAGGGATAGTCGGTTACCGGCGTGATCCTTACTTTTTCAACCGGAAAGCCGGCCCGCTCAAATGGCTTTATGAAATATTCGATAATTTCCCCTAACTGTCCTGACTGTGAATAATAAATAGCTAGCACTTTCTTGTCCATACTCCGTCGGGATTAGAGAAGTTACTCGTCGAACTGATCCGGATGCAAGGTCCTTGAGCTTTTGCTGTATTCGATGATCGCATGTTGGACAACAGGAGATAGATTTTTGAAGGTGGAACGAACATATTGGGCGTCCACTTCCAGGTCTTTATAATACCTCACGATCCGGGGGGCGTGTTCCTGAATGGTGAGTCGCAGAAAATGGTATTCGCCATTCGTGCTGTCCTTTGAGAGCGCAGACTCCAGCTTAATGTGCCCCAATCTGAAGAATCTCAGTTTATCGGCTGGTATTTTCACTTCTCCGGCTTTTCTCATCAGCAGGGCCCCCTCATAGGCTTTCTTTTCGGGGATGGAAGCATGCCCGACGATGGCAAGCTCTTCATTCAGCCCTTTAAGGTCACCGGAAACCATGACAGCATAAAATGCCGATCTGTCAAAGTTTTGCCTGACCTGCTCGGGCCGGTCAGCCCGGAGGCTCGTAGAGGACGCCAGGGTTAGAAAGGCGATGAGCACGGTCACATTCATTGGTGATCGCTAAATATACTAAATTTAATAGGCTGTTGCCTTTCATGCCGTTAAGTCTAATAAACGGACAGCGCAAATTAACTAATAATAGCCATATATATTACTTTCGCAGAATGAGTAAACAGCCCGAAGGCGAAATGAGCAGCCTTCCTTCTTCCGGTCGCTGGGCCATCGTCCTCGGAGGGTCAAGTGGGTTCGGCCTTGCGGCCGTCGAAAAACTGGCCCGGCATGGCATGCATGTAGCCTCCCTGTACCGCGAGACGGCCTTGGTGGAGCGTCCGGTCAGGGAGCAATATACCAGGTGGGCCGCAGCGGCAGGAGTAAAGATTATTCCATTTAATATCAATGCATTAGATAGCGGGGCGCGGTTACAGTTCCTTTCGGAATTCAAGGCTGCCGCCGGTGATGTGCCCTGCGTCAGGCTGCTTTTGCATTCCATCGCACGCGGCAACCTGAAACCATTGATGGGCATTGATGCCGCATCGACCCTTTCGAAAGAGGACATTCAACTTACAGGCTACGCCATGTCAACGAGCATGCTCGATTGGGCACGGTCGTTGATCGAAGAGCGTCTTTTTCTTCCGGATGCCCGGATCATAGGACTTACAAGCGCCGGCGCCCATAAGTATTGGGAATCCTATGCCGCTGTCTCCATCGCCAAAGCATCCCTGGAAAGCCTTGCCACCTACATGGCGGTCGAAATGGGAAAATATGGTCTGAGAACGAACCTGATCCGTGCCGGTATCACCGCAACCCCATCCCTGAAGAAGATACCCGGCAGTAAACAGCTCATCGAAATGTCTACATCCGGAAATCCCCTGGGCCGGATGACCACGGCGGAGGATGTCGCGAATGTCATATATCTCCTATGTTCCGAAGAAGCGGCCTGGATAAATGGCTCGGTAATACATGTGGATGGAGGGGAACATTGTGTTTAATGCACTAAATTGAAAATCGGATGTACGACGATATATTGGACCTTCTGCCTTACCAATCTTCTTTCCGCTTTGTGGACCATATTTCCTTCCTGGATATAAACGAAGTGCGGGGCGATTATACGCTGAAAAAGGATTCTTTTTTCTATGCTGATCATTTTGCCGGCAATCCGGTCACACCAGGCGTGATCCTTATCGAGATCATGGCCCAGATCGGACTCGTCGTGCTGGGGATCTACCTGATGCAGCAGTCGCCGAAAGAGATCGGGGCCGGGATGGAAGGGCGATGTGTTCCGCTGCTGACCTCTACGGAGGTCTCCTTTCATAAGATGGCCATGCCGGGGGAGATCGTGACGGTAAGGTCGAAAAAGCAATTCTTTCGCTTTGGTAAGCTGAAGTGTCAGGTCGAAATGCACAATGGAAGGGGAGAACTGATCGCCAATGGAACCTTATCGGGCTTTATCAAAAAATATTGAATCAATAGCAATGGGTCGTCGTGTTGTCATTACGGGCTTAGGAGTTGTTTCTCCGAATGGTATCGGGATTCCGGCATTTCTGGACGCCATACGGCAAGGCATCTCGGGGATCCGCTACATGCCGGAATTCGAGCGGCTCAATTTTAATTGCCATGTGACCGGGATGCCGCATTTTGACATGGACGAACTGAGAGCGTATCTTTCGGACGTGACCTTGAATGGCCTGAAGGCAGTCGGTATTGGCTATGGCGTCAAGGCGGCGCTGGACGCGTGGACGGATTCAGGCAGCCCCGTCGATACCGACGAGCCGCGTTGGGAAACCGGTTGCGTTTTCGGCAGCAGCGTGGGCGAGCCCGAGGTGGTCAAGCGCGTAATCACGCGGGTGGATGCGGGAGAGGCGAGAAAATTAGGATCCCGGGTTGTGGAGCAGATGATGAATAGTGGCGTAACCGCGTATATTTCAGGACGGCTTGCATTGGGCAACCGGGTCATTACCAATTCGGCCGCCTGCGCCACGGGGACGCAGGCCATTTTGATGGGTTACGATTATATCAAACAAGGACAGGCAAAGCGTATGCTGGTGGGCAGCACCGAGCATGTGGATTCCTACATTTTCGGTACATTTGATTCCATGCGGGTCCTGGCGAGGAAATTCAATCACCTTCCCGAGAAGGCTTCCCGCCCGATGAGCGCTACTGCCTGCGGTTTTGTTCCCGGTTCAGGTGCGGGGGCCATGATCCTGGAGGACCTGGATTTCGCCCTCGAAAGAAAAGCAAATATCTATGCGGAACTGGCTGGCGGCGCAACCAATTCGGGTGGCCAGCGAAGAGGGGGCACGATGACGGCGCCGGGGTCGCAGGGTATCATTAAATGTATCGCGGATGCCCTGGCTGATGCATGTGTCGCCCCCGGATCTATCGACCTGGTCTGTGGACATTTGACAGCCACGGCAGCGGACACGCTGGAGATCCGGAACTGGGCCCGGGCGCTCGACAGGCATGGGGATGATCTCCCGTTGATCAATTCCCTGAAATCCATGATCGGCCACTGCCTGAGCGCTGCCGGGTCGATCGAGTCGGTTGCGGCCGTCTTGCAAATCGTGCATGGGTTCGTACATCCGAATATCAACCTGGAAGACCCTGATCCGGAGATACTCGAAGTGGCAGCGCCCGAAAAGCTGCCGGTTACCATGATCGAGAAAGAGATAAATACGGTCGCAAAAGCGAATTTCGGCTTCGGCGACGTCAATACCTGTTTAATATTTTCAAAATACAACCATAATGGATAGACGTGAGATACTCGATGAATTGAAAAAAGTGCTGTGGCCCTACACGGAGAACAAGGCTTTACTGGATGGGGTCAATGAACATACTGACCTGGTAAATGACCTGAAGATCAATTCCGCCAATCTGGTGGATATTATAATTGACGCAGAATCGAAATACAATATCGAGATCGACATGGACTCGGCAGAAAAAATGATCACCGTCGGGAATTGCATAGACGTGATCACCGAGAAGATGAATGCAAGAAAATGACACGGATCACGGGCAACGATATCGTGGCGCTGGATGCCATCGACCGGATGCGCACGCGCGAGCCCCGTTTCTACTCAAAGATCCTTTCCGGTGGCGAAAAGGAGCTTTTCTGCCGGACGAAGGGCATGGGGCTGGTTTTTGACGAATTTGTTTGGTTGGCATGGTCGGTAAAGGAATCTGCATACAAGTGCCTGAAGAGGAACCGACCCGCGCTGCTGTTCTTTCCTACAAAATGTATTGTTGAACAGGTCTGTTACGGATCAGCCGGAAGCTGCCGCGGCCGTGCGGTCTGGGGATCCCAGGTTCTTTATTTTCGCTCCGTGATCCATCCCCGCTATTTGTCCACGGTCGTATCGGAAAAGGAAGAATTCGTTGATCACTATTGGGCGACGGCGAGGATCGGCCTGTCCTCTTATGCTGCACAATCCGCGGCGGTGCGGGAGTTGGTACTCAAACAGCTGGGAGCCGTTTACCCGGGGATGTCATGGCGGATCATTAAAGATCGTGCCGGTTGTCCGATGGCCGTTGCGGAAGATGCCGGGACCGAAATACCCGTGTCTCTGGCCCATCATGGACACTATATCGCCTATTCGTTCGTTTCGGAGGGCCCAAATCCGGGCGTCATCTCAACTCCAGTCTTTATTTGAGAAGAGAAGGCCGTTCGGTGATCTCATGGTACTTAATGACATCCCTGGCATAATAATGGATCACCATGCTCTTTCTCGTACTGGCCGGATCATTCACCGGCATGCCGCCATGGATGAGGTTGGCATGCCAGATCAAGACATCTCCTTTGCGGGCCAAAAATACCTTCCTTTCCAATGCCTTTTCGGCGATCAGCCTGGCAATCCTTTCCTCATAGTCCGGGTATTCTTTTTTACCCAGCGTTAAGACGGTCTCTCCGTCATTGAAATCATTATTCAGCAGATAGGGCAGGCGATGGCTGCCTGGATAGTAAAAGAGAGGGCCATTATCCGGCGTGGTATCTTCCAGGGCCACCCAAACGGCGATCAGATAGCCGAGCGGATACGTGGTCATGTGAATACTGTCGGAATGTGCCCGCTGATTGCTGCCCCGGATGAAATTGATCGTCTGGAATGGCACGACCTCCTTATCCAGGATGAATCCGAGCAGTTCGATCAGCCGTTTGTCGTTGGTGAATTCGCGAATGCGTGGAGATAGGCGGTTGGCGAACATTAACTTCCCGTTTTCGGAAGACGTTAACCGATGCTGCCTGACCAGCCTGGCTGTTTCTTCCAGGATCTGGTCAATCGTGGCTTCGTCGAAGAATTGATCCAGGATCATGTACCCATTATCCGACCAGGAAAGGATCTGTTGTTGAAGGCTGGCGGGAAAACGGAAATAGGCTTCCCGGGTAGGCGCCAGTTCCCTCGAATGACCCGTATCCAACCAGGCACGCGATTCCTTGTCCGGAAAGTCCTTGCTGGAGATAGAGGCGGTAAGGGACTTTCTGATCTTATATTTTTTGTAGGCGGCCCTGTTATGCAGCAGGCTCCTGTAGTGGACCAGATTATAGATCCAGTGCACTACCTTGACCTTCTTTAGCGCGCTTTTTAAGCTCATTCGTTATTCATTGGACTACCGGCCAGTGGCCCTTCCCGGGTTCTTTCGGACAAAATCCTCCCAGGAGGATGCTGCCTTGCGTGGACTTTTCATCGCCTTACCGCCGGAGGTCCCTCCGGGAATATGGCGCTGGAAATGGTGGCATACGGCTACCGCAAGCGCATCGGACGCATCGTATTCCTGAGTCAGTTCTTCCAGTGCTAATATTGTTTTGAGCATTTTCCAGACCTGTATCTTATCGGAATTGCCATTGCCCGTTATGGATTGCTTCACCTTCCGTGGGGAATATTCGGTGACCGAAAGGCCGGCGTGCATGGCGGTCGCAATAGCCACGCCCTGGGCGCGCCCCAGTTTAAGCATACTCTGTACGTTCTTGCCGAAGAAAGGCGCTTCGATCGCGAAATCATGGGGCCGGAACGAGGAGATCAGTTCTTCTATCTTTTTATGGATCAGCCGCAGACGCTCATAGGTATCCTTACGAGCCGGTATCTTCAAAACGCCCATCTCGATCATCCGGACATGGTTGCCTGAACAATGGACGAGGCCAAAGCCCATAATGAGCGTGCCTGGATCGATACCGAGAATTATTTTGGACGTACTTTCCAAGAGGAGGACTATTTTTGATGCCGTTTTGCGACTGAACAAAAATATCAAAATAATATTCAATTACATCCTGGGTCCGCTGGTATTCGTACTTCTTTCTTATTCCATCTACCGGCAAATTGTCCATCAACCCAATTGGAAGGGGTCCCTGGATCAATTATTTAAGGCGATCGCAGGGCCGCAGCAATGGCGGCTGTGGCTGGTACTGGCACTCATGCCGCTAAATTGGGGTATTGAAGCCCGCAAATGGCAACTGGCACTGCGTCGGATCGGCGGGATCTCTTACCGGAGGGCCTATAAAGCGATCTTTACCGGGACCACGCTGGCCTCCTTTACACCAAACCGCATGGGCGAATACCTCGGACGTATCTTGTATATCGAACCAGGGAAAAGAGGGGCCTCGGTATCGCTGACCATCGTTTGCAGTATCGCCCAGTTGCTCGTCACATTGACCATGGGCCTGGCGGGTTTTTGGTATTTTTTCCCGCTCATACGGGCACATTTCGCGGGTCACGCATCTATGGGATTTTGGCTGAATGTCTTGCTGGTCCTGATTATTTTGCTACTCGTAAGTTTAACAATTATTTATTTCCGCGTTTCCTGGCTGGTGGGGAAATTGGAAAAAGTTTCCTGGTCGGCCAGATGGCTTCCTTATATTCGGGTATTGGAAAATTGTGATGCAACGATCCTAAACCGTATCTTGTTCCTGTCTTTTCTGAGGTACCTGGTATTTGTCGTTCAATATGCGCTGGTCTTCCCCTTGTTCGGGGTATTTCTGGGGATCCCGCAAGTGCTGGGCGGACTCGGCATCGTATTCTTAATAATGGCTGTCGTCCCTACCTTCACTTTTTTGACGGAACTGGGACTTCGCTGGGAGACGAGCATCCAGGCCCTTGAATTGTTTGGCGCCGGTGCAATCGGCGTATTTGCGGCGTCTTTGGCGATCTGGTTGATCAACCTGATCATTCCGGCACTCATAGGAAGTTTGTTAATTTTGAGCATAAAATCCGGTAAAAAGTAAATGAGAGTATTTTTCGTGATTTGTCTTCTGGTATTGTCGGGGATAGCCCTACCCTTGAAGGCGGACGAAGATTTTTGCGGGGGGATCAGGAATACCGCATTTAAGGCAGGAGAGGTGTTGACCTATAAAGTGCTGTATAAACTGGCGAATGTCTACGTTGGCGCCGGAGAAGCCGTTTTCACCAACACATTGGAGCAGTTCGAAGGCAAGACGGTCTATCATGTGACCGGCGAAGGCAAGACCTATAGTTTCTATGACAAATTTTACCGGGTCAGGGACAGATACGAATCTTTCATCGACACGACCACCTTGCAGCCTTATAAGTTCATCCGGAACGTAAATGAAGGAGGGTACAAGACTTATGAGAACGTAAGCTTCATCAAGGCCACCAATACAGCCATCACCACCAACGGCGTCTATAAAGTGCCGTCTTGTATCCAGGACGTCGTAAGCGCCATATTCTACGCGCGCAATATCGATTTCAGCCGCATGCACCCCAATGACACGATCCCCTTCGACATGTTTCTCGACCGGCAGGTCTATCACCTCTATATCCGTTATCTGGGCAAGGAGACCATCCGGACGAAATACGCTAAATTTCGTTGCATCAAATTCCGGCCCTTGCTCATCAAAGGGACCATTTTCGAAGGCGGCGAGAAGATGAATGTCTGGGTGAGCGACGATCCCAACCATATTGCCCTTCGGGTCGAAAGCCCCATCAGCGTCGGCAGCGTGGTCGTCGACATGATCAATTACAGGAACCTCCGATACCCTTTGAGTTCACTGGTGGATTTGTGAGTCCGGCCTGATCGCTGGTCATTGTCTGAAATGGCCTCAAACAAGATACATATCCTCATGGGCGACATCACTAAAGTCGCTGCCGATGCTATCGTCAACGCGGCGAATAGCTCCCTTCTGGGCGGCGGCGGAGTGGACGGCGCCATACATCGCGCGGGCGGAAAGGCGATCCTCGAAGAATGCATGCGGATCAGGGCCAGGCAAGGAGGTTGTCCGGTCGGGGAAGCCGTGATCACGACGGGCGGCAACTTACCGGCCAAATATGTGATACATACCGTCGGGCCGGTATGGAGCGGTGGCCAGGCCAATGAGGAAAAGTTGCTGGGACGAGCGTATTTCAACAGCCTGAAACTCGCTCTTACACGTCAGATACAGACGCTGGCCTTTCCCAATATCAGCACAGGAATTTATGGCTTCCCCAAAGAGAAAGCCGCTCCGATTGCCGTCCAAACTGTGAGGGATTTCCTTGCAGCAAATGAAATCCTTCAGCGCGTGACCTTCGTTTGCTTCGATGCTGAAAATTATGAGATATATCGGTCCATGCTGCACCCTGGTCATTGATAAAGGATCCTCCAGGAAAAATTATCCATGGTTTTGGGCAGAACATAATTACCATACCGGTAAAAGGACATTATGCTGTAGTTGTGCCGCGCCGTCCGCAAGTGCAGCCCGAATCCGGCCTCCGTGTACAACGGGTCCATGGGAACGGCGGCAATGCCGACATGCAGTTGCGGGGATGATAGCGACCCAATCCCCGTGTTTTGAGCGAACAATAAACTCAGGCCGAATCGATCGCGGCGCTGTAAAAGGTACCCGGTCTCATAACTGAAGAATAGCGCGGCATACGTATCATTGACGAATTCATACCAGCGCATCGTCTGGAAGGTGGCCGGTATGTCCACGCTGAACTGGTCATAGCTGCCCAGGTTGCTGAAAAGCATACCATAGGGCAATTGCCCCCAGACCTTTCCACCTTCCAGGATGGTCGATATCTTGCCGGGCCGTCCCAGGACAAATTGCCGGGTATAGCGGAGCTCTGCTTTTTGGTAATTGATTGAAGACGCGGCGTCAATGGACTTCCCGGCCTTCAATTCAAGCTCAAGGAAATTGGTTCTTTCGATGGCCAGGCTATTGATGACCAGGTTGCCGGCCTCCAGCAGTCCTTGTTTAAAATCAGTGCCGAAAGACCCGCCGGCCTCTATCAGTTTCAGGCCATTGTACTGCACGCCCTGCTTGACCGGATCGAGAAAATGATAGCCTTGTGTAAATGTCCTTTGCTGATAATTCAGATACAAACGACTTTGGATCACCTTACCCACCCATCCTTTTCGGTAAACTTCCACTTTTTGCAAGGAATCGGCGCGCCTGGCGAGGAGGTTCTGATAGTTGATGAGCGGTGCGCCTTTAAAGCCGTTAATACCCACCAACGCGATATCCTGCGAATAGCTCGCCCCGTAGGTCACTTCCTTATTATATCCCACAGGGAATTCCATGAGCCCACCATATTTGAAGGCATGGTCGGCGAAACCGTATCCGCCATAGGCGCCGAGCCGGATGTCTTTAGAGAACCGCGTGTTGGTGATGAACCCTGCGCCCAGCCGAAGGCCCTCATATTCGTTATAGTTGATGACCTGGCTGATCTTGAGGTTGACCTTCCCCATCGGGATCTCGCCTCGTACAATGTCCCCGATCACGTCAATCTTGAACTGCTGCTTCCTGATATCCGGGTCCGATTTCGTGAGGCTGTCAAGGAAATGGTACGTATTTCTGTCCAGGCTGTCGAGCTTGATCGTTCTGTGCTGCTCCCAGAATTGAGCCGATTGGTCGTCCACATCGGGATCCAGGGTGTAACGGTAATTGCCGAACCGTTTTCTGGGCAAGACGCTGTCGATCGTAATGTCCTGTAAATAGGTACGGGCTGTGATCAGTAATGAGCCAGTCCTTCCGGCGGTATCCCTGCCGGGACCGCCGTTTGGATTGGGATTGAGCACGATATCGGTATTCAGCTGGGCCGGGAACCAATGTTCCTTTACCTGGCGGTATTGCTGCCGGAAGCTGATGTTGAACATGGAATTGGCTGTGAGCGGGGAGGCAATGACGTTGACGAGGCCGAAATCGTTCTCATGGATATGCAATTCGCCTTTCAGGAGCTCGAGGCCAAATCTTTTTCGGTGGGGTCGAAAGCTGATGATCCAGGTGAGGCTGCCGTCTTCGTTCTTCAGCGAATCCACCATGTGGAATACATAGTCACCGCGATATTTGGCGCTGACCGGATTATAATATTGAACACCCAGCAGGGCGAAATTGTCCGGATAAAAGGAGAAGTACTGCAGTTGAGTCGCCAGTCCCAACAAATAACCCTTGCTCAGGCCGGAAATTTTCTGGGCCTTTACCGTCTCCTGGCGGAGAAGCGGTTTCTTATAGGCATGATCGATGACGCTTTCGATAAGGAAAAGATGTTTCGGTAAAGAATCCATGGCTGTTGCTTTTCTGGCCGGCTTCCCCGCGGCATCCTTTTCAGACGGTGGGGAAAAAAGCTGGTTGGCCCCGCCTGACAGGTCCGCAATGAGTTTGTTATAAGAGGTGTAGGTGTAATTGGATAAATTGTCCGGATTGTTCAAGGGCTTATTCTTGATCGTCTGGCGGATGATCCAGTCTGCCCGGGGGTCCGATTCATCTGAAACGGTAACGACTATTTCCTGCAAGGCGGTGGAAGCGGGGGCCAGCAAAACCGTGTCGGGCAGTTCCGAGGGCCTGAAACGTCTTGAGCGGTAGCCGACCCGGCTGATAGTCAGCGTTTGGTCTGGCAGAGGATATCTTAGGAGCAGCTTGCCATCGACATCGGCGATAATACCCCTTCGGGTGTCACGGAATACGGCGGAGGCGAAAGAAAGGGGCTTTTGGGTCAAACTGTCAGCTACCAGGATGAACTTCACCTGTTGAGGGGGCTTTGTGTCCTGTGCGCTGACATAGTTAAGGGTCAACAAAGACAAAACAAGGACGGCCGCTAAGGTAAATATCCTCATAAGATGTAGTTCTTTTGTAAGTATAGGAAATATCAACAAGGCAACAAAGTTAAAAAGTGGTTAATCCGCTTCAAAGCTTTATCGCGTGGGTGCTTCTTCGGAACGCTTTTAATTTGTCATTAATATACAGGAACATATCCTCGCTGTTGGCGGACCGGCAGAACTTGTATGACGGCCTGTAAAGAACCATGAAGATCTGCAAAGAATCTCCTCTCAATTGGGTGAGTTGCGCTACCCGTGCTCGCGGAAATTTGTAGTCTACATAATAATCCTCCTCTTCCCGACGCAGTCTTTTTTTTAGCCTCCTTTTCTGCACCTCCGTCGATGAAAAATAACCGAAGGGACTAAAACTAAATCCAGGCCCGTCCTTAGGTCGCTTTTCATTCATTAGCGTGATGGGATGCCTTTTATTCAGCAGACTGGCATATTCCTCTCTTCGCTTGATGGAATCTATCTGGTAGTTGCTTGCTTCATCCACGAGTACCGCCGGCAGCGCCATAATACGAGGCCTGAGCGGGACGAGAAAATCCTCCAAAAACATATAGGCGCTGGCAACGATGGTATCCGGCAGGTATCCCGCAGAAGTAAAGAGGATCGTATCCCCGGCCGCCGCAGGGATCCTATAATTTCCGCCGAGGTCGGAAACATTGTATTTTTTTTGGTTGAGATTGATAATGCTTACGTCCGGCAAGACCTCGGCACTTCCTTTCCTGACGACCTTTCCACCCAATCTTTGTTGTGCATGCCCCGAATAGCAAAGTCCTGAAAGCAGTAAACAGCCAAGGTATATTGCCTTAAGCATGCAGGAGGCGGTTTGATCGGCCTAATGCCCGAAATTAAAGCATTGAGCCCGGCGCAACCAATTCGTAACGCGTGATTTGGGTTTTAATTAACGAAACGATGGACACCATGTTCCGGCCCCCTAAATATCCTGCAGAGTAAATGTCCTTCCGTTCCTCACTCCCTTTTCCGTCATTTGCAGGCTGCAGCATTCATGGACAGGATCATGTTCAAAAAAGAGGATATAGTCACCTTCTGCGGCTTCGTTCAGGAAGGCCTTTTTTTCGCGCAGCGTCGTCAACGGGAACATATCGTAGGCCATGACGTAAGGGATCGGGATGTGTCCGATCGAAGGCAGCAGGTCGGCCATGAATACAATCGTCCTGCCCTTATAATGGATTTGCGGCAGCATCATGGCATCGGTATGGCCGTTGACGAGACGCATGTTCAAATGTGGAAGGATGCCTGAAGGCACCTGAGTGAGGACATTTATCGATGAAGTGGCCGCTCTTGCGCCTTCGGCCGGTTTGTCATCGCCGGTCCCGACAAAGCGAAGCTGACCGCTCTCCTGAATAGGCAGGATATTTTCTTTGAGGAAGCTTGCCTTTTCCCGCTCATTGGGTTCGGTGGCCCACTTCCAATGCCGTTCATTGCTCCAGTACACCGCCCGCTTAAAGGCCGGAACCAGGCGCTCGCCCTTCCGGATAATACTGCCGCCGCAATGATCGAAATGCAGGTGGGTGAGCAAGACGTCCGTAATATCGTCCCTGTGAAATCCATGCTTGGCGAGCGACTTGTCCAGGCTGTCTTCGCCGTGAAGCTGGTAATGTCCCAGGAACTTGGCGTCCTGCTTATCTCCGATGCCGTTGTCAATGAGGATAAGCCGGTCGCCCTCTTCGATCAGCAGACATCGCATGGCCCAGGAGCATAAGTTGTTCTCATCGGAGGGATGTATCTTGCTCCAGATGCTCTTGGGAACGACGCCGAACATGGCGCCCCCGTCCAGTTTGAAAAATCCGGTGTTGATCGTGTATAACTGCATGGACTCAAAGGTAATTCATCTGCCGCTGTTTTTTCCTTGCCGACCATAACCATACGAATCCGGTTACGAAAAAGATCACCAGGAAGATCAACGAGTTCTTCATGCTGCCGGTCACCCCTTCGATGAAACCGAAGCTGAACATACCGACTACGATGGCCAGCTTTTCAGTAAGGTCATAGTAACTGAAATAGGAGGCTGTGTCATTTGTTTCCGGCATGAGCTTAGAATAGGTGCTGCGGCTCAGGGATTGGATGCCTCCCATGACCAGCCCTACTGCCAGGGCCAATCCATAAAAGGCATATTCTACCGGCGTCTGTTCCGGCGCCATTTCCAATCTCAGATGCGAGATCTCGGCATCGATGCGCCCTTCCAGAGCTTCGCTATGAGCGTTCGCCGCCATATTCCGTTGCTTCTCCGCCGCCTCGATCTGTTTGTAATAAGGGTTGAGCTGCTCAGCCCGATCGGCCGTCCGATACGCCGATACGCAGATCAGTACCCAGAATACGAGCACGCCCATCAGCACGCGGATATTCCCGTACCTCACGGACAAGCGGCTCATGAGAATGGCCCCCGCGATGGCGACCAATTGGATCAATACGACAGTAACGATCAGTTTGATCTCGTCGAGGTGCAGTACCTTACTTCCAAATAGGGTCGAAGCCAGCATGACTGTTTGCACACCCATACTATAAAAAAAGAAACCCCGAAGGAATCGCTTTAGCACAGGCTTCTCCTTTATTTCGCGGAAAACCTTTCTGATCTCTGAAAAGCCTGCCGTTAATACATTTGTTTGTTGTTCTGTTGCAGGCCTGGGTTTCGGCAGGACCCGAAAGGTGAATTGCGCAAAGACTGCCCACCAAAGGCCGACAAAAAGAAAGTTCAGTCTCAGCGAAAGGAATCCATCCTTCATCAATAACACCAGCACAAACCCGACGACCTGCATCAGCACGCTACCGATGTAACCGTATGCATAACCCTTCGCGCTGACCCGGTCCTGATCCTCCGGCATGGCGATCTCCGGCAGATAGGCATTATAGAATACCAGGCTGCCATTATATCCCATGGATGCCAGCATGAAGAACAGGACGCCGAGCCATACATTGCTTCCATTGAAGAAATAGAGCATGCTGCACCCGGTTGCACCCAGATAGCAGAAGAATTGCATGAAGCTCTTCTTATTTCCCCGTGTGTCTGCTATCGAAGTGAGGATGGGATAGAGGATGGAGATGATCAGGTAAGCCGCGGCCAGTGAGTAATCGTACAGCGCGGAGTTTATGAATGTATGCCCGAGAAAAGGAACAAGGTCGCTGCCGAACTGCTCGTGGGTCTTCTTCGTGAAGTAGATCGGAAAAAAGGTGGTTGTGATCACAAGGTTATAAACGGAATTGGCCCAATCGTACATAGCCCATCCGTTGATCACTTTTTTCGAAGCGGTTGGCATGGTCAGTGTTTTATTTCACCAATCCCTTCCACAACAGCAGGAGCATGACCAGGCCGATGACGATCCTGTAATAGCCCCATATTCTGAATCCATGTTTTTTCAATAGATCGATAAAAGAGCGAATGGCGAGGATCGCGACAAGGAACGCTACCACGCAACTAATGACGAGCAGACTGAAATTTGTGTTTGACAAGGCTTCCGGATGATCCTTATGTACGTCCCAAAAGCTCTTGGCAGATGCCGCAAGCATCGTGGGCACAGCCAGAAAGAAAGAGAATTCGGCAGCCGCCTTTCGCGTAAGTTTTTGGCTCATACCGCCGATGATCGTCGCGGCGCTCCTGCTGATCCCCGGGAGGACGATCGACAGAACCTGAAAGCAGCCGATCGCAAAGGCCTTCCCATTGGAAACCTGTTGCTCGTCATCGATCGCCGGCCTGCGGAACCATTTGTCCACGAACAAAAGCACAATGCCGCCGCCCACCATCACCCAAGCCATGAAATACAGGTTGCCGAGCGCGCTGTCAATATACTTTTTCAACAAGACGCCGAAAATGATCGCGGGAATGACTGCAATGACCAGCTTGACATAGAAACCGATCCTTGTGAAATCGAAGAATTTGCGGTAGTAGAGGACGACCACAGCGAGTATCGCGGCGAGCTGAATGACGATCTCGAACATATCGGAAAAAGGGGTATGCGATACTCCGATGATGGGGTTCGTGAACTTCATATGGGCGGTGGACGATACGGGCAGAAATTCGGTCAATCCTTCCACGATCGCCAGGATAATTCCCTGTAAAAGACTCATATTGGGGAAATGTGTTTGACTTCAGTTTGGTCTATCCGTTCTTCACCTCGGCGCTATTCCCCTTGTCTTTGCGAAAAATGGCGAAGATCTCCAGTGCCAGGCCGCCCAGAATGAGAATGGGAGCAATGGTGATCCGGGTAAAGCTATATACTTCTTTAGGGTCGAACACGTTCGGATCCTTGCTTTTCCCGCCCGCCATCAGGAACAGGCCAAGGGCCATGATGACGATGCCGATCAGCATCCAACGATAATTTTCCTTGCCGAATAAAGGAGCATTCTGCCTTGTCGATACCGATTTGGGGGAGACCGCTTTCTTGATGGGCTGCGGAGTCGCCTTGCTGGTCGCTGTAGCCATATTAGTCTGCGTTGATTGGGGCTGCAATATACGGCAATCCGGGAAAATCTCAATACAGGTCGTCCAGCTTCATTTTCAGGTATTTCAGCACGCTTCGATGGGTGCTGATGAAGGAAATACTGATGCCCAGGATGACGATCACGACAAACATGGCGCCCAATAGGGTATAATCCCGAAGAGCCCTGATCTCCGGGATCAGCTTTTCGCTGAAGAAGATGACCAGGACGATACCACCGATGGCGATCAACCCGCTGATCGCCCCATTGATCAATGCCCGGACGTCCATCGGTTTGGCGATGAACCAACGGGTTGCGCCCACCATTTGCATCGTTTTGATGAGGAAACGATTGCTGAACATAGCCAACCGGATTGTATTGTCGATCAGGATGATAACCAGGATGGATATGCCGATCACGACCCCGAGAAGGACGAGGCTGACCTCATTGATGATATTGTTCAGACTGGAAACCAGCACCTGGTTATATTGCACTTCGCTTACCGCAATATTTTGAACCAGATCGGCCTTGATCCTGGCCAGCGAATCCGGGTTGGCAAATTCGCTCCGGATCTTGAAATTTACGCTGGCCGGCAGGGGGTTTTTGTCCAGCACGGGTCCCCAATCCTTGCCGCCATCGGCAATAAAGCGTTGCCTGGCCAGTTCCTTGGTCAGGTACTCATAAGATTTGACATAAGGTTGGGAGGCAATATACTGAACCAGGGTGGCGCTGTCTTTCGACGAAACATTTTCGCGCAGATAGACCTGCACTTCCACATTCTCCCTGAAATTGTGGCCAAGTTTATTGGCGTTGATCACGATCCAGCCAAGCAGGCCGAGAAGGAATAGCACAACGGAAACGCCCACGATGGCCATGAAATAGGAAGGTGTTGAACGTTTGGCATATCCTTTACCGAATTGCGCCATGATTAACAGTAAATTTTTGGGTTAGTAAGCTTTCTCACCGACAAAAATAACGGATTTGCAGGCATCTTCCCTCGCTTTCTTTCGCCGGATTTGCGGCAGTTTTCGTATTTTCGTCACCCTTTTAACGATGGTTTGACCGCATTATTTTAAAGCAGCACAGGCTTTTAACTTTTTCCCAACACCCCCGGAAGATCATGGAATATAATTTCAGCAATATTGAAAGGAAATGGCATCGCAGATGGAATGCCGACGAAAGGTACAAGGTACGGAATGATCCTGCCAGGCCTAAGTTCTATGTGCTGGACATGTTCCCTTATCCGAGTGGAGCCGGTCTGCATGTGGGCCATCCCCTCGGTTATATTGCCAGCGATATCTATGCGCGATTTAAGAGATTAAAAGGCTTTAATGTTCTGCATCCGATGGGGTATGATGCATTTGGTCTCCCCGCGGAACAATACGCCATTGATCATGGGGTACATCCTGCCATATCTACGGCAGCCAATATCGCCAATTTTCGTGCCCAGCTCGACAATATCGGCTTTTGCTTCGACTGGAGCCGCTCGGTCAATACTTCGGAACCACAGTACTACAAATGGACGCAATGGATCTTCCTGCAATTGTTCAAGAGCTGGTACGATCGCAAGCAGGATAAGGCTTCATCCATCGACGAATTGCTTCGGATCTTCGCATCGGAAGGTAACTCGGCCCATCCCTGTCCCGGAGATGCCCGTACCCGGTTTACGGCTGGCGAATGGAATGGTATGGATGCAGGTCGGCGTGAGGAGATCCTGATGGGCTACCGGCTCGCTTATTGTGGCTATGGAGAGGTCAATTGGTGCGAGGCGCTGGGCACGGTCCTGGCCAATGACGAGGTGATCAATGGGGTGAGTGAAAGAGGCGGATATCCCGTGGTCAAGAAGAAACTCCGTCAATGGTATTTGCGGATCACAGACTATGCAGACAGGCTGTTGGAGGGGCTTGAACACGTCGATTTCAGCGATTCGATGAAGGAAATGCAGACCAATTGGATCGGCAAGAGCTATGGGGCGGAAATCGATTTTGCGATAGCTGGCATGTCCGAACGTCTTAGAGTGTATACGACCCGCCCCGATACCATTTTCGGGGTCGATTTTATGGTACTCGCTCCGGAGCACGAGTTGGTGGAGAGAATTACATCCGCCGGACAAAGGCAAGCCGTCAGCCAATATGTATCCTTTGTCAGGAGCCGCAGCGAGCGGGAGCGGATGGCGGAAAAAAAGATCTCGGGCTGTTTTACCGGCGCCTATGCAGTCAATCCGTTCAACGGGCGCGAGATCCCCATCTGGGTGTCCGAATATGTTTTGGCCGGTTACGGCACGGGCGCAATCATGGCTGTGCCTTGCGGCGATGAGCGCGACCATAAGTTCGCCCGCCACTTTGATATTCCTGTTACCAATATCATCGGAGATCACTATGATGGGGTTGAGGCCAATCCTACCAAGGATGCGAAGTTGAGCAATAGTGAATTCCTGGATGGCATCGTGATGCGGGAGGCCATCGGCATCGTCAATCGCAAGCTGGAAGAGATGGGCATCGGAACGACTAAGGTGAATTATCGCATGCGGGATGCTGCTTTTAGCCGCCAGCGTTACTGGGGCGAACCCTTTCCCATCGTTTGGCGCGGCGGCATTGCTTATCCTTTGGACGAAAAGGAATTGCCGCTCGAACTTCCGCATGTGGAGAAATATGGGCCCGGTCCGGAAGGGGAAGGGCCACTGGCCAACGTGCCGGCCTGGACAGCCCGCCATCTCGAGACTAACACCATGCCGGGCTACGCGGGCAGCAGCTGGTATTTCCTGCGCTATATGGACCCGCATAACGAAAAGGAGTTCTGTAGCCGCATGGCCTCCGATTATTGGGGCCAGGTGGACCTGTACATCGGCGGCACCGAGCACGCGGTCGGTCATCTCCTTTACAGCCGGATGTGGACGAAATTCCTGTACGATGCCGGCTATATCGGCCATGACGAGCCATACAAAAGGTTGGTGAACCAGGGGATGATACAAGGCAGCAGCCGGTTCGTTTATCGCGTCAGGGGAACGAACAGGTTCGTGTCGCATGGTTTGAAGGACCGATATGAGACGGATGCGATCCACGTGGACGTCAATATGGTAGACGGCCTGGAGCTGGATATCGAAGCGTTTAAGAAATGGCGGCCCGAAAATGCCGATGCCGAATTTATCCTGGAGGACGGTAAATACATCTGCGGCGCCGAGGTTGAAAAAATGAGCAAGCGTCTCTATAATACGGTAAACCCCAATGACCTCGTAAACAAATATGGTGCTGACGCTTTTCGCATGTATGAAATGTTCCTCGGGCCCGTGGAACAGAGCAAGCCCTGGGATACCAAAGGCATCGAGGGGGTCCATCGTTTCCTCCGTAAGCTCTGGCGGCTTTTCTTTGACGAGGCTAAAGGCAGGGTCTGGACAAATGAGCCGGCGACAGAAGCGGAATGGAAGGTCCTGTACAAAACCATCCGGAAAGTAGAGGAAGACACCGAGCGCTTTTCATTTAATACGGGCGTCAGCGCCCTGATGATCGGGGTCAATGAACTCAGCGAACTGAAATGTGGCAAAAAAGAAGTGCTGGAAAAATTACTGATCATTCTGACACCCTATGCTCCGCATATTTGCGAAGAGCTGTGGGAACTGATCGGCAATGGAGGAGATGACAACTCTATCCTGGATGCTCCTTATCCAACGGTAGAAGAAAAATACCTGATCGAGTCGGCCAAGAACTATCCCATTGCGATCAACGGCAGGACAAGAACGGAATTGAATATTGCCCTGGATGCCACCCAGCAACAGATAGAGGAGCTCATCCTGGCCGATGAAACGGTGAAAAAATGGCTGGAAGGCAGGTCGCCGAAGAAGGTAATATACGTCAAGAACAAAATGATCAATGTGGTGGTATGAGCGCATCCTCCTTGAGATCTATCCTGCAAGATCGGACCATTCATCCGGTGGTGCCTTTCGATCCGGACAATGACCGGCTTTACCGGTTCGATTTTACGGATAAGAATACTGATCTCTTGCCAGACCAGGTCGCCGACACGGAATCCTTTGCCCGGCATATCGAATCGACTCTCGGAATTCATCACTGCCGCTATGGGGTTGGTGGTTACGCCGAGCATCGTACTCTATATGCCAGGAGTCGGCATTTCGATACATCTTCCGGGCCCCGTCGTCTGCACCTCGGTACCGACATCTGGGGTCCGGCAGGGACGAAAGTAATGGCACCCCTGGGAGGGATCGTCCATAGCTTTGCTTTTAACAACCAGGACGGTGACTATGGCGCCACGCTCATCCTTACCCATAACCTGGAAGGATTTGGATTTCATACCTTATATGGACATCTCAGCTTGAATTCGCTGAAAAATCTGCACGAGGGAATGAGGGTGCGCGGTGGAGATACGATCGGTGAGTTCGGCATGCGGTTCGAGAATGGCAACTGGCCACCCCATTTACACTTCCAGCTCATCCTGGACTTGCAGGATTGGAAAGGCGACTATCCCGGGGTCTGCAAATTCTCCGAAAAAGAACAATGGCTTGCCAACTGCCCTGATCCCGACCTGCTCCTGCATATGAGCATTTATGCCGAACAATAACGTCATCCCTTCTTTTTCAAAAATTCTGTCACTATCTCATCCCATTCTTGGTCCAGCGAGTGGAGAGGCATGGTCCTTCCTGCCCTGGTATACCAATATTTGGCATTTCCGATATCGCCTTCCTTCCGATGAAGATAGGCATGGACCCACGCGCCATTCCGATCGTCGATATCCTGTGCGATGCGATGAGCCTCCTCCCAGTCATTTTTGCCGTCATACCACAACGCCGCAAGGCACCCTGCGATCCCGGACGGCAATTTATCGGCTTTTAGCATTGCTTTAAAGGCCTGGAGTTCCATATCGAGGACTAATATCCTTATTTTTGCATGATAACCGAAAAAATATGAAAACCATTCTATGGTCCGCAACACGAATAGGAATTCTGGGAATCTTGACGATGTTCATAGCTTGCGGAAAGGCGACGAATACGGGAACGATTACCTGCACGGACGTATCAGTTGCGAATGATTCTGTCGTCTTGCTCAATTTCGCCAGCGCAAACAGCCTCCATCCCGTTAAGGATACCAGCGGGCTTTACTACCAGATCGTCACACAGGGCACCGGGCCCACGCCAAACGATAATTCCACGATATTCGTGACATACAAGGGCGTGCTCATGAATGGGACGATCTTCGATTCGACTTCTAATCCTGCCAAAACAGGCTTCTTGCTGGGCACGTTGATATCGGGCTGGAGGATTGGGTTGCCCAAGATCCAGGCGGGAGGAGAGATCAAGCTACTGATCCCTTCTCACTTTGGTTATGGCTGCACCGGCAATGAACCCTTTGTTCCTTCTAACGCACCGTTGTATTTCGATGTCAATCTTGTCACGGTCCAATAGGCGCAATAGTTGACCGATGGCATTAGGCCTTGAGCAGCTTAAAGGCATGCGTCCATTGATGACGCGCAAGGCCCGGAATACACCAGAGCATGCACAGGGGTTCGATCGCCCTGGCCGCCTCAATCAATCCCATATCTTCCGTTTCCCAGCCGAAGTCGGTCAGGATATCGGTGACGATCTTCCTTGCGGATTCATCATTGCCGCAGATGAACATCGTCGGTTTGCCGCCGGGGAACCCCGGCTTGTACATGACCGCGTTGCCGACGCTGTTGAACGCTTTTACCAGTCTTGCACCGGGAACCAGGCGTTGGGTCCGTTCCATCAGTGATTCGTCCAGGTTGGTAAAGTATCTAAGTACTCCATTGACGGGCGGCGCCGCAGCAATAGGGTTGGTTGCGTCGATCACTACCTTTCCGGAAAAATGCTCAGTTCCTGATAACCGGATAGCCTCTTCCGTCACCGATCCCCCGACGGCAAGGACAAGGATCTCTCCGGATCTTGCGGCATCGGCAAAACTGCCCACTTCCCCGCGCGGGTTCTCTTTTTCCCATTTCTTGATCTCCTCTTTGCCCGTATCACGCGTGCCCAATACTACCCCGTGCCCTTCTTTCAGGAAGGCGCTTCCCAGTGTCTGACCGACCACTCCCGATCCAATGATCCCGATCTTCATATGTTTGACTTTTATAGTGAATGAATAATAAACGATGATTCAGGTGATCCTTCGCCGCCAGTTTCCCGATCTTCGTGGCCAACTTTGGAGCCTGACGAGCCGTCTTGTTTGTCTACATGTGCGAAGGTAGAATTCTATTGTTATATTTGTCCTATGTCGAACCTCAACCTGAATAAGGATAAGGACGGGTTAAGTCCGGTCGACCGGGAGTTCGAGAATAATATCCGCCCGGCAGTCATCGGCGATTTTTCCGGCCAGGCCCAGTTGGTTGATAATCTGAAGATCTTTATCCGGGCCGCCAAAATGCGCGGCGAATCGCTGGATCATGTCCTTTTTCATGGCCCCCCGGGATTGGGCAAGACCACTTTATCAAGGATAGTCGCGAACGAATTGGGTGTCAATATTAAAGAAACGTCGGGCCCGGTGATCGAGAAGCCGGGCGACCTGGCGGGCCTGCTCACCAACCTGGAGCCAAACGATGTATTGTTCATCGATGAGATCCACCGGTTGAGCACGGTCGTCGAGGAATATCTCTATTCGGCCATGGAGGATTATCGGATCGATATCATGATCGATACCGGTCCGAATGCCAGAAGCATTCAGATCAATCTCAACCCGTTCACGCTGATCGGCGCCACGACACGCAGCGGCCTGTTGACCGCTCCCCTTCTTTCCCGATTTGGCATTAAATCGAGATTGGAATATTATGATGCGGAAACACTCAGGCGGATCATCCAGCGCTCAGCGGGCATATTGAACACGAAGGTTACCTCCGACGCCATCGCGGAGATTGCGCGCCGCAGTCGGGGGACGCCACGCATCGCGAATGGCTTGTTAAGAAGGGTGCGCGATTTTGCTCAGGTATTGGGCAATGGGATCGTGGATCTTGCCATCACGGAGCATGCACTGCATGCCCTGAACGTGGACGAGCACGGCCTCGACGAGATGGATAACCGGATACTGTCCTGTATAATCGATAAATTCAAGGGGGGGCCTGTGGGAATTACAACCATCGCCACGGCAGTCGGCGAGGAGACCGGCACTCTCGAAGAGGTCTATGAGCCTTTCCTCATCCAGGAAGGATTTATCATGCGGACTCCGCGAGGCAGGGAGGTGACCCGGAAAGCTTACGAGCACCTGGGCCGAAAGAGCCCGGGAAGGGAAGGAGAACCGCTTTTGTTTTAGCTTTTGGCTTCGATAGGAGCTACCAGCCTGAACCCATTGCCATGTATATTGACGATCTCGATATTCGAGTCGTCTTTCAGGTACTTCCGAAGTTTAGCAATATAGACGTCCATGCTTCGCCCGTTAAAATAGGTATCACTACCCCAGATCTTCTTCAGCGCCTGCTCTCTCGGCAACAGGTCATTCATATGCTCGGACAGCATTTTCAACAACTCGTTCTCTTTGGGAGACAGGGTCTGCATCTGGCCTTTATGGCTCAACTCACGAAGTTTTGGGTTGAAGTGGTAAGAACCCAGGTCGAATTCCTTATTTTCCGATTCCTTGTTAAGGTCATCATTGCGCTTTAGAATGGCCTTGATCTTCAAAAGCAATACTTCACTGTCGAAGGGCTTGGTGATATAGTCGTCAGCACCCAGTTTATAACCCTGTATGATATCCTCTTTCATAGTCTTGGCGCTCAGGAAGAACAGGGGGATGTCCGGATCGACGTCGCGAATCTCTTCAGCGAGGGTGAAGCCATCCATGTGGGGCATCATGATGTCCAGCAGGCATAAATCGAATTTCTCCCTTTGGAAGGCCGCAAGCCCCAAACGTCCATCACGTTCCAGGGTTACGTCAAAATCGCTGAGCTCCAGGTAATTCTTCAACACCATTCCCAGGTTCTGATCGTCTTCACACAACAAGATTTTGGGCTTCTTTCCTTCCATATATTCGAATATTTAAGTACAAATAAAACTAAATCATTTGCCGCAATCCGGTTAGCCCGGCTAATGTTTTGTTAATAATACTTCCTTTGGCCGGCCAACAGGGCGTGCGGCGTCCGCTCCTTAAAATTACTGAATTTGAACCGAAAAGTATTTTATCGTCCTGCAAAGCGCCATTTACTATCTTTGTCCGCTTAAGAAAAAGGAATGGACGCAAATTTTAATCCAGATAAACAACATACACTGTCTTCGGCAGTGAATATTTCGGGTACGGGCTTACACACCGGCATCAAGGTGGATATGACGTTGAAGCCTGCCAACCCGGGGTTCGGCTACCATTTTCAACGGATTGATCTGCCGGGCCAGCCCATTATTAAAGCCGACTGCGACCTGGTTACGGATACCTCCCGGGGAACCACCCTGGAGGATAACGGAGCCAGGATCAGTACGATCGAGCATATCCTGGCCGCCCTGGTAGGCATGGGGGTCGATAATTGCCTCATCGAGGTCAATGGCCCCGAAATACCCATTATCGACGGCAGCTCACAGCCATTCGTGGAGATCATCGAAGAGGCCGGCGTACACGAGCAGGAGGCCGCAAAGGCATGGTATAGCATCGACACGAACATTACGCACTACGACGAGAAGAAAAGAGTGGAGATGGTGGCAATGCCTTCCATGGATTATAAGATCACTACCCTGATCGATTTCAACAGCCCGGTTCTTGGCACGCAACACGCCAGCCTGAAGACGATGCGGGACTTCAAGCAGGAGATCTCCCCTTGCCGGACCTTTTGCTTCCTGCACGAACTGGAAGCCCTTCTCGAACATAACCTGGTCAAAGGGGGGGACATCAATAATGCGATTGTGGTCGTCGATAAGCCGGTCACGGCAGATGAGATGGCAAGGCTTGCGAAAGCCTTCAAACGGGACAATATCGAGATCAATAAAATGGGATATCTGAACAACCTTGAGCTTCGCTTCCCCAATGAACCCGCCCGCCATAAGTTGCTGGACGTTGTCGGAGATCTTGCTCTTATCGGCTATCCCATTAAGGGGCAGATCATCGCCAACCGGCCAGGCCACTCCACCAACGTAGATTTCGCCCGCAAGATCAAACAATATATCAAGAAGAATAAGCATTTGAAGAATACGCCGATATACGACCCTAACCAGCCCCCGGTATTCAATCTCCAGCAGATCGAAAAGACCTTGCCTCACCGTTATCCCTTTCTGCTGGTTGACAAGATCATCGAGATCACGGATAAATATATCATCGGCATCAAGAACGTGACCTACAACGAACCCTTTTTTCCCGGCCATTTCCCGGGCAACCCGGTCATGCCGGGCGTTCTGCAGATAGAGGCGCTGGCTCAAACCGGCGGCATCCTTTGCATCAACGCCATGCCAAAGGGCGACTACGACACCTATTTCCTGAAGATCGACAACTGCAAGTTCAAGAACAAAGTCTTCCCGGGCGATACCATGATCCTTAAAATGGAACTGCTTAATCCGATCCGCAGGGGGATCTGCGAAATGAGGGGAACGGTGTACGTTGGCAGTAAAGTGGCCACCGAAGCTGACCTGATGGCCCAGTTGGTAAAGAGAAGTTAAGAGAAGTTAATTTAGGGTAATTCTGTCAAATAAGTTTATTTTTGCGGGATGCTGGGATTTTTTGCTCAGCATTTTTTGTATGAAATGGCAACGGTGCCCGGGTCCCTGCCTTAGCCAAAGAAACGACGTTACATGAACGAAGTAAATACTCCCGTGAAAGAAACCGGAATCCATAAGGAAGATGCAATAATGGTAGAAAAGTCTGAAAACCAATCAATTGACAGAAGAATGATCCATTCCTTTACGTCAATCCACCCGGATGCAAGGGTTGCTCCAGATGTAAAAGTGGATCCTTTCACCATGATTCATCACAATGTGGAGATTGGTCAGGGTACCTGGATCGGAAGCAATGTCACTATCATGGCGGGGGCGCGCATCGGCAAAAACTGTCGGATTTACCCCGGCGCCGTCGTGTCAGCCGACCCTCAGGACCTCAAATTCAATGGAGAAGAGACGACGGTGGAAATTGGCGATAACACGACCATCCGCGAATTCGTTACTATCCACCGGGGCACCAGGGATCGCTGGACCACCAAGGTGGGAAAGAATTGTATGATATTGGCTTACAGCCACATAGCTCATGATTGCATCATCGGGGATAATTGTATTCTAAGCAATAATTCACAAGTGGCCGGCCATGTGGTGATCGGCGATTGGGTTATCCTGGGCGGAATGTGCGCCATCCACCAGTTCGTAAAAGTGGGTGCCCATGTCTTCATTGCCGGAGGTTCCCTGGTCGGAAAGGATATTCCGCCCTATATCAAGGCCGGCCGCCTGCCGCTAAGCTACTCCGGTGTCAACTCGGTCGGCCTCAAACGCAGAGGTTTCACCATCGACAAGATCAATCATATACTGGATATTTACCGCGTTATTTACAATAAAGGCATGAATACCAGCCAGGCATTGGAATTCCTTGAAGAGGAATTCCCGGCCAGTGACGAGCGCGACGAGATCGTCACCTTTATCCGTGAAAGCGGCAGGGGTATCATTAAACGCTACAGCAAATCCAGCTTTGATGAGGATTACGCTGACTGATGCAGGCAAGCGCTTCAACCGCGACTGGATCTTTCGTCATCTTCACTACGAATTTATCGCAGGGAGATCTTATGCGATCACAGGTCCCAACGGATCGGGCAAATCCACGCTCCTTCAAGCTATCGCCGGCGCCATGACGATCAGCGAAGGGAATGTGCAATATGAGCTATCCGGGTCGGACGCCGCTCCCATCCCCGTGGATCAGGCTTTCCGCTTTATTTCCCTGGCCGCGCCTTATCTTGAGGTCATTGAAGAGATGACCTTGTCCGAGTTCCTTTTTTTTCACCAGTCTTTCAAACCCTTTCTGCCCGGGTTTGGGCCCGGCCCCATCATTTCCCTTCTCGGTCTCGACGAATCAGCTGCGAAGCAGATACGCTATTTTTCCTCGGGCATGCGGCAACGCGTCAAACTGGCGCAGGCCATTTTCTCAGACACCCCCGCCGTCCTGCTCGATGAACCCTGTACCAACCTGGACGAGGACGGAATTGTTCTTTACCGGCGGCTGGTAACCGAACATTGTTCCGATCGTCTCCTGATCATCAGTTCCAACGACAGGCAGGAGTATGATTTCTGTGAGGAAATTCTTAATATTAGCGGGTATAAAACTGCCTCAAGCTGTTAGGCCACTTTCGATACCCGCGATGTCGGCGATTTTCGATATTTGTGCCTGGTGTATGTCTAGCGCTGGCTGGCGATGAGCAGGTTGAGGTCCGTATACTTCAGGTCGAAGCGCTGACTCAGGTGGAAGTTGGTCAATGCGCCCTTGAACAGGTAGATGCCGCTCCGGAGATGTATCTTATGCCAAACGAGGTTCTCGAATCCCCCTTCTTCGCCGGCCTCCAGCAACAAGGGCATAAGGACATTACTTATCGCATGCGAGGCTGTCCGCGCAAAACCCGAAGGAATATTCGGCACGCAATAATGGATCACACCATATTTCATGAATACCGGATGCTCATGGGTGGTGATCTCCGAGGTTTCGAAACACCCACCCCGATCGATGCTTACGTCAATAATTACGCTTCCGGGTCGCATGTTGCTTACCATTTCATCGGTGACCACGACGGGCGTGCGGCCTGTTTGCGAAGACAGGGCGCCTACGGCAATTTCGCAGGTTTTCAGCTGCTTGGCCAGAATGCGCGGCTCCATCACCGAGGTCCACATGCGTTGTCCGATATTGTTTTGCAACCTTTTCAGCCGGTATACGCTGTTGTCGAATACCTTGACGGATGCTCCGAGGGCAAGAGCAGCTCTGGCGGCGAACTCACCAACAATACCCGCGCCAAGGATGATGACCTTCGTGGGAGGTATACCGGAAATGCCGCCAAGCAACACCCCCTTGCCATGGTTGGCCGAGCTTAGATATTGGCCGGCGATCAGCATAACCGCGCTACCCGCGATCTCGCTCATACTGCGAACGATCGGGTACGTGCCGCTGTCATCTTTCAGATTCTCGAAAGAAATCCCGGTGATCCGCTTGTCCATCATCTTTTGCAGAAGCTCCGCCTTCATGGCCGACAGATGGATGGGAGAGATGACGATCTGGTTTAGCTGGAGCAGCGACAGATCTTCCTCGATAACCGGCGCGCTCTTTACGAGGATCGGGGCCCGGAAGACCTCTGCTTTCTCATAGACGATCTTAGCGCCCGCTTCGCTATAGTCCTTGTCCCGGTAATGCGCGGCCTCGCCGGCATTGTGTTCGATCACGACCTCATGCCCGTTACTGACCAGTACCCCTACCGCATCCGGCGTCAAAGCAATGCGATTCTCCTGGAATGCTGTTTCCCTTGGAATGCCGATATGCAATTGGGCTCCTTTTGGCTTGACATCCAGCGTCTCTTCCAGTGTCTCGTAGCTGAAGGAAGTACTGATGATCGGTTTTTGCTGAGGCATGGTTCGTTGTCAGTAGTGATTACACAAAACGGGATAAGCTGTCAATTTACAATTTTAAATTGATTCGAAGGAGGTGATTTTCCGGGTGAGAGGATCCAATACGTCTAAATGCAAATGTACGGTTCCGGGAGGAAAGATCTCAGGCGCTCTCTCAGGCCATTCCACCAGGCAAAGGCTCTTCCCGTAGAGTATGTCTTCTACTCCCGCTCTCACGGCCTCTTCCTCATCTTTGAGACGGTACAGATCGATATGGAATATCTTTCCGCTTTGAGGATAATGGTATTCATTGATGATCGAGAACGTGGGGCTGCCGATGGCATCTTGAACGCCTCTTGCCTCGCAGAGTGCCCGGATAAACGTGGTCTTGCCTGCGCCCATCACTCCATGGAAGGCAAAGACCCGATCGGAGGCAAATTTTTCCCAAAATAGCATGGCTACGGACCGGATCGCCCCAAGATCGAATTGAATGTCCATACCCCAAAGATAAGCGGTCACCCGGTTTATTTGGGCCGGCCTAAACTCATCAGGCGCCAGAATGTTAATTTTACAGTTATGGAGACAATCAATTGGCAAGTGGAAGGGATGAGTTGTTCCA
The DNA here is from genome assembly GCA_030706735.1 of Bacteroidota bacterium. Lineage (GTDB taxonomy): Bacteria > Bacteroidota > Bacteroidia > Chitinophagales > Chitinophagaceae > Puia. The sequence continues at coordinate 210,237 of JAUZNZ010000001.1, read as the reverse complement.
ATTGCGCCCTCACCATCGGAAAATTTCTGGAAAAGGAAGGCCTGCAGAATGTGAAGGTCAGCCTGATGAGCGGGGATGTCAGCTTCGAAAGCCCCGGACGATTGAATCCTGACCTTCTCAAAAAGGGGATCAGGAATCTGGGATACCGGGTCAAAGAGGCAGCCGGGGCAGGCTCCGAAAAAAAGAGATGGAATGAGCACCTGCGGTATGTATTGATCTGTCTGCCGTTCAGCATTCTCCTATTGCTGCCCATGGCTGGCTGGCTGGGGGGATTTGTCCACTGGCTGATGAATCCCTGGGTGCAGTTGGGACTATGTCTCCCGGTATACTTGACGGGCATGAATTTTTTCGGAAGGAGCGCGATACACAGCCTCCGGAACCGCCTGCCGAACATGAATGTCCTGATCGCGATCGGTGCGACGGCGGCCTTCCTTTACAGCCTGGCTGGAACGATGTTCAGCCTGGGCCCGGGCTATATGTTTTATGAGACGGCCGCCCTGATCATTACGCTGGTATTCCTGGGCTACTATGTGGAAGACATTTCGATACGCACCACTCAGCGCGCCCTGAACAGCCTGGCCAGATCGCAAAAAGTCATGGCAAATATGATCGCCTTTGACGGCGATCATCAGGAAATACTTTTTTCCGTGGAAAATACCAGTCTTAGAAGTGGCGACCTGATCCTCGTCCGTTCCGGAGAACAGGTTCCGGCTGATTGTAAAATATTATGGGGGGAGGCGGAGGTTAATGAAGCGATCATAACCGGGGAGAGCATGCCGGTCAGCCGCCATGCCAAGGAGCTACTGATCGGAGGCAGCTTGCTCATTTCCGGCACGGTGAAGGCCCAGGTTACGGCGGCGGCAAAGGATTCTGTCCTCTCGAATATCATCAATCTCGTTAAGCGGGCCCAGGGGGAGAAACCGCCCGTTCAACAGTTGGCAGATCGGATCAGCGCGGTGTTCGTCCCAATTGTGCTCGGGCTGGCCGCCGTTTGCCTCCTTGGGAACGTCCTGTATTTTCATGCATTTACACCTGCCCTGATTCGCAGCATTGCCGTGCTGGTGATTGCCTGTCCCTGTGCCATGGGGCTCGCTACCCCTGCCGCCGTCGCAGTTGGGTTGGGCCGTGCTGCGCGGATGGGTGTGCTCTTTCGGAATGCCAGGAGCCTGGAATCATTCAAGAATATACGCCAGATCGTATTCGACAAGACAGGTACCCTTACGACGGGTAATTTTGCCATTAGCCATTGGCAGACTATGGTCGACGGCTCTTCATCCGAACCGCTGACCCCTGACACCTTCAAACAGATCGTATATTCCCTGGAGAAATACTCGAACCATCCCCTGGCGATTTGTATCACGCGCGAATGGCGCCAGAAGAATGAGCTGCGTTGGGCGAAGATCGAAGAAGTGAAAGGCGTGGGTATGCGCGCTGAGTCAAGGTCCGGGGCTATCTATTGGGCAGGCTCCTACAAGATTGCCGGGCACCTTACCGCCGATCGTACGCACACGATCTATGTGGTTTCCAATGATCGCCTCCTTGGGTGGATCGATCTCGAGGACGGGATCCGTCCGGAGGCGCCAGGGGTCATATCCTGGCTGCATGCCAAGGGCATACGCACCTTGTTGCTGAGCGGCGATCGCGATGACATTTGCCGCAAAGTGGCGGCGCAGGTTGGAATAGCAGAAGTCATTTCCGAACAGAGCCCGACCCAAAAACTCGGGACGGTCGCTGCCCTCAACGCCGTCATACCCACGGCCATGGTCGGAGATGGCATCAACGACGCTCCGGCGCTGGCCAAGGCGACGGTTGGAATTTCGATGAGCGATGCATCGCAGCTGGCCATGCAAACGGCGGATGTCGTGTTGATGAATCATGGGCTGAAACAGTTGCCCGCCGCCCTGGGTCTGGGCCGCCACACCTACCTCACGATCCGGCAGAATCTATTCTGGGCTTTTTTGTACAATAGCCTGGCCATACCCATCGCTGCCTTCGGCTTGTTGACTCCAGCCATTGCTGCCCTGGCCATGGGCTTCAGCGATATTGTGCTGGTCATCAATTCCGTAAGGCTATTTGTGAAAAAAGTCGCGTAATGAACCAGGCACCCCTCGACATTCTGCGGCAGTACTGGCGATACGATACATTTCGCCCATTGCAGCATGAGATCATCGCATCAGTGCTTGCCGGAAGCGATACGGTCGCCCTCCTGCCCACGGGGGCTGGTAAGTCTCTATGTTTTCAGTTGCCGGCTCTCGTAAAGCCGGGGATTTGTCTTGTCATCAGCCCGCTGATCGCTTTGATGAAGGACCAGGTGGATCAGTTGCGCAAAAAGAATATCACGGCCTTTGCCTTAACATCCGGGATGAACAGGAAGGAATTGATCAATATGATGAAGGTGGCCGCAGACAGCAATTGTAAATTTCTATACGTTTCTCCCGAGCGGCTCGGAACCGCTGTATTCATGGAATATCTTCCGGTTCTGACGATCAATCTGATCGCCGTGGACGAGGCACACTGTGTTTCGCAATGGGGATACGATTTCCGTCCGGCCTATCTTCGCATTGCGGCTTTGAGACGCGAATTGCCGGATACGCCAATGCTGGCCCTGACGGCTTCCGCCACGCCGGATGTGTTGGAAGATATTTGTAACAAGCTGGAGTTGCGGGATCCGGCTCGTTTTCGCTTGCCATTTACCAGGCCAAACCTTTCTTACAGCGTTTTTTCCGTCATTTCCGCAGGGGACAAGATTGCGGAGATCCTGCAAAGAGTGGCCGGCAGCAGCATCGTTTATTGCCAAAGCCGGAAGGCCACAGCAACGATCAGCGCTCAACTTGAGCGCCACGGTCTTTCCGCGGCGCCATACCACGCCGGCCTTTTGCAGGAGGAAAGACGCAAACGACAGGAAGATTGGATAAAGGATCGGCTTCGGGTGATGGTATGCACGACCGCCTTTGGTATGGGTATCGATAAACCCGGCGTACGAACGGTGATCCATGCCGGCATACCGGATTCCCTGGAAAATTACTACCAGGAGGCCGGGCGGGCCGGCCGCGACGGGAACCGGGCCTATGCAGTGCTATTGTTCGAACAGAACAGCCTCGCTGCACTGCGTGCATTACCTGATATCCGCTTTCCTCATCAGGATACGGTCAGGCGCATATTCCAGGGCATGATGAACTATCTGCAGCTCCCGGCTGGCAGCGGCGAAGGCAATTATTATGATTTCGATGCGACACGCTTTATCGATGCCTTCGGCCTGGATGCACAGGAGGTTTGGAGTTCGATCAAAGTTCTGGAACAAGAAGGATTGATGAGCTACCAGCAGCAGGTCTTCCTGCCTTCCCGGGTTCAATGGCTGACCGATCGCAAGGCACTGCAGGAATTTGAGCAGCTACAACCGGACCTGCGCGCGCTCATTCATGCGCTCCTTCGAAATTATCCGGGGATCTTTGAGGATCAGGTACCTGTCTATGAAAAGAGACTGGCTTTTGCTTTGCATAGGGACCAACCCTGGATCGTGGCCGGCCTCCAACAATTGCATGCCTGGCGGATGATCATGTACACGCCTCGAAAAGATACACCCCAACTTTATTTTTTTCGGGACCGTCCGAATGCGGAAGACCTCTATATCGACCCGGTCGGCTATCGTGATCGTAAAGAACGCTATGCTGCCCGCATACTGGCCATGGAAAGTTATCTGGAGATGAAGAGTGGTTGCCGGAGCCGCCGCCTGGCCAATTACTTCGGCGACGAGACGGCAGCAGACTGCGGCATTTGCGATCGCTGCCTGGAAGCGCGAAAAAATAGCTGCTGATCAGACCCGTTCAGCCAGCAATTGTTTCACCAGTTCCTCGAGTTCCTTCAATCGTTTTTCCAATTCAGGGAGGTTTCGGCTTAACGCCTGACTGCGCAAGGCGCTGGTATAGTCGAAGGCGGGTGTGCCGGTGACTGCCGAATTGGGCAATTTTATCGATTTGCTGACACCGCTTTGGGCATTGATCCGTGCACCGTCAGCGATCTGGATATGCCCGACGATCCCGGCCTGTCCGCCGATCATTACATGGTTGCCGATCTTCGTGCTGCCGCTGACCCCGGCCTGCGCAGCAATAACGGTATCATGTCCTATCTCCACATTGTGGGCGATCTGGATCAGATTATCAAGCTTGGTCCTCGACCGGATGATGGTCGAGCCGATGGTTGCCCGGTCGATGGTGGCATTCGCGCCGATCTCTACATGATCTTCGACGCGAACATTTCCGATCTGGGGTATTTTCTTAAAACTTCCATCCGACTGGGGGGCGAACCCGAATCCATCGCTGCCGATCACCGACCCGGCATGGATAGTAACGTGCTGGCCGATAATGCAGTCGTGATAAATCTTTACACCCGGATGCAGTATGGTGTGGTCACCGATCTTCACATTATTCCCGAGATAGACCTGTGGGTGGATCTTGACATGGTTCCCGATCACGACGTTCTCTCCCAGCCAGGCAAAGGCTCCAATGAACAAATTCTCGCCAAGACGTACCGATGACGCGATGTGTACCGGCTGCTGAATGCCCGTTAGCTGTTGGGCAGCGATTTCCTGGTATTTTGCCAACAGCGTGGCAAAGGCGCTATACGCATCCGGTACGCGGATCAGGGCAGCCGCCCCAACCTGCTGTTTCAACTCCTGTGAGTCATTTATGATAACGATGGAAGCTGCCGTCGTATATAAATGCTCCTCATATTTGGGATTGGCAAGGAAAGCCAACTGGCCCTTGACGGCTTCTTCGATCTTGCCGAAGGAATCTACGGCTATTTCGGGATTGCCTTCCACCTTTCCGTTGATCAATTGTGCTATTTGTGCGGCCGTAAATGTCATTATTTAGTGATTGTAGTTTAACTAAGTAGAGGTAGTCATGTAGCAAATATAAAATTTTTTCACGGGGCTTGCCAGGGTTTGATGGATCAGGGCATTGTCGACTTCCGAAATGTCCTTTATGGATCCGTCCTTGAAAAGAATATTTATTCGTTCATCCGACGGGTCATAGGTGGTGTTCTGCGCCTGGCCGGTGAATACGAAGTACCCGGCCTCCTCCCGGGTGATACGCAAATGGCCGGCCAGCTCTTCTTTGAGAATGGTTACGTCCTTTTCAGCGAACGGGTTGCTCTGAAACCTGACTTTAAGCAGCCGGCGGTCGATGAGGAATCTGCACAAGTGCGAAAGTACGATATCCGGATGCGTCATCCAGTTCTTTATCGTCCCCATTACGTCGAAGTCGTCCAGCAGGCAGAATTTATCCAGGTGATCCTCGATGAGAAAGGGGGAGTCGTGATCCTGTAAAAAGAAATCAAGGGTCGGTGAAGAGGCCGGAGCAGCCATGCCATTGCGGATCAACTCCTTTGCCCGCTCAATGATCCTCACCAGCATTTTCTCTGCGCTCAATACGGTCTTGTGCAAATAGACCTGCCAGTACATCAGGCGGCGTGAAACCAGGAATTTCTCGATGGAATAGATCGCTTTTTCCTCGACCATCAATTGCCCCTTATGCACTGTCAGCATTTTCAGTATTCTGTCATGGGCGATCACTCCTTCCGAAACGCCTGTGAAGAAGCTATCCCTGGCCAGATAATCGAGGCGGTCCATATCAAGCTGGCCAGATATAAGCTGATGAAGGAACGGCTTGGGGTGATCGTTCGTAAAGATCCGGATGGCCTGCTCCAATTGCCCGCCGAATTCCTTATTCAGGACATGCAGGATGCGGATGGATATTTTTTCATGCTCCACCCCGCGAATCAGGATCTCCTCCAGCGCGTGCGAAAACGGTCCGTGGCCGGCGTCGTGCAACAGGATGGCGACCTTCGCGCCCAACTCTTCTTCGGGTTCGATGTGGACTCCTTTACCTTTCAGCTCCGACAGGGCATTGCACATCAGGTGGTACGAACCCAGGGAATGATGCAGCCTGGTATGTACGGCTCCGGGGTAGACGAGGTGTGCGAATGCCATTTGGTGGATCCGACGCAGACGCTGGTAGTATGGGTGGGCGATAATGGCCAGCAGGAGCGGATGATCCAGCGTTATAAAGCCATGCACCGGGTCGTTGATGATCTTTCTGGAAGGGAAGGGCATTCCTGTGTTGATTTTGTTAAAACATGGGCGAAGAGCCTGCAAATCTACAAACAACAGCGTACATTGTAAATCAAATCGGTTACAAACATGGCGCTGGGTAAAATACTTTGGGTGGATGATGAAATTGACAGTCTGCGGTCCCAAATCCTTTTTCTCGAGAATAAAGGGTATGAGGTCAATGCGATGACAAATGGCTTCGATGCGATCGATTTCGTAAAGGATAATCCGGTCGATGTCGTCTTGCTGGATGAGACGATGCCAGGACTCACGGGTCTTGAGACCCTTGCCAAGATCAAGGAGGCCAACCAACAAGTGCCGGTCGTTCTGATCACCAAAAATGAAACGGAAAATCTCATGGATGAGGCCATCGGTAGCCAGATCACGGACTACCTCATCAAACCGGTGAATCCCAATCAGGTGCTGCTGAGCCTCAAAAAGATCATCGACAACAAACGGCTGGTTTCGGAAAAAACGACCACGGCCTATCAGCAACAGTTCCGGAACCTGTTCATGGCCCTGAACAGCAATCCTGATCACAACGAATGGATGGATATCTATAAACGGCTGGTATATTGGGAGCTGGAAATGGAAAAGAGTGACAGCCCCGAAATGCGGGAGGTATTGCAGTCGCAGAAGCAGGAAGCGAATACGGAGTTCTTTAAGTTCGTCTCCAGGAATTATGCCCGCTGGGTACACCCCAGGTCAGATGAGGCTCCGATCATGTCCCATAGCCTTTTTCAGTTTAAAGTGCTTCCCCATGTGGAAAAGGGCACGCCCACATTCTTCATTCTGTTGGATAACCTCCGGATCGATCAGTGGAAGGCTATTCAGCCCATTTTCGCAGAAAGCTTTCGAATTCTTGAAGAAGACAGTTTCTACAGTATCCTGCCTACGGCCACACAATACAGCAGAAATGCCATTTTCGCGGGGCTGATGCCCATAGACATTGAAAAGCAGTTCCCCAGGCAATGGAAAAATGATGAAGATGAGGGCGGAAAAAATCTCTTCGAAGAGGAGTTTTTCCGGGGTCAATTGAGAAGACTGAAAAAGGACAACCTTAAATTCTCCTATACCAAGGTGGCCAACTACCAGGCAGGACAGGATCTTGTGAATAATATTCACAACCTGCTCAGCAACGACATCAATGTGATCGTATATAATTTCGTCGATATGCTGAGCCACGCCCGTACCGAGATGGAGGTGTTGAAAGAGCTGGCCAGCGACGAGATCAGCTACCGCAGCATTACGGCCAGTTGGTTCGAACATTCCCCCTTGCACCAGGCCCTCAGGAAGGTTGCTGACAAGAAGATTAACCTCATCCTGGCTACAGACCACGGCAGCGTTCGCGTTAAGACGCCGTATAAAGTTATCGGCGATAAGCAGACGACTACCAACCTCCGCTATAAGCATGGACGTAACCTAAACTACGAACCCAAAGAGGTACTGGCTTTTCGCGACCCGAAGGAGGCAGGCCTTCCCGTGCCTACGGTCAATTCTTCATTCATATTCGCCAAAGGAGATGGATTCCTCTGCTATCCCAATAACTACAATTACTATGTAAACTATTACCGGAACACCTTTCAGCACGGGGGCGTCAGCCTGGAAGAAATGATCATTCCGGTCATCCGGATGACCAGTAAGAATACCTGAGTATCCCCCTGTATGTGAATAAATTGGGCATTGCGATCCGGCTTGTCCCTGTGCTATGCATTATCTTTGCAATAACCCATTTGGAACGGCCCATGAAGTACACACAAACAACACTCGATAAGCTGGAAAAGGTGCTCGACGAGGCCGAATATCTCGTTCGATATGAGAGAGGCACTTTTCAAAGCGGATATTGCATCCTCGAACAAAAGAAAGTGGTCGTGCTCAATAAGTTCCTCCAGACGGAGGGACGTATCAATACGTTGATCGATATCATCCCTCAGCTCCAGATCAACCCTGGCCAACTCGGACCGGAAGCAAGGAAGGTCTATGACGAGGTCATGTTAGCCCACCAGCTTAATGAAGACTGAGCTTTCACTGCCGGCCCCGGCTTGCTAAGTCCATATTGCTTAAATTTGACGGGTGAGTTATCCCCATTTAAAGATTACCTTCCTTGGTACCGGTACGAGTAGCGGCGTCCCTATGATCGCCTGTGAATGTGAAGTATGTACTTCCGCCGACAGAAAGGATAATCGGTTGCGATCCAGCATCCTCGTTGAATCTGCGACGACCACCCTCGTGATCGATACGACCCCGGATTTCCGTTATCAGATGCTCCGGGCCAGAGTGAAGACACTCGACGCCGTCGTATTTACCCATCCCCACAAAGATCATATCGCCGGACTGGATGATATCAGGGCATTTAACTTTTTCATGCAGAAGCCCGTGGATATATACGCCAATGATATGACTCAGGAATCCATTATCCGCGAATTTCCGTATGCCTTCGCCGATCTTAGATACCCCGGAATACCCGAGGTCCGCCTCAACCGGATCGACCGGGAACCTTTCATGATCGGAGATATTCCCATAATACCCATCCATGTCTGGCATCTTAAGATGCCTGTGCTGGGATTCCGGTTTGGTCCATTCACGTATATCACCGATGCCAATCGCATCGAGGCGCCGGAAAAGAACAAGATCAGAGGCAGCGAGATTGTTGTGTTGAATGCCCTGCGTCATGAAAAGCACGTTTCTCATTACACTCTCGAGGAGGCTATCGGGGAAGTGCATGAATTGGCCATTCCCAGGGCCTATTTCACCCATATCAGCCACCAATTGGGCCGTCATGCCTTGATAAATCCAACGCTCCCTGCGGGTATGGAGCTTGCCTATGATGGGTTGGTTATCAGGACTTGATCGACCTCCTCTCCCCGGATCGATTTTTCACAATTGATTAACAATCGTTAAGCATTTGCAACAAGGGACGGGCGGTTAAACCTTTTGGGATTCTTCGGGTCTATATCATGCATAAATTTTACAGGTATGAGAAAGCAACTATTGGTCCTTCCGGTACTTACTCTAATTGCCATTTCTTCCTTTGGGCAGACATCCGTAGAATTGATCCCGTCGGCGGGTTACACGTTTGCCAGCCGGACCGATTTCTACGACAGTTATGGCCGCATCGACGGTGGACTTAACCTCGGCGGTTCTGTTAAATTCAATGTAAACCGCAATGTCGGGATTGAGTTCCTGTACAGCCACCTGAGCACCCAATCGGGTCTCTATAACTATGGTTTTAATGGCGGCGACAAGATAGCAGGAGGTAATCTTTCCCTGGACTATATCATGATTGGGGGGGTCCAGTCCTTCGGCATACCGAATTCGGCGGTTCGCCCATTCATCGGTGGATTTCTGGGGGCTGCCGTACTCACTCCGGGAACTTCGGGATATAGTAATGACACCAAATTTGCGGTAGGCTTGCAGTTGGGGACCAATATTTATATGGCGCCCAATCTTGGCCTGCAGCTTAAAGCCCAGCTCCTGTCACCGGTGGATGCTGCCGATGGGGGATTTTATTTCAGTAATTACGGGTCAGGCGGCGGCATTAATACCTACTCCGATATATATCAGTTTAGCCTGAGCGCAGGGCTGATCATCGGCCTGGGCAGGATCCTTCCCGAACCGGTTTATCATCGGCCGGTCAGACAGCCCCGGTCCTACCGGTATTACTACTATTGAGACGAAATGAATTCCCGTTTGATCCGCCCTTTATCCCTTCGATGCTGGCTTACCTCGTTTCAAACCCGCTCCAGGAGCGGGTTTTCTTGCAAAGAGGCGAAAAACTAACGCCTGTTAGTTCTTTTCCGTTTTTTTTGTACCTTGCCAGATAATCGGGTTCGGCCCGACCTTATCGGCCTAAATAAATAAGTGCTTACATGAATTTTCAAACGGATGAGCTTACGCAACAGGTAGGTCGCACGGCACGGGATTTCGCCATGCAGGCGATAAAGCCGCATGTCATGGAATGGGACGAAAAACAGGAATTCCCCAGGGACCTGTTCGCTCAGGTTGGACAACTGGGACTAATGGGCGTACTGGTACCGGAAGAGTATGGGGGTTCCGGCCTTTCCTATCTGGAATATGTGACCATCATCGGGGAGATCGCCAGTGTTTGCGGATCGATCGGTCTGAGTCTGGCAGCCCACAATTCCCTCTGCACGGGACACATACTGCAATTTGGCAGCGAGGAACAGAAGCGCAAATGGCTGCCGGATCTCGCGTCCGGGCGCAAAATAGGCGCGTGGGGACTTACAGAGGCCAATACGGGTAGCGACGCCGGTAATATGCGGTGCACGGCCATTAAAGAGGGCAATGAGTGGATCATTAACGGCACCAAGTGCTGGATCACTCATGGCATTAGCGGTGATATCGCAGTCGTAATTGCCCGGACAGGGGAACCTCGGGCCAAAGACAATGCTACGGCTTTTGTAGTCGAACGGGGCGCCCCCGGTTTTAGCGGCGGTAAGAAGGAAAATAAACTTGGCATGCGCGCCAGCGAAACGGCCGAAATGATCTTCGACAACTGCCGTATTCCTGACGATCACCGTCTGGGCAAGGTCGGCGAAGGGTTCAAACAAGCGCTGAAAGTGCTGGACGGAGGGCGCATTTCCATCGCCGCATTGTCTGTCGGTATTGCCAGAGGCGCATTGGACGCGGCATTAAAATATTCCAAGGAGCGCCATCAATTTGATCAACCGATTTCCAATTTCCAGGGTATTTCATTTAAACTTGCCGATATGGCCACGGAACTGGCCGCCGCCGAACTGCTTACCCAGCAGGCAGCCGACAGGAAGGACAGGGGTCTTCCTATGACCAAGGAGTCGGCCATGGCAAAATACTACGCAAGCGAAGTGGCGGTGCGGGTATCAACAGAGGCCGTACAAATCTTCGGGGGCTATGGCTATACAAAGGATTTTCCGGTGGAAAAATTCTATCGCGACAGTAAACTTTGTACGATCGGAGAAGGAACGTCCGAGATCCAGAAGCTGGTCATATCCCGGGAGGTGTTGAAGGGTTGAGTCCACGGCCTATGGCATGAAGTCATCGGCGTCCCGGGAATCATATTTATCGAATAATTTATCGATCGCTCCCCCGAAAATGGGGAATTTCTCCTTGGCAAAATTCTTGATCACTTCAATGGCTTTATAGGCTTGTTCTTCCGAAAGCCCTTCCGCCTTCATACGGTCGATCAATTCCTGCATATAATGAATTTTAGGCCACCTTCAACAGGTTCATCTTGCTCTTGTCGAATTTGTTGCGGGCATATTCCAGGTCCAGATGCAACTTGGTCTCGCGGGCAGAAGGGAGTTCGAACATCGCGTCGGTCAGGATGCTTTCGCAGATGCTGCGCAATCCCCGGGCTCCAAGCTTGAATTCGACGGCCTTGTCTACCATAAAGTCCAATACCGCGGCATCCATGCTCAGCATAATCCCTTCCAGTTCGAACAATTTCTTATACTGGCGGATCAGCGAATTCTTGGGCTCCGTGAGGATCGACCGCAAGGTCGTTTTGTCCAGGGGATCCAGGTGGGTGACGACCGGCAGTCTTCCGAGCAGCTCAGGGATCAAACCGAAGGATTTGAGATCTGGCGCGTTCACATATTGGAGCAGATTCTTCTTGGCCGTTTCCTGTTGCTCTTTATTGACATTGAACCCGATAGCGTTGGTATTGATCCGGCGGGCGATGATCTTGTCCACGCCGTCGAAAGCTCCACCGCAAACGAAGAGGATGTTTTGGGTATTGATCTTGATCAGCTTCTGTTCAGGATGCTTCCTCCCGCCCTGTGGCGGCACGAGCACATCGGTCCCTTCCAAAAGCTTCAATAAACCCTGCTGCACCCCTTCCCCGCTTACATCGCGGGTGATCGAAGGATTGTCCCCTTTCCGGGCGATCTTATCGATCTCATCAATATAAACTATCCCTCTTTCCGCCGCAGCCACGTCATAATTGCAAACCTGGAGCAGCCTGGTCAGGATACTTTCGACGTCCTCGCCGACATAGCCGGCCTCCGTAAAGACAGTGGCATCGACGATAGCAAAAGGTACATTCAATAATTTGGCGATGGTCTTGGCTAGCAGGGTCTTCCCTGTCCCGGTTTCCCCGACCATGATGATATTGCTTTTTTCGATCTCTACTTCGTTCTCGACCACTTTTTGCTGCAATCTCTTGTAATGATTGTACACCGCGACGGCCAATACCTTCTTGGCATCGTCCTGGCCTATGACATATTCGTCGAGAAAACGCTTGATCTCCACCGGCTTTTTGACGGTCAGCTTGAATTGAGAACCGCCGGGCGCATCTTCCCGGATCATCAGCTCTTGCTGAATGATCTCTTGCGCATGCTCCACGCAGTTTTCGCAAATATGCCCTTCCTGTCCGGCAATAAGGATTTTGACCTCATCCCGGTTGCGCCCACAAAAAGAACAATGTAAGGTGTTCTTTGCCATTATTTCAGTCTGTTTTATCTGGTTAACCAGGCATAAAGTTACCCAACTTATTCAATTTATGCCAGTATATAAGCAAAAAACCGCCCTGCCACTTTCAGGACGGTTTTTTGCTAAGTTATTGAAAATTAATATTATAGCTTCTCGATTAGCTGATCTACGATCCCATATTCGATCGCCTCCTTGGAATCCATCCAATAATCCCTGTCAAAGTCCTTCAATATCTGTTCCATTTTCTTCCCGCAGTTCTCGGCCAGGATCCGGGCGCTGATCTCTTTTACCTTCTTGGTTTGCCTGGCCTGGATCTCGAGGTCCACGCTGACGCCCTGCATATACCCCCCGAGACTGGGCTGGTGGATCATGATCTCAGCATGCGGAAACACGAACCGCCTGCCCTTGACGCCGCCGCTCAGCAAGACGGACCCCATGGACGCCGCCAGGCCCATGCAAATCGTGCTTACGGGGCTCTTCAGCAACTTCATGGTATCATAAATGACCATTCCTGAAGTTACGATCCCGCCCGGGCTATTGATCAGGAACCGGATCTCTTCCCCCGGCTTATCCGCGTCCAGTAATTTCATCTTGGTAACAACTTCTTTAGCGGTACGGTCGTCCACCGCGCCCCATAGCTCCACTGTCCTGTTGGAAAAGAAGTATTGCTCCATCTTTTTTGTCAGCATGCCCAACTCCGGACCCTTATTATCCTCTTTCGACGGGTTCTCATCGGGCTCATCGTCCTGGTGCAAAGGGAAATACAGATATTTCGACTGATTCATATCGATAGTTTGAAGAAATGATAAACTTAGGATTCCTTGTTTTCTTTCCTGGGGTTGAGCAGCAGCACTTCATCCACGAGGCCATATTCTTTCGCTTCGAGGGCGGTAAGCCAATAATCGCGGTCGCTGTCCTTTTCGACCTGCTTGGCCGTTTTGCCCGTGTGTATCGCGGTGATCTCGTAGAGCTCTTTCCTAAGCTTCTTGATCTCGTTGACCGTGATTTCGATATCCGTCGCCTGGCCGCCGATCGAGCCGCTGGGCTGATGCATCATGACCCGGCTATGTTTTAATGCGGTACGCTTGCCCTTGGTGCCTGCGCACATCAGGACCTGTCCCATCGAGGCGGCCATCCCGATACAGATCGTGGCCACATCGGGCGTGACATATTGCATCGTGTCATATACCCCCAGGCCCGAATACACGCTACCGCCGGGGCAATTGATATACATCTGGATATCGCGGTGGCGGTCCGTACTGTCCAGGAACAGCAGCTGTGCCGTAACGATATTCGCGACCTCGTCATTGATCGGGTAGCCAAGGAAGATGATGCGGTCCATCATCAGGCGGCTGTATACGTCCATGACGGCGACGTTCATAGGGCGCTCTTCGATAATATTCGGGGTGAGGTTAGTGACCAGATATTTATTGTAATCATGCAGGGTGTGGCTCGAAATACCTTGGTGTTTCACAGCATATTTTTCAAACTCGTTTACTGGACTCATAGTTATTTTTTTCAGTTTTTTATTTCCAATCCATCTATCCGGAGCGGTATCTGTATTTCAAATCTCCGTCCAAACTTTCAATTTGCCAAAAAACTGACAGAGTTGCAGGCAGGGAGGCCTCGTAAAGGCTCTTACGAATGCGGCCCGGGTCTCAGACCCGGGCCGCAAGCCTGTAAAATATGCATTTAGTGATGATGCTGGTGCTCTTGCTGCAGGTGTTGGAATTCCTCACGGGTTACGAGCTTTTCGGCAGGTTTTACCTGGCTGACTGCCCATTGAAGGACTTTATCCGTTTGGATCCGGTGCATGGCGTCCTCGACGAATTTCTTATCCTGCAACATCCGATGAGCATAATCTGCCATCCAGGGCTGATCTTCCGCTCCGGGGCCAAGCTGGCCGCCCATATAACCCATCAGCTGTTGCCTCGCAAAGGCACGGATCTCTTCGGCGCTTACCTCGATGCCATGCTCGTGGACGATCTTGTCCAGGATCAGGGTCCATTTTAGTTGGTTGACGAAGGAGGGAAACTCCTGCTCCACTTCATCCTGTGTTTTGGGCTTTTCGCCCCCCGTCTGCATCCAGCGTTTCAGGAAGGCTTCCGGAAATTCGATCCGTGTATGGTCCAGTAGTTCATGATATACGGCGTGCTGAAGCTGAGATCCGCTTTGCCTGTCCCAATAGGCTTGTATCTCTTCAAGGAGTGCAGCGCGGAACTCTGCCTCCGTCTTAAGTTCCTTGTTCGGATAAACCGTCTTGAAGAATTCCTCGTTCATGTCGGCCGGCTCCACAAGCCCGACCTTGGTGATCGAAACCCGAAAATGCTTATCCGCTAAGACGGAATCCTGTTTATCCAGGCCCAGGTCATTCATTACCCACTCCCTCTCCTTTTCATCAAAAGCGCCCGCCAGGGTAAGCACGAGCGAATCGCCCGTTTTAAGCCCGATCCATCTGGGCCGGGTCGCTGCATTAAAATATTTTACGAGCAGGGAATTGTCCTTGCTGATGCCTCCTTCGACCGGGTTTCCTTCCGCATCCGTCTCGGTAAAGGTTACGTTCAGCACATAGTCATCCCCTGCTACCGTTTCCGGTTCGGTCATTTTGCCATTCCGGGTGCGTAACCGCTTCACTTCCTCGTCGATCATCTCCTCCGTGGGTTGTACTTTATTGACGGTCAGCCTTGCATTGCCCAGGTCAGCGAGTTCAAAGGCTGGTTTAAGTCCGATCTCGAAAGCGAAGGAATAATCCTCCGGTTTGCTCATGTCGATCCGGCTGGCGTCATTTTCAGGCAGGGGCAACGGTTGGGCGAAGATGTCAAGCTTCTCCGTAGTCATATAGCTGGTCAGTTCCTTCTCCACCGTCCTGAGCACTTCGTCTGCAAAGACAGACGTGCCGTACATCTTCTTGATCAGTCCCGCCGGCACCATTCCTTTCCGGAAACCGGGAATATTGGCCTGCTTGCCGTAGTTCTTCAGCGCTTTCTCGAAGGATGGCAGATAATCATTTTTTGCTATTTTGACGGTGATCTTGTCGGTCAGCAGACCGATATTTTCCCTGCTGATGGTGGCCATAGATGTTTTATTTATAACGGGGTGCGAAGGTAAGATAATTTTATGAAAGTAAGGGCCAGGGAAGCGACTTTCCATAACCCTTTTGAGCAAATCAGTCTTTATGCAAATCTTCATTAATTCCTTGCGGCATAAGCGTCTATATCTGCTCCCTTCCGGGTTTCCGCCCTATTCCACTTCAACAGCCGCCTTCAAGCGGCCCTTGCTGTTCATCCGGGGAAGCCATCGCGTCTAAAGGAATTCCAGTGTCGGATACATGCATTGAATCTTTGCAATGGAAAGGCCTGGAGATACCAGGCCTTTGTAATTCCCGCAAATCAGGAAGGTGCGGGTGGAGGGACTCGAACCCCCATGCCTCGCGGCGATAGATCCTAAGTCTATTGCGTCTGCCATTTCGCCACACCCGCGCAAGGCCTGCGAAATTAGGGGTTTTGCCAGATAATGGCAAACCTTTCACCCGGCAGGAATGGCATCCCATCCCGACCCGGAATAATTTTTGTAAATTCGTAGGCTACAGGCATGGAAACCATCGCAGCCATACCGCCATACAATCTTACGGAAGACCAGGAAAAGAAACTGATCCTCCGGGAATATCGTGCCTTGCTCCGTTCCCTTAAACCGAAGCTCAAGCCCGGCGATAAAGAACTGCTGCGCAGCGCCTTCGAGCTGGCTGCAGAAGCCCATAAGACCATGCGCCGGAAGAGCGGCGAGCCCTATATCCTGCATCCGCTGGCGGTGGCCAGGATCTGCTCTGAAGAGATCGGCCTGGGCGTTCGATCAACGATCTGCGCACTCCTGCACGACACGGTCGAAGATACGGACATCACCCTGGAAGATGTAGAACGGGAGTTCAGCGGAGAGATCGCCCGGATCGTCGATGGGCTGACCAAGATATCCAATGTCATAGACGTCAACGCCTCCCGCCAGGCCGAGAATTTCAAGAAGATCCTGCTCACCCTGACAGACGATCCCCGCGTCATTCTGATCAAGCTTGCCGACCGGCTGCATAATATGCGCACGCTGGACAGTATGCGGCGGGAGAAGCAGCTGAAGATATCTTCGGAAACTGTTTACGTTTATGCCCCTCTCGCCCATCGCATGGGACTATACAATATCAAAACCGAGCTCGAAGACCTGGCTATGAAATACCTTGAGCCTGAAGAATACCGTGAAATTGCACGGAAACTTTCAGAGACCAAACGGGAACGGTCCAGATATATCAACGAATTCATCAAGCCCTTGAAAGACAAACTCGACAAGGGAGACTTCCAGTTCGAGATTTACGGAAGGCCGAAGAGCATCCACTCGATCTGGAACAAGATGCGAAAAAAAGGCGTGGCGTTCGAAGAAGTATATGATCTGTTCGCCATCCGGGTCATCCTGGATTCGCCTCCTGAAAAAGAAAAGGAAGACTGCTGGAAGGTATATTCCATGATCACGGACGAATATAATCCGTCTCCTGAACGTCTCAGGGACTGGCTGAGCAATCCGAAATCAAACGGGTACGAGGCTCTCCACACTACCGTGATGGGCCCTCAGGGCAAATGGGTGGAAGTACAGATCCGCACCAAGCGGATGAATGAGATCGCGGAAAAGGGGTTGGCCGCACATTGGAAATATAAAGAAGGCGCAGCCGACGAAAGCCGCTTCGACAAGTGGTTCCAACAAATACGAGAAGTGTTGAACACGCATGACAACGACTCGGTTGACTTTTTGCAGGATTTCAAGACGAGCTTTCTGGCGGAAGAAATTTACGTATATACCCCTAAGGGAGACGTAAAGATGCTTCCGGTAGGATCCACTGCCCTGGATTTTGCCTTTGCCATCCATAGTGCGATCGGCGTACAATGCATCGGCGCCAAGATCAACCATAAACTCGTTCCGCTCAGCCATAAGCTGCGCAGCGGCGACCAGGTTGAGATCATTACGTCCGGCAAGCAGAAGCCCAACGAGGATTGGCTGAATATCGTCGTGACCGCAAAGGCCCGCAGCAAGATCAAGGATTCGCTGAAAGAGGAAAAGCGAAAGATCGCGGACGAAGGGAAATATATCGTTCAACGCAAACTCGAACATTTCGGCGCAGCGTATAATCAGCACAATATCGATGTCCTGACGGCCTATTATAAGCTCAACTCCTCCCTGGACTTTTTTTATCAGGTGTCGGTCAGGAACCTCGATCTCAAGGAGCTTAATGAATTCAATTTACTGGGCGACCGCCTCGAGGCTCCCCGTCCTCCCAAACCGGTCGTCGATCCGAAGGGCGAGGGCTCCACTTCGCAAGCCGTTCCCCGGAAAGATGCCGAATTGATCATCTTCGGAGAGAGTAGCGACCGTATCGTCTATACGCTGGCGAACTGTTGCAAGCCCATTCCCGGGGACGACGTGTTTGGGTTCGTATCAGTGGGCAAGGGCCTCACCATTCATCGCACCAACTGTCCGAATGCCGCCAAATTGATGGCTAACTACGGCCATCGGGTAGTCAAGACGAAATGGGCCAAGAATAAGGAGATATCCTTCCTCACCGGGATACGCATCATCGGAATGGATGACGTGGGGGTGGTGAACAAGATCACTAACCTGATCTCCGGAGAATTGAGGATTAATATCAATGCGATCACAATCGAAGCCAAGGAAGGGCTGTTCGAAGGGAACATAAAGATCTATGTCCATGACAAGGAAGAGCTGGATGAACTCGTGCAGAGACTAAAGCAATTGCGGGGTATCCATTCCGTCATTCGATTCGATACGGAAAGCGTATAAATATTTGTCTTTCACATTATCCCCGGTTCACCTATTTTTGCTGCGTTTTGGATCACCCGCAAATTTGTATTTAATGGTTGACGTAATTCTAGGGCTCCAGTGGGGAGACGAGGGGAAAGGTAAGATAGTGGATTATTTTGCCCCGCGGTATGACTTAATAGCCCGCTTCCAGGGCGGACCCAATGCAGGGCATACCTTGTACGTAAGAGATAAGAAGATCGTTTTGCATCAGATCCCTTCGGGGATCTTCCATGAAGGAACGACCAATCTTATAGGCAATGGAGTCGTCCTGGACCCCATTACCTTGAAAAAAGAATGTGAATCGGTTGCCGCATTCGGCGTGGACTTTCGCAAGAACCTCTATATCGCCCAGCGGACCCATCTTATTTTGCCTACTCACCGTGCGCTGGACAAGGCCTCGGAAGTATCCAAGGGCAACGAAAAGATCGGCAGCACGCTGAAAGGGATCGGGCCTGCCTATATGGACAAAACCGGCAGGAACGGCCTCCGCGTAGGCGATCTGCTGGACAAAAGCTTTACTACCCAGTATATCAAGCTACGGCTCAAGCACCAGAAATTGCTGGATGGTCTTAACTTCCAAGAAGACCTGTCGGATTGGGAAGAAGAGTTCTTCGAAGCCCTGGAGTTCATGCGTTCTTTCAAGATTGTCAACGGCGAATATTTTATCAATGAGAAGATCAGTCAGGGCAAGACGGTGCTGGCCGAAGGAGCCCAGGGCAGCATGCTCGACGTTGACTTCGGTACCTTCCCGTTCGTGACCTCGTCCAATACCATCTCTGCGGGCGTTTGCACGGGCCTGGGTGTGGCTCCGCAACGTATCAGGGACGTGATCGGGGTCAGCAAGGCCTAGTGCACCCGTGTGGGCAGTGGCCCGTTCCCCACCGAGCTGGAAGACGCGACCGGCGAGGAATTACGCAGGGCAGGCAGCGAGTTTGGCGCAACGACCGGCAGGCCGAGGCGCTGTGGATGGATCGACCTGGTGGCTCTCAGATTCGCCTGCATGATCAATGGAGTGACCAGGATCGTTATGACCAAGGCGGACGTCCTGGATGCCTTCGGGGAGCTGAAGGTCTGCACCGCCTATACGGTCAACGGCCAGACTACCACCGAGATCCCCTTTCAGATGAACCGCCTCCCCATTGAGCCAGTGTGGCAGTCCTTCCCTGGCTGGAAATCGGATATCACTTCTTTGAAAAATTATAATACCTTGCCTGAAGAGATGAGGGCTTATATTGCGTTCATCAATAAGTTCCTGGGGGTAAAATGCGCCTATATTTCGAATGGCCCGGGGAGGGATCAATTGATTGAGAATCTATAAAAATAAAGGGCTATTTTTTAAAAAAATATCTTTAAAAAATTTGGCGGATTAAAAACTTCGCTGAAATTTTACAGAACAATCTTATTAGACTATGGCATCAAAATCTGATAAGGAGGGAAAGGGTTCAAAAAAATCCGCACCCCAATCTCCGAAGGAAAATCCGGCGAAGCCTTCGTCCAAATCCAAAAAGCAAACGGATGAAGACGACGATGAGGCCGATGACGATGAGGATACGACGAAAGCATCTGCCAAAAAGGCGGCAAAGCCTGCTTCAAAAGGTAAGAAGGATGAGGACGATGATGACGATGATGAAGAGTTCGATGAAGTGGACGAATGGGAAAAGGTGGAAGAAGAGGAAGAGTGGGATCCGGACTTTGACGAATTTGATATTCCCAAATCCAAGTCCAAAAAGAGCACCGGTACGGCCGGTACCACCGGGGGCGCTAAAAAGGCCGCCAAAGGTGATGATGACGATCTTGGATTTGATGATGACTTTAAGGACCTCGACCTGTTTGGCGAGAGCGGTTTCGATGAGGAAGAGGACGATTTTTAAAGGTCAGACCGATACCAATCCGCCGCATGGCGGATTATTTGTTTTTGGCCGAAACTATACTGCGTGGAGCGAACATTCGTTGCATTCCCCATTCTCGATCTCTCAACGATCAGGCAGCGTCTGCTGACCTGGGCAGATAGCCGGTTTGACGTATGTTGCTTTCTGGATAATCATCACTACGAAATATCCGCGCACTCCGTGGAATGCCTTTTGGCTGCGGGCGTCGTAGATAAAGTTCATGCGGGGTCGGGCTCCGCCCTGCCGGCGTTAGCTGAATTCGCTGCCACAAAGAAGGACTGGATGTTCGGCCATATCGGATATGGGCTGTCGAGGGAGACGGAACCATGGGCGGGTTCTACGACCACCGGCGAAGCGCTCCCGGATGAGATCGGATTTCCCGACCTGTTTTTTTTCGTTCCGGAGTACGTCATCGAATTGCTCCCGGGGCAGGGTCAGGTGCCCGCCCCCATCGATACGCCCGAGACAGGCGGTCTTCGTTCAACCAGCCGGATCCGCATCGGTTCGTTACGCAATGACCATGCTGCCGTGCTGGAACAGATCCTGTCCGCGCCATTTTCGGCATCGGCCATTCTGCCGGCAATACCAGCACCAAAGCCACGGTTCGCACGCGACGAATATCTGGACACCGTGAGAAAATTGCAAAAGCATATTCTTCGCGGAGATTGCTATGAGATCAATTTTTGTCAGGAGTTCTATTCCAGCCCCGCCCACATCGACCCGTTGCAAACCTGGTTCTCCCTGAGCAACAGCTCTCCCAATCCATTTTCAGCCTACTACAAGATCGGGGCAAGCCATTTGCTTTGCGCCAGCCCGGAACGCTATTTGAAGCGCAGCGGCGGGACGATCCTTTCCCAGCCTATAAAGGGTACCTGGCCTCGTACCGGCAATGGATCAGCACGCGAGGTCGCAGATGACGCGGCGAGGTCGCAGTTATACCATAGTAGCAAGGACCGGTCGGAGAACGTCATGATTGTCGATCTGGTGAGAAATGACCTGTCCAGACTCTGCGTGGAGGGCACAGTGGAGGTCGAGGAGCTTTACGGTATTTACACCTTCCCTCAGGTGCATCAAATGATCTCAACCATAAAGGGCGAATTGATCCCCGGCATCAGCCTGGTGGACTGCATTCGCGCGACCTTTCCCATGGGCTCCATGACAGGCGCTCCCAAGAACAGGGTGGTCCGACTGATCGCGGATGTCGAACGCACGCCAAGGGGTATTTTTTCCGGCGCCGTCGGGTATATGACTCCCGAAGGGGGCTTCGATCTTAACGTCGTTATCCGGAGTATTATGTACAACGATCGCAACAAATACCTTTCCTACCAGGTGGGATCCGGCATAACCTTCTATAGCGATCCGCTGCTCGAATATGAAGAATGCCTCCTGAAAGCGGAAGGAATGAAAATGGCACTTGGCCTCCATCACTTTGTGGAATAAATAATGCCGTCGGGAAAGGTCTCCAGCATCGTCAGCCCGGTCATGCTTTTTAATTTTATCAGATATTCTTCCGGGTATACATGGATATTGTTTAACCAAATCAGGTAGGCGCTGTCGGATTGGAAGTCATTCATTTCCTCTCCTGCGATCAACCTCGGTGGATAGCCCGCCTGGAGTGAGTCGAGGACGTAGAGTACTTCGCCCGCATTGGAATAGACAGGCTTGTCGGACTTGAAAAGAGAGGGGTGATTGCGTACGAAGTGCAGGGTAGGAGATTGGTCGAATGCCCGGAAATCGTAACGAATATGATCTTCATAAACTTGGTCCGGGTGGGCCAGAAGACGAGTTTGCGCGGCGATGCCCGGAAAGGAAAGGGCGAATACAACGACCAGCCCTGTGCTCCACAAGGCAAATGCAGTCCACTTTTTTTTGTCCCTGAGTCGATTGGATAGTGCAAGTACTCCGCCTGCCGCGGCGCTCAGGCCCGGGAACCAGAGGGGACACAGCAGCCGGCTATCGAGTGGCTGAAACGCGGTCGTTGCAGCCACACCGAGCAGGAACACGGAATAAATAGCAGTAAAGACTGCTCCAAGGCCGGCCCAGGCATAGAGGGATTTGTTCCGGCGCCAAAGAGAAATAGCAGCTCCTGCCGCAGCGCCGATAAATCCAAGAGTACAGGCAGCAGCAAGCAGGCCCTGTCCTTCCCCGGTCCCGCGAAAAGAAGGAATTATCCATCTTAGCAAAGTCGTCCCAAACCGTTGCAGATGTTCGGTAAACGGCGTCTGGTTGACCAGGCGGTCGCCCGTCAGATAGCCTTCGTGGATGCGGTTAATGAGAACATTGATCAGAAGGGGAGCTACTGCGGAACCGGCGTATATTAACGCGTGCAATGCCTTCTTCCGGCGACTTAATTGCCGATCCGCGATCAGCAGGAATAGTCCTGTTGCAAGAACTGCGACGCCCGCATAGCGCGTCACGCAGGCGATGGCGGTGGCAAGAGCCATTGCAAACAGTGGCCCCAGGCGGTGGTTACGGCCGTAATAGCCGGAGGACAGGAAGAAAAAAGCGATGCAAAGGATAAACAAGGTCTCCGACCAAAGCATGCCAAATACCTGAAGGAGTGCCGTGCCAGATAAGAGGCATAGGCCATAAGCACCTTGTAACCAGATCGGGAAGCCGTTCTTTTTTACTGCCCGCAAACAAATGTAGAGGAGGAGCCCGAACAGGCAGCTATTTAAAAAAAGACCGAAATGAAAAGGATCTGAACGGGTAATAAAAAAGATCGACCCCAGGAAGGCAGGGTATCCGATCGGGAAATCGGTCAGCCACTCGCCGTCGAATTCAAGTGGCCTGCCGGAGTCGACCAGATTTCTGGCGACGCTCGTGTAAGTCACGGAATCCGGGGAAATGCCGATGCCCGGGTTGCTGAAGTAGATCAAACAAAAACCCGCCAGGGCCGCAATCACTACTCCGGAATTCCTGGCGGGCGAAAGAGTTAGCTGGGGTCTTATCATTTTTGAGCCGTGACGCCACTCAGCAAAAGTTGAACGGACTCATTCAATATCTGATACTTATTGGCGGCAAATAGTTCCATCTTGTCGGCCGGCAGCTTGAGGTCGTACGTATTGTTCGCACTGGCCATGACCTTGTCGAATTCGGGATTATAACGGCTGAAGGTGCTGTCATCCATCAGGACATACCGGGCAATGATCGTTGAACAATACTTTCCGGAGATGGAAACTGTCCGGGAATCGTTAAGCTCGTCCCGGTTTAAATTCCTCGTGAACACATACATGGAAGAACCTGAGAGCTGCTCTATCGCCTCATCGCGGGTCAGTGTCGTCACGCTGCCCTGGCCTTCAAAGACATATTGCGTGCCGATAAACTTCTTCACATGGATCCTGGACTCGGCCGGGAGATAGTATTGAAGGTCCCAAAAATTTCGACTTCCGCTCTTATGGATGGCATGATAGACATTGGCGGTGCCCCCATTATAGGCGGCTATCACTAACAACCAGTCACCCAATTCATTATAGAGATCCCGGAGATACAAGGCGGCAGCCCGGGTGCTCTTGACGTAATTCTTGCGCTCATCGGCCTGACCGCCGACTTTGAGACCCAGGTCTCGTGCAGTCTGCGGCATTAACTGCCAGGGTCCTACCGCACCCACATGCGATACGGCGGTGCGTTTCAAATTCGATTCAATGACGGCCAGATATTTCAACTCCTTCGGCAGGCCGTATTGAGTCAGGATCCCTTCGATCAGGTTGAAGTACGGTTTGCCGGTGCTGCGGACATTTTGTAGTTCGTCCCAGTTCTCCTTCATATAATCCTGCACAAAACTGAATGCTTTCGGATTAAGGCGCGCGCCATTGCTGCCTCCAATGGAGGCGGCCTCAAACAGCTCCTTAAAATCATTTTGGGAATCCGAATCAGCGGCATTGATAATGACCGTATTGCGAACTTGCGAGCCCATATCGCCACTCGCATTTTGGGAGCCTGTTTTCTTGTCTCCCTTATCGAAATCGTCCGCCTGGGTCCGGGTGATCCATCCTAAACTGATCAGGAGGATTCCCGGTAAAAGAAATCTTTTGATCAACATTGTCCAACGCTTTAAAGATGGTAAACGACCTTTATTGGTGTTCACAATCTTCCATAGGAGGCGGATAGCAGAGATTGGTTAAGAGCAAATGGGAAAAGACACTTCGAATCTCTCAGTCACATAGAGTAGGATTTTCGTAGGACTTATATTGCATCAAGAGATGCGAGAACTGAAGTAAAGTTAATTCTTTAAATCGGTTTGTCATAGCCTGAATACCAAAAGGCATGCCATTACTGTGGGTAAATAATGGGACAGAAATCCCGGGAATACCGGTGAGATTTGCATAAACAGTATAGATATCAGCGAGATACATTGCGATTGGATCATCCATCTTCTCACCTGCGTGAAATGCGGTGCTTGGGGAGGTTGGCAGGATGATTATGTCGAAGTCTTTGAATATTAGATCGGTGCGCTCGACTAACAATTTTCTCACTTGCTGGGCCTTGGTGAAATAGGCATCGTAGTAGCCTGCACTTAAAACAAAGGTGCCCAATAAGATACGACGCTTGACCTCTTTTCCGAAGCCTTCTGAACGGGTTCTCTTGTAAAATTCTGTTAAAGGGAGTCCTGGCGTATCCGGGCGGTATCCATATTTCACCCCATCGAACCTGGCCAGGTTGGACGAGGCCTCGGCAGTGGAAAGGATATAATAAGCGGGAACAATGTAGTCAAGGAGGTCGAAGTCAATTGCTTCCACCGAATGACCATCTTTTTGCAACCGTTTGACGAATCCTTCCAACACCTCCTTGATCTCCGGATCAAGACCAGGATGATCGAAGGCTTCTTTAAAATAGGCAATGCGATAGGGTCCTTTTCCTTCATACCATTTTGCAGCCGGCCACTCAGGCCTGGTCCGGGAGACCGTGCTATCATAGTCGTCCGCCCCTTCAACGCATTGGAGTACCAGCCCGACATCCGGCACGTTACGGCCGAATACCCCGATCTGATCGAAAGAGGAGGCATAGGCGATCAATCCATAGCGCGAAATTCGTCCATACGTAGGTTTAAGCCCAATTATGCCGCAGAAGTCGGCCGGCTGGCGGACTGACCCGCCGGTGTCGCTCCCCAAACTAACCATGCTTAGGCCCGCTTGAACAGCCACGGCGGACCCGCCGGATGATCCGCCGGGAACACGGCTTGGGCACCTCGCATTCAAAACCCTTCCAAAGGCCGAATTCTCATTCGTTGAACCCATGGCGAACTCGTCGCAATTCGTCCGCCCGATAATGATCGCTTCTTCAGCCAATAGCCGTTCCACGGCGGTAGCGTGATAAACCGACGTAAAGCCATCCAATATCTTCGAGGCGGCAGACAGGGCATGCCCTTTATACGAGATCACGTCCTTCAGGGCCACCACTACGCCATGCAACCTGCCCATCTCAGCGCCGGCGCGTCTTTTTTCATCAAGGGCCCGTGCCTGTTCCAGCGCTTCCACCTCAAACACTTCCAGAAAGGCATTCAAATGCTCATTTTCCCTGATCCTGGACAGATAATGACTTACCGCCATCCAGCAACCGTTCGGTTGGTCGTATAATGAAGCATGATAGTCCGATATCGAAGCAAGGGTTAACTCCATTCGGCCTCTTTTTTCTTTTCTTGTTTTTCCACCCTCACACACAGCAGAACGCCGATCTCATACAAAAGCATTAATGGAATGGTGCAGACGATCTGGCTGAGCATATCCGGAGGTGTTATGATGCCTGCTAAAACGAGCATGGAGATAATAGCGTATTTGCGGGCGCGGCGAAGCCACGCCGCGCTGACCACCCCGGCCCTTGCCAAAAAATAAATCACCAGTGGCAGTTGAAAGGCCAGACCCGCCCCCAATATCAGCGGCGTGATGGTGTTGAAATAACTCGCGATCGTCCACAGGTTTTCGATACTGTCGTCGAGAGAAAACTTTGAAAAGAAATTAATGGTATATGGTGCGATGACAAAATACCCGAAAAAGACGCCGAGAAAGAACAGAAGCGAAACCCAGAAAATGACCCCCCTGGTGCTTCTCAGCTCTTTCGAAGTCAGAGCAGGTTTGGTGAATTTCCAGAATTGCCAGAATACGTAGGGAAAGGCCAGGATAAAACCGCCGATCAGGATGATGTTGAAATATACTCCGAACTGACCTGCCACAGTATTGCTCTGCATCTTGACGTTGATCTGGGTCATGCATAATTTATTGCCAAGCCCCAGGTGTTCACTCAACCGGCATAGCACGCTATAGGTCGGAAAATCGGCCTTGGTCGGCCCCATCAGTATTTTCTTGAAAATAAAATTGTTGTAAATGGCCACGATCACCGCTCCGATCGCTACGGCGACAGCCGACTTGAAAAGATGGCCTCTCAATACGTCCAAATGTTCGATGAAAGACATCTCTGCACCCGATCCGTCTTCCCCTCGTCGCTTGAATAATTTCATGAAAATCGTCAATACTAGGGAGCAAAAATATTGCAATTAATACAAAACCCCGCAGAAATGAATTGCGGGGTTGGGCCAGGTAAATAAGTTTATTGAAGATTTATCTGGTGCGACAAACAGCGCACTTGTTACCGGACGGAGGAATCTGAAGAGATCTGTTTGGTCGGAGTAGATGTGCTGTTGGCCTTGCTGACCGGTTCGTCCTGAACATGGTCCTCAATTTCTCTGCGCACATTGTCCTTGGCATCCTTGAATTCACGGATGCCCCTGCCCAGACCCCTCATCAACTCGGGGATTTTCTTACCACCAAACAAAAGCAATACCACAAGCGCAATTAATATTATATGCGGACCACTAAATAAGTCTCCCATAGCTTTTCGATTTAATTGTCAGCAGTAAAGGTAGCTACAAAATCGGTAATAAAAAATACGTTTAACATTTTCGAAGCTCGACACAAACGTATAAGTACTTGATTATAAGCTGCGTTTTTCCTTGATGCGCGCGCTTTTGCCGCTACGCTCACGCTGGAAATACAGCTTTGCCCGACGAACGCGTCCGACTTTATGCAACTCGATCGATTCGATATTGGGCGAGAACAAGGGGAATGTTCTTTCGACCCCAACCCCATCGGAAATCTTTCTGACGGTGAAAGTAGCCGTCTGACCGGTGCCCTGACGTTTGATCACGTCTCCTTTGAATCCCTGGATACGTTCCTTATTACCTTCCACGATCTTATAGTTGACCGTGACATTGTCTCCGGCTTTGAAGTTCGGAAACTCCGTCTTGCCGGTCAATTGCTCGTGTACAAAGGCTACAGCAGCGTTCATAACTCATTTTTTTAAGGACTGCAAAGCTATGAATTTATTTCGAATTTGAAATATAAATTTAAGGCTGAGCCAGCGCCCTATCTTGCTACGTTCACAGCCCTTTTCTCCCGAATAACCGTGACCTTGATCTGGCCCGGATAAGTCATTTCCGTTTGGATCTTCTGGGCGATCTCAAAACTCAGCTTATCACTGTCCATATCGGTCACTTTATCGGCTTCGACGATTACCCGAAGTTCGCGACCGGCCTGGATGGCATAGGCTTTTTCCACTCCGGGATAGGCAAGGGCCAGGTTTTCCAGGTCCTTAATACGCTGCAGATATTGTTGCATGATCTCGCGGCGGGCTCCCGGCCGGGCACCGCTGATGGCATCGCAAGCCTGAACAATCGGGGCGATGACATACTGCATTTCGACCTCGTCATGGTGGGCGCCGATCGCATTCACTACCGCCGGATTCTCCCCATACTTCTCGGCAACCTTCATACCCAGCAAGGCATGGCTCAGCTCGGTCTCTTCATCGGGTACCTTTCCGATATCGTGCAGAAGACCTGCCCTTTTGGCCAGCTTCGGGTTCATGCCCAGTTCGGCCGCCATGATCCCGCACAGATTGGCCACTTCCCGGCTATGCATCAGGAGATTCTGTCCATAGGAAGAACGGAACCGCATTTTGCCGACGATCCTTACCAGTTCTTTGTGTAAGCCGTGGATACCCAGCTCGATGACCGTTCGTTCCCCAATCTCCATGACCTGCTCTTCGATTTGTTTGCGGGTCTTTTCCACGATCTCTTCGATCCGGGCAGGGTGGATTCGTCCGTCAGTGACCAGACGTTGGAGAGAAAGGCGTGCGATCTCCCTGCGCAGGGGGTCGAATGACGAGAGAACAATGGCTTCCGGAGTGTCATCGACGATCAGATCCACGCCGGTGGCAGCTTCGATGGCCCGGATATTCCGGCCTTCCCTGCCGATGATCTGCCCCTTGATCTCATCACTTTCCAGATTGAACACGGTGATCGAATTCTCGATCGCCTGTTCGGCTGCCGTACGCTGAATGCTTTGGATAATGATCTTCCGGGCTTCTTTATTGGCTTTTTGCCGGGCATCGTCAATGATCTCCTGCTGCATGGCCAGCGCCTGGGTCTGGGTCTCATGCTTCAGGCTTTCGATCAGTTGTGCTCTCGCCTCATCGGCTGTCAGGGCCGAAATCTTCTCGAGACGACGAATATGCTCCTCCTGGTGCTTCTCCAGTTCGGTTCTCTTCTGGTTTACCACTTCGATCTGGCGGGTCAGGTTATCCTTGATGATCTCATTTTCCCTGGCCTGCTTGTCCAGGTTCTCTATTTTCTGGTTGATACCCTGCTCCTTTTGCTTGATACGGGCCTCGCCCTCATTTACCTTGCGGTTCTTTTCGAGGACCTCCTTGTCGTGCTCAGCTTTGAGCTGTACAAACTTCTCTTTGGCTTCCAGTAGTTTCTCTTTCTTCAGGTTCTCGGCCGCCACCTGTGCATCGGCCATGATCTTTTTGGTCTGCTGACGGGCTTCATCGACCTGTTTTTGGGTATTCTTGGCAAAGAGTAGCTTGCCGGCAAAGACCCCGATGGCTAAAGCAATAATCCCCACTATGATGTATATAAGCATTGATTATTAAATTTAAATCGTTTACAATCATATATTTCTGATTCCTCATCCTAATTGTATGGAAATAGGTTAGTTGCGAAGATACGGAATTAGCTGCCAATTAAGCCGCAGCGACCGATATGTTTCGACATCCTCACCTGCTGGTGACGCCTCATTCACCCTATAGCGCCCTGTCTAACTGCTGCTCCAGCCTGGCCAATCCTTCGGTGAGCGAGGTGACCATGGCCTGGGAAGGCCCGGCACCTGGCAATTGGGTTGCATACCAAAGCAACACCATGGCTATATAATCCTGCATGTCTTTCCCGGCGAAACGGGTCTTATATTCGATGATCTGGTCATTGATGGTCTTTAGGGTCTTCCGAACGAGTTCCTCGTCCCCCGGCTCTATCTTGATCCGGTAGGTTCGGTCACCTATTAGGACATTTATTGGGATCAACTCTTGCATAGATCAAATACTTGTTTTAAATTTATCCACACCTTATTAACAGGAGTACTCTCGCACCAGCACTCCGGTCGGTAAGGTTTCGAATGTAGACGTGCTTACCAGGCCTGAAATCAGATAACCCTAAAAACTAAACTTTTGCTCACCAATGCCCTACGAAAAAACCAACCAACTATGTTCGTAAAACTAAAATCGCCGGTGTTCATTGACAGGTTAACCTTCCAGGTTGACCATCCTCAAAAATGCCTCCTAAGAGCCGTGCTTAAAGATGACACGGGAATCGTTTGCGGAGCCATGGAAACAGAAGTGGAAAAGGATCAGATGGAGCTCAACTGGAACGGTCTCAACGATCTGCCATACGGAGTGTACACCCTGGAAATTTCCCGGGGTAAGGATGAAATGAAGATGCGCCTGGTCAAAAGAGTCTGATTAGTTACTCACTCAGTAATCCAATGCACCGGTCGATTTCCCGGATGTACTGGCCGAGACGTTTCTCGAACGCCTTCTTTTCTGACTCATCCATCTCCCCTTTAGACGCTTTCAGGATCTCCACCTGTTGTTGTAACTGTTCCAGTTTCGCCGAATGATCACTAAACTTCAATTGCCATTCTCCGCTTTCCTTCTTCAATCGCTCGTTTTCTTT
This sequence comes from Bacteroidota bacterium, assembly GCA_030706735.1. GTDB lineage: Bacteria > Bacteroidota > Bacteroidia > Chitinophagales > Chitinophagaceae > Puia. The sequence goes on along the minus strand of JAUZNZ010000001.1, from coordinate 179,957 downwards.
CAACACCGCATCATGCCGCCTCAGCAAGGATTGCAGCTTCTCATTGATCCGTTTTACCTGTAATTCCAGATCTTCCATAACTACGGGCTTCAAGCCGCAAGCTTCAAGCCAGACTTAATTAGATTCTTCATTTATTGCTAAAGACATTTCTAAATCAACTTGCAGCTACTTCCTGATCTCCGCCCCCACTTCTTTCTCCAAAACATTCATGATGCGGGTCAGCATTCCGTCCACTTCCTTATCGGTCAGCGTTCGCTCCTCATCCAGAAAACTGAAGCTCAACGCCATTGATTTCCTGTCTTTGCCCAACTTTTCACTTTCAAAGATATCGAAGAGCTTGATTTCCCGCAATTTTTCGAGTCGAACGCCCCGGATGGCCCCCTCCACTTTTTCATAGGGCAGATTGCGGTCGACCAGCATGGCCAGGTCCCTGAACACAGGCAACTGTTTAGGCAACTCCCGGAAATTTATCCGGTTCTTCCCGGCCAGTTCCAGGAACGCGTCCCAATTCAGGTCGGCGAACCATACCGGTTGTTTGATATCGAATTGTCGAAGCACCGAGGGGTTCACCATGCCCGCTTCGGCCAGGACAGGTACTGAACCGGCTTCATCTTTCAGGCCCGGCATCGTCCAGCATAAGGCGTCGGAAAGCTTGGAGTGTCCCCGGATTTGCCAAACCGGGGTCCCGGCGCCAATGAGCGAGCTGATCCTCTCACAGACAGCCTTCAGGTAATAAATATCCGAAGCTGCGCCCTTCGTTTTCCACGAATCTTCCCGTACCTGTCCGGTTACATACAGACATAGATGATTTGCTTCTCCATAATTGCCTACCTCGCCGGTACGGTATGATTTTCCAAATTCGAAGAATCGCAGATCCTGCTGTTTGCGGTTCAGGTTGTATGCCAGGGATTCCAGCCCGGTCTCCAACAGAGAAGGGCGTAGGATATCCAGCTCGGCGCTCAGGCTATTGATCATCCTGACTGAAGCGGATAGCTCTCCTTCAGTGTAGTAGGCGCTATTGGTGATGGAATTGGTCAGGATCTCATAGAATCCCTGCGCGACAAGCCAGGAAGAGGTCTTCGCCTTCCATGCGCCCGCCTGCTTTCCTGTCTCTACGGAAGGTGATATCGTAATGGCGGAAGGGATGGCAATATTGTCCAGCCCGTCGATCCGCATGATCTCTTCCACGACGTCAGCCGGCAATGTTGTGTCCGGCTTGTGATAAGGGACGGAAACGCGGATCTCGTCCAAGCCCTCCTTGTCGATTTCAAAGCCGAGGCTCAACAGAATGTTTTTTACCGTATCGGGGTGATAATTCTTTCCGCTCAACTTCTTGAGATAATGGTATTTCAGGACGACCTGCGTCTTGTTTGCCGGGTCCGGATAATTATCCGCAAGTTCGGAAGATATTTCTCCGCCTGCCAATTCACGGATAAGCAGGGCTGCCCGCTTGAGTGCATTTACTGTGGCCGAAATATCCATCCCTTTTTCGAAATGTGCAGCCGCATCGGTACGCAGGCCATGATGGAAGGATGTTTTCCGGATGCTGGCCGGGTGGAACCAGGCGCTTTCCAAAAAAATATCGCGGGTGGTCTCCTTTACTCCGCTGCCAAGTCCGCCAAAAACACCAGCCATGCACATGCCTTCTTCGGCGTTGCAGATCATCAGGTCCTCAGACGATAACCGTCGTTCTTTTCCATCCAGGGTAGTAAACAGACTGCCTTCGGGAAGATTCTTTACGATCACTTGCCTGCCCTTGATGGCGGCGGCATCGAAGGCATGCAACGGCTGTCCCATTTCGTGGAGCACAAAGTTGGTGCAGTCGACCACATTGTTGATGGGTCGTATGCCGATCGCCTTCAACCAATCCTGCATCCATTGCGGAGATTCACGGACCGTGATGCCCTTCATGCTGAGGCTGGAATAGCGCTGGCACGCTTTGCTGTTCTCTATTCGAACCGGAATGGGGAGGCTGTTATTGTCGATCCGGAATGGGGCCAGCGACGGTAACCGGGGACGAAATTCCTTATTTTCATGGAGTGAGAGCCAGGCACAAACGTCCCGGGCTACCCCAACGTGACTCATGGCGTCCATATGATTCGGAGTCAGCCCGATCTCGATCAGCAGATCCGTATAGGGATGAAACCAGGCGCTGGCAGCCATGCCTGTCTTCGCCCCGGAAGGCAGCACGATGATCCCCGCATGACCTGCTCCCAATCCGATTTCGTCCTCCGCGCAGATCATTCCATGGCTTTCGACTCCCCGGATCCTGGCCACCTTCATCGTGACCGGGTCGCCCTTGCCAGGATAGATCGTCGTACCCACCGGGGCGACAACCACTTTTTGCCCCGCCGCGACATTAGGGGCGCCGCATACAATGGACAAGGGCTCGCCCGAACCGATATTCACCCGCGTGACGCTTAGTTTGTCCGCATTGGGATGGGGATGGCATTCCATGATCTCGCCAATGACCAACCCCTGCAAGCCGCCTTTGACAGCCTCATATTTTTCCATGCCCTCGACCTCCAGGCCGATCGATGTGAGGATCTTCGACAATTTCTCCGCCTCGATCTGCACGGGCAAATACTCGCTCAGCCAGTTATAGCTTATGGTCATGCCGGCAAAGATAGTTTTTTAGGAATAAGCTACCCGGCGGGACATCCTGGAAATATTTATCCATAATATGCGTTTAAAACAGGGTATCGCCTTGGCAATTACCCTATTGTGGCGGAACTAATGAAAAAAAATGTTAATATTTCCTTTTCGACGATACTTTGCATGATTATTACCGTCCTAATGAGGTCCGACTTGATTACTCCTATCACGATAAAATCTGGTTTATGAAAAAGCACCTGTTAACACTTACCATCCTGGCACTCCTGTTTTATGCCTGTGGGCCAGTCTATGTAGTACATCAGGACCCTCCTCCCCAGACGGCGCCTGTCGCAGCTCCCGATCCGGAAGTGTCCTATCAATCCTTTTACGATCAGCTGAGCCCTTACGGTCAATGGATCGACGATCCCAATTACGGCTATGTATGGATGCCGGAAGCAGGACCCGGCTTCAAGCCCTATGCAACCAACGGGCATTGGGTATATACTGACGAAGGGTGGACCTGGGCTTCCGACTATAGCTGGGGCTGGGCCGTTTTCCACTACGGCCGCTGGTTCTTCCAGGATGGCTATGGCTGGATGTGGATCCCTGGCCATGAATGGGCCCCCGCCTGGGTTAGCTGGAGAAATAGTGCCGAATATTATGGCTGGGCTCCGCTGGGCCCCAATGTGAGCGTTAATATTTCCATCGGCGGCGGATATAATCCCCCTCCTCACTATTGGTGCTTTGTCCCCCATGAATATATTTCGAGCCCGCAGGTCCGGAATTACTATGTAAATGAGAGCCGGAATGTCACCATCATTCACAACACCACGATCATTAATAACACGACCATTAATAACAATAATAACCACCGGAACAGGGCCTATGCAGGTGGTCCCGATCCAGGAGAAGCCGGTAGATTCGCAGGCCGCGACATACGACCGATCTCGATCCGGGAAAATAATAGTCCGGGCGAGCAAATGAACAATAGCGGTTTATCGATCTATCGCCCCCGAATAAATCCCAATACCGCGCCACATGCGAATCCGTCTTCAGGCGGCAATCCGAGGTCGACTATCGCTCCTTCGCGCCTGCAGACACTCAATAATGCGAGGCCGGTAAATACCCTGCGATATACTAACGAGGACGCCAATAATAATAACAATAATAACGGTTACCGGAACAATGAGCCGGAAAACAACAACGGAAGAAGGAACAACAATGAGCCGGCCAATAACGGTTTTCGGCATAATGACGAGCCAGGGAGTAATGGGATGCGAGGTACGGAGAACGGGGACAGAGGCGGCGGAACACAGGTTAACCCTTCTTCAGGAACGGAAAGAACGGAACATCCTCCTATCGGCGGTTTGATCAGGCAGGACCAGGGCCCTCGCGAGAATAATCAAGGTGCCCCTAACCCGCAGCCACAAACAGCCGCAAATCCGCAGCCCGGAATGAATATGCCTGCTTCGGGTCAGCCCGGCCGGCATTTGGGTCTGTTAGGGCATGGTCAACCCGTGCAAAACCAACCCGTGCAGAATCCCCAGGTTCAGGGCCATCCGTCACTTACCGGCCAATCGAACGGACGTCCCGGACAAACAAATCCTTCGGGTGCGTCGACGCTACCGTCGCAAACGATGAGCCCGGGTCGACGCATGAACTCCCAAAATGGCGCAGCCCCGGCCATGGGTGCTATCCATCCAATGGTCAAACCCGCGCCGCAGGGGCATCCGGTCGACAATAAGCCCAAAGATGACGATAAAAAGAAGGATAAGAAGGAGAACTGACAAGCATTTCACGCTTTCTCCCAAACGAGGATAAATTTTTTCTCTGCGCCCCGAAAGGATTCGGGGCGCTTTTTCATGTCCGCCGGACCCCCAAAACCCGTCAAACCTTATTCTGTGGTTGGGTCATCCTGGCAAAATATTTCTGGCTAAATCTTTCTGCACAATATGTGTGCATTTAAAAAAGGAATTGGATGAAAACTTTTTTAAATTGTGAAAAGGTCATTGGGGAATGTGAGTATCTTGGCCGGGATTGGGGACAACCATGTGGATTTCTAAAGGAAAAATATAAAAAAAGAAAATTTGGCTTCCACGCAATTTTGGTTTTTATATTCGTCCTCCTGACTAAAAGGGATAACATACGGTTCACGTTGCCATAACAATTTCTTAATACATCAAGCCGGAGCACTAACCCCAATGAGCTGGTTAACAGTAATTTAACCGACGGGTGGCGTTTGTGCCTGATCGAACAGGGCGCGTAGACGGGAGTTATCGGAGGCAGGGTTAAGACACCTGATTTTATCACTTATTCCGGACGTTTATCAACATGGATCTGACTAATCTCAACCTCAACAAGGATCGCGGGAAGTTAAGGCGTAAGCCGCCCGGGGACCTCAGCACAATGGTTTATGGAAAGGTACCCCCCCAGGCCAAGGAACTGGAGGACGCCGTATTGGGAGCGATTATGCTTGAAAAGAGCGCTTTCGACACGGTGGTGGAGATCCTGAAGCCCGAATGCTTTTACATGGAGAGCCATCAGCGCATATTCCGGGCCATGCAGGGGCTGGCGCAAAAGAGCCAGCCCATCGATATCCTGACGGTCGTCGAAGAACTCAAGACCCGGGAAGAACTGGAGATGGTAGGGGGGCCCTATTATGTCACCCGTCTCACCAATGCAGTCGTCTCGTCCGCCAATATCGAGACGCATTCCCGGATCATCCTGCAGAAATTCATTCAGCGCGAGCTCATCCGTGTCAGCGGCGAGATCATCGGCGACGCCTATGAAGATAGTACAGACGTTTTCGACCTCCTCGACGATGCCGAGAGCAAACTGTTCGAGATCACCAATAATCATCTCCGCAAGAACTTCGATACCATTGATACCGTCCTCGTCAAGACGATTCAGCGGATCGAGGACCTTCGTCATAAACAGGAGGATATCACCGGCGTACCCAGCGGTTTCGCATCCCTGGACCGGATCACCTACGGGTGGCAGTCCACGGATCTTATCATCCTGGCAGCACGGCCTTCGGTGGGCAAGACGGCTTTCGCCCTCAATTTGGCCCGGAATGCCGCCCTTCACCCCTCCAAACCCACTCCCGTCGCGTTCTTCAGCCTGGAGATGAGTTCGGCACAGCTCGTTCAGCGAATCCTGAGCGCCGAAAGCGAGATCCTGATGGAGAAGATCGCAAGGGGCAAGCTCGAAGAGCACGAAATGAAGCAGCTCTATAAGAAAGGGATTGACAGGCTCGCCAAGGCCCCCATTTTCATCGACGATACGCCCGCGCTCAATATTTTTGAGTTGCGCGCCAAATGCCGCCGTTTGAAAAACAAGCACAATGTGGGGTGTATCATCATCGACTATCTGCAATTAATGAGCGGAGCCGGCGAAAACCGAAATGGTAACCGGGAACAGGAGATCAGTCGGATTTCCCGCGATCTGAAAGGCCTGGCCAAAGAGCTTCAGGTGCCGATCATTGCCCTTTCCCAATTGTCACGGGCTGTGGAGTCGCGTAAAGAGGGGGAAAAGATCCCGCAATTGAGCGATCTGCGCGAGTCCGGCGCCATCGAACAGGATGCCGATATGGTGATGTTCCTGTACCGTCCTGAATACTATGGCATTACTGCAAACGAGAATGGGGAGAGCAATAAGGGGGAGACGCATGTGAAGATCGCAAAGCATCGTAACGGCGCACTGGAGACCATCAAGCTCCGCGCTCTTCTGCATATCCAGAAATTCACAGAATACGGGTTTGATGATTTTGGAGGTATCGGCATGCCATCCGGTGGAAATTGGAAGCCGGTGCAGGGTGACGAAGGAGGCTCGGGCGCCAAACTCTATATCCAGGCAGGCAGCCGGATGAACGATCTGCCGATGGATGAAGATGAAACGCCTTTTTAATGCCGTCTGCCATGTTGCCCCTTTTTTACATTGCGGCATATGAACGAGATCAGCAGGAGATCCTGTTGGACGAAGTCAGTTCCCGTCATATCATTCAGGTCCTGCGCATGAACAGCGGCCAAATGGTCCGGCTCACTGACGGAAAAGGTCACCTGGTGGAGGCGGCCATCATCGACGGACATAAGAAAAAATGCGTGGTGGAGGTCCGGCGCAGCCAATTTCAAGTCCGGGGGGGAAGGTCCGTTACCCTGGCGATCTCTTTACTGAAGAATGTTACCCGGTTCGAATGGCTCCTTGAAAAAGCGACAGAAATAGGGATTGCCCGCATTATCCCCCTGATCTGTGAACGGACCGAGAAGCGTCATTTGCGCGTGGACCGGATGCAGCAGATCCTTATAAGCGCGATGATTCAGTCACAACAGACCTGGCTGCCCGACCTGACCTCTCCAATAGATCCGGACCAGGTCATTACCTCGGCCGGAGAAGCCCGAAAGTTCATAGCCCACTGCGCGGCAGGCGTTAGATCTCCCCTCTCGAGAGTCGACCGGGACCAAATGTCCTCCTGCCTCATATTGATCGGCCCGGAAGGGGATTTCACTGAAAGAGAGATCGCGACGGCGGTGCATCACGGGTTTGAGCCGGTGAGCCTGGGGTCGACCCGCCTCCGTACCGAAACAGCCGGCATGGTAGCAGCGGCCATCCTTTGCGCCGGTTGCGGGTAATTCTTATTTTCTTTGATATTTCCAGTTCCGCGACTTTCCTTCGGCTACCCATTCAATTGCCTGGTCAATCCTTTTTTGCCGGGTTTCCTCTGTTTTGGCTTCGGTTATCCACTCGATGTATTCCCGGCGATGGGATGGGGGGAAACCGTCAAAAGCAGCCTGCGCCTTCTTATTCTTTTTCAGCGCGGCGCCAAGCGCCGGCGGCATGGGCAGCTCCTGCCGGGGAGGTTTTTTTTCACGTGGGGGCAGCTTCACCCCCTCCTCGTTCAATATGGCGGCCTCCTTGATATAGGCAAGCATAACCTTATCCGGCGGCAGATCTTTAAGGGAGGTGATCTTGCCTATATGGCCCATACCGTCCCTTTCTCCCGTGCTTAAGATCCGTTCCTTGTCCTTCAGCAAGGATGCCTTCCAGAAGCCGAATGAGCAATGCTCCTTGAACCCGGCCATGCTGCAGCACATGGCGCCTTTATAATCGAAGTGAGGAAAACCCCATTTGATGGTTTCCTCGACACCCGGACAGGCCTTATGAACGAGCTTCCGTATGTGGGTGAGAATGGGTCTCGCAAATTCCGCGGATTTGTTAATATAGGCGTCTATTCTACGATCGGTAGCCATATGCTTTCATTTATCAGACAAAATAATGATTTTCTACCATTCAGTTTTTTTCGCACGGGAGCAATTTTTTCTTGAAGGATTAGTTATAAAAGGGTCAATAAACCTCCATCCCTTGCACCTGAATCGCATGAACCGAAAATTCCTTTTTATTCTTATGGCCGTCGCGGCTTACAGGAATAGTGCGGCGCAGACCAATGGGTCATCAGGAATTTGGAAGGCTGGTGTCGGCTATACTTACAATTACCCCGGGATGACAGGGTACAGCTTCGCGGGAGAATACATAATACCACTTACGGAGCAGTTTGAAGGGAGTATCGGTGCAAAATACATCGACCTGAATGGACATCCGAGAACCCCCTCGGTCGGTGAATATGTTCGGGCCAAAACGCTTGATTTTAACGCGTATTGGCTTCCGTTACGGTCGGATGCCCAGCTCTTCCGTATCGGTCTCGGCTATTCCTTCTCGTTTTATAATACGAAGGCTGCCTATCCATTGACTATCCAAACGGACGGCAAGCAAACGACCCAATGGCCTACCTTGCAGGAGAAAGGGACGACCACCGGGATCAATCTGATCGCCGAATACGAGTATATCATACCCAATTCATGCGTATCAATAGGACTTCGGGCTGCCTTATACAAAGCATCCGACAGAACCTACTTTATCGGTCCCCTGGTGGGTTACCGGTGGTAAGATCAGCACATATCCGGTGGACTATCCTCGGCCCTTCATAAATGAATGCGGTCCATATCTGAACCAGGGAGGCACCTGCAGCCAGCTTTTGATTGGCGTCTTCACCGGAAAAGATGCCCCCCGAAGCGATCAGGGGAATAGAACCCCGGGTTCTTGCATGAATATAACGCAGGATATCGGTCGATCGCTCTTTCAACGGGGCTCCGCTTACTCCCCCTCCGCCAATTGATTCGAGACGGCCTGCTGCGGTCAGCAGATTTTGCCGGCTGGTCGTGGTATTCACAGCCACCAGTCCATCGAGCTTGATTTCCAATGCCAGATCGATGATCTCGTCGATCTGTTGCCATCCGAGATCGGGCGCGATCTTGAGCAATAGCGGGCGGGACTTCCCTTTTTCGCCGGAGAGTTGTCGGCCTACCGCCTGCAGGTTGGTGAGTATCCGGCGCAGGGCATCTTTTTCCTGAAGCTCTCTCAGTCCCGGAGTATTCGGAGAACTCACATTAACCACGAAATAATCGACATGGTCAAAAAGACAGCGGAAAGCGGACTCATAGTCTTTCCAGGCATCCTCATTCGGGGTGGACTTATTCTTGCCGATATTGCCTCCGACGATCAGCGTGCTGTCCGAATGTTCAGCTTGCCATGCCTTCAACCGTCCGGCGACCATCTCCGCCCCGTCATTATTGAACCCCATGCGATTGATCAGTGCCTGGTCCTGCTTGAGCCTGAAAAGCCTTGGACGGTCGTTGCCCGCCTGCGGAAGGGGGGTGACCGTTCCGACCTCCACAAAACCAAAGCCCAGCGCGTCTAGTTCGTTAAGATACAGTGCGTTCTTGTCGAAGCCCGCACCAAGACCTACCGGATTTCGGAACGACAGGCCGAATACTGTTCGTTCGAGCCCGGGGCCCGACGATTCGGGCTTGCAATACATTGACAGCTGTCGCCTCAGGTATCCCGATTTGCAAATCCATTTCAAAGCCTTCATGGAAAAATGATGCACGCCTTCCGGAGGAAAAAGGAATAGCAGGTCTCGTAGTAATTTATACATAGATGCACGCGAAGATACGCGTGTCCCAGTTCCGTATCTCATCTCAATATATTAACTTTGAAGTAGAAAGTTGCATAGACAACTTTTTATGATCCTTGCTCGTTTACTAAAAAATATCTTATGCAGGACGCTTACATCATTGCGGGTTATCGTACGGCAGTCGGAAAGTCCAAAAGGGGAAAGCTCCGTTTTTACCGTCCCGACGATCTGGCGATCGACGTCATCAAAGCGCTGCTCGCTTCCGTCCCCCAATTGGATCCCCATCGTGTGGATGACGTCATGGTCGGGAATGCGGTTCCCGAAGCCGAACAGGGTTTGCAAGTAGGGCGTATCATCGCCGCTCGCGCGGTCGGTATTCATGCTCCGGGAGTGACTGTCAACAGATACTGCGCGAGCGGCCTGGAGACGATCGCCATGGCGACTGCCAAGATCCGTTCAGGCCAGGCTGATTGCATCATCGCCGGCGGCACAGAGAGTATGAGCATGGTTCCGCAGGCCGGCTGGAAGACCGTGCCGGCTTATTCCATCGCGTCAGAAGACCCCGATTATTATTTGAATATGGGACTCACTGCCGAAGCCGTTTCCAGGGAGTTTGACGTGAGCCGCGAAGACCAGGACAAATTTTCCTACGATTCTCACCAAAAGGCCATCCATGCGATAAGGAACGGATATTTCAAAAGTGGGATCCTTCCCGTAAAGGTTGAGGAGGTTTATATCGACGAAAAAGGCCATAGGCAAAAACGGTCGTTCATGATGGAAGAGGACGAAGGGCCGAGGGCAGACACCTCCCTGGAGGCGCTCGCTAAATTGAAACCAGTTTTTGCAGCAGGAGGCTTCGTTACGGCCGGGAACTCGTCACAGACCAGCGATGGAGCGGCATTTGTCATAGTAATGGGAGAAAAAATGGCGGCCGAACTGTCCCTGAAGCCTATCGCCCGGCTGGTGGCCTGTGCCAGTGCGGGGGTACACCCGCGGATCATGGGCATCGGGCCGGTAGAGGCCGTTCCAAAAGCTTTGCGGCAGGCGGGCATGAGCCTGGGACAGATCGACCTGGTAGAACTGAACGAGGCATTTGCTGCGCAGGCCCTGGCTGTAATACGTCGCCTTGAGATCGACCCAGCTATCGTAAATGTCAATGGAGGCGCGATTGCACTCGGCCATCCCCTCGGTTGCACCGGCTGCAAGTTGACCATTCAGATCACACAGGATTTGAAAAGGCTTAAAAAGAAATATGGTATTGTGACAGCTTGCGTGGGCGGAGGGCAAGGGATTGCCGGGATTATCGAAAATATTGATTAAAGAATATTCATTTTTTTAAATCGAGCCCCTGTAAGGGGCTTTTTAATTCCCTCATATCATAAATAGTTTTAAATTGCTTCGTTGTTGAAGCGCTTACTGGTGTACATACTGGTCTCGGCATTTTAACCATTACCAACCTTTTTCCCCCAAAACGAATCTGGAAAATCAATGATTCGAGTTTTTATTACCGACGATCATGAAATGTACCTTGAAGGATTATCGCTCTTACTGGCAAAACAGGAAGAGATAAAGGTTATCGGCTTCGCTTCTACGGGGAGGCAATTGCTGGAACGACTTCCCGATCTCGAAACGGACATCCTCCTGCTGGATGTTTATTTGCCCGATATCGCCGAAGAAGACCTTTTGCAGTCCATTCGCCTGATCCGACCGGATCTGAAGATCATCTACCTCACTCTTCTGCGGGGCACCCGCTATATTCACAAACTGACCAAACACAATATCCAGGGATACATCCTGAAAAATGCGCCGCTGGGGGAGCTGATGAATGCGCTCAGAGAGGTCTATGGCGGCAATACCTATTTCAGTAAGGAGATCCATATCGGGGAACGTCAGGAGGATTTCCGCAGTACGATTATCATCAACGACAAGCAGATCGATGAGATCCTTTCCCGTCGGGAGTTGGAAGTGCTGAAACTGATCTGCCGCGAATACAGCAATGCGGAGATCGCCGACAAGCTTTTTCTCAGCGTAAGCACGGTTGAAACGCATCGCAAGAACCTCATCGCCAAACTCGGCGTCAACAACACAGTCGGCCTGGTGAAATTTGCCATCAAAAATAAGCTCATCGAATAAGCTCATGACTTATTCAAAGACCGGTGCACGCTGGAACCCGACCGCAGGCTTGATCACAAACTTTCGTTAACTTGAGAGTAAATGAACCGACATCATTTGTGAAATGGACCCTTTTCTCCTGTTGTCTGCTTAGCTCAGCTACTCTTGTTGCCCAGATTGACACGGCTGAAGTCCAGCGGGTATATGAGCACGCCAGAGACCTGTCGGAGGCCCAGGTGGATTCCATTGCCTGGTATGCGGACTACATTAATCGCATCGCGTTGAAAGGACAGTATCCGACGGCCAAAGTACTGGCCCTTCGCCTGTATGGATGGTACTATGAGAATAAACCCGATTACAAGAAAGCAATTGATTATTACCTGCAAACCTTGTACGAAGCCCGCCGGTTGGGCGACATCGGACACCAGGTCAAGGCCCTGACCGACCTTGCTGCGATCTATACGGACGATATGAAGCAGCCCGTGAAGGCCAAGGAGGTGTATTTGGAGTGTGTAGGTCTCAACAAGCAACTAGGGGATGCCCGTTCGCTCCTCGACACCTATATAAACCTGGGGGCCATCTACGACCAGATCGGGCTCCATGACAGCGCCCTCTTATTCCTCCAGGAAGGGCTGCGGATCGGAAAACCCCTCGAAGATAACGGCAAGGCTGACCTGGACAACCTTTACAATAATTTGGGGAATAACTATTATTACCGGAAAGACTATGACCAGTGCCTGGTCTATTTCCGGAACAATTACCTCCATCACACGGCACAGCATGATCTCCCGGATATCTGGACCGATGTCATCAATATGGCCGATGCCTATTCCGAAAATGGCCAGTTTGACTCGGCAGGAAAGTATGCGGACCTTGCTATGTCGCTGGCGCTGCAACTCAAATCGCGAAGCAAGGAATCCTATACCGACCAGATCATGTCCAAATTATACCGGAATAAAGGGGAGTACAAGAAGGCATTCGAATATCAGCGGAGATGGTATGAGCTGGACACGGCGCTGGTCAATGGGGAGACTTACAAGGCGATTGCGGAACTGGAAACGAAATATGAAGCGAGGGAGCGGGAAAACCGTACCCTGGTGCTGCAATCTGAGATCACGCAGCAGAAATTTCACAATCGCATCATGATGCTCATGGCGCTAAGCCTTTTGCTGATCGCTATCGCTGCCGCGCTCGCTTTGGTGACCAAAAGGAGGGTGAACCGTAAGCTCCAGGCTACCAATGACCTGATGATGCGTCAAAACGACCGCCTTGCCGAATTAAATGCGGAAAAGAATTCCCTGATCAGCATCGTTTCACATGATCTGAGTACGCCCTTCGCCAGCATCGGAATGTGGAATCAATTACTTCGTTCAGACCAGGAAAATCTTAATGCGGAACAAAAAAAGGCGCTCAGCCGGATCGAACAGGCGACGATCTACGGGGAAAAGTTGATCCGGCACGTCCTGGATGTCGAAAAGGCGGAAACCAACCAGCACAAGGTGGAATTGGAAAACCTGGATCTCAAAGCATTTGCCGAATCCATTATCGAAGATTTTCTCCCTATTGCCGTCAAGAAGAATATCCGGCTGCACCTGAACTGTTCGTCAAAATCCCTGTATTTCCTCAGCGACAAACACCTGCTTAGCAGAATGCTGGAGAACCTCCTTTCCAATGCGATCAAGTACACTGCAGCAGGAAAGAACGTCTGGATGAGTGTCAACGAGGAATGGGGCCTTGTAAACATCAAGGTACGGGATGAGGGCGTAGGCATCGAGCCGGATGAGCTGCCTCACCTGTTTGCCAAATACAGCAAGATATCCTCTCAACCGACCAATGGAGAACTGTCTACCGGCCTTGGTTTGGCCATTGTCAAGCGCATTGTGGAAGAATTGAACGGGCAAATATCCTGTGAGAGTGCGGTTGGTGAGGGGTCGGTATTCACTGTCAAACTGAAAAAATGAGATTTAACAGTCTTACACCCGGTAGAAGCTTAATTTTGAGCTGATTTTGAGGGCTGGCCTTCCAAGCCTATATTTGCAACCCTGTAGCAAAAATTTGAACAAAATTCATTCTATACGACCTTATTTGGCTGGGCTCATGCTTCTGCTGTTTGCATTTAGCATGACGCCCAAGCGTCCGCTGCATGACCTGCTTGCCAATCACCGGGATGTTCCGGTCAAGTCTTTCGGCGGCAAGATTAAGCAGCTCTCCAAATCCGGGTTCAATTGCCGTTGTGAAAGCCTGGTCGTAGAATCTTCGTTCATCGGCATCGCTTTCCCTTGCCTGCCCGAACCGCCGGTCATTCACGGACAGGCGCCATGCATGCTGACCAACGAAGGCTGCAGGCAGACTCCTCCCCTTTATTTTGAGTTGCGCGGTCCTCCTGCCGTATGACCCACTGGTCCGCCGCCGGATTGCGACGGACACTCTGGCCATTCTTTTTCAACGCAAGATTATTTTCATGTGCCGCTCACTATTCATTATTGAACTTCTTATCGTTTTCATAGGGTCTTCCATCAAGGGGCAAGCCGCGGATACAGCCCGCCATTCGCCCGGAACCGGGACTCTTTCCGGCAGGGTCACCGCCAAGAATGGGACTGCACTTCCCGGCGCTTCGGTATATATCCCCGATCTTAAAATGGGAGTCGTTTCCGATACGGGCGGCTATTATCATTTCAACCCGGTTCCGTCCGGTAAATACCTGATTGAAGCGCACTATGTCGGATTTAGGACACTCACGCTGACAGCCATTATCAGTGGGCCCGTGACCCTTGATTTTACCCTGACGGAGGAGGTAGTCGAAGAGAGCCCGGTGGTCGTCACAGGCTTGTCCAAGGCTACGCAGATCAAGAGAAGTCCGGTGCCCATTGTAGCCATTACGCATGAGTACCTGGCGACGAACATGAGCACGAACGCTATCGACGCAATTGCCAGGATACCAGGGATTCGCGCCGTGACCACGGGGCCGAATGTGTCCAAGCCCTTTATCCGCGGCCTGGGCTATAACAGGATACTCACCCTCTATGATGGTATTCGCCAGGAAGGTCAGCAATGGGGCGACGAGCATGGCGTCGAAGTCGATCAATATGGGGTGGAAAGAGTCGAGGTCATCAAGGGGCCGGCCAGTCTTAGTTATGGATCCGACGCGCTCGCGGGCGTCGTCAACCTGATCCCCACTCAACCTGTCCCGGAAGGAAAAGAGATCGGCAATCTTACCCTTGATTATCAGACCAATAACCGGTATCTGGGGGGGTCAGGCATGCTGGGTGCAACGAAGAACGGCTTCGAATGGCTGGTTCGCGTTTCACACAAACAGGCCACCAATTATCAGGACAAGATCGACGGGCGTGTTTTCGGAACAGCCTTCTCGGAAACGGATGGCAATGCGTCATTCGGTTTGCATCGTAAATGGGGCTATTCCCATCTCGACTTCGTCTTGTTCGACGATTTGCAGGAGATTCCCGACGGCAGCCGGGACAGCCTTACCGGCAAGTTCACCAGACAGATCTATGACGGGAATGCGGACACCGTTCGGGAAATAGTATCGGATGCGGATCTTGGCGCCTACCGGATCGAAAAGCTCCACCAGCACGTCCAGCATTACCGTATCTTTTCAGGCAACAGCTTCATCCTTGGAGAATTGGGGAGGCTGCAGGTTAACCTGGGTTACCAATCCAGTTCCCGTCGCGAATTCAGCCACCCGATACTTAATACCGTGCCCGGCTTATACTTGCAGCTAAACAGCTATACCTATGACGTAAAATACTACCTGCCCGAATTTAACGGCTGGAATATTACGGCCGGATTTAACGGCATGTATCAGACAAATATCGTGACGCGGGGAACTGAATTCATCATCCCATCGTACCATCAATTCGATATAGGCCCCTTTCTATTGGCGAAGCGAACCTTCGACAAGCTGGACATCTCCGGCGGCATCCGTTTCGACACCCGAGTCTTCAAGGATTTTGAGCTGGATACTTTGGCAGATCCCTCGACGGGCTTCACTGTGGCAACCCGGGGGACTTCCGCCTCCGGAGCAGGTCGGCAATTCCCAGCCTACAGCAAGACATTTGGCGGCCTGTCGGGAAGTGTCGGGGCGACCTACAATTTTTCCGAGCATGTCGCCCTCAAAGCGAATTTGTCCAGAGGTTTCCGGGCGCCGAATATCGCCGAGATCTCGGCCAATGGCGTGCATCCTGGAACCAACATCTACCAGGTTGGTAACCCCGGTTTCAAGCCCGAGTTCAGTCTTCAGGAGGACATCGGTCTGGTCTGGTCGTCCCGATACGTGGTGGTCAACTTTGACTTGTTTAATAATTTTATCAGTAACTATATTTTCAACCAGCGTATTTCTGCCGCCAGTGGCGCGGATTCCATGATCGGCAATAACGAAGTATTTCAATTTCAGGCCGCCCGTGCCCAATTATATGGAGGGGAGGCCAGCATCGATATCCATCCGGTCAAAGCATTGCATTTCGAAAATAGCCTTTCGGTGGTATATGGCACGAATAAAGGCGTCCCCGGCAAGCCGATCGGCGACAGTGCCAAATACCTGCCCTTCATCCCGCCTACCCACGGGATCTCGGAGCTCCGCTATGAGTTCCATATCAAGCCCGCCCACATCATACATGCGTTCGTCAAGGCCCAGTTGGAATATTTTGCCGCGCAGGACCGCGCCCTGCTTGCATTCAATACGGAAACGCCTACGGCCGCTTATAGTCTTTTCAATGCGGGCATCGGAGGGAGCGTCACCAATAGGAAAGGTGAGCGGATCTTCGATATTTACATCAATGGCAACAATCTATTGGACGTGGCCTACTATGACCATCTTAGCCGGCTTAAGTATTTCCTTTACTCGCCAACGGACGCCAATCCGGCTCACGGGATCTATAATATGGGCAGGAATATCAGCCTCAAGCTGGATTTCCCATTGGATATCAGCCTGAAAGGGAAAGATGGAATTGCCCTGGATTGATAATAATGTGTCATTTTCATCGTTATATGGGGAAGTGTACTAACCCAATAGCATAGTTCGTGAAAAAGAGGTTGGCGAATAGCCGCCTCTTTTTATTTTGTGGAGGCGCCGGTATCTCCGGGTTCATTTCTCTTCTTATAATATTCTTCCGTCTCGTAATCGAAGCTGGTTACCGATGAATCCTTGTAATTGGGGTCGTAGTGAACGAAGATATACAGGTAGACGACGCGGCTCAGGCGCATTAGCCAGGGCTGAAGAAAGACCAGGAACGCGGCGTTGAAGCCCATCCACCAAAAGAAGTGGTTGTCCTTGAGGGAAATGCCGACCAGCAGCCACCAGGCGATCAGCGTGAGGACCGAAACGATGAAGGAAAGAAAATAGCTGATATACCCCGTGCCATACCAAAAGCCGACTTCCAGTTCAAATGGTTGCCCGCACTCGGGGCATTTCTCCGGCATCTTCATGGTCCGACGCAGTTTCCAGGGGTTTGGATCGTTAAACATCGGGCCCCTGCGGCATCGCGGGCACCTCATGGAGAAGACGCTCCACAAATAGTTTGGTCGCTCATCGTTCGGCATGCTCAAAGGTAGTCAAATTGTCCAGGTTGTCAATCCATGGTCCGTGAACTGGTAGGGCCGGCAATGCCCGCCGAATTGACCAAGGACTTCCATCACTCTGTATTTCGAAACGCCCGGACAATAAAAGGTCATGAATCCCCCCCCGCCCGCACCGGAAATCTTTCCTCCCGTAGCACCGGCTAATTTCGCATTTTCATAGATTTCATCGATCAGGGGATTCGATATACCTTCCGCCATCTGCTGCTTCTGTCTGAATCCGAAGTCCAGGATCTCACCAATCTGGTTGATCTTGCCTTTCAGGAGCGCTTCCTTCATCAGTAAGGCCTGGATCTTTAGCTGGTGCATGGCCTCGATCGAACTTTCCTTCTTTTCGATCACGTTCCGGCTTTGCTTTTCGATGATCTTTGCCGATTCACGGCTGGTGGACGTATAATAGAGCAGTAGATTATTCTCCAGTTCGAAAAGGTATTGCTGCTTGACCCGCAACGGATTGACGATCACCCGGTCTTTTTCGAAGAATTCCATGTAGTTGACCCCTCCGAAAGTCGCCGCATACTGGTCCTGCCTTCCACCAGCCATTTGCAGATCATTCCTTTCGATGTCATAGGCAAGGTGCGCCACATCGTATTCGCCGAGTGGAAGCCGCAACATTTCTGAAAAAGCGCCGATAATGGCTACCACCAGCGTGGAAGATGTACCCAATCCCGAACCTGCGGGAGCATCCACGAACGTCGACAGCCGCAAACCATTTCCCGGTATGCCAAATTCTTTCTTGATGCGATTGTACACTCCTTTCAAAAGGTCAAGCTTGCCGTCAATGGGTAGTTCACCGCCGCATTCATGAATTTGCTCTTCCTGCCGGTCGAGGCCCCGGAAGATCAGGGTGTCCTCCTCCAGGGGCTCGATGCTGGCATGCGCAAACAGCGACACGGTCGCATTCAGGATGGCCCCGCCATAGAGGTCGCTATACGGGCTCACGTCGGTGCCTCCGCCCGCCAGGCCGATCCGCAGGGGTGCTTTACTTCTATGTAGCATAACTCTTCATTTCGGTTTGTGCGCGTTCGTAATCTTCCGGTATGCCGATATCGATGAAATAGGCGTCTTGTACCAGCCCGAACAAACGCTGTCCGGCGCCTCCCGTCACTCCCGTTCCCTGCCTTTCCAGGTAGTCCTTTTCAAACGAGAATTTCTCCGGGAGATCCAGCTCCAGGAATCGCCTCCTCTCCAACGCATATACTCCCCCATTGATCAGCCCTTGCGCATAGAATTGCTTCTCCCGGAATTGGTTCACCCTTCCGTCCGATCCGAGCTCCACGACGCCATACCGGTCGAAATTCCGCATGGGCTTCAGACAGACCGTGCAGTCGGCGCCATGGTACGAATGAAAATCGGCCAGCTCATCCGGCGCGATCCGGAAGAAAGTGTCCCCATTCATGACCAGGACCGTGTCGTCCGCGGCGCACCGGCAGGCCATCCGGATCGCGCCACCCGTGCCCATTGGCTCCTGCTCGACGGAAAGGGCATACGTAGCCGGGCCTCGCTGGAATTTTGCTGCCAGGAATCCTTCGAAGTCCCCGCTTTTGAATCCGAGTGCAAAAATGAACCGTTCAATTCCGGCGTCCTGGAAATGCCCCACCAGGTAATCAATGAAAGGCCTTCCATTCACCGGGGCCATGCACTTGGGGAGGTCGGGGACCGCCGAACGCAACCGCATGCCAAGACCACCTGCCAATATGATCGCCTCCTTAATCATGGTTGCAAATATCCGATTGAATTTGAGATTTCATATTCTATTTTTTTATAACGGCAATCATGTGGAAAACCATAAAAAGGCCGAGTAGTTTTCCTGAATCTTGCTTTCTTGACAAGGATTTCAGTGCCCGGTTCATCTGACAAATAGCCCCAATAATAACACGCTCATTCCCCTTTTTGACACACTTGTTGGTTCATACGAAGAAAAGGACGTTTTGATCACGTTTCATTTTTTTTCACCATCGCCCGAAGCTGTTTTATTTTTTCAAAGTATTCCCTAGTTTCGATCTCACCATCCGGATTTTCCCCTTTGTAAAATTTTCCGTCCTGCCCTTACATTGACCATTATTTCTTATCCTAAAATGATCTTCCTATGAGCAATTCTCCTTCCTGGTATATGGCCACCCCGCCTTACCATATTTCATTCTTCGGAAAGTGGTTTCGATTCGCCTGCTTGCTCACAACGGACATAATGAGGAAAAAACCTTATTCATTAATAAATAATAATTTTATGAAACAGATTTTATTGACGTTCGCCGGTTCGTTATTGATTAATGCCCTTTCCGCACAGTACTGGGGCAGTTCAGGAGCGAATATTTACAATAGTAATGCAGGCCAGGTCGGAATTGGAACGAGCAGCCCGGATCAATTACTTACGGTAAACGGCGTTTCTCATCTGGGAAATGATGTTAACCTCACGAGAACAGACGGGTTTGCAAGCGCCTCGTTTGTTGTCGATAACGTGACAACTCAAAATATTTATTTTCAGAAATCGGGCGGCGGCAATATTGCCGGAATTTACTTAAATGGTAACCTGGTCTATTGCAGCGGCAGTCTGGCCATAGGAACGACAAATCCGTATACATACAAACTTGCCGTGGACGGGCCAGCCATTTTTACCCAGGCAACAGTCAAACTTTTTGCCAGCTGGCCGGATTTTGTATTCAAAAGGAATTACCAGTTGCCTTCATTAAAAAGCGTAGAAGAATACATAAAAAGTTATCATCGTCTGCCGGGCCTGCCTTCGGCCGATAGCGTGGAAAGGAATGGTTTGGACCTTGGGAACACAGAGGTAAAATTGCTTCAAAAAATAGAGGAACTCACGCTGTATACCATTGACCTCCAAAAGAAGATAGAAAAACTGGAACAGACAAATAAGGAATTGCAAATGACCCACCAACTTTTGGGAAGCATTCAAAATCAGATCGATGAATTGAAGAAGGCGAAAGAATAATAAGCATAAACCAACGTGACAACCCGGATGGGAAGTCACAATTCTTAAACTTACCAAGCTTATTTTATGAAATCGATCATTCTTTGTCTGGTTGCTTTTCTTGTGATCTCTTCAGTCCGGCTATATGGACAGAATTGTCTTTCGAACGGCAGTTTTCCCGATGCATGTACTGCTGTTGTAGATGCAAGCAAGCCTGCGAGGACTACCTGGACTGATGCATGCGGAGATGGTTGGGTGAGGAGTCACGGCACGCCACAAATAAAAACCTACACCTCTCCTGGTGGTGGGACAGCTTATTGCGCATATATGTGGTCATCTTCTAATGGTGGCGTTGTCGGAGAAGGGATGTTTACACCCACCACCTTTCTTCCCAATCACACTTACAATGTGAGGATCGTTTTTTCAACCTTCAGTAGTGTCTCCGGAACAGTAAATGTTTATGCGGTAAATGGATTAACCCAGCATCCCTTTGATGCAGACGCCCAATCCTGGGATCCTGTTCCTTCGGTTGGCGCTGCTAACAAAAAATTAATCGGATCATACACAGGGGGTGCAGTCAATAATGATGACATTACATTTCCGTCTTTTACTCCTGATAAGGAATATGATCAAATATGGATTTACCCATCGGAAACCAGCACATCACAATATAATTTATATGTGTTCCTGGTGGACGTTTGTTCGTATTGTGATGGCGCGATTACTTACAATAGTGGGACAGTGCCATCAGGATTTACGGTTTCCGGATCTATTTATGCAGGAAGCAGCGCTGGCAGCGGAGGTTCTGGAACAGTAACTACAGCTACAGATCAGCAAACTACCTTTCAGGCAAGCCACGCAGTCTACCTGCAGCCGTCATTTCAGGCGGCTCCCGCAACCAATGCAGCTGCATTTTACGCGTATATATCTGACTGTAATATTGCCTTAACTATACCGACAACTCCCGACCATTTCGATTCTTTGTCTGGCATAACCCTTGACACCACGGGGGAAGATGCGGTAAGCCGACAGCTTTTAACCGGCCTTGGGAATAGCCTTAATCTTCCCGCTAATTCCGATGCAAATTTGACTGTTTTCCCGACCTTGGGAACCGGGACACTGCATATTGCCGGGATTCCGGCCAGTTTCGGTAATGCAGAGATTATGGTTAGTGACGGATCGGGGCGCACCGTGTTTATGTTACACAATGCAGGGAGTACTGAGATCTTATTGGATTTGGGCAAGCTGGCAAATGGATTCTATTTGCTCCAAATAAGGAATAAGTACCAGTGCAGCATTCATAAAATTATAATAAGTAAATAAACGATCGATGGATCAGGCATCACGCGCCTCGTACTACCCGCCATACTGACTCCCAACCACCGCCATAATAGACCCTGTCGATGCCCGCCTCCTTTAAAATGGACATGGCCTCCCAGCAGTGTGAACCATGGGCGCAACAAAGAATAATCGGCCGCCTCATATCCCGGATGCGCCCGATATTCGCGCGTATTCGATCCACCGGTATGTTCAGGGAGCGCGGGATATGGCCCTGGTCATATTCAGGCGCCGGCCGCAGATCGATGATAATCCCTCCCTCCTTTAAAGCCTGGCGAATCTTGCTTTTTCCTCCGAACAGGTCCGAAAGCCAGCTCATGATCTCTTCCTTTGTTGAAGTTGGTACAATTTAGTGTATTTGAGGAACGTCAGGTGCGCGATATTGATCGCAATCACGAATCCATAAAATCCGTCCAGAAATCCGAACATCAGGATGTAACTTTTTATAAAGGCCCAGAATGGATTTATTACCATTTTATAGCCCTGGCCACGCTTGCCCCGCTCGAACAGCAATTGAGCCGACAATTTACTATATCGGTTATTCTTTTCAATATGGTCTTCGAAATTTGAATAGGCCTGGTGCAATAGATTCCCCTTCAGGTGATAGATGCGGGCTCCTTCCTCCGGCACCAGGTCCTCATGAACGATATTGTGGTTCCACCGCCCCTTGTGCCGGTTGATGATCCTGAGTTTCTGGTCGGGATACCAACTCCCGTTGCGGATCCACTTGCCACAATAATTATTGAGCCGGTTCATCGTATAGCCGTCCCCGGAAAAGCCCCTTTTCTTTTCTTTCTCGATGCTATTCGTTAAAGTCTCGCTGAGGAATTCGTCGGCGTCGATAAAAAAGACGTAATCGTGCCTGGCCAGTTCCATGGCTGCATTTTTCTGGTCTCCATAGCCCTGAAACGACCGCTGGTAGAATAGCGCACCCATTTCCCCGGCGATTTCCCCTGTCCGGTCCGTGGAATACGAATCCATGACGATGATCTCATCGGCGATGGGCCTGACGGACTGAAGACACCTTGCGATCTTCTTTTCTTCGTTCAGCGTGATGACGATAATGGACAGGCTCGCCATGGATCTATATTAAGAGGTGGTTGACATGGCATACTTCCGCTCGCCGATCTGCTGCCTCCACATGGCATAATACAATCCTTTTTCTTCCAGCAACTGCTCATGCGTGCCCGTCTCCACTACGTGGCCTTTTTCCAGCACATGGATCCGGTCGGCATGCATGATCGTGGACAGGCGGTGCGCGATCAGGATGGTGATCTGGTCGCCGGCCAGGGATACCTCCCGGATAGTCCGGGTAATATCCTCTTCGGTTAGTGAGTCGAGGGAGGACGTGGCTTCGTCGAAGATCAGCAACTTCGGTTTTCGCAAAAGGGCCCTGGCGATCGACAAGCGTTGCTTTTCCCCACCGGACAACTTGAGACCGCCTTCCCCGATCATGGTGTCCAGGCCCTTTTCCGCCCGGGCCAGGAGGTTGGTACAAGATGCTTTGTCCAGGGCCTCCAGCAGGTCGGATTCAGTAGCGGTCGGGTTGACAAAAAGAAGATTTTCTTTGATGGTGCCTGAGAATAATTGTGTATCCTGGGTGACGAAGCCGATCTGCCTGCGCAGGTCCTCGAAATCGATGGCATTTTCGTCAAGGTTGTTGTAGAGGATGGTACCGCGCTGAGGGCGGTACAGCCCAACGAGAAGCTTCATGAGCGTGGTCTTCCCACTTCCCGAGGGCCCCACGAAAGCGATGGTCTCACCGGTCTTTACGCTAAAGCTTATATGGTCAATGGCGGATTGTTGTGCCGTCTGATGCTTGAAGACGACATCCCTGAAGGCCAATTCGCGGACGGGGCCCAAATGCCTGGGCTTCTCGGCGAACTTTTCCGGAGGCTTCTTCATGAGGTTGTCGAAATTGATCAGGGATGCTTCCGCCTCGCGATAGGAGAGGATGATATTCCCCAGCTCTTGCAGGGGGCCGAAAATGAAGAAGGAGTAGAACACCATGGTCAATACTTCTCCGGGCGATAATCGTCCCTTGAATACCAACCAGAAAAGCACGAACATGATACACTGTCTCAGGAAGTTCACAAAAGTGCCTTGAATGAAACTCAATGAGCGGATACTCTTTACCTTTCGTAGTTCCAACCCGAGGATTTTGAAGGTATTCTGATTGAGGCGCTTTACCTCTTGTTCCTTTAATCCCAGGCTCTTGACCAATTCGATGTTCCGTAGCGATTCGGTAGTGCTGCCGGCCAGCGCATTGGTTTCCCCAACAATCTTCTTCTGGATGCGCTTGATCTTTCTGCTCAACAGGCTGGTGAGGATGGCCAGCAACGTCATGCCTAAAACGTAGATAGGCATAATGGACCAATGCAGCGTAAACGAGTAAATCGAAACAAAGATGACCCCGACGACGATGCCGAATAAAACATTGATGAAGGAAATGATGAATCTCTCTGTGTCGATCCGCACCTTCGAAAGGGTGGATAGGGTTTCCCCGCTTCGTTGGTCCTCAAAGTCGCTGAATGGCAGCCCCATGGAATGCCGTAGACCGTCAGTGAAGATCGTGGCCCCGAACTTCTGGACGATCACATTGCCAAAGTAATCCTGGAAGGCCTTGGCGATCCGGGAAACCATGGCCACGCTGATCAATATCCCCAGGTACCCCAGGACGCCCCAGGCAAAATCCGACGAACTGCGGTCGCCCGTCTTGTGGAAGACCTTGTGGGCGTCGAAATAGCCGAATTCCTTCGGGTGGGTTCCGAAATGATCCAGCAGCCTGCCAAAAAAGTAGGGGTCCAGCATGGAAAAGGTCTGGTTGATCGCAGCCAGTAACAGGGCCAGGACAGCCAGCCACCTATATGGCTTAAGATAGTGTAAGAGTATTTTCATCCTGTATTAATAAGATATTATAATTTATTTTACTTTATCTGCTAAGATAGCATAAGATTGGACGCCATGCTATTATCGCAATAGTCCATTTTATCCCTGTACTTTTGTGCAAATTCCTGTAGATAACATGCGATCCTTGCTTTTGTTGGACTTGGAAGGGAAGGATTTTACCCGCCTTGAAAAGAACCTTTATTTCCTGTTGGCCGCATTCTTCATTACCCTATACCTGCCCCGCATGCCGGTGGTCAATAACCTGTTCATCGGATTGATTTTCATACACTGTTGGCGAATGAGCACCCGGGCCGAAAAAAAGGAGGCTCTTCGGAAGAGAAGGGCCCTGATCTTTATTTTCCTGTTTTTCGGGCTGCAAATTGTCAGCGCCCTCGTCTCCAGCAACAGGCACGAAGCCGTTACCATGCTCGCCATGCGTAGTCCGCTACTACTTTTTCCTTTGTCTATCGGGTTGATACAGATACGAAAAGAGCTTAGATTCCGGATTCTCCTGACCTATTCCCTGACGGTTGTCCTCGCGGCAGCCGTTTGCCTGGTAACCGCCTGGTTTCAGTTCAAACGTTCGGGTGATATCACCTACCTCTACGACGATGGCCTTACGGCTGCAATCGACCGACAATCCATCTATTTTTCCCTGATCGTGGATTTCGCGCTTTTCGCCTTTACGTATTTATTGTTTAAGCGCTCCTTTGCCATAGAACACCCCGGCGGGGTTTATCTATGTATCGCCTTCCTCCTTGTGATCCAGTTCATGCTTGCCAGCCGTATCGCCATCATCGGCTTGTATAGCGGCCTGCTGGTGATCGCCCTGGCCTGGATGATCAAGAACAGGAAACTGGTCCGCGGGCTAACGCTGATCCTTGCGCTGGTGGGCGTATTTTTCCTCCTGGTCCATTGGTTCCCGAAAACTATGGATAAGTTCAAGGAAATGACCTATACGGCCTATCAATTCGATGCCCGGCCGATCGAGAACCGCGTGGATAAGCGTCGGGTTAATCCCGAGCAGTGGAATGGCATGAATATCCGGCTTGCTGTCTGGAAATGTGCCGGAGAACTCGTCGATCATAACTGGGTAATGGGAATACCCCTGGGAGATAAGCAAGATCGCCTCATGGACGTTTACAGGGCAAAGCATTTTGACTTTGCCCTGACCACCCGAAGGAATATGCACAGCACCTATCTTGATGTCCTGGCTAACCTGGGTGTCGTCGGCCTGATCCTATTCCTGCTCGGCTTTCTGTTCCTTCCCGCCGTCGCCTGCTATAAGGATAATGACGCCCTGGGAGGTTTTATCCTGATCAGTTTCGCCATTGCTCTCTCCACGGAGACGTATATTGATAAGAGCGTGGGTTGCATTCTGCTGGGCTTTTTTATTTCCTTTGTGCTCAGTACGAAAAAGCCGGTGTAATATGAAAGAGCTGCTATTGTTGGATCAGGCGGGCAAGTCTTTTACGGTCAGGGAAAAGATACTTTATTTTCTCATGGCAGGCTGGTTCATCACGCTGTTCCTGCCTGATATGCCCGTCTTGAATAATATCGTCACCGGCGCCGTGCTACTTCACAGTTTTTTTTACAATACGCTGGCTGAAAAATGGCAATATCTGAGGCAACGCAGGGAGATCGGGTTCATGCTTCTTTTTTATGTCCTGCATATTGTCAGCACTTTCTTTTCGCTCAACAAGCAGGAAGGTGTTCGCATGCTCGTCCTGCGATTGCCCTTGCTGATTTTTCCCCTGTCGCTCGGGCTCTTGTTTATAAGGCAGGAAGTAAAGGATCGGGCCCTGCTTATGTTCGGTCTGGTGACCGCCCTGATGGCACTCGCCTGCCTGGCTAATGCCTATACCCGATATCGCGGATCGCATGATGCATCGAATTTTTACGATGACAACCTCACCCTGGCCATCCGGCGACAGTCGATCTATATCGCACTACTGGTGAACCTGGCCCTGTTCAGTCTCGCATACCTTCTGCAAAGAACTTCGTTTACATTAGAATATCCCCGGGTGGCATGGGCAGGGATCCTGTTCCTCCTTGTGTTTCATTTCATGCTCGCGAGCCGTATTTCGATCATTATCCTTTACTCCAGCCTGCTGATCTATGCGGCATGGGATATCGTCAGCAAGCGAAAATATCGTCAGGGCGCCATACTGCTCCTTGGCCTGCTGGTCTGCGTGATGCTCTTGATAAATGTCTTCCCAAAAACCCTGAATCGGTTCAAGGAACTGCAATATACCGGCTACAGCTATACCGGTCATGGGATCGAGAGCCACTATAATATGACGGTGACCGCGGATCAATGGAATGGGGCCAATATCAGGCTGGCAGTTTGGCGTTGTGGCTGGGACCTGGCGAAGCGCCACTGGCTTGCGGGGGTCCAGCTTGGGGACAAGCAGGATCGATTGATGGATGTTTACCGGGCAAGGCGATTTGACTTTGCACTCCTCACCGTGAGGAACATGCATAATACCTATCTGGATGTATTGTCTTGTTTTGGGATCATCGGCCTGCTTCTGTTCCTGGGGGGATGGCTGATCTTCCCCGTCTGGAATTGCCATAGGGCGGGCGATGGATTAGGCCTGGTGATGGCTCTGGCATTTGCCGTGTCCATGGTAACCGAGAGCTATTTCGACCGGAGCATCGGCTGCCTGTTGGCGGGGTTCTTCTTTTGCTTTATTTCGGCATCCCATGGGGAGTATCGTTCATCCGTCAAAGCTGCCCGCGGGCGTTATACGCGGCATCCGGCGGCAAGCTGACCCTTTTCATTCATTGTCCTTGAGATAGAGATTGATGGCGGTTTCCGTATCGCCCAGGTAAACAAGCTGACCTTGTTTCATGAACGCGGACCGGATGCAGTACTTGCGGATCACCTCCATGCTATGGCTGACCAGTATGACCGTCTTGCCTTCTATCCAGCTCGATTCGAAGACTTTAATGGCCTTTTCCTGGAACTTTATGTCGCCAACGGCAAAGATCTCGTCCAGGAACATGATATCGGCTCCGGCATTTACGGCAATGGAAAAAGCTAGCCTCGCCATCATTCCGGAAGAGAAATACTTCACCTTCGAATCAATAAACTCCCGTATCTCAGCAAAGTCTACGATATTTTCAAAAATGGCGTCGATCTCTTTGATCTTTAATCCCAGTACTGATCCGCTGACATAGATATTCTCCCTCGCCGTCAGCTCCTGGCTCATGCCCACGCCCAGGTTCATTAATAAGGTGGTGCCGTAAATATTGATATAACCCGTGTCTGATGGGTAGACGCCGGCCAATAATTTTACCAGGGTTGACTTCCCTGAGCCATTGCGTCCCAGCAAGCCGATGCATTCCCCTCGTTTCACTTCGAAATTCATCATTTTGACGGCCTCGACCTCCTTGGCCCGCGGTGGATTGAACAGGTTGAATAAGCGGTGCTTTACCGTATTGTGACTGTCTTCAGTTATATGAAAGGTCTTACTGATGTTTTTTGCCTCGATGGCAATCGGGTTGTTCATGCTTAAAGTTTTTCAGCGGCCTTGGCCCCCAGTCTGTTTAATAGAAGTAGTCCCGCCAGCACAAGAATTACTGACAGGACAAAGTCGAATGCCAGAAGCTGTAAATCCGGATTCGTCTTTTCCATCATGACCTTTCTGGCATTGATGATAATGCCTGCGACGGGGTTGATATAATCGAAGCCGGGTAGCGCCTCTTCGAATGTTTCTTTCTTATAAATGATCGGAGACAAAAAGAAAAGCATAGATACGAATACCGCCCACACCTGCGTGATATCCTTGGCAATGATATAAATATTCGAGAGGATAAGGGAAACACCCAGGGACAATAGGTACACATTCACGTACAGCGGGACTATCCAGAGATTATATATCGATAAGCCCGGAGCGGCGCTTTGTACCAGGTTGTAGAAAAGGAGGAACATAACGAAATTAAAGAAAAAGCCGATGCTGTTCGCAAACAGGGTGGAAACATAAATTTCCAGCTTATTCATATTGCTGTATTCATATAAGTATTTCTTGGTGTTCAATATCTGGATCGTGCCGCTGGTGGATTCGACGAAGAAATTCCAGAAAACGAACCCGATGAAGAGGTATGACGCATAGGCAGGAACATTTTGCTTGATAATGGTCTGAAATACAATATAATAAATGATTATGTCCATTATCGGTTTGATAAGGGCCCAGAGCAGGCCGAGCTTATTCTCGTAATATCTCAGCTTGAATTCGATCTTGGCCAGTAGCCATAATCGCTCGAATTTATTCGATCTTCGGGACCAGTCCTTCAGAATTCCGGCACTCATTTCTTCATTTTTTTAATGGTTAAGAGGAATCGTTTTATTTTTTCATTCCGCCTGGCCAGGTCCTTGAGCTTAGCCGTCAAACGCGTATCCTTTTGGGAGGAGACGGAAATGTTCACCCCATGACTTGGATTGTCGAACAAATATCCCGGTCCGTTTGCATTCAGCAGGTTGATCACCTGGGGTGCGAATTTGGCGTAGTAGGCAGCATGCTTTTCCACGATGTATTTATTCGAATACAATAATTTTTCACGGGAAATATCCCTGAACATCGAGCCGTTCCGTACCCGGTAATAAAATAGGGTCTCGGGCAAAACGACCCCATTTAGCCCTTGCTCCATCATGGAGATTACGCTGTCGTAGTCTTCCAGACCATAACCGACCTTTGGGTCGTTCAGGCCTGCGGCCAGAAAGGCATTGCGCTTATAGACCAGGCTGCTGCTGTTGATTGGGTTGTGAACCAGGGCATACGGAGGTTGTGGAGTGAAAGCAGGCCAGACGGCGCGGCTATTTTCAAAATATCGGGCCCAGGCCCCCACGAAATAAACATTTTCATTCTTTTGCAGCGCTCGGATCGCTCTTTCATAGTATAACGGAGCAATTTTATCGTCGGCGTCGAGAAAGGCAAGATAGGCCCCCGCCGCTGCCGTTGCACCGTTATTTCTCGCATGAGCGAGCCCGGTGTTCGATTGGTGTATTAGCCTGACCCGGCGGTCATCGGGATCCAGCTTGCCTAATTGGTCCAAGCTGGCAGGGTCGGTGCTGCCATCATCGACAATGATGATTTCCAAGTCCTTATAAGTTGACTGCCAGATCGACTGGATGCACTCTTGCAGGTAAGAACCCATATTGTAGAAAGGGATGACGACCGACAGAAGGTTGCCGGGGGCCGGAGAAATTGAAATCGAATTCTTTTCCTGGTGCAGAAATGGAAATATATTGCCCTTCTCCGCCGACCCTATCGCCTTCAGCAGGATTTCCCGCTTCAGGGAATAGATCATAGCCGGTGAATATTTCCGTTCGACGGTACGAAAGGCATTTTCTCCTACGCTTTCGATGGTTGCCTGTGGAAGGGCAAGGATTTCCAGTAACCGGCTACCGAATGAGAACGGATCGTCATGGTCGAATAAAAATCCGTCGATCCCATCTTCGATCATTTCCATCTGCCCGCCCTGTTTCGATACCAGCAATACTTTTCCCAGATCCATTGCCTCTATCACGGCGTACGGAAGGTTGTCGATAATACTCGGAAATACCACGACATGGGCGTCCGACAAATGGTCTTTCAGGCTGGCGGGTTTGATCTTTCCGTGCAGGATAAGCATGCCCTTGCGGATATAGGCGCCATATTTTTGCCGGATGATCTGTCCCATGGTCCGCATCTCCGGTTGGTAAACAATATCCGTCCCCCCGATAATGTGTAAGCTATGCTCGAAACCGCTTTCCCATAATTGTTGAAAATAGGCCAATAGTTCAAAGCTGCCTTTTTGAGGAGATAGTTTTCCGTAATAGACGACCTTATTCGGAACGTAGGCTCGTTTGCCTGGCGGGGTTCCGGATGCATAGGGATTAGCCAATACCTCTATGGGTTTCCCCTGCAGGCCGATGTATTTCGTGATCTCGTCGGCCAAAAAACGGCTTGGAGACAACAGCAGGTCCGCTGCCCTGATACTTTGCTTTTCCATCTCGCAAGTCCAGAAATCGGGAAACCGAAAGGTCGGCGTCCTGTTATATTCCAGGTACAGAAAGGCAGGCGAATGCAGTGTGATGGCGATGGGGATATTCTTGAGATGATCATAGCCCAAATGCTTGAATTGCGTGAGATAGTAGGCAATGCCCAGGTAATCCTGGGCTTCGATCAGGTCCGGCGCGCCTTTTTCACTGATGATCTTGCCGACGATATCTGCAAAGGCATAGCTTAAACGCGCCGTATAGCCCAATGCATCGCCCGGATTATTCCGGTTGCTATTGAACCGGATGACGGAAAGACCGGGCTCATCGACTTCGATACGATAGTCCCTAACTTTTTCGTCCGGCACAAAAACATAGACCTCATCGCCACGTCCCGCAAACATCCGTGCCGTGAAATAGCAATACGTGCTGATGCCTCCACCGTGAAATGGCGGATATTCCGTCGTCAATAGCCAGTAGTTCAAGCCGCATGGATTTTCATGGACGCCTTATTTCTTAAGGATAAAATAGAATTCATTGGCCTGTTCGTTCGGCAGATGAGGATAATAGGTGATGTCCGACCATTTTCTAATATGATCTGAAAAATACTGCACCATTTCCAGGAAGCTGCCTTCGTTCCAGGTATGATAATGGATGTCACTTGCATCGCTATTGAACATTTCCACGGCCTTTTCAAAGGGATTAGGTGCAACGAAGGCATTTTCGTAAAAGTCGTAGAAGTGCATGAAGTCCCTTTCTTTGAGAGGCCGTTCGTAGTCCAGGACGATATGTTCCAGGCTCGTTATATCCCGGTTCTTGTCGAAGGTAAGATCCCTGTGCGGCACCATCAGTACCAGCTTGCCTTCCGGCTTTAGCCTGGTCCAGGCGGTTTCCATGGCCTGCAAAGGATTTCTCAGGTGCTCGATTACGTGGCTGGCGATAATAAAATCGAGTGAACGGTCGGGTATGCCAACCATGACCTCCATGCCCGTAAGGTACTTGCATTTAACATATTCGTGCCTGGCGTATGTATGGTGGTTATGATATGGGCTGCTTATGAGTGAATGGTCGAATAGGTCGGCATATTCCACCTGGCTTTCCAGGGCTGTCGGGAAGGGACTGCTGGCGGCGCCAAATTCAACTCCTTTTCCGCAAACCTGGTTGCCGATAAATTCGCGAATTTCACCGACTGACATGGTCCCTGGCCTGTACTCAAGCCGTGGATGGGGCAGGGGAGACATCAGTTCATATGATGCTATCTGTTCGGCAGCATAGGTTTTCACCAGGTCCCAATCGAATCCATACTCTTTCATGTGCTCGCCGGAAGGTATCCATCTCCGTTGATTATTTTTTGCAAAATACACCCTGCCGTTATGGGGGTTCTCATGACAACACAGCAATTGGTAATCGTTCATACGCGTCCGGTTTATCGTGAAAATTCAGGTTGATCCCGTGCGACGGCGGTCGAGGGGGAGCACATAAATCGGTAGATCTTGCCCAGCTCGGCGTCCCACTCGGCATGCCCCTCCTTTATGTTACGCAAAGCGTTGCTCGTAAGCCGCGAACGCAGGGCATCGTCTGTGAGGACCTTTTCAAGCGTCTCCGAGATCCTGGTGGCACTCGCCTCCGACAGCAGGCAATTCTCGTGATCCTTCAGGAACCAGGTCGTGTCCTTGTTATAATTGGACACTACTGCGCATCCGCATGCCATCAGTTCAAACGGAAGATAGGAGGGATGTTTGGTAAACATCATGACCAACCCGGCATGGCAAATCCGGTATAGGTCCCCGGTCTTTTCCATGTCCATGCGTCCCATGTTCGTGACGATCCCCGCCAGGCCGTATTCGGCAGGGTCCCAGTCCGAGCCTGCACAGTAGATCTCTACTTTCTCTTTCCAGCGTGATTTCAATATTTTCAACGCCGTGGCGCCCAGCTCGAATCCATTTCGCGGATGACCAGGTCTACCATAAAAGAACACCCTGAATATGTCCTTACCGGCGGGCGCCCTGGAAGGATAAAAGATGCTGCCGTCAATGCAAGGCTTCAGGTCAATGGCAGTTCCGCCGTATTGCTCTTCGTACAGTTCCCGCAGTCCCCGGGTGTTGGCAATACCATAAAAACTGAATGTGTACGTAGTCTCCGTCTGTCCGTAGGTCGATCCTGCCGGATAGAACAAAGGTTCATAATCCTGGATAAAGTAAAATTTCCTTTTCGTATTATTGAACCGCAACAGGTAATAGGCCGTTGTCCACAAGGAACAGATGCTGGCGTCGGCGTAGGGGATCTTTTTGATATCCGAGGTATTGGCAAGACAGAGAACTTTGCATCCTTTCATTAGTGGGAACGCCTCAACGATGATATTGTACAGATCTCTTTCGTCGCCCCCACCGACCGTTATGATCGTATTCCTGACCCCTTCGACCGACTGAAGGTAGTTGGCCAGCCTGAAAATGGTGTATAACCCGGCGTAATAAATGAAATCAAAATGAGGAAGTATCCAGTTGACACTCTTTATCTCGATTTGACCGCCCTCCTTGCCGATGTTCTTCAGGTTATTTTCAAATTCGGTTTTCGAAAAATCGAATTCGTGGGCCAGATAGAATGCGTCGGAACTATACTTTTCCCAACCCGTAACTACCGGTCCGGATAGCGCTCGCGGGGACGCGGGCGTAACCTTTCGTTGATTCTCCATGGGGATGGTATGATTGGCCATTAGGTTGGGGTTCCAGTACGGATCGCAGGCCGGCAGGCTATATATCTGCTGCAGCTGCAGCAACCTGTGCCTGTCTGCTATCGCATCGATATCGGGAAGTTTGGCAACGGTTACGGTTGCGAAGGGATTATATACGTGCCTGTGCCCGGTTTTAAGCAGACGCAGGCAAAATTCGATACAGGCACACTCTTCGAACTCCGGCTCAAAGGCCCCTGCTATTCTGAAATGGGAGGATCTGACGGCAAAGCACTCCAGGCGGCCGGCAGTGACATTCCGGTACCATTCGGTATGGCCGAAGATCGTGTAGTGGCCGGAGTGAACATGCTGGAACATATTCAGGATACAATTATTATTGATCACGATGCCGGCACTGACGATTACATCCTTGTTGTCCACGATCTTAGGCACAATGATTCCATATTGATCCTGCGCAGCCCAGCTGATCAGCTCAAAAATTGTTTGGTTGTCGGCGATGGCAACCTCGCTGTTTAAGAATAGGAAAATGTCACCGCCGGCCTTCTCGATGGCTTTGTTGATATCCACATAGACATTGTCCGCTTCCCGGAGGAAGAGTACCGGATGGTAGGAGGATTGACTGACGACCCCGGGAAGACTGGTTTTGCTCAGGATGATCAATTCGATCGCGTTCCCATACCCCCTATGGAACTGATCAATATTTTCAAGCAGGGACAAGAGCTGATCCGACGTTCCCGTATGCTGGATAATAAAAGTAACAACTTTGTTCTCCGTGCCATGCCAATCGACCTTCAGGATACTATTGGCGCGATCGTTGAATTTGATCGTAGCGGGATAATTCAGCGCCTCGAAATGAGCTCGAAGGCAAGTCAGCTGCGCTTCCAGGGCATAGGGTTTGGCGCCGATCCCGCTGGCCACCGAGGTCTGGATGATCCGCCAGTGGTACAACCGCTGAGGAATGTGACCGATCTTGGAGGTCAACCGGCTCACTCTCAGGAAAATATCCCAGTCCTGCGCCCCGTC
The DNA here is from genome assembly GCA_030706735.1 of Bacteroidota bacterium. Classification (GTDB taxonomy): domain Bacteria; phylum Bacteroidota; class Bacteroidia; order Chitinophagales; family Chitinophagaceae; genus Puia. Next base: position 145,840 of record JAUZNZ010000001.1, on the reverse strand, counting down.
CGTCCTGCTGTCCAACATGCCGGACTCTTCAATGAGTCGTTTGCGGATTACACAGAAATGGGTAAGATAATTGGCGGACAGCATCATCTCCGGAGACCACTGAGGCTTATATAACGGATTGCAGCTCGTCTTCCCATTTTCCGGCATCATATCCTTATCGGAATAGAAAAAATCGTATGCCATCGGATCGTCCTGCAGCCTGGATACGACCTCGAACAAGGCATGTGGCGCAAGCGTATCGTCATGGTCCAGGAAGGCGACGAACTCGCCGGTGGCCATTCCTATGGCCACATTGCTGTTGCCTGCAATGCCCTTATTTTCCGTCGTCGAATACCGGATCCTGGGATCCTTGGAAGCCAGGTGCGAAACATGTCTTCCCAGTTCAGGGTTATCCACGCTCGCATTGACGATCAGCAGCTCAAAGTGAGGATACGTCTGGGCGGTGACCGATCTGATCATTTCTTCGAGGACGCCCGGCGGTGTGTTGAACACGGGTACGATTATGCTGATCAGCGGATTGAATGACAGCGTTCTGCCATAAATGGGGTTCCGGCTATAGTGGGCGATCTCTTTTTCCAGGAGAGATGGGCCTTGCTGGCCTTGATTGTCTGACATTGTTGAGATACCAACCTGATCCTGATTCCCAATCGTACCCGGCCGGCGACCTTTTTTTCGCCCGAGGATCCTGTCCCTGAGTAAATAATACTTCCACAGCAATTTGTAACCCTTTAACTGCCTGATCCTTTCCAATTCTGTGTGTGCCGCCTTGTATTGCAGCATCAGGGCGTCGTAATGGACCGTACGGCTGTCCAGGTCCGCCTTCAGTTCGTGCGAAGAGTTCTTTATCGACTGGATCGCCTTTTCGTGCTCTTCCCTGATAAAATACAGGCCTTTTATTTTTTTCTTCAGTTCCTGATTTATTTCGACGACTTCCTTAAAATTCAGCTCATGGGTGTCCTTTGACCGGATCAACTCTTCCACGGACCGGACGTTTTCGCCGATCTGCCGGATATGCCCTTCTAATCGCCCAATGGCCTCCTCTTTTTCCCTGTTCAGCGCCTCCATCCGGACATTAAGCTCTATCTGGCGCGCGGTATCGCGCTCCTTCGACCTTCTCAATTCGCCATCCTTCTCCTCTATGATCTCACGCAGGGAACTCATGCGCTGTTCCAGATCCCGAAGATGCTCGATATCGACTCGCAGCAATTCCTCCTTTGTTCTTTGCAGCAGCTCCTCCTTTTCTCCGATGGTCTGGTTCAGCGTAACGATCTGCGCCTCCTGCTCTGCCGCGGCGGCAGCAAGGCGCTTGATATTTTCCTCCCTGTCCTGCATGGATTTCTCCAAATTGGCGATATGATTGTCTTTGCCGTTGATTATAAGGTTCTTTTCAGCCAATAAAGTGCTTTCATTTTCATTGAACCTGGACGATATCTCCGTACGCGCACGGACGAGCTCTTCCCTTAGCGTCTTGCTTTCCAGGTAATATCGGAAATAGGCCTTTTCATATTCCCTGGCGACATCCGTCACTGACCGTTTGCCTTTTCTGAACCGTATCGCATGGGAAATAATGAACGATGCGTCGAAATCCACGTCACGGAAGAAAGTGGATTGGGCAAAGAGGGATACCCAGTAGTCCGTATTTTGAACATTAAAATGCGTGGCCTCTTTAAAATCGAACGGGGTGGAAGTAAAAAGGAAGTCATCCGTAAAACGGCAGAGATTGTCGATGGCCTTCCTGCCGTCATCGGGCGTCATATGTTCCAGGACCTCGATGCAGACGACCAGGTCGTACCGCATGGGCAGCGGATCGACGATTGAACCCACCTTGCAATATGGGCGGATATCTTCCCTCACCTGGGAAATAGCATAATTCGAGATGTCGATCCCGTAGGCGGTCACGCCCCTATCTCTTAGCGCCGCCACCAGATATCCATAGGCACATCCGGCATCAAGAACAGTTCCCGGGTTGATATCACGGATGATCCGGTCTGCGATCCTTCCGAAAAAATCCTCCCACTTGTCTTTCTGGTCATAGGGGATCCCGCAGGAAGTCAGGAAATAGTGTTTGTCAAAAAGGTTCTGTTCGATCATATGGTCGCTAAATTAAAAATTTTCGGAACTCACTTGACTTTCAAATTGAATATCATTTTGTTATATGTGTTTTTGCGGTCCCCGGCGAAACAAGGACCTGAATGTTCGTTTGCCCATAAACGTTTTGATCACGTGTCCGAACCGCTTATACCAAAGAGGCAGGACTTCATATTCCGCCTGGTACCAGCGGAACAGCACGTCGTAGTCTTCTTTATATTTCGTACGGATCGTTTTGATAGTAATTTCCGCGTTGCGTAAGCGCTCTTCCAGTACCGACGCCTCCTCGGACAATCTTTCAACTTCCTTCCGGGCATACAGCCAACCCGACAGAAAGTGCCGGTACAGCGGGTCCCTGCCGATGATCGACGCGCAAAGCTTCGAAAACTCTTCTTCGAGCGCAAGGGAGGAGAGATTGTCGGAGCCCTTTATAAAGACATGACTTCCGGCGTATGCACGCCTGACAAAGACCTCGCGCTCCAGGAAGTTTTCGTCAAAGTCGATCCGGGTAAGCAGAAGGGGCGGAGGTGTTTTGGAAAGGACTTGTTCTTTAAAGGATAAAGAGGACAATCTCCAGGTTTGAATGGCGGGCCATCCCTGTTGGTTCAAATAGATCAAAAAAGATGCCGTTCGATTGACGGTCCCGACATCGGCCATATCACTCTGCCGAATGCCGACAACCGGAATGCCTTCGTGCCGGATATAGTTCCTGCTGAACAGTGCCAGAGCGAGAGGCTCCACCAATTCGGGGCGTATGGTGTGACTTTCCGGAACCTGATATTCATGGACCTGCTCACTAATCAGTGTTTGATTGGCACTTTGCAGATCGTCAACGAGTAGCAGGAATGGCGTTTCCCCGGTAATGAGGAATTCGAGCGTCGGCTTGTTGAATCTGCCGGCCCGCAAATTCACTTCAAGGGCAAGGGCGCATCTTCGTCGCTGGACGGCGGCCTCTGGAACCGGTACGCCGGGGTCCAGTATCAATATCGGCAAAAGGAACTCCTCATAATTCTTCATAAAAGATCTTGACGGTCTTTGGTCTTAAATGCCTGTTACAGTGTAGCCGCTATCTTCGGCGATAAAACAAAAAAGTCTTTCCCAGGAATGCGTGTATGTGCCCAGGGTAAGGTCCAGCACATTCTCCTCCTCAAGGTCCCGCCGGGCGTCCAGCGGAGGATGCAGGGTAAAGAAATCTTCATAGATTCGACTCTTCGCGATAAAGATGGTGCCTGCTATAAAGCGAAACTCCTTGCATCTCAGGCCATGCCGGTCGATCAACTGCTTCAGCACGTTGTCATTGGTGCTGTCGAAACGCCGTTCGGATGGCAGGTACTCTGTCTTAAGGAATGGCCTGGAACCGACGATTCCTGCGCTTTTATATTTTTTCAATGTACGGATCGCCCTTTCGAATACCTCCTGTTCAAAGATCCGGTATAACGTATCCATCCAATAATCGGCATTGATCGTCTGGGGACTTATTTTATCATGGAGGAAGACGAGATATTCTGTCCTCTTGCAATAACAAAGGTAGTAACTAAGAGCCGCAAGCTTACCCCCGACATCCTTTCCTTTGTTGGTGACTTTGAGGATGACCATGTTGGGCTGTGGCTGAATTTCTTGGATCACATCGTCATGGCAGGCCGTAATAATGGTTCGGGTGGCCTGCCCGAGGACGAAGGAACACTTCGACCGGACAGTCTCCCATGAGCCCGGGTAATAGAGGTGCAAAATAAGGGTGAGATCGCCGTCACTTCTCATGATTGCGGTTTTAAAGCTCCGGTTTCCAACAAGTTGATCATTTTACTTTCGAATCGCTCCATGGTTAAGTGCTTTTCATATGTCATTCTGGCTGCCATACCAACCGCTCTCAGGCAGTCGGTATGAGTGACAGCAAAGTGTATCTTCTCGGCCAGGTGCTTCGCATCTGCCTGCCTGAAAGTGAAACCGTTCTGTCCATCGGTGATCAATTCGGCGATGCCCGCCTGTTGGGGCACCACGCAAGGTTTAGCGAGGCAAAACGCTTCGGTGAGCGCAACGGAGAACGGCTCGTCCCTGGATGCATTCAAGAGGACATGACTCTTTCTCATCCACTCCAGGCATTCATGCCTGCTGACTTCGCCAAGGAAGCGGATGAATTTTCGCCCGCCCGCCCGTTGCCTGGCTTTGGCGGCAAAGAGGGGATCATGAAACCTGCCGATGAACAGGATTTCGAGCTTGTTCAAAATTTCCGGACCAAGATGGTCCAGCGCATCAAGGACAATATCCTGACCTTTCCGTTTCTCCAGTGAACCCACCATGCTAAATAATATGGTGCCTTCCCTCTCCGCCTCGATGGCCTCCCATGCATCGGTGGCTTGCCCGGCCCGGGAAATATCGGGACAAGCATTATAGATCTTAACTGCGCGTTTATTAAGTTTCCTGATATAGGATAAGGCATACTCACTTAACCCGATGATCACCTTCGCCTCCCGGATCGTTATTGCGCATTCCCGGTATTGAGCGAAATCGAGTATCGATCTGCCCTCCTGGAGCCACCAGAATACAGGTAGGATATTTTGCATTTGGCTGACAACTGGCCAGGTGACCACCGTATTGCAGATCAGTTTGTCGAATTGGGCGGCAAAGTGACGTACAGACGCATGACGCTTCAGTAACAAAGCGTCTACAATAACTACCATTCCTTCACGCACATACATTTGACGCAAAGGGCCGTCAACAGGCGAACAGACGGCAACGAAATATCCGCGGGCTTTCAATAGTTTGGCCAGTTCAAACAGACTGATGGGAGCGCCTGTGAGGGTAAGTTCATGACTGACAAACAGGACGTCTCTTTCATATTCCCCGGACATGTACTGTACGTCTGCGTACAATCTGTAAGGTTCAGGCGAATCATGGTAGAGAAAATTTTTCATCGTGGCGGGAAAATAAGGGTCATCCGTGAGGTATTTCGACCACCTTCTAAGGAGATGAATGGATGATTTGTCTTTGCGTTGTTGCTCCTGCCCTTTTTCGTAATCCTTGAGGGACAAGTGTCCGATATGTCGGAGAGAGGCGTACGGGGTGTAAACGCATCTCCAGCCGTTTTCCAGCAACCGGAATGAAAGGTCGGTATCGGAATGGGCGCTCGGGGTATTTACCGCATCGAATGCGCCCAGGCGGAAGAACAGGTCCTTCTTAATCGCCAGGCAAGCTCCTGACAGGATCGAGACGTTGCGGACCAGCTGAGGGAAGCGGTGATACGCCGTGGAATCCCATTGGTAGCCGTGAAACGTCGTTCCGGTGAGTCCCCGTACACCGGCGGCCATGCCCGCATATTGCAGGGTGTCATTCTCATAGATCAGCTTCGGGGAGACGCCGCCGACGCCGGCAAGGAATAGATATTCGATGGTATCATCGATCCAGCCGGATTCCAGGGGCCTGACATCGTCATTCAGGAAAATGAGGATATCGCCGTTTGCCCGGGCCGCCCCTGCATTGCACTTGTCAGAAAAATTATAAGGCTTATCGTACGCTGCACAGACCAGGTTCGACCACGAATAATTGGTTTGTATATCGTAAACGAGTGCGGAATTGGCAACCACGACGATCTCGTATGCTGAATAAGCGGTCACGGTATGAATGCTCTTCAGTGCTGCATCCAGGTTTTGGCGCGAATCGGTCGGGATGATGATCGAAACGAGGGGTTTTTTATCGATTCGCAGTCGCACGCGGTTGGCCGCCGGCAGTTCAAGGACGTCCGCTTCGATGTTACGCCGGCGCATGGCGTCCGCGAGGGCTGACAGATTGGTCTTGCGCGCATTGGGCTTATGACCGGCCGACGAAGATCCTTCTGTGATCCGCCAGTGGTAGAGGACCTTATTGACATGCCTGATCCTCGTCGTTTTTTCCATAGCCCGTAGGACAAGGTCGTAGTCCTGGGAAAGGTCATACGTTTTCCGGAACAGACCGACCTTTTCAACGAGGAATGCTTTGCGGTACATGGTCAGGTGACCGATATACATGCTGTTGAGCAAGAGTTCCGGGCTCCAGGATGGCTTCAGGAAATATTGGCTGAGATTCCCCTGCTCGTCGACCTTGCATTCGTCGGAATATAAGATATCTGCTTTCGGATCCTTATTCAACTCATTGACAAACCAATACAAGGCATCAGACGTCAGCTCATCGTCATGGTCCAGCAATGCAATGAATTCACCTTTGGACAGGCCGATACAGGTGTTGGATGCTTCCGAGATGCCGGTATTTTCCGGCAGCCACGCTATGTGAATGCGCGGATCCCCTGCATACAATTGCAGTGTCCTTCGCACGCGGGGATCGCCGGAATGGTCGTCTGCAATACATAGCTCCCAATGGGGATAGATTTGTCCGATCACGCTGTTGACGGCTGCTTGCAGGAGAACAGGTGAAGTGTTGTACACCGGCAGGATGATGGAAATCAGGGGACGATAGGTCAGTCGCTCCACGCCCTCCCTGGCTGCCAGGGGATCGTTCACAGGAGTCGGGGGAAGAACTGGTAATCGAGCGCTGCCTCCGCGGTTATGCATTTTATAAAGCACGATGCCGCGTGGATGCAACCATGCAGCTGTTCCGTTTTGCCTCAGTGCACGGATCATTTCCCGTGAGCATGCAAACAAGCCATGATCCCGGACCGATTCCAAAACGAAAGCCAGGACATATTTTTTTTTTATTGTGCCCAGTTGCAAGAGCCAGTCGAAAAACTTGCGACGAAAGGTGACTGATCTTTTATTTGAACGATATTTCATGAATGGTTCCAGAAGCCTTTTATTTCCGGAACAGCTTTTGCCAGATGGTGCCCGGCAGACTCCTCCTGACATACGTCCGCTTATACCAATCTATATCCTTTTGGTAATTGCTGATATCGTTTAGCAGTTTATTGATCAACTGCCGCGTACCTTCATGGGTCTGACGGCATTCCAACAGTTGGTTTTCGAGCTTGCCGATCAATGCATTTTTTTCTTCGGAGATCGCCTTCAATCCGTTTACTTCTTCTTCCAGTTCCTCGATGATCCGTTGCTTGAAGGTGATTTCCTGTTCCAGGTAAATACTGATCTGCTCCAATTTGTCATTAATGGAGTGCATGTCCCGTGACTCATTGATATTGGCGTCGATGACTCGCTGCATTGTGGCAAAATTTATGAGGTTTGCGATAATAGGATATATAACGTCCTGTTTTAACTCATGTACAGATCGCGATAGGCAGTAAAGGTCGAATGCACATCGAACTCCTGCCTGCACAGCTCGCTGGAATACTCACCCATCACATTGAGCATATCCCGGTTATTATAATATTGCAGGATCTTCAGCGTGGCTTCCTCTTCGTTGCGGAACAGGTCTCCGTTGAGACCATTCTGCACAATATCCCTGTTGCCGACGCAGTCGCTGAGCAATACCGGCTTTCTCAATGCCAACGCTTCCAGTACGGCAAAAGACATCCCTTCGAAGATTGCGGTTGACAGGTAGACGTCCGAGGAAGTGATCAGTGAGCTGGTTTCTTCGGCCGGCAACCAGCCGGTGACCGCGATATTGCCGGCGGTTAACGTTCCGCGGTCCGGGCCATCTCCAACCCAAATGAATTCAAAATCACCGAAATCACTGAAATAAGCGGCAATGGAATTGAAGAGAGCAGGATTCTTTTGTCCTACGATCCGTCCGCTCGTAACCACCCTGAACTTTTGCGTCCTGGATGGAGATACGATTGTTTTGAGAACGGCAGGTGCCGGATCAGTTACCGTGACGCCGTTGTTAATATTAAGCGCGTCGATGCCCAGGGCCTGATAGGCGTCCCTTTCTGACGGCGAGCAGCAGACCACCTTGCCTCCAAACAGAGAGCCGATTCTTTCCAATTGTTTATAAACGTAATTGATAAGCCGGTTGCTTCCTATAAGGAAGGGCGCACCATTGGGTGTATAGACTACTGTCTTGATCTTGGCGATCCGGCAGGCCAGCCTCCCGAGGAAGCCGCTCTTCGAGGAATGCAGATGAACCGCGTCAATATGCAGCCCCTTCTTCAGACGTTTTAAAATAGTGTATAGCTCCAGAAAGGCTATGAGATCCTTTCGGATGCTGATCTCCCGCTGGGCGGACCTCCACCTGATAAACCGGACATTGTCTTTAGGGAAATGCTGTTTGACGTCCGCAAAGGACATAACATACTCCCGCTCCCCGTGAACGATGATATGCTGATCATTGCTCAGGTTCTCGACCAGAGACTTGACAAAAACGGCAATCCCGGACGCAAAGGGTTCGACCACATGTACGATTTTCATAATACCCGACGATAAGCTATAAGTAAAAACAATGCCACACTTTTTTAGAGCTCAAAGGACGGGCGGAAACGGACGCCGTACGCCCACCGTTTGATCCGATACACCCATATGTAAGGGATAACCCCTAGCAACCATAGCTTCATTACGCCGATGATACTGAGCACCTTATTCGTTCCGAAGGCCTTGACCACCTTAATCCTGCTTTTTAACTGTTCTTTTCTGTACCTCATGGACAACCCCTTCGGATTGATCTCGCATATGACAAGGTTTTCCGGGAGGACCGCAGCATGCCCCTTGCTAATAATTTCATAAAAGAACCCATAATCCTCGGCAAAAGGGAACTTTTCCGGATAGGTGGCCGTCATTTGGCCGACCGATGCCCTCCACATTACAGTAGGATGGATGAAAATATTCCGGAAATACATACCCCGCGCTATCTTTTTATGTTCGGTGGGCGTTTTATATTGGAAAGAGGATTCGGACGAGAAATCGGAAAAGAGACACCAACTCCCGACGAGGTCGGTCCCGGGATGATGATCGAGGAACTCTACCTGGCGCGTAAACCTATCCGGGGCGCAAAGGTCGCCACAATCCAACCTGGCGACAAAGCGGAAATCGGTCCTTTGTTCAAGCCACTTCAGGCCGCTGTTCAAGGCTTTTGTGATCCCGCCGTTCTCTGCCAGGGTGATGATCGTAGCTGCCGTTCCGCCAGGAAGATAGGGCTCAAGGTCACTGAATTGCAACCTTTCGAAACTGCCATCGTCGATAATAAGAAGGGCATACCGGGCAGCATCGTACCGCACGCTTTGCAGGGAACGGATCAAGCCCCGGAGATTGTTATAATAGGGGATGAGTAAATAGAAATCGAGAATGGGTTCAGTGCGGCTCTCTTTCATGGATGGTTTAGTTTTGCAAAATAAGATCAAAAAGACGATAACCCTGCATTCTTAACACTAAATAACCTTATCTTTCTAACAGACGTGTCATTTTAACAATAACCGTGCTCATTCGTCTTGCCGACCCTATGCCACCAATACGATAAGGATGGTTTTTGGGTTGGGGGTTGATCTTAAAATTTCATTAAATAAAATTGACATGCAACTATTTAGAATTGGGAATTGTCATCGGGTACGATAGTTGTTATTCATCGGTACGCCATATTGGTAACATCGCAATAACAAAAAATTCAAATATCATACCATAGCGTGGTATCGTTATTGCGGAACTTCACGGGTTGTGCGGGGTTAATCCGTGGTCGTTAACGAATCAATATCAAAAACCAATCCATATCGGCATGCGGGGCACAAGCATCGAATCGGCGATCTATCATCCGAAGAAGTGGAACGACAACTGGCAGGTCTCTCTCCGGAACTATATCGACAACAAGCGTACCTATTTCATTTTTAAAAGATGCGTGGATTTAGTTGTCTCCACGGCGGTGATGGCCGTGATCTTCCCTGTCTTTTTCCCCTTTATTATGTTGTTGATCAGCATGGACTCCCGGGGCCCGGTCTTTTTTAAGCAGAAGAGGGTCGGTTTTTTAGGAAGGACCTTTTGGTGCTACAAATTCCGCACCATGTATGTCAATGACGAGGCGGATACTCATCAGGCGATAAGAAATGATCCGAGGGTTACGCCCATCGGCAGGCTGCTGCGACAAACAGGGCTGGATGAGTTGCCCCAGTTCGTGAATGTGTTCCTGGGTCACATGAGCATCGTCGGACCCCGACCCCACATGTTAAAGGATTCCCGGGAATTCTCTTCAGTTATTGCAAATTATAAGTTCCGCAACCTGGTCAGGCCGGGTATTACGGGTATGTCTCAAATCCGGGGCTGCCGGGGCCCGGCCAGCACGTTTCAAAGTATCTTCCGTCGTTATCAGTGGGATGCCTACTATGTTCGCAGCGTGGGTTTTGCAGTGGACATGAGGATCATGGCCGAAACCGTTTGGCTGATGATCCGATCCTTATTTCTCGGCGATAGGGCAGATGAGATCGGATCTTCACAAGTCTCAGCGGACCGCATCGGGAACAAAAAGATAGCCTGAACGAATTCATTTATCCAGGAATTCGATCACTTCCCGTATCAGGGCCTGCCGCTTGTTGGTAAAGGGATGGTCTGTCTTCCAGACCTCATATTGGAAACCTGCCTTATTATAGGCCCGGATGGAGTCTGCCAGGCCCCGGTTATGATCATGCTCGTCCAACATAAAGATTTTTTTATCCCTGAGGGCGGCGGCATGGCCTGACAGGTCGTGGTAGGAGGTATCCTGCAAGACAGCCTCTACGAGAGCTTTTCCTGATTGATTGAGCACGAAATATTGTCCCCTGTCTTTTTCCACCTTCTCCAGCTGTCCCTCCCTGGCCGCCTTGGTAAATCCAGGCATGAGATCCCAGGTCGAACAGGCGAATCCCTTCGTCAGTTCCGGTAATCTTCGTAATGCCTGCAAGCAGACCCAGCCGCCCATGCTGTGTCCAAACAAAGCGATCCTCGACGTATCGATATGGAGAGAATCCGCATGTTGTTTGCAGAAGGCGACTACGTTTGACACATCTTCCACGCAATGGCGGAAGGAAAAGCTTCCCTGACTACCCCATGAACCGCGGTAATCAAAATAGACGACATTCCATCCATGCTTGCGGACGGCCTGGGCGAGGTCGAGGTTCTTTTCATTGCCTGGAAACCCATGCAGCATCAATAGGGTGGGATGTGGCTCTTTGCCGTTCGGGGTATAGATAAAGCCCTGTAACAAACTGCCGGTCGAAGGGATCCGCAATTCTTTCATGCCTGCCGGGGCAGTGCTGTCCCAGGTAATGTCTGTGCTATCGCCTGAGCCGTTCTGGCCGGCCGAAGTACCGGCGACCTTTCCATTTTCCATTTTGTCGGGACTGGGATTGTTGCAGGCGGCCAACGCCAATAGGCTGATTGCAAGGAGCATGCTCTGCATGTAGGTAATTCGCATATTTCCGATTTATCTATAAAGATAGGGGGTTCGTGGACAAATTATCCTGCCAGCCATTCCGATCCAGGCTGCGGTACTGGATCGCCTCCGCCACATGACCTGCTCCGATCCGTTCATTACCTGCGAGATCCGCAATGGTGCGGCTTACCTTAAGGATCCGGTCATGCGCTCGTGCCGATAACCCCAGGGATTCCATTGAAGATCTCAATAGCTTAAGCCCCTCCGCATCGATGATGCATATTTCCCGGAGCAAATTGCTGGTCATTTGGGCATTACAGTGAATGCATGTGCCGCCGTTTTTCACATTCTGTCCCGCATAACTGGAGTAACGTTCGAGCTGTATTTCACGGGCTTTCATAACCCTGGCACGAATGGCGGAGGAGGGCTCGCAGAGGCCGGCCGCGGCGAGTTCAGTGTAAGTGACCGGTGCCACTTCGACCTGCAGGTCTATCCGGTCCAGGAGTGGGCCGGATATCTTACTCAAATAGCGCATGATATTCCATGGCAGGCAGTTGCATTCGCGATGTGGATGGTTATAAAATCCGCAGGGACAGGGATTCATGGCAGCCAGCAGTAGAAAGGCGGCTGGAAAATCCACTGCCATTCTCGCCCGGCTGATCGTTACCCTCCGATCCTCCATGGGCTGGCGCATCAATTCCAATACGTTCCGCTTGAATTCAGGCAGTTCGTCAAGGAACAGCACTCCGTTATGCGCCAGGGATACCTCTCCCGGCTGAGGAATGCTGCCTCCGCCGATCAAGCCCATGTCGGAAATGCTATGATGGGGCGCGCGGAAGGGGCGCTGTCGGATCAATACGGAATCCGGAGATAATTTGCCCGCCACGCTATAGATCCTGGTCGTTTCCAATGCCTCCTGCATGGTTAATGGGGGAAGTATGCCGGGGAATCTCTTGGCAAGCATCGTCTTGCCTGCGCCCGGCGGACCGATCAGAATGGCGTGGTGCCCTCCTGCAGCTGCAATCTCCAGCGCGCGCTTACAATTTTCCTGGCCGCTGACCTCATCGAAGTCCGGTAAGGGCATTGGCGGCAGGAGAACATGATTTTCCGCTGCGTCTGTCCTGAGAGGCTGCGGAACCCCGTCCCGCCCGAACAATTCGATCAACCCCCTGAGATGGCTGGCGGGATAGACATGGAGTTGGCCTACCATCGCGGCCTCTTTAGCATTTTGCCTGGGCAGGATCAGACCCCTGAACCCTTCTCTTCGTGTTTGAAGAGCCATGGATAGCGCGCCTTTGACAGGCTGGATGCTCCCGTCCAGGCCAAGTTCTCCCATGACTACGAATCCGTCGAATGGAAATGGCTCGCGGAGCTGCCCGCTGGCCCCCAGAACCCCGAGGGCGATCGGCAGATCGAATGCCGATCCCGACTTCTTTATGTCCGCAGGCGCCAGGTTTACGATCAACTTGGTACGCGGCATACTGCAGCCAATGCTCTTGATGGCGCTCTCCACCCGTTGGATGCTCTCCTTGACCGCATGGTCCGCCAGACCTACCACGAACGTATGCAACCCTTCCATCACCTTGACCTCGATCGTGATCGTCATCGCCTCCACGCCATATACCGCACTGCCAAAAATCTTCACCAGCATAACGCCAACGGATAGGTTTAGCGGCCAATTTAGGCATAAACCGATCGTGGATCTTGAAAACTTTTTCGATGTGGATAAATGGTAATCGGGGGCTTACTTATACCTTCCGGTCCCCGGATGAAATGTCCGCCAGGAATGCCAAAACTCCTGGGAGGCCTGTACGCCGGTCAACCGCTGTCCTTTTTGCGGGCCATCCAGGCATTCCCCGTCAAGACCCCAGGAACCGGCATGACCCTGAACGGCGAGTCGTTGCCTGGTGCCATCGTATTGTACATTCAAGGAATCCGGCAGCGAGAACACATAAAAGCTCCTGTCATCCGGCCCGATGGTCAGTAACAGCCTATCCCGGCCCAGTGTATCAAGGATCGCACGTTCCCGGACCAGCTGATTCCAATCATAGGCCTTGCTACGGCCATGGAGGCTGACGCCGATCACCCAGGATTTGAATTTCCAGGATCCGCTATCTTTCCTTTCGAGGCTTCCGTCAATATTTCCCTCATCATAACCCCTGAGGCTGTCATACCGGGCCCTGTAATTCGGGTCTGGCTGTAAGGTGAGGTTGTCGGGATGAAGTGCAAGCCAGTCGCCCAACCGCATCTGTGCAGAGGGTATTTCGGAGAGCCTGGTGCCCTTAAGCGGACCAGTGATCGCCTCTCCCGTGGCCTGTTGCCACCAGCTCTTCGTTGCCGAATCTTCGAACATCGCATTGAAATGATCCATCCCTACCAGCCGGAAGCTGGCGACCCGGCCATTCACCAGCGGGCTGAATACCCGCCCCGTGCGGCAAACTGTGCAGTAGGTCACCAAAACAGGCTCTCCGCCAACGGTATCGCGAACCTGGTGGTGATATCCAATGATCTCGATGGGATAGGCCCTGGCCTCGCCACGCAAGGCCACCCCGATGATCAGCCTGTCCCTGTTCGTGGTGTCGGCAGATCCTCCGGCAAAGGCTTTCACCTTGGGAGGATAGAACATTTTATCGGCCAGGAACCGGAAATTGAAGAAATAAAATAAGGTCCCGTAGACCAGGGCGAGAGCCGTCAATGATACTTTCCGGGGCCGGCCGCCCTTCCTGAAATAATAGACGCCGGCCGGCAATACCAGGGCCAGGGCGGCGATCCTGAGCCAAAGCACATTTCTGTCCAGGAAATAAGCCAGCCCGATCGTATCGGAATGCTGACTGCCCGGGAAGGGCATGATAAAATATACCCGTAGGATCTCGATGGCAAACAACAGCAGCAACCCGAAGAAAAAAAGCAGCGGTCTCATTCTCACGCAGATATTCCTGCAATTTATAATTTTTCCAGCATCTCGACGACTTTCTCCCTTTTCAGGATCAGGAACCCGAGGCGATCATTGCTGATACCGTCCTTCAATTGATAGCTGAAGTCGAGCTGATCGTCCTTAACCCCCGTCTCGAAATATTTGAAGCAAATATTAGGATAAACGCTCAGTTCCTCGCCGATCTCATAGAGGTGGGTGGACAGAACGAATATCGACTGGGGTATACGGATCAGGCCCTTTATGACGGTGGTCGAGCATTTCATCGCGTCCTGCACGTTTGTGCCTTTGAATAATTCGTCGATCAGTACCAGCCATTTTTTCCGGTCGCTGATCTTTACCAGCGTATCCCGGATTCGCTGGACCTCGTTAAAAAAGTAGCTTTCTCCTTTGGCAATATTGTCCATGACGTTGATATTGCTGAGCACGCCATCGAAAGGGCTCAACCGAAAGCTTTCAGCCGGGACGCCCATTCCGAGATGCGCAAGAAAGACGGCGACACCGACTGCGCGGATGAAAGTACTCTTACCGGCCATGTTGGCCCCGGTGAGGAACAGGAAGTTCTTCTGGCGGTCGAGCCGGATATCATAATCTACAGGGGCCGGCAATAAAATATGGTACAACGATCGGGCCTCAATGTATGGGTCCGCCTGACCGACGAATTCGGGGAACGACATATTATAATGACGCATGGCCATCGCCATCGAGTACCAGGCGTCCATACGTCCATAAATATCGATCAACTCGAGCGCTTGCGACTTAAAACGCTCCCGGACGTAATGGCCGTAGGTAATGACCTGCATGGGCCTGAATTTTATGCCTGACGCCACGTCAGCCATGGATTGAATGGCGACGTGGTCCAATAATCTTTCCGCCCGGCGAAGGAGTGATCGCAGCATGGGCGGACAATCATCAACATCCAACAGGACAATGAGCTCCCTCATCCCCCGTACGAAATCTGCGAAATGTCCGACAGAGAACCGAAGCAACGAATAATCAGGCTTATGGAACAACTGGTAAAAGATGGCATCCATGAAGCTGTTGCCACGCGGAATATCGTCGATTGCCGATTCATAAAAGCGCTCGATCATCATGATCGTGCCATTCGTGATGGAGGCCGGCCATTTCTCCGCAAGACCCAAAATGAGTCGCAGGATCTGCTGCGTTTCACCGATGCGGGAAAGGTCGCTGTAGGGATGATTGAAATAGTAGTAGAGGCGGTCTTTTCCGCCGGTGGTGCGGGTGAAATCCAGCTTATGGAAGATGGAGAACTCCTCCTCACGGTTGTACAGGGAAAGGTCTTCGTAAGTGGTGCTGTCTATCTCCATATGTTAAAAGTACATTTTCCCGCCTGTTTTTCCCGGCCGGCCCGCCTAGCGGTCGAATGACAGCCTCCGGCCCCATTGAGATTCATCGAAGGCGCCATTTCCATAAACCAGGTGCCCGTTTACGAACGTGTGTGTCACCGAGGATGGGAACTCCATGCCCTCCATCGGGCTCCATCCGCATTTATACAGGATATTATCCTGCCGGACGGAGCAAGGTTGTTGCAGATCGACGATCGCCAGGTCGGCGAAATATCCTTCCCTGATATATCCCCTTTCTTCGATGCGGAAGCAGGTTGCGACGGCATGGCTCATCTTCTCCACCATCCTCTCGAGGGTGATGCGCCCTTCTTGCACATAATGCAGCATCAGCGGGACAGCATGCTGTACCAGGGGGAGACCGGCATGTGCCCTCTCATAAGCGCTCCCCTGACCGGAGGGTTGATCTCCTTCTCCTTCCTCCAGGGGCGAAATCCTGCCGTCCGCTTCGCGTTTGAATCCTTTTTCAGCCAGGGTATGCGGCGCATGGTCTGTGGCGATCAGGTCCAATCGATCGTCCAGCAAGGCGCGCCACAAGGCCTCTCGATGCCGCGACGACTTGATCGCGGGATTGCACTTGATGCGATTGCCCAATACCGCATAGTCGTCGGAGCAAAAATGCAGATGATGTACGCAAACCTCGGCGGTGATCCTCTTTTCATGCAATGGGATCAGATTCGTGAAGAGCTGCATTTCTCTCTCCGTGGAAAGATGAAACACGTGCAGGCGGCTGCCATATTTTTTGGCAAACTGTATGGCCGTAAGAGATGACTCGAAGCAGGCCTCCTCATCTCTTATGACAGGATGATCGGCAGCAACCAATTTCCGGCCTTCCTGCCTGATCTTTTCCAGATTTCGCCGGATGATCCGCTCGTCCTCGCAGTGGGTCGCGATCAGCACTTCGCTCTCCCGGAACAGTCGATCGAGGGTCAGGTAATTATCCACTAACAGGTTGCCTGTGGAAGAACCCATAAAGATCTTGATCCCGCAGACCTCTTTTTTTCGTTCATTGGTTCTGAGCGCCTCGTCGGTATTCTCATTCGAAGTGCCCATATAAAAAGAATAATTGGCCAGCGAATGCCTGGATGCAATGGCATATTTCTGTTCCAGAAGTTCCTGCGTGAAAGCCGGGGGTAGGGTATTGGGCATTTCCATGAATGAGGTAACCCCTCCGGCAACGGCAGCCCTGGCCTCGGAATAGATCGTGGCCTTATGGGTCAGTCCGGGCTCGCGGAAATGGACCTGGTCGTCAATGGCTCCAGGTAATAAATGTTTGCCTTCCCCGTCGATCTCCGAAATCGCCGCCATCGATCCGATGCCCGCCGCTATTTTTTCGATCCGGCCGTTTTTGATGAGCAGATCTGAAGTAACGGTCTTACCTTCGTTGACGATGGAAATATTCTTAATCAGGTAATTCAACATGACGCAATTTATAAAAACCCGCCTAAGAGTTCCTAATATTTTCCTGTTGTCCGCACTCTTGCCTTGCCTCACTCTCTTTCCCGGGTCCGGCAGCGCTCAATCCACCTTCCTTCCCCAGGGCTCCAAATTCGACCATTTCCTGGAACGGATGGAGATCCTGCAGCAGACCGACCCCGAATTGAATATCGCTACCGCCAGACCTATCAGCCGTCGCATGGCCGTCCGGGTCGCACAAATGGCGGATTCCCTGGAAAAGTTCTATCCATATGACGATTTCTACCCGCTTTCGCGGGTCGACCGCCGGGGGCTCGCATCCCTGCTGGTGAACAATAGCGAATGGGTAAATGGATCCAAGGATAGTTTTTTGAGTAAAAGACCCTGGTTGGATGCGTTTTATAAGACGAAGGCCAACTTCTTTGAGGTCGATGAGAAGGACTTTTTCCTCGCGGTCAATCCCGCCATACAGCAAACCCAGTCGTACGAGACGGGCAATAATGCACGGGTATTCCTCAATTCGAAAGGCCTGACCCTGCGTGGAATGATCGCGGGCAAACTGGGATTTTCGGCCTACCTCACCGATAACCAGGAACGCGGGCCCGCCTTTGTCATGGATCGGATCGCGCAATCCGATGCCGTGCCCGGCGCCGGGTATTACAAGACCTTCAAGCAAACGGCCGTCGATTATTTCGACAACCGCGCATCTATCTATTTCAATGCCTGGAAGTATTTTGACTTCCAGTTCGGCTACGACAAGAATTTTATCGGTAACGGGTACCGCAGCCTTTTCCTTAGCGACTATGCAGCGCCCTATCTTTTCTTAAAATTCAATACGAGGATCTGGAAACTGAATTACCAGAATATTTTCATGGAACTTGTCAGCCAGCATCATCTGGGGGATTATTTCTATCCCAAGAAATATGCGGTCGTTCACCATCTCAGCGTCAATGCCGCGCGCTGGCTCAACCTGGGCCTTTATGAGAATGTCGTATTCAGCCGTCCCGACTATTTTGATTTTTCTTATCTTAACCCGGTGATCTTTCTGGTGTCCGCACAACAGCAGAACGGCAGTCCGGATAAGACGACTGTCGGATTCGATTTTGCTGCGAATATCGGGCATGCCACGCAACTTTATGGTCAACTCCTGATCAATGAGTTCATTCTGCATCAGGTAGTACACTATAGCGACGGCAATTGGGCCAACAAGCAAGGGCTTCAGCTGGGGATCAAATATATCGACATGTTCAACGTCAAGAACCTGGACCTGCAACTCGAGACGAACATAGTCCGGCCGTTCACCTATCAGCATAATGATACGGTTTCGAATTATACGCACTACAATCAGCCGCTGGCACATCCCCTCGGCGCCAACTTCTTCGAAATGATCGGGATCGTCAGGTATCAACCGCATTGGAAATGGAACCTGGAAGGCAAGATCATTTATTTCAAACAAGGCCTCGACTCGGCCGGAGAGAATTTCGGCGCCAATGTTTTCGAGAATTATGACACCAGGCCCCGGGACTACGGATTTAGTATCGGTTCGGGGATTCCCGCCTCCTGCGTGAACGTATCCGGACTGGTCAGCTACGAATGGAAAGAGAACCTGTTCCTCGACTTCTCGGTCATGTACCGAAACTACTCTGTCAGCGATCCGACCAATACCTATCACAGCTCAAGCTCCGCCATCTTTACCGCAGGAGTCCGCATAAACATGTTCAGAAGACAATACGATTACTGATCCTGTTCGCCGGCCGGTTAACCCTCGAAGATGATCGAAAAAACGATCATCCTGGACTTGATCTTGTCGATCACGTTGGAATATTGAAGATTTGGGTCGCGACTATGGATGTTCTTGATCCCTTCGCTGAATTTCAGTTCGGGGGTCAGGATGAATACCGGGAAAAAGAACTGAAAACCCACACCGGCCTCGACACTCAGATCGGAAGGCGCCAGTTTGACCAAATTCTCCGCCTTCCTGGCGGCCGAATTGGAGGCAAGATCGTACCGGTAATTAATCCCCCCAAGCATATAGACTCGAAAATTGTTGATCCTGTCCGACAAAAATTTGGCCTGCAGGGGGAAGCCTAAAAGCAGGGATTGGATCTGCTTGGTGGCGAGCGTCTGCTCACCGGAGGGTGGATATTTGACATTATAAGCGATGCTGTTGGAGCTGAAGATAAATTCCGGAAATGCGAAACGAAGCTCCAGATGAGAATTCATGCGGAAAGTGAACATGCCGGAGACCCCGAACCCTCCGCTATTCAATGGATTGACGTACAATACACTATCGCTCTGCAGGAACTTGGGATGGGCGCTTACCTGAAGGTGAGAACTGGTATACATGAAACCGATCCCCAAATAATAGGGCTTGGTATCATGGTCAGGCAGGTTGAGGTAGTCCCGCAATTGTGCCGAAACAGTCTCCGAAAAGGAGATTGAACTGCACAAGAGTAGGACGGACAAGGCCCGATGCCTCTTTAATGCAAAAGGTTTGAACTTCATAATTAATTAAAGATCAATGATCTAATGTGAATTTGAGCCTAAAAGTTGACAATAGAAGATAAAAAGGATCGATAGGCTTTATTTGAGGTGCTAATTTAACGGCAAACAGGGCAAATTATTTGCCGGAAATTTGATTATAACAGGATTTTGGCCCCTTCGTAAATCGTGCAAATACCAAAGGTCAGCGGTTTCATTCGGGTCTCCACATAACCTGCCCGGACCAGGATATCCAGGAATTGTTGGCCCTCAGGAAAGGCCTGGACGGACTCTCTCAGATACTGATAAGCACATCTGTTCCGGGATAGTATCCTGCCTAATGGGGAAGCGATCAGCCGCATATAGCCTTCATAAAGTAGTCTGAAAGCCGGCGAGGCCGGCCTTGAAAATTCGAGCACCACAAGTCGTCCGCCGGGCCGCAACACCCGCAACATTTCGGTCAGCCCTTTCTCCAGGTTCCCGAAGTTACGGACACCGAAGGCGACCGTGATCGCGTCGAATTGATTATCCGGAAAGGGGAGTGCCTCGCTATCCCCGGTTTGCAGGGTGATCTGCTTGTCCAAATTGAGCCTGGCGACCTTTTGCCTGCCGATCTCAAGCATTCCCTCTGAAATATCCACTCCCGTGATTTGGGCCCACGGGCCAGTTCTGGTGTGGAGAACGCCCCCCCCGGAGGCCTTGGACGGTTGGGACAGGGTTCTTACCGTCAGGATTGCCATCTCCGCGGTCCCTGTCGCCACGTCGAGGATATTATGCGGAGTTGCCCGGGCCAGCTGGCGGATGGCCTTCCTTCGCCAATACCGGTCGATACCCCCGGACAGGGCGCTATTCACCAGATCATACCTGAATGCGATCTTGTTGAACATGTCGGCGACCTGCTCCTTCTTCCCTTTGTCCGAATCCGAAAAAGGAACGATCGTATCGTGCGGGTATTCTGTCATGGGCGGCAAAGTTACGCCTATATCAGATATGCCGGCGGTTTAGAAGGATAACGCGTAAATTCGCAGCCGTCGCGCGATCCGCGCATTATCGACATGAACATCCATTCTTCCGCATATATCATTAGCAGCCCGGACCATCATCAGTGTCCTGCGCCCGACAAACCGGAATATGCGTTTATTGGTCGAAGCAACGTGGGTAAATCATCCCTGATCAACCTGCTGGTTAACAGTACCAGACTGGCCAAAACCTCGGAAACACCCGGCAAGACCCGGCTGATCAATCATTTCCTGATCAACGAGGCATGGTACCTTGTTGATCTGCCGGGTTACGGTTTTGCAAAGGTTTCCCTGACCGAACGAAAAAAGATGGAGAAGATGATAGGCGACTACTTGCGAGAGCGCGAAAACCTCGTCAATGTATTCCTGCTGATCGATAGCCGCCACTCGCCTCAAAAGATCGACCTCGAATTTGTGGACCGCCTGGGCAAATGGAAGATACCCTTCTGCCTTGTCTTTACGAAATCCGATAAAGAGAACCAGCGAACCGTAAATCAGAACGTGAGCGCTTTTCTGGCGAAGATGCGGGAAACCTGGCAATTCCTGCCGCAGCATTTTGTGACCAGTGCGGTAAAGCGCACAGGGCGGGACAAGATCCTTGCACTTATTCAGGAGATGAATGTGGAATTTGAAGAGGAGAAGAAGTCCTGAGCCGTGGTCAGCCACGGCTCCGATTGCCCGGGTCCCTAAACCTTTCGGACCCTTAGGCGGTTAATTCACTACCTTATTCGCACAGCTGCTGCTTGCGAAGGCTTCCGGTTTGGCCTTGAATGCGAAGCCCATTCCCAGGATATAACCCATTGCCTCTTTCAGTGCGTCGTTGCTCTTGAAATGAGGATTGGTATTGATGTCCGCATGCACCTCCATGTCCACATCATACTTGCTGAACAGGTTGCATAGCTCGTATGCGATCTCGATGCTCTTTGCCACTTCAACCAGCATCCGCTCCTTGATGCTGTACTGGTGCTTTGTTTTCTCATTGTGGATGAACATAAAGCCGCCATGTCCTTCCCTTAAAAAAACGATAACGGTGGCAAATTCGGTTTCAAGACCTTTGACCTGGGAATCGGTGCCGATGCAGACTTTCAGGTGGTAGCCCTTTTCGGTTTCGCGCCTGATCGCGTTTTCAACGGCTTCAACAATCGGCAATTCAATCGGGTCGCCATTAAATTTTCGCCATAACATAGTAAAAGGATTTTTCGAATTTAACGAAAAACAACCTAATGGCAAAATTGGCCGCCTTCATCCGGTCGGCATGGCGGGTCAGAATTGTCCGGTGCTCAGCAGGACCAGGGTGCAGGCCTCGACCGGCTCAATGCCTTTGTCGCGCGCCAGGTTCGCCAGCTCCGGATTTTCCGCGCCGGGATTGAAAATGAGACGGCGGGGATGCAAAGAAAGGATATAGTCATAGTATTCTTTCTGGTTCACAGGATTGAGATAAAGGGTCACGGTATCGATATCCTGCCGGTCCATGCGCGCGGTCTCCACTTCGATATCGGCCACCTTGGCCTTTCGCTTTCCGATGGCGGTAACGGGGTACCCCTTCTCACGCAGGCGATTAACTGCCAGATAACTGTATCGTTCCCGGTTGCCCGACGCACCAAGCACCAGTATTCTTTTTGAAGGATCCGTCATCATGCGAAGATATTACAATTGGGGGGTGCATCTGGTTTGGATGACGTGTAAAATATTGTTTTGAATATCTTTCATGATCCATCCGGCCCACCAGCCCGCATAAAAGTTGAAATCGGTCCTTAGCGTGAAATGGCTGCACAAATGAAGACGGTAGAGCCCATCGTGTAATCGTTCCAGTTCATACGACCCGTCCAGCACGAGAAAGCCGGGAAGGATCATCAACCAGCACGCCCATCCTTCGATCGCAAACGCCATCGTGATCATCAACAGGATCAATATGGGTATCCAGGGCATTAAGATACGATAGCTGCGGCTCCTCACGTTTTCGATGGAGGATAGAGCAATGATCAGGTACCCTGAGCCGAAAGGCAGGGAAAATAGGAACGTAAGGGACATCACGGCGGCAAAATTCCTGAAGATATCCAGGTCAAACACCAACCTCAGGACCAGCATATAGGTTACCGGTATTCCCAGGACTAGCAGCCATCGCAATGTGGATCTCATCAGACCAATTTTAGGTTAGAACAAATGGTATTTCTTGCGGGGCATCTGGCCGACGATCTCCCTCAGTGCAACGTCCATTCCGGCATAATGAAAATCGAACCCTTCCTTTAGCAAGCGGGAAGGGAGCACCCACCGGCTCTTGAGGATCAATTCCGTTTCCGTCCCGATCAGCGCCGCCCCGATCTTTAACAGCCAGCCGGGCGCAGGTAAACCCATGCGGTGTCCCGTTACTTTGCGCAGGGTCGCCAATAAGGTACGGTTCGACAGTGGAAAGGGGGAACAAACATTATAGATGCCTTCAGCATCCCGGTTGTCCGCCAGCCATTCAACAGCCCGGCAAAGATCCGCGATATGTATCCAGCTGAACATCTGCTTGCCGTTCCCCTGTTTGCCCCCGAGACCGAATTTGAGCAGTGTGAGCAGCGGCGTCATGACGCCGCCTCGGCCAAGGGTTATAGCCATACGCAAAACGATCCGCCTGGTGAACGGGGTCCGCTGCTCTTCAAAGGTCTTTTCCCATAGCTTACAGACCTGCACGGAAAAATCCTGTTGGAATTCGCCGTTGTATTCGTCCTGAGGCCGGTCTTCGGCGTGCCTGTATATTGTAGCCGATGCGGCATTGATCCACACTTTAGGGGGCACGGTCGCTTCCCGGATGGCCTGACCTACCGCCCGCGTTGCGTCGATGCGGCTGTCCAGGATCTCCTTCTTATTTTTTGCGTTGTACCGGCAATTTACGCTCTTCCCTGCCAGGTTGATCACCAGGTCGGCTCCTTCGAGTTCGGAGGTCCATGTTTTTTCGAGCCGCAACGCGTCCCATTGTCGGTAGCCGATCGCAAATCCGTCGGAAGCCATGATCAGCCTTTTGCCATACCGGTTATTCTGCCCGTCCGGCATCTGGCGGCTAAGAATGATCACGCGGTTGGTCCTGCCGAAAAATGCGGCCAGCGCCTGCCCGATGAAGCCGGTACCGCCTGCGATAATGATCTTCTTGTTTTCCATGTTCCTGATTTAGACTGTTTATTTCGTTCCTGCTTCCGTGTCGACCGGCGCGGTAAAGTGCGTGGTCCGCAATCGTTTTTCCTGCAGAGCTCGTCTGCGAAGTTTGAAGAACAAGAGCATATTGAAGAAATGCATGCCTCCGAGGATCAGGATGATGGCACCGACCTTCAGGCTGAGGATTTCCACCAGTTCCGTCGTGTTGGTTATGACACGGGTAATGCTCAGAGTGTAGACGGCATACCCGATATTGACCAGGTAAAAGCCGACAAGCAGCAGGTTGTTTACTGCTTGTGCCAGCGCTGTATTTCCGTGGAAGATGTCCACGAGGAATATTTTGCCGTTCCGGAAGAGGGTGCGGGCAACCCAGATCGTCAGTATGACGGTAATGACCAGGTAGCAACTGTAGGTAATGAGGATGTAAGACATAAAGGGGAAATTTAGAAGGTTACTTAATGTTTTTGAACTTTCAATATTTATTGAAATATCATGCGCTATGAAAAGCCGTTTGCACGGCTCGTTTCTATTATACCTAATCCCGGCGTCCGGCGAATAGTTTCACCAGGCTGCCTAAAAACCAGTGCTCGTCGGCCTTGATCATCGTATCCAGCGTCTTGTCAGCCTGCTCGCTGAATTTCCTGATTCCCGCGATCGTATCTGTAAAGGTCTTGATTTCTTTGTCCCGCTTATCCCCCTCGACTTCTCCGAGTTCTCTCAACACCGGCAGCAACAGATCCAATTCGCGCTTTTTACGTTCTTTGATGATCTGGCAGGCAACCTTCCAGATATCTTTTTCCGCGGAAAAGAATTCCTTCCGCTCGCCGGCGATGATCACTTTTTCCACCAGGCCCCAGTCAATAAGTTCACGAAGGTTCATATTTACATTTCCCCGGCTGATGCTGAGCTGGTCCATCACTTCTTCTGCACTGAGGGGATCAGGACTAACCAATAGCAGTGCATGTATCTGTGCCATGGTGCGGTTGATCCCCCAATTGGTGCCGAAACGACCCCAGGAGGCGATAAACTGTGATTTGGCTTCTGCAATCTTCATGTTTTGGAGTTGTCGATACAAAGGTATCCATTATTTCTGAACTTTCAATAATTATTGAAAATATATTTTGCGGCCGGCAGGCAGCCATTCCCGCTTCTAGTTCCTGATCACCGGACAACCGTAGCGCTTGTCTTCTTTTTCTCCGAAGCCGTGTCCTGGATGAATGATCAGGGCGATATACCCGCCCCCGTTGGCCATTTTTTGTTTTGAGAAAAGAAAGCCCCAATTATGGATCCCGAATAGCAGGGGGCCCGCCTTGAAGGCGCCGCCGATCCACAATTGATTTTCGGTATTATATTGAATGGGCAGGTAAACCCCCCAACGTCGGGTTTCCCAGCGAGGGGTTACGGTAAGCAGGTTCATTTCCTTTACGCCTAACCTTTTGCCATCGTTCGAACCCGTGAGGTTGAGCGATAGATTGGCGTTGACGGCGAAGTGGTTTTCCAGCGGGCGATCCACGTTGATCACGAACCTGGCCGGGTTGAGGATATTATAGAGACCGCGCAGGTCGGCGGGGGCACCCACGACCGTGCTCAACGTGTCTTTGAATTGCCGGAGATTGTCGATACCTCCCGAACCGAATTTCCGGTCGAGGATGGAGTCCGCCACATTCCTGACGCCGGTGGTTGCGAGGCTTTGATTGCCGTATTTGTAGCGGTTTTCGCCAATATCGAGCAGCGAGACGCCGATCTTCCATTCATAGTCGTAATAGTCGTCCGCGTCCGCGCCCGGATCGGGGAGTGCCTGAGTGCGGAGCAGGTATTCCGCCCCCAGGTCAAAAGCGGCTCCGCCCTGGGTAAGGTTCAGGAAATTGCTCAGGTTCTGTCCCGTGCTGTTCCCGTTTTGCCATGCGTCGAAATTCGAGGAATAGCCGTATCTGAGGTTGCCGCCGTCTACCTGATAAACGGGCTTGCCCCCTGCGGAGACAGTTTTTGTCGTGCCGCCTGAAAATTGCATATAGGCTCCTGAAATCCCGCGCATAGCACGCAGGGTAAGGCCGACGTTCAACCGGTGATCTCCGTCGTCGATAAAGGTATGGGCATAAGTCGCGAATAGCTCGATCCAGCTGCTGGTGACAAAGTTGGCGCTATAGGGTTCGTTGCCCTGGTTATCGTCCAGGTAGTTGCGGATATTATGGATCGTGTCGGAGTAATTATAGGCGCTGGTATGCGCGATCCCATAGCCGCGAAGGTTGGCGCCAAAGGCGATCGCGGACGTACGCCCCAGGGCTATCCGTGCATTGAGAAGGTGGATATTGTAGTTGAAATTGACCCGGCGGCCATAGTTGCCGTTGTTGATCCCATACTTGGAGCTATCCGAAAAGGATAGGAGGGAAAGATTGTAAAGGGTTAGGACATTGGTCGACCAGGTGCCCTGGGCAGAAAAAAGCGTGATATCCCAGGGATAGGGTGTGGATAGAATGGAAGCGGGGTTGTTAGATACTCCAAGACTCCCCGCAAATGGAGAGCCTTCAATGGCGTGGTAGTTTTGCGCCCACCCGCTGGCGGACAAGATAAACCCCAGTAACAGAATGAACAGAGTGCGTTTTTTCATTTCAAAACGGTTGCCCGTGTGTCTGACGGATTAAAAACGACACAACCCCGGGGAAATGTTTTAGCGAATTTATTAAAAAATTGCTCCCCGACTCACTTCCGAAGAATCTTTGTAACAATCGACCGGTCCACAGTCGTTTTCCGAACTGCTTGTTCCACAGATCCTGGTATTCCTGTTCCATCTCATGCCTCGCCACCTGATCGCGCAGGAAGGAGTCCATGCAACGGAAGGCAATCTTGCTGCCATGCAGGGCCATGCTCATCCCGTTACCCGAGAGGGGGGTGATCATGCCGGCCGCATCTCCCACCATAAGAAGGTGCTCTTCGACCTGGGATTTCCTTTCAAAACTGATCTGTGCAATGGAGAGAGGCTGATCAAAAAGAGGGTGCGTAGAGGAAAAGAGCTGTTTTAGGTAGGGGTTCTGCCGCAGGATGTTCTTTTCCATTTCCGGTATGGAGTTCCCGCTATCTTTAAGGTTCTTGGCCGTGGTAAGATAACAAAGGCAATATTTTCCATCTTCAATTTTCGACATCCCGCAATAGCCGTTCCTGAAATTATGCAGGACGATCTGGTCTGCCGGGAAGCGCTCTTCGGCTCCCGCTACGGGCCGGACATGATACTTCACCGCGACATAATTATTCAATCGTGTAGCCCGTTCGCGGATGAATGGCCTTCGCCAGCTTATGTCGAGATTGCTTCGTTTGCCGAACGTGCCGCATGCCATTCGCCCCTCAAATTCACCACCGGATGTCCGGAAACGGAAACGCGAACGTTCAAAGAAGGTGGCTTCTACCCTGGTGGACTCATAAAGGGTCACTCCGCTGCTTCTGGCGATTGCAGCCAGTGCTGCGTCGATCTTGTACCGGCTGATGCCGAAGCCACCCAGGGGAAGGTCCTGCTCGATATGATCGCCATTGGGAGCAGACACCAATATTCGCTTGATCACGGGAAGGCTCCAATCGCTAAGCGGGAGACCAAGGTCCTCAAGAAAGTTCCAGCTTTCCAGACTGATATATTCTCCGCACACCCGGTGAAAGGGATATTTTTCCTTTTCGAAGAGGACCACCGAATAGCCTGCCCGCGCCAGCTGAATACTTAGCGATAGGCCGGCTAATCCCCCGCCGGCAACAAGTACATCATATTTGGAGGGCATCGATGACATGCAGCATTCAAGATACAATATTCGGCTGAGGCCTGTCCGTGCCCTTTTCCGCAAGGATTAACCAACGGAACGCCCATTTCCATGACAAGGAATAGTCAGTTATCGCGGCCTGCTGCAGGAGTCCCTCCCATTCTGTTCTCCGAAACCCTCTTAATACCGAGAGGGGAGCGTCGTTCTTTACGAGCCAGGACCGGGAGAACAGGGTGGTCAGAAGTCGGATCGAATGGTAGGCCAACGGATGGCGATGCAGATCATTGATGAAAAAGCCAATCCGGCAATGATCCCGCATCCATCGCAACATGGTAACCAGTTCCTCGTCTGTAAAATGATGGCAGAATAACGATGAAAAAATGACATCCGGCCTTTCGTCCCCCAGATCGGCCAGCAGGTAGTCCGAGGTCAGGAAAGTGGCGTCTTGTCCGGGGAATTTTTTTTTGGCAACCGCGATGCAATGTGGATTGATGTCAATTCCGGTAAACCGTACCGCGATCCCTTGTTTGTGGCAATACCGGCGAAGAGCGATCAGATTGTCGCCTCCCCCGCAACCGATCTCGCAAATGCTGACCCGGCCTCTGTTCCCGATCAGTCTTTGGAAGCCGCCAACGCTGATCGCATGACCGCCCAGCCACGTATTGATGATATCCAGTTCATGCATGTTCCTGTCGATGGCATCGAAGGGAATATCCAACCGGTCCAGCAATTCCTTTTCATAACTTCTGCTTACAAAATCCATGGTGTATGTTTAAGGGCACGGATCAATCTCCCGCTGTCGTGGCAATAAAGGTTTCCATTGTAAGGCCCGGACCGAATGCCACGCCAAGCAGGGCATTGGCTCTCCGGAAGTCCAGCCGGTAAAGGATCCGCTGCAGCACGAACAACAAAGTGGGGGAAGACATATTGCCGTATTCCTTCAAAATGGAATAGCTATCATCGAGATGTCCATTGGTGAAGTGCAGGCTTTTCGAGATGGCCTCAAGCACCCGTTTGCCGCCAGGATGGACGCACCAATGCGTAATATCTTCCAGCCGCATCCCATTCTTTTTCAAGGCCCTGTTCACGAGGAGGGCCAGGTCCTCCCCGATCAGGTCTGGAATATAATTGCTCAGGGTCATCCGAAAACCCGTGGATGACAATGTCCAGGCCATATCCTTCTTCCCTTTGGCGATGACTTCAGAATAGAAGCTTTCCAGTCGAAGCCCCTTTTCCGGATGATCCTCCGCGTCAGCGATTATCAGGGCAGCCGCCGATCCGTCTCCGAACAGAAGGCTGGAAGTCATATTTTCTTCAGTAGGCTCCCGCTGAAAATGCAGGGTGCACAATTCCGTGCAAACGATCAATACTCTCGCTCCGGGCTCGCTTCGGCAAATGGAGTTTGCCAGTTTCAACGCATGAATGGCCGCATAGCAACCCATGAAATTGACGGATGTGCGGAAAATCCCGGGGGACAGATCCATTAAGTCGACGATCTGAAGGTCCAGTCCCGGCGCACTCATCCCGGTACAACTTACCGTGATCAGGTGGGTTATTTCCTTCGGGTCAGCCTTGCCGTCAAGACAGGACAGGATAGCCTTTACGGACAGCGGGGCTGCATGGCGGTCATACCACCTCATTCGTTCTTCCAGGGAGGGAAACGGCTCGAGGTTCTCGGTTGCGGGGTAGAATTCCCACTCAGCAGCCGGCCGGGTGTAGTCGGAAACAACGGAATACCTTGTCTTTATGGAACTCTGGTGATAAAGGTAACGCAGCTTTCTCCTGCCTTCCGTATTTAAGGAATAGATGCGTTGCATGAACTGCAGGATCTCATCCTGGCTGTGCATGTAAGCCGGCGTGGCCGTACCGATTGAAATGATCTTGCTCACCATGTTCGCATCTGAATGCATATATACGAAAAAGCGGGCCACGGGAACCTTCAAGCTACCCCATTGCCAAAACGGCGATAAACCCCGCATTTATACATATCGATGCCAACAGGTTCATTCGCATGGTGTTGACAAAACTAGCCTGACCAGGATCCCTCCAGACCTTTGCCGCCCATATAAAGAAGTAAACGGTCACAGGCAGCATGCAAGTTGCCAGCACGTAAAATTCTTTTATTTGCAGGGTGCTGTAATAATAATAGGCAAGCGTCGCAAACGCGATGCCATAAACGAGGCCGGTGAAGACAAAACTGCCCTTATAGCCTAGCAGCATGCTAAGCGTTCTTACGCCGTCCTTCCGGTCAGCCTCATGCTGATATAGCTGGGTAAGGGGGTAAAAACCCCCCACGAGAAGGGAACTGGCGATCATTCCCGGCAGGGGAACGGGGAAATCCAAGGTCCATTTTGTGTGGCTGCCACGGTAAACCAGAAAGAAGATCAGGGCGCCCTGGCAGGCAGCTACCGTCAGATAGCCTATGATCGGATATTTTTTGAGCCGGATTCGCCGATAGCTGTACGCCCTCGAAGCAAGAATGTAAACGGCAAGCCCGGCGGTAAACCAGGGACTGACCAGGATGCCGGCAACCAGGGCAATAATATCCATTCCGACTGTGGTAATAAAAAGCTGCCGCGTGGGCTGCATGGGAGCGCGTAAGCCTCCTATTGGCGTCGTATCGCGGTCCATGTAACTGTTATACCCATTGCTGGCGGGGTAGACGAGTCCATGCAGAATGAAAAAAATGAGCGCAGCCTTTCCCCAGTCTTTGTCCACCACCTGACCCAGGGCAAACCAGTATACCGGCATCAGGAAAAAAGAGAAAGGGAGCCGCAATAATTGTATCGTGGACTTTTCTATCGCCATAGGCTACCACTTTTCTTCACCCGAGGCCTGCCTCAGGGCATAGCCCAGCATGGATATCTGGTCGTCTCCGGGTTCCTGCGCAGGTGTCCTGTGCCCGGCAGGAGGATGTATCTCCGGCCGCTGGGGCGGCTTACGAACGGGGATTTTTTGGACAGGTGGTTGAGGCGCCGGTTTTTGCGGCCTCTCGCGTCGTTCGGTATTTACCGTAGCCACGCGCCGGGGAGCGGGTTCATTCCTTCGCGGATTGCCGGAAGAGCCCTTCTTTTGAACCGGAAGGATCTCGCGAACGGCGGCAATCTCTTTCCTTTCCGCTCCGGCACTTGCGCCGGACATGGCGAACGGATTGTCCTCCGCCACCGGGATGGGCCTGGAGATCAGTTTTTGAATATCGCGAAGATATTCCCTCTCCTCCGCGTCGCAAAAAGAGATGGCAATGCCGCTTGCTCCGGCCCGGCCCGTCCGGCCGATCCGATGCACATATGTTTCGGGTATATTGGGCAATTCGAAATTGATCACGTGGGTAAGTTCATCGATGTCGATCCCGCGTGCAGCAATGTCGGTGGCTACCAAAACCCTTGTGCGCCTGTTCTTGAAATTCAACAAGGCGCTCTGCCGTGCGTTCTGGGATTTATTTCCATGGATCGCCTCGGCGCGTACGCCCGCCCGGTTCAGGGACTGGGCGACCTTGTCGGCACCGTGTTTGGTACGCGTGAACACCAGGACGGTAGGGATCGCCGGAGAGTTGAGCAAATGCAAAAGAAGGCCGCGCTTATCCTTCTTGTCTACAAAGTAAAGCGATTGGGTGACCGTCTCGGCCGTAGTGGCTGCAGGGGTCACCTCCACCTTTTCCGGGTTGACCAGGATGGTTGCGGCCAGGCGTTGTATCTCGGGCGGCATCGTAGCTGAAAAGAAAAGTGACTGCCGTTTCTGCGGCAATTTGGAAATGATCTTTTTGACGTCATGAACAAAGCCCATGTCCAGCATGCGATCTGCCTCGTCCAGAACGAAAAAGCGGATATCCCGAAGATGGACATATCCTTGATCCATCAGGTCAAGGAGCCGACCCGGCGTTGCCACCAGGATATCTATGCCTTTTTGCAGAACTTGTACCTGCGTGTGCTGAGGTACGCCCCCGAATATGACCAGGTGTTTCAACCGTGTATACTTCCCATAGGCGCGGAAACTCTCCTCGATCTGTATGGCCAGTTCGCGCGTGGGTGTAAGGATCAATGCTTTGATCGGCATGATGCCTCTTGGATGGCTGGTTTGCGGGTCGGAGGCCGCTCCTTCGTGCATGATCTGCAAAAGAGGAAGAGCGAAGGCGGCTGTTTTGCCTGTGCCTGTCTGTGCGCAGCCAAGGAGGTCCCTGCGGTTAAGGATGATCGGTATGGCTTGTTGTTGAATGGGAGTGGGTGTAATATACCCTTCGTCCCCGAGAGCCTTTAATATAGGCTCAATGAGATTCAGATTTGAAAATGACAAAATAAATGATGTTTAAATGAAAAAAGGCCCGTCTACTCACATTATCCTTCAGAGGTTTTACTTGGAAGGTTGTCACGAAAGCTGATAGAAAGGAGCTATAACGGCTGCAAGGTACAACAAATGAATGAATTAGGCAAGTTCATCCTTTGAAAATCCAGTTTTGTCCAACATCGGAAAAAACCGGGAATCCGATGGGAAGGCTTGATGGGCGTGAGGAAATCAGGCCCTGCCGATAAAAAAGTATAAGAAAAAATAAAAAATGCGGTCTTATTAGACCTCAAATCAGATAAATAGCATATCTTTGGTTTGCATTGGTTAAGGCAGTATCTCTACATGAGCTAATACGTATCCCTAAGCCAATATCCGGGTTATACCTATTTTTGCGAATTCTTCATGAATGCATTGAAGCAATTCGCTTTTGATTCCGTCTTAGAAATCTGGCAAGATTCTGGAAAACGGGATGACGAAGCGAAGGGCCCATGCCATTGGCGTGGGTCTCTCTTACTCGTTTTCCTGGCCAGCCAGAGCCTCTAGGACAGTAAGCTGAGGCCTGCGCCATTTGCATTCAACGTCTCATCTTACTTACTCAGTTAAGAAAAATCTCCTCAGAGATAAACTTTTGGTTGGAACAGCAAGGACACAGTTCTGACACGACCTGTATTTCTATGCGGGTCCTAAAGGATAAGGTTTAATTCCCGGGTCATTTCCATGATCCGGGTAATTTTTTTAGGATCGCATCAAGATCGCAGACCTGTTCCGGCCACATCCCTCCTAAAACAGGGCCTTTTGCGTCGATCCCGCATCTGTGCCCAATGCCGGAAGATTAGGATAATCGTAAGGCTCATTCTTCGGTTTGCCATCCGGCCTCGGATTCCGGCCCCGGATGCTGAATACGGTATGATATTCGACCTGGTCGGAAGCCATCTCATACCCCAGGATCTCCGCCATGGCTTCTTCCGTCAGATCCGGATCCAGCCAACGCAGTTCAAGCTCTCGGGGAAGGAACAACGGCATCCGGTGCGCATTCTCACCCGAATTGTGGATCTGGCACATAATCTCATTACCGGGCCGCGTGATCAGCGTGAACATGCCTCGCATCTCGCCTGTCTCCGGATCGGAAGGGATCCTGGTATTGAAGTGATACAGTCCGGGGATACAGAACATCGGCCGGTCTTTCAGCCTGACATGATAAGGTATCTTATTCTTCCATCCCTTCACTTCCCTGTGCTCATAGATTCCCGTTACAGGGATCAGGCAACGGGTTTGCCGGATACGATGCCAGAAGGAACGTTTATCATCAAGGATCTTCTCGCTTCGTGCATTTACCATGGATTTACGCATGGCCTTGATCTTTTCCGGCGTATCCATATATTCCGCAATGATGCCCCACTCGAAATACTTGCGATGATAGCGGCCTTCGGCAAAGGTGATGACCGGATAACGATTGTGACCCAATGCGAGGAAATGCATACCCATGTCCAGGTCGAACGGTAACTGGCCGTCATGCACCAACTCGGGGAAATAAACGTCAAGCAGTTCGAGCGCAGAATAATAGGCAATATCCAAACACATATCGTTCCTTAATATTTTTCGATGTCATTGAAAGGGATCCTGTCTTCCTCCCCCAGATAGCTGAATTTAATGAACAATTCTCCGAATTCTTCGTACAGGCCGACCTCAATCTTATCTCCCCCCCGTTTGGTACGCCAGTGACCGTGATGGCGCCGTATATAACGCTTCATCTTTTCATCATAGACCGCCGGCGGCTTCCAATCCTTCCCCCTCTTGGCCGCATAGTAGACCCTGAAGCCGAACGGTTGATCTGCCGCGGTTCGCAGCTTGCTGAGATGCTCAGGCACCAGCGCATCGTACAGAAAGGCATTGGGATCCCGCGCGATAGCGGCCAAATGACTTTCGGCCTGGTCTTTCTCCTCCTCCGGGTAGCCCCGGAACAGGAATGCCGCTCTCAGATGGGCGTCCATTCCCCTCGCAAAATATTGGCGAACGAAAAATCGCTTTCCATTCGCCATCTCGGCATGCAATATCGCCTCAGTCAGCACGGGAAATGGATTGTACATGGCATGGACAAGTTACGAATTTTTCATGCTGTCCGTATGCATGCCGGCCACAGGCAGCATAAGAAAGAACAAGGTCATCCTGCCGCGGCAGGATGACCTTGGAGTAACAAGGACACTAAAGGATAAGTAATGGTCCTGGAACTATGATTGGTCTGCTTTATTGAGTTTTTTTACCTGCCTCTCGAACTCGACGTGCACCAGCTGAAGTTCGGTCATCGGGATCTTGAAGTTCCTCGCAAGGACGTAAAGCTCATCTAACGTGAATTTGCCGACATGGTCCATCATTTCGTTGAAGCGATTGACCTTTTTGCCAAGATCATTGGCGACGATGGTCTTGGGGATAAAGAAAAATATTTCATTAAAGGATTTAATATTCCCTTTTGCAATCTTTTCCTTGATAAGGTCATAGCGTGGATCACGATCCATAGACAAATAAAAGGATTTATTAAATTATTTAATTGTTCATACTCCCGATCTGTCCGCCAATACTCCCAAACTTTCCGTCGTTAGTGCCGTTTTGTCCGTTAATTCAGGGAACTCTTCCGGCCGCACGGCCGATCAGCATGCTTCCGTATCGTCGCTTGATATGATCGATCGATTGATAAAGGCGTATCATCTCCTGGGTATCTTCGAAGAGCTTGATCTGGTAATTTCCCGGCACGAGGTGTGTAAAACGTATGCCCAGCAGGCGGATCAGCATGCGTCTGTCATAGAGCCTGTTAAAAAGGGCCCCGGCTGTCCGCAAGAGGATATGGTCGGCATTGGTTTGATCGATCGCCGCCTGGCGTGTGACGGTATCGAAATTGGAATACCTTAGTTTGACGGTGACGCAGCCGGTGAGCCGATCCTGCTTCCGTAACTCGAACGCGATAGATTCCGTCATTCGCACCAGTTCGGCATGGAGGTAGCCTATATCGATGGTGTCTTGCTGAAAGGTCCGCTCAGTGGAGATGGATTTCTGTTCATGATAAGGGATGACCGGGGATTCATCAAGACCATTGGCCTTTCGCCAGAGCTCGATGCCATTTTTGCCCAGCAAGGCGCTCATCATATCGACCGGGATCTCGCTCAGTGTTTTCAGCGTCTCTACCCCGCGGCGGATGAGCTTGAAGGCTGTGTCTTGTCCAATACCTGGTAATTTCGACACGGGCAACGGGGCCAGAAACTCCCTTTCCGATCCGAACGGGATCTCGAGCTGTCCGTTGGGCTTGCCTTCATTGGTGGCGACCTTGCTGATCAGTTTATTGCTCGCCAGGGCGTACGAAACCGGCAAGCCGCTCTCCTTCAATACCTTTTTCCGCAACTCGGCGATAAAAAGACGGCATCCGAAAAATTTGTCCATGCCGGTCAGGTCGAGGTAGAATTCGTCGATCGAGGCTTTCTCAAAAAGGGGTGCATTATCCCGCATAATGTCCGTAACGATACGTGAATACCTGGAATAGGACTCAAAATCCCCTTTAATGACCAGCACGTCCGGGCACAGCCTCCGGGCCAGCCGGATGGGCATCGCGCTATGCACGCCGGATTTGCGCGCCTCGTAGCTGCATGAAGTGACCACGCCGCGGTCACCGGATCCGCCTACGATCAGCGGCTTTCCCCTAAGACGCGAGTCTTTCAGGCATTCTACGGACACAAAGAAGGCATCCAGGTCGAAATGGGCGATATGCCGGTACTGGGAGAGGAGCATGATCAATGCGGTATTGCGTTTCTGTTTTTTATGTTTGCTTTTTCTATCCCCGTGACCTCAATGCTATACGTTCCGAATTCTTCCACGACCTTCCCCCTGATCCTGTAAAAGCCGGCCCGGGGCGGATGGAGGGCATGGATGTCCGGAAAATGTACCGTGTCGATCCAATCTTTGTTTTGATCCAGGAAAGTCCCGAAGCTCATGGTCTGCCCCTTCACTGTCCGCACCGGTTTATGGGTGATGTGATAACCCAATACGGTGACGATTTGCCCGCTATGCGCCGCCAGTTCTCTTGCCGCCACGTACCTCGCCGGATCTTCATCCACCAGTTGGAAAGGATCGCGCATGGGAAATCCCAGGAGCTCGACCTCGTCGTATAGGTCGTCCAGTGAATAGATGGGAAATTCAGGGAGCCGGAATGCCAGGGGCGCTTCGGTGAACAGAGGCCGGCAGGCAGGTGAGGGGGACCTGGTCTTTTTTTGGAGGAAATCGCCCTCCCACAGCAGGGTTTTCTTGTCCTTTCCGGTGAATCGCAGGGCGCCGACCCGGATCAGCAATTCCAGCGCCTCGGCTGTAATGCCTGTCCGCTCGACCAGATCGGCCAGGTGAAGATAGAGGCCACCGATCCTCCGCTCTTCCAGCAGCTTTTCCACCAGCGCCTGTTCCAGTCCCCGTACATGCACGAACCCGGCATGCACTTCCGTTCCACGGATATTCGTATAGTAGTCACTGTTATTCACGCAGGGGGGATATACCCGGGCTCCCGTTTTCATCAGCTCATAGAAATACAGTTCCCTGCTGTAAAAGCCCCCGAAATTGTTGATGACGGCCACGGCAAATTCCATGGGGTAATAGGTTTTCAGAAAGAGGCTTTGGTACGATTCCACGGCAAAAGAGGCGGAATGGGCCTTGCAAAAGCTGAAGTCGGCGAAGCTCTCTATCTGGCGCCAAACCTCTTCGATCGTTTCGTTGGGGTATCCGAAGCCCTCACAATTTGTAAAAAAACGCTCCTTGAGCTCCTTTAAATGCTTCTTCCCCCTGTACTTGCTGCTGGTGGCGCGACGCAAGAGGTCTGCGTCCGCCATATCCAGGCCGGCCCAGTGGTGGGCGACCTTGATCACGTCCTCCTGATAAACCATTACGCCGTACGTTTCCCCGAGCAGTTCCTTCAACCTCGGATGCAGGTACGCGAAGCCGTTCGGGTTATGGAACCGGCGGATATATTCCTGCATCATGCCGGAACGGCCTACTCCGGGCCGGATGATCGAGCTTGCCGCGACCAATGTAGGGTAGTCGTCGCAACGCAACTTCTGGAGGAGGTTCCGCATGGCGGGAGACTCGATATAAAAGCAACCGATCGTATTGACGCTTCGGATTTGCGCACGGATATTCTCGTCCCCCTTGAATTTTTGTACTTGGTGGATATCAATGTCGATCCCTTTGTTCTGCCGGATCAGGTCCAGGCTCTCCCTGATATGACCGAGTCCCCGCTGGCTGAGTACGTCCAGCTTGTACAGACCGATATTTTCAGCCATGAACATGTCGAGTTGCGCCGTGGGAAAGCCCTTTGGCGGCATGTGCAGGGCGCAATACGCAGACAGCGGCTCCTCGCTGATCAGAATGCCTCCGGGATGGATGCTGAGGTGCTCCGGGAAATTCTGGAGCAGCTTTCCATATTGCAGGATGATGCGTTGGATCTTACCCTCCTCTTTTTTCTTCATGAAGTTCTCCCCCCGGCTGTCGCCGTTATAGTAATCTTTTTCGGCAAGCTGGGCGATCTCGGCCTTGGGCAGACCGAAGACCTTGCCCAATTCACGGATGATGGCATTGTATTGGAAAGTGGAATACATGCCCAGCAGGGTCACATGTTGCCTGCCATATCGCTTGAAGAGATAGTCGATGATCTCGTCCCGCTCTTTCCACGAAAAATCGATATCGAAGTCCGGTGGGCTCGTGCGATGAGGGTTTAAAAAACGCTCGAAATACAGGTCCAGTTCGATCGGGTCCACATCGGTGATATGCAGGCAATACGCTACCAGTGAATTTGCCCCTGATCCCCTTCCCACATGATGGAATCCCCGGCTCCTGGCATACCGGATCAGGTCCCAGGCGATGAGGAAATAGGCGTTGAAGCCCATCTCGCTGATGATCCGTAGTTCTTTGTTCAACCTGGCCGCGATCTTTTTGTTGCCGCCATAGCGCTGCACGAAGCCTTCCCTGGCCAATTTTTCCAGGAGGATACGATCGTCTTCGCCGGTGGCGCTAAAGACTTTTTTATTCTTGTCCTCTCCGAAACGCATGCTGACTTCGCAGGTCTCCGTAAGACGGCAGGTGTTCATCAGGATCGACGGATATTGCCTGAATGCTTCGAATAGTTCTACCGGAGGAATGAAATATTCATGCTCCCCGGCCAATTCCTCAGGAGCGAGTTTGGTAAGGAGGGTATTCTTGTCTACCGCCCTCAATAACCGATGCAGGTTGTAATAGATCCTGTTTTGAAAGGTCACCGGCTGCCTGACGACCCATTTCCCAGGATACTCCCTGACCGGCATTCGGATCAGTTTGTTCACTTCCGTCGGCTGAACGCCGATGTATTCGTTCGAAAACAGTTCTCCGGGCGCCTTGGCCGCTAGCGGATAGATGACGAAGCCGTCGCCGGGATCTGTGAAGAACGGCTTGCCCGATGCCTTGCCGGGAAATGGTTTTTTGGCCAGCAAATGTTCCGAGAGGAATTCATTGATCCATTGAAAACCGCGGTTATTGGCAGCAAGAAGGATGAACTGCATTTGGGCGGCATTGCGGATCTCCACACCCAGGATCGGCTTGATCCCCTGCTCATTACAGTATTGTAAAAAGTCCCATGCATCGCAGGTCGAATTGATATTGGCCAGCGCCAGCGTCGTGATGCCCGCCTCTCCCGCTGCTTTTACCAATTCCTCGGTAGCAAAGGTCCCGTACTTGAAACTGAAATAGGTCTTGCCGATATACATGCAGATAGGTCTTGTAGGGGCAAAACTACCTACAAATACTAATTTTATTAGTATTGATTAACTAAATTATTTAGTATTTTTGTATGCCGGATATAATGGATGAACGATACGAAGTCAATGAATTAGGGTCAAAAAAAAGAAGGATTAGGTCTAAAAAAAAGAAAAATCAGTTCAAGAAATTACCGTAAGCGGGATTATAAAATACAAAAACGGGTTGAAAAAAAAGAAGAAGTTGGAAGAAGAAAATAACACATTGGGATGTTGGCAAAATTTGTTCCTTAGTCGCAATTAAAGTATTATAATTTTTCTTTGTTTTGAACTATGGAAGATAAAGATTCACGATACTACCTTATCAAACCTATGATAACCGAGGGAAGAATAATTTCTTTCAATGACATTTTCAAGTTCATTCCAAAGACGATCGTGGCAAGGGATATCGGAAAAAAGGTCGACCGCTTCACCGAGCTGATGCATAAGGTCGAAAAATTCACGCTCGAAGAACTGTTCCTGATCGCGAAATTTTGCGAAATAGACAAAGGCCAGATAATCCAGCTGATACAGGAAGAGTATGCCAAAAACAAAAATAATATCCTTAAGATCTAGGGGTCCGCAGCGTTCCAGGACCAGGACCATGCTTATCCATTTAGTCAGGATCCCATCCAACCTTCGCCAATGGGCTGTCTCGTGAGGAATAGAGACAGCTTTTTTTATGCCCGCATCTTATGCCCGCATCGCGGCAACCGGCAATGCCTCACCGCGGTCCCTACACCAGCATTCGCAATGGCTCTTCCAGTAATCCCTTCAGTGTTTGAAGGAAGGCGGCTCCTTTGGCTCCGTCCACTACGCGGTGATCGCAGCTTAGCGTCAGCTTCATGATATTCCCGGCTGCTACGGTGCCGTTCCGTATGACCGGAACGTTTTGGATCGCTCCGATTGCAAGGATACACGCGTCGGGAGGGTTGATGATCGCCGTGAACTCATCCACTCCGAACATGCCCAGGTTGGATATGGTGAATGTGCTGCCTTCCCAATCCGCGGGTTGTAGTTTCTTATTTTTTGCTCTCTGCGCGAAATCCTTAACCTCCGTGGCGATCTGCGAGAGGGACTTGGTGTCGGCATAGCGGACGACAGGAACCAGCAGGCCTTCCTCGACAGCTACCGCCACCCCGATATTGACATGATGATTGATGCGTATTTTGTCTCCGAGCCAGCTGCTGTTCACGGCGGGATGCTGTTTCAGGGCAAGGGCAGACGCCTTCAACACGAGATCGTTGAAAGAGATCTTTACAGGCGACACGTCGTTGATCCTCGTCCGGCTTTCCACGGCCTTGTCCATGTCAACCGTCATCGTTACATAAAAATGGGGCGCCGAGAACTTGCTTTCCGCAAGACGCTTGGCAATGATCTTACGCATTTGCGATACGGGGACGTCTTCGAATGAGGGTTGGCCGGCCGGCATGGCTGGCTGTACGGGCTTTCCCGAAACGGCCGGGACCGCCGCTTGTCCAGGAACCCAACTGTCCACGTCCTTCTTCACGATCCGTCCATTATCTCCCGATCCGGGCACTTGTGAAATATCGATGCCCTTTTCGGCGGCGATCCGCTTGGCCAGCGGTGAGGCCTTGATCCTTCCTTCCGCGGTCACGGACATGCCGGACGCCTGCTGGGACGGACTGCCATTCCCGGCTTGGGCCTGTTGGAGCGGGCCGGCATTTTGGTTTGTTGCAGCCGCATTGTTCGGAGAACCGCCAGCCTTATTCTTCGACGCAGACACGATCTTTTGCAGATCCGTCTTTTTCTCATCTCCTATAACGGCCAGCAGATCGTTGACCGCGATCTTTTCCCCTTTCTGCGCACCTATATATAATAATTTCCCTTCCTTATAGCTTTCCAGTTCCATGGTTGCTTTGTCTGTTTCGATATCGGCCAGGATATCCCCCTTTTTAACCATGTCTCCCGGCTTTTTATGCCAGTCTGCAATGACGCCCTCCGTCATGGTGTCGCTGAGCCTCGGCATAAGGATCACCTCCTCCACTTTCGAAAGGTCCAAACCCGGCAGTGCCGTCGCTTGCGCCGGGGCTGCCGCGGCGGAGGCAGGGGAAGTAGCGGAGGAATTGGTGGAGGTTGAGGTCGCCGGCGCCGGGGTAACGGGCGGAGTGGCTGCGGGTGGGGTCTGGGTATTTCCACCCTTTACCAGGGAACTGATATCTTCTCCGGGCGCGCCAATAATGGCCAAAAGGTCATTCACCTGTATCTTGCCTCCCTTGTCTGTTCCAACGAACAATAAAGTGCCGTCCTTATAACTTTCCAGATCCATGGTGGCCTTATCCGTTTCCACTTCCGCAAGCAATTCTCCTTTTTTTACGGGATCACCGACTTTTTTATGCCAGGCAGCGATAACACCTTCGGTCATCGTATCGCTCAAACGGGGCATCAAAATAACTTCAGCCATAATACTTGGTCTTATTTAAACGGGATGATTCTGAATCGAGCGGTGAAATTAAGATAAAATGAGGAATTTGGTCCCTTTTTGCAGGCTCTGCACCCGTCTGCCGGACCGCTTTCTTCGTGCCCCCGCCGGCTATGCTGCTTTCACGTTCCCCGTCCTTTTTAGCACACCCCAATGCTGCAATTCACCCTTGAAAGCCCGCCTGACCGCCTTGAACAGGACGAACCACATCAGCCATCGCCAGATCAGGCGTTGAGGGATCAACCAGAGAAGTTTGACGATCCGTTCCTTTTCAAAGCTGAAGGCGAGAACGGCTACTGCGGCATCCACCAGCATAAAGACAACATAATATCCGGCGATCTTTGATGCATTGCCGGTCAGCAGTCCGACAAGCATGAAGAAATCGGCCAGTGGAATGACGAAGGGGATGATATATTGAAAGATGAGGATATTCGGCAGCGCTACCCAGCCCAGCCACCGGTATTTCCAGTTGAACAGGGCATCTCTGTTCTTCCAGAAGGTTTGCATGACGCCAAAATTCCAGCGAAAGCGCTGCTTGATGAACATTTTCATCGTCTCAGGGGCCTCTGTTTTGGCGATCGCCCTGTTATCGTTCGCGATAATATAGCCGCATCGCAGGATGCGGACCGTAATATCACAATCCTCGGCCAATGTGTCCGTGGTGAAGCCGCCCGCCTCCTGTATGGCTGCTTTGCGAAAAGCGCCGATCGCTCCCGGCACCACGGTTATGGCATTCAGATAGGCAAAAGCCTTCCTGTCGAAATTCTGACTGCTGATGTATTCGATGGACTGCCACTTGGTGAGCAGATTTACGGTATTTCCCACTTTTACATTGCCGGCGACAGCTCCCACCAATGCCCTGACGGCCCCATGACCCGGTTCGTCCGTGCCCGTAGACGCCGGCGCAAAGTTTTCCATCAGGCACGATACGGCATCCGGCTTCAGCTTGGTGTCTGCATCGATGCAAACGACAAATTCAGCACGGGATTGGCGGATGCCGAAATTCAGGGCTGAGGCTTTTCCTCCATTTGGCTTGGAGAATACCTTTACCTTGGGATGGGCCCCGAACGCCGCCATCACCT
Source organism: Bacteroidota bacterium (assembly GCA_030706735.1). GTDB lineage: Bacteria > Bacteroidota > Bacteroidia > Chitinophagales > Chitinophagaceae > Puia. Next base: position 103,864 of record JAUZNZ010000001.1, on the reverse strand, counting down.
TTTCGTATGTGTTATCCTTGCTGCCGTCATCGACGAAAAGGATCTCGAAATTGGGATAGTTAGTTTTCAGCAGGCTCTCGATGGAACTGAGGACGTTGACCTCTTCATTATAAGCGGGCACGATGATGCTGACCAGCGGAGCGTCGGAACCATCGGGCAACCAGAACGGCAGCAAAGGCTTTTTCTTTTCCTTGAAATACTCCCGCGTGGCAATAAAGGCCAGCGCGACGACTCTCCCGACGGAAAGGATCATAAAGGTAATAAACATCGAAAAGAGGATGTGCCCTCCCCAATAGCCCAGTTCAGCGAAATAATAATTGATCTGAAGCAGGTAATAGCCGCTTCCTTTGGGTACTTCCGGCATCAGTTCATTCTTGCTCTTTCCGAGAATATCTGCTACCGTGGTGAACTTGAAACCGCGGGCCTGGAAATATTCAATGATCCGCGGCAAGGCCTCTACTGTCGCACTCCGATCCTCTCCCCCGGCATCATGGAGCAGGATGATATTGCCACTAAGCTTGGCCTTCGTCATGGTATTCTTGCCATCGATCACACGCTGATAGATGGTGTCGGCCGAAGTCTCCGGCACCCAGTCCTGCGGGTCGATCGACTCGCCGATATCCAGAAAGTTCTTTTTTCGGGCTATGGCCACAGGGATCAGTTCCTCCCATTTTTCGGGTTCGAAATCCGCATTGTACGGGGCTCTGAACATGATCGTGGAATGACCCGTAATGCATTCGATCAGCAGCCTCGTCGCTTCGATCTCCAATACCGCCCGGCGTTGGCTCACTTTGGCGATATTCGGGTGGGTGAACGTGTGATCTCCGATCTCATGGCCTTCCTTGAATTCCCGCTTGACGATGGGTATATTGTTTTCGGCATTGATGCCGACAAGGAAGAACGTTGCGGGGACATGGTATTTGCTGAGGATGTCGAGGATCTTTGGGGTGTACCGGGGGTCCGGCCCGTCATCAAAGGTCAAAACCAGTTTCATCGAGTCGCTGGTCCCATACTTCCGGGCTACGAACTTGGACGGAAGGCTATCGTAAGTCTCTTCGCTGATCAGCATTTCGCTGGTGTCGACTTCCGGGGTGATGCGACCGTTGGTGGGCGTGGCGATTATATCCAATACCTCTCCCGAGCCCTCGTAGTCGACAAAGTCAGCGTCGGCCTTTGCCTCGACCTTACTGAACTCGCCGAAATTGAAACTGTCCAGCGCGGATTTGCGCATGTCCTTGTCATAAAAATCCCATACCCTTGGGTCTTCGTCGCCCAGTCGCCAGATCGCCGTTCCGCTTAGCCCGTATTCAGTGGCAAACCGGAGACCGTTAAAGATGGTCGCCGCATCGGTGAACTGCACCTGGTGCCGCGTATTATTGTCGTCTTCATCGACATAATTGAAATGCAGGTTATACGAATTATTATCGAAATCGATGCCGGTTTCCTGGTCCTTGGCCGTGAACAAAGCCTGCTGGTAACTGACGGTACGTGCAGACACCTCTTTCCCCAATTTCCAATCATACCCGTATGCCGCCATGCTAAGGATTAGTTTCTGGATCGGTATTTTCTTTACCGCGGCATCGACAGCCCCTTCGATCCATTTTTGATGCGCGATCGGCCCCGGGCCGGTATTATCGGAATACTGGTCGTAGGCCATCAGGAAGATGTAATCATTATATTTTGACAGCTGCTCGAAATTATAGTCTTCGTTGAACGGGATCACATCCTGCGTGACCAGGAAATTCGCAGCATGAAGGCGTTCGTATAGTTCCTTCTGGAAGCTTACCAGTTCCTCGTTCTTCTTTTCCTGCAGCTCTTCGAAATCCACATTCACCCCGACGAACCGGTTCTTAACCAGGATCGTGATCAGATCATGGATCAGGCGTTCCTTCTTTTCCGGACTATGGATAATACGGTGTACGGCATCCCCGCGGAACACTTCTTTATAATTATTCGAGAGAATAGGCATCACCTTCACTCCGGAATTCTTCATTACCGTCCAGGCGCGGTTATCGATATCCGTATATAAGGTGTCGGCAGTAGGATCGATAAAGATCCATTCGGGGATCACCAGGTTCATTTTGGAGACATACTGCTGCAGGGACAGGAAGGACTGTGCGTCCCAATCGACATAAAAGGCGGCCCGGATGCCGCATGGGAATTTGGTAAGGGAGCGGAAACTGGTATCTACCGGCACGGCTTTCAGTCCATTCCTCACTGAATCCTTCTTGGACATGACCGGGAATGCGCCCGGCTTATACGGCACTTTCTCTGTAATATATTTGCGAAAGCCGCCATATTGTTCGATCAGGCTGTTCTTGATGATGAAGGTCCGGTTTGTATCCAGCACTTTCTTGTAGAGCTGGCTTTGTTCCTTGATCCGGGGCAGCGCGGGCATATATCCGCGGGAAACGGCGATGGAAAAAATAACGACGAACAATACCAGGAAAAGCAGGACGATCCTACCTCCCCATTTAAAACGCTGCCAGCGTCCGGTCGATCGGGCGTGGAATACCTGGCGCGTCGACTCGCTGGCTGGCTGTGACGGTGATGAATCCGGTGTGGTGTTGCCTTCCATAGCTTAGGATTGGCAAAGTTCCGGCCAATCGGGGATATCGCAAAATTTGTGAATGTAATTTAACGGGGATTTTTGTTGGTTGAATTCCCCCGCTAGTAGTCCAGTTCCAGTTTCAGACGATCCTTCAATTCTTTGACCAGCGGGTATTGTTCGGCAATCCGAAGAAATTGTTCCCGTTGGCTCAGTGGCCTTGCCTCCGGATCTTCCGAGTCCTGGTTTTCCAGCACATTGACCGTGAAAGTGAGCATTCTGTTGGAAAAAGTACGTTGCAGACAGTCGGACAGGTTCCTTTTTTCCTGTTCGATGAATTTCTGCTCCAGGTTATTGTTAGTAATGACTTCGAAACTGTGGCCGCCGTCTATTTTCAGCACCGCGCGTTCGAAGCTCTGCGTGGCCGGGCTCCTTGCTTCCCGCAATTGCCGGGTATAGGCCATCCAGGCCTCCTGCAGGGCCTCCCGGGTAAGCGCGATGCTGGTGTCTTCTTCGCGGGCCGGCGATTTGCTCGAGAATTGCTGCCGGATCTTCAGCAGGGAGGCCAGGGACGGGGTGGCTGCGTGTTCCCTTTCGCCCGATCGGTCTTTTACGGCCGTTTCCTCAACGGGCACAGGCTCCGGGGGGGCGATCGCCTCTTTGAATAGCGCCCTGTCCCGGGTTACCGTCCTGGACGGGTCCTCTACCTGCTCTTCCACGAGCAATTTGGCGCGTGTTGGCCGTTCCGCTGTGACAAGTTCCATCGACGGTATATTCCTGAAGGACACCGGCTTTGCTCCTTCAAATGGCTTTTTTTGAGGCGCCCCGCTTCGCAAAGCCTGCCCCAGATAGCAGAGCTTGATCAGGGCCAACTCGACGTGCAGCCGTTTATTGCGCGCTGCTTTATAGTTCAACTCGGCTTCATTCAGGACATTGAGGGCGCTGATGAGGTAGGCCGCATCCATTCGCCTGCCCGTCGCTATATACCTGTCGCGAAAGCTTTCAACGACCTCCAGCAGGGCAGCTACTTTTTCATCACGGCAAACCAGGAGGTTTCGAATGAACTCGGCAAAGCCGTTGAGGACCAGGTCGCCCTCGAATCCTTTCCTGTTGATATCGTCGTACAAGAGGAGCGCATCGGACAGGTTTTGCCGCTCCATGGCTTCCAGAAGCCTGAAATAATTGTCGGCATCGAGGATATTCAGATGTTCCAGCGTGTGCTGGTAGGTCAATTCACCATTCGTAAAGCTTACGATCTTGTCCAGGATACTTAGCGCATCACGCATACAACCTTCGCTCTTTTGAGCGATCACATGCAGTGCGGCCTTTTCAGCTCCTATCGACTCCTTGTCGCAGATCTCCCGCAGATGGCTCACGGTATCTCCGATGGTAATGCGTTTGAAATCGAAGATCTGGCATCTCGACAGGATAGTTGGCAGTATTTTGTGCTTTTCCGTCGTTGCCAGGATGAAAATGGCATAAGGCGGCGGTTCTTCCAGCGTTTTCAAAAATGCATTAAACGCCGAAGAGCTGAGCATATGCACTTCATCAATGATATATACCTTGTATCTGCCCGCCTGTGGGGCAAATCGCACCTGATCCACCAGGCTCCGGATATCATCCACCGAATTGTTGCTCGCCGCGTCCAGCTCGTGAATATTGAGCGATGTTCCTTCATTGAAGGACACGCAGGAATGACAGCGATTGCAGGCTTCGCCTTCAGCGCTCACGTTCTCGCAATTGATCGTCTTGGCCAGAATGCGTGCGCACGTTGTTTTGCCTACCCCGCGTGGACCGCAAAACAGGAAGGCATGTGCCAACTGGTTGTTCCGGATGGCATTTTTAAGGGTAGTCGTTATATGCGATTGCCCCACTACTGTGGAGAAATCCTGGGGCCGGTATTTTCGGGCCGAAACGATAAATTTATCCATTCTTTACACTCCTGTGGCAAACCTACCACAAATAACAAAACAGGCAATGACCCCCGTGGGAAATTCTGGAATACCCCGGGATTTATCTTACATTTAACCTGGAAGTGAATACGTTAAACAGTACTATGCGATCAATGCTCCTTATGGCTTGCGCGCTGTCGCTTGCCCTCACCGGTTTGTCCCAACGGGCCTATTCTCCTTCTGTAAAACAATTTATCGATTATGATTCGCCGGTGATCGCCCTGACGCATGCCCGGCTGGTAGATGTGAAGAGGCTTCGGATCATACCGGACCAGATCGTCATCATCCGCAACGGTCTCATCGAGTCGGTGGGCGATGACGGGAAGATCCCGGTGCCGGCCGGAGCCCAGGTCGTCGATCTGGCCGGCCGATCCCTGCTGCCAGGTCTCGTGCTGCTGCATGAGCACATGTACTATCCCGCCCTCAGCATTTCTCCGTTCTACGTTCATTATAAACAATTACCGGTGACCTTCCCTAAACTTTACCTCGCTTGCGGGGCTACCACTGTTCGCACGGCAGGGAGCGTGGAACCCTACTCTGACCTGGCTCTCAAAAGGGACATTTCACTGGGGAAAATTGCAGGTCCGGATATGGACGTGACCGCTCCCTATCTCGAGGGGAAAGGCAGCTTTGCTCCGCAGATGCATGAACTTGGCGGCCCGGCCGAAGCGCAGCGCTTTGTCGATTTCTGGGCCGACGCGGGCTGTACCTCTTTCAAAGCATACAATTTCCTGGACAGGGCGACCTTGAAAGCAGCGATAGATGCCGCTCACGCGCGGGGATTGAAGATCACCGGCCATCTCTGTTCCGTCACCTATCGCGAGGCAGCGGAAATGGGGATCGATCAACTGGAGCATGGTTTTTTTGCATCCACGGATTTTATTTCGGGAAAGAAGGAAGATCAATGCATCTCGGCTCCTGATCCGCTGGCTAATGCAGATCCGGATGGACAAGCGGTCAAAGAACTGATCGCCTATCTGGTGGAGCATAAGGTGATCCTGACTTCTACGCTGGCCGTGTTGATGAACCTGACTACCCTGGATACGATCCCCAGACCTGAAGTGCTGGCGGCCATGTCTCCCGATACCCGGGAGATGTACACCAAATATTATAACCGGCAACGGCACGCATTGTACAATAAGACCCTGGAGAAAGATATGAAGATGGAAAAAATGTTCGTCGATGCCGGCGGCCTGCTTACGGTAGGGACAGATCCGACCGGCAATGGGGGTACCCTGGCAGGTTACGGCAGCCAGCAGGCTATCGAACTCCTGGTAAGGGAAGGATTCACCCCCCTGCAGGCTATTCGCATGGCGACCTATAACGGGGCCCTGGCGCTGAGGATGGAAGCTCGGATCGGTTCGATCGAACCTGGCAAACAAGCTGACCTGGTCGTCGTCGATGGAGATATTTCCCAGGATATTCAAAACATCCGTAAGGTTATGTGGGTATTTAAGCAGGGCACCGGCTTCAGCGCAAGAAAGCTGTTTGAGAACGTGCAGGGACAGGTCGGGAAGTTTTGACAGACCCCAGACCCTGCAAAAAATAACAGCCAGGGATTATCCCGGCTGTTATAAATAAAGTCCAGATGTTCTAAATAAAGCCCACCTTCAAAGGGTCAACTCCTTGATTTTTACATAGTTTGGATCCTTTTCAAAGGGTTGGAGCGGGTCTTTCATGGACTCGGTCTTCCAAAAGGGATACTGGTGGTTTTCAAGGCAGGGATCGGAGACTTTCAAAGGATGGATCGGGTTTCAAGGGACATCGAACGGTTTCTCGGCTCTTCAAAGGCATCGGCGGATTTCATAAGATCTTGGACTGGGCATTCTTAGGATTGGATCTGCTGTTGGTTCGGGGCCTTTCTGTTATTCGTTTGCGTACGTTTGACATATATTCACATCGCATGCCAATTCATTCTATGTTGATAATCAACATGTTAAGAAATCCGGCAGCAGATGGTAAAATCCATTTTCGGGAGAGCATTCCGAAAACAGGATAAAAGTACGTTCCTGGGAAAAAAGATTGATGGGGATCAAGGACTAGCTGATCATGGGATGACGTTTAAATTCGCGGGTGCGATCGAATAAATAGCGGTAAGTGGTCAGGGTGCGACTTATTTCTGAATCCCCTATGCCGCGGGCAATATTCACCATTTTCGGATTGAAATCGCCGATCCATTGCATCTCATAGTGGGTGTAGCCGGTATCAGACTGGATCACCTTGGCGGATTCGACAATGATATAGGCATCGACACCCATGCCCTGAAACTCGGGGACGATCCCAAATACCACGCCGGTGAACTTATGGCAGGCCTTCCTGTATTGGAGCCAAAGGAACCGCAACTTCTGGATCAGGCCCAGACGACCATTGAAATTTTTAAAATACTGGTTCAGGTCGGGAATATTGAGGAACATGGCGATGGGCTCATTATTGTGGTAGGCGAACCAGACGATCTTCTCATCCATGAATGGCTTCATTTTCTTAAACAGCAGGAGCGCCTGGTCCTTTTTCATTTCTTTCATGCCGCCATGTCCTGCCCAGGCCTTGTTATAAATGGTCACAAAGTCCTGGGCATAATCGCCCAGCTTTTTCTTATCGATATGCCGCGCGCTGAAGGAAGGATCGCTGGCGACCGACGCATGACGCTGAATGACCTTGGGCATCAGCTTTTTCTTTGGGTCCATGCCAAAACAATACTGATAAAAGAATGGCCTGAACCCATAGTTCTCAAATAGCAATTTATAATAAGGCGGATTATAATTCATGGCATACATGGGCTCATAGAAGCCGTCCGTAACCAGGCCCCACCAATTGTCCCTTTCTCCAAAATTGATCGGCCCGTCCATTGCCTCCATGCCGCGTTGCATCAACCAGTGTTTAGCCGTATCGAAGAGCATGTCGGCGGCATCCTGGCTATTGATGCAGTCGAAAAAGCCAATTCCTCCCACAGGACCTTCGTCTCCTTTGGAACGATATTTCTTGTTGACAAAGGCGGCAATCCGGCCGATCGGCCGGCCGTCGTCATCTTTCAGTATCCAGCGTATGCATTCTCCCTGCCGGAAAGCCTTGTTCTTTTTCGGATCGAACACTTCGGTGATATCCTTATCAAGGGGTCGGATATATCCGCGGGTATGGCGGTTCAATTCCACGTTCGTCCGGATAAATTCCTTGGCCAGGCTGGGATCTGTGACAGGGATCAATTGCATATTTGCAGTTTGGATCGGCAAAATTAGAGATAATGAACAGGTTTCCGGCTTTTTACAATTTTAGGATGCCGGATTTCGGATTTTACCCTCTTCTCCCTTACCTTTGCAGCCGAAATTAAAAGGGTGTTCAACGCCTGTTTAAGAGATAACTCCCTGGCTAAAATAACTATATGGCAAGTACTGGCAAGATCAAGCAGATCATCGGTGCGGTAATCGATGTGGAATTCGAAGGAAAGCTCCCCGAAATTTATAATGCATTGGAACTGAAACGGCCTGGCGCCAATGGCGAAACCCTGGTACTGGAAGTGCAACAACACCTTGGTGAAGACAGCGTTCGTTGCATTGCGATGGATGGAACGGAAGGATTGATTCGCGGTCTGGCAGTTACCGATACCGGTGCGGCTATTGCCATGCCGATTGGCGAGGGGATCAAGGGGCGGTTGTTCAACGTGACCGGCGACCCTATCGACGGGCTACCTCCCGTATCCAAGATCAATGGTCGTCCCATTCATAGCAAACCTCCTGCCTTCGAGAACCTGAGCACAAGCACCGAAATATTGTTTACAGGGATCAAGGTCATCGACCTGATCGAACCTTACGCCAAAGGAGGTAAGATCGGTCTTTTCGGTGGAGCAGGGGTAGGTAAAACGGTGTTGATCCAGGAACTGATCAATAATATCGCGAAAGCCTACGCCGGCGTATCGGTTTTTGCCGGTGTTGGCGAACGCACACGCGAAGGGAATGACCTGATGCGTGAAATGATCGAGGCGGGGATCATGAAGTATGGCGACGATTTCAAACATAGCATGGAAAAAGGCGGATGGGACCTCAGCAAGGTCGACATGAAGGAACTCGCCGAATCCAAGGCCACTTTTGTTTTCGGCCAGATGAATGAACCGCCCGGAGCCCGTGCGCGCGTAGCCCTCAGCGGACTCACCATTGCGGAATACTACCGTGACGGGGATGGCAAGGGACAAGGGCGCGATATTCTCTTTTTCGTGGACAATATCTTCCGTTTCACGCAAGCCGGCTCCGAGGTTTCCGCGCTTCTCGGGCGTATGCCCTCAGCGGTAGGTTACCAGCCGACGCTGGCGACGGAAATGGGCCTTATGCAGGAACGCATCACATCAACCAAGAATGGTTCCATCACCTCCGTCCAGGCGGTGTACGTTCCCGCGGATGACCTGACCGATCCGGCCCCCGCGACGACATTTGCGCATCTGGATGCCACCACCGTATTGAGTCGAAAAATCGCGGACCTGGGTATTTACCCGGCCGTCGACCCCCTCGATTCAACCTCCCGCATTCTAACCCCCCTGGTCGTCGGCGAGGCTCATTACAATTGCGCCAATCGCGTGAAGTTGATCCTCCAGCGATATAAGGAACTGCAGGATATCATTGCTATTCTGGGTCTTGACGAATTAAGCGACGAAGATAAAATGACCGTTGCAAGAGCGCGAAAAGTGCAACGATTTCTCTCCCAGCCCTTCCACGTAGCTGAACAGTTCACCGGTCTCAGAGGCGTACTGGTGCCGATCGAAGAGACCATCCGGGGCTTTAACATGATCATGGACGGAGAAGTGGACGAATATCCGGAGGCTGCATTCAACCTGGTGGGCGGGATCGATGACGCGATCGAAAAGGGTAAAAAACTGATCGCACAGGCCAGAGGATAATGCCCCAATCCTACTTGTAAACAGAAAAATGAACCTGGAAATATTAACACCCGAGAAAAGGCTTTTTAGCGGCGACGTATTTGGCGTTCAATTGCCGGGTACCACCGGCATGTTCGAGATATTGGATCGACATGCCCCCCTGGTCAGTGCATTGAAGTCCGGAAAGGTGAAAGTGCTCAGGGACAAGAACAATCACTTCGAGTATTTTGAGATACAGAGCGGTTTCGTTGAGGTCATTCATAACAAGGTCTCCGTACTGGTTGAAGGCGCCGTGCCGTTGGAACCGAAATAGTTCATTTCCCGCTTCGATTTAATTCAATTTTAAGGAATGTTAGGCACACGTTAAAATGGCCGGCATAACACAACATCTGTGCATTGCATTGCGTATATCCTGTTAAAAGATACGCACTATGCAAAGAAGATTTGGATTGCCGGCTGGCCTTTTGATGGGCATTCTGGCATTAGGGAGTTGCAAGAAGGATCCGCTCGTGAACCTTACTAACGATGAGTCGCGGATTTATGTGGTCAACTACGATACGACAGTTGCCTTTTCAACTTACCGCACGTTCAGCATCGTCGACTCCGTCGATGTGATCGATAATAATCAATTGTCCGGCAGAGAGCATTCGACATTTGATTCAACGGTTATCGCCGCGGTTACGCAGGCGATGCAGCAACGCGGGTTTCAACTGGTTGCCAGGTCGGATTCCCCGAACCTTGCCGTAGACATCAGCAGGGTCTACAATACGACTACCGGGGTCTTCAGCTATGCAGATTATTGGGATTATTATGGATCGTATTGGGACCCCTACTATTGGGGTTATCCGGGATACGGTTATTATTCTCCGTATGCCGTGGGTACATACACGATCCAAAGCGGCGGTCTCGAGATCGACCTGCTGGATCTGAAGAATGCGGCTTCGCACAACAATCAGATCGGCTCGGTATGGACCGGCCTGGTTCGCGGGGAAGGCGTCTTTTCGACGACAAATGCTGCGTCTGGCGTGGCCGCCCTCTTCAACCAGTCGCCCTACCTGAAAACTACAAATTAATGTAAATCGTAAAGACGAAAGCCATGAGATCGAAATTCAAATACAGCTTCATCGCCCCGATCCTGTTCTTCTGCGTATCTACGGCCCGCGCGCAGGTTGATCATGAACTCCAATTCAATATGAATTATAATGTCAACCTGCCGGCGGGAACATTTAAGGACTTTGTCTCCAATCCGGCTTACAAGGGTTTCACAGCCGGCCTGGCCTATCCGGTGTCCGGACAGTTCAGCGTCGGCTTGAACGTGGGATATAATGATTATTATCAGAAATATCCTCGCCAGGTCTATGCTGACGGAAAAGGATCTTCCATTTCGGCCGTCGTCAGCAATTCCGTGCAGCAGATCCCCGTTTTGATCACGGCCAGTTACACCCTGGTGGATAAAGGGTTCATCCGGCCATATGTCGGCGCAGGTGCAGGCGTGAATTTTATCGCCTTTGACCAGTACCTGGGGGAATTCGACAATCCGGTATCGGCCACCAAACTGGCCGTGCGCGGAGAGGCGGGCCTGCTTATCCCGTTGAACGGGTATTCATCCACGGCCCTGCGGATCGGCGCGACCTATAATTATGCGCCCTTTAATAACTATGGGGTCAGCAATCTTGATAACTGGGGGATCATGGCGGGAATTCGTTTTCCACTGAGATAAAGCTTGCCGCTAATTGAGCTGCGGGTCGATTGGGAAATTGACCATGATCTCATAATCTCCGCCAAGGTGACGGAGGGCGTCCTTCCAGATCTCGTCCGGTTGTTTGTGAAAGACGAGCTTGCGGCTTGCCTGGACGGTAAGCCATGATTTCTCTTTCAACTCGTCGGCAAGCTGGCCGCTGCCCCAGCCGGAATAGCCGATATAGAACCGGATCTTGCCCGGATCGACTTCTCCCGAGCGGATCAGCTCGATAGCCGTCTCGAAACTGCCTCCCCAAAATACCCCGTCGACGATCTCATAACCGCCGCTAATCTTGTCGGGATATTGATGCAGGAAATGGATCGTGTCCATTTGAACGGGCCCTCCGTGATAGACGGGGAGTTTGAGATCGTCCAGCCCGCTTACCAATTCGTCGAGGGTATAGTCGTAATTCTTATTGAGGACAAAACCAAAGCTGCCTTCATCCTGGTGCTCGCATAGGAATACGACCGTTCGTTTGAAGTTAGGATCTTTTAAGAATGGATCGGCGATCAACAATATGCCAGGTGCGGGGCTTTCCATGGGTTCTAAATTAAGTAATCCTGGGAACTAACAAAACAGCTGTTGGGAAAAAGCGGCCAAAAGACCGTTCCCAATCGCGTTCCGCACCGCCGATGGCATGAAAAATACCGGATTTTTCCCCCGAAATCCCTTTTCTTTGTGAAACCTTCGTTAAATACCCCGCCCGCTTCGGGCAGGATAGTACGCCCGCGTATCCTTTTGATAAATTTGCCCTTGACGTAAAACCAGCGCCTGAACAGACTCGGATGAAAAAAATTTTCCCCATTATCTTCTTCCTGATCACTTTGTCGCTCATCGGGATCATTTATATCCAGGTCAACTGGATACTGACCATGGTGGAGAATAAAAAGGAGCTCCTCAGGCACAAACTGGCGGACGTCATGACCGATGTGGGGCAACAGCTGGTCGAACAAAGGGCTGCTTCGCCTAACCCAAGAGTATTGCGCATGCGGCCCGGATTCGGTTGGCGCCCGGCCGATCAATTTGCGCTTGAATTGATGAAGCCCCTGACCATCGCCCAGATGTTCACGGAAGAGGATATTAACGAAAAGATCAAGAAAGCCTTCGTCAATCGCGGACTAAAGGATACCCGTTTCGAATTCTCCATCACGGCGGATTTCGGTATTTCATCCAGGCTGTCTTTTCAACCACCCGAGATCCGGTCGAAAGGATTCATCAAAGAAGTTCAGGATACAAGCAATCTTTCCGTGGTTTACCCGCTCCAACCCCAGAACCCGAGCGATCTGAATACCATTGTGCCCGATGAAGTGCTGGTCGTGGTGGTCCCGGATTTTAAGAAGATCGTCCTTGGAGAAATGAGACTCATGATCGGCGGAGCCATTTTTTTTACCCTGGTGATCATCGCCGCCTTTTATGTGACGGTGAGCGCACTATTGCGGCAGAAAAAGCTGAGTGAGATCAAGAATGACTTCATCAATAACATGACTCACGAGTTCAAAACGCCGCTGGCGACCATTTCGCTGGCGGTCGACGCGCTTCGGAATGAAAAGGTTGTGCAGGACCGGCAAAAATCGGAATATTTCTCGGGGATCATCAAAGAAGAGAATAAACGAATGAACAAGCAGGTAGAGACGATCCTCCAGGCCTCATTGCTGGATCGTCAGGAACAACAACTGCAACTCCGCCCCATTCATGCGCATGAGGTCATCAGGGAAGCGCTGGAAAATTTTCAATTACAGCTTGATGGAAAGGGAGGTAAGGCGGAACTGCAATTGAATGCGAAAAAGGACCTGCTCAATGCGGACGAAGTGCATTTTACCAATCTGATATCGAACCTGATCGATAATGCCGTAAAATACTCGAGAGATAACCTGCTCATTCGCATCACCACGCACAGTACGTCCAAGAGCCTGATCATTCGCATCGAGGACAATGGCATCGGGATGAGCAAGGAGACCCAGCGCCGCATTTTCGAGAAGTTCTATCGCGCCCATACCGGCAATTTGCATAATGTTAAAGGCTTCGGACTGGGTCTCAGTTATGTCAAGACCATCGTCGAAGCGCACGAAGGAAAGATCAAGGTCGAGAGCCTCATCGGAAAGGGCACGACCTTTACCCTGGAATTCCCCCTTAAGGCATGATCCGGAGCTCACCTGGCGGGCCCGGCAACAACAGGCACCCGTCCCCATAGCTCAGGAACCGGAATCCGTGATCAAGGGCATGGCGATAAACCTGCCTCCAATCTTCGCCGATCAGCGCGGCGACCAGCAACAATAGGGTGGAACCGGGTTGATGAAAATTGGTGACAAGGCCGCCCGCCAGCTTCCATGGATACCCGGGCGCGATCAGCAACTGGGTCCGGGTCAATAACCTTTCGCATCCCTGACGTTCCATCCATGACAGCAGCGAGGTCAGAGCCTGGCTAACCGGAATACTTCCGGCTTCCTTTTCATAGGCGTCCCATTGATGGACCACCAGGTTTTCCGGCGGCGTGTCGGGATCCCGAACCGTCTTCGCGCCTAACCAGTAAAGACTTTCGATCGTGCGCAGCGAAGTCGTCCCGACCGGGATGACCGGACCTTGATGATGTGCCAGCAGGGTGCTCAAACTCCCTTTGTCCACGTCGATGAACTCGGCATGCATGGAATGCTGTCCAAGAGCATCGGCTTTCACCGGCATGAAAGTGCCCGCGCCGACGTGCAATGTGACAAAGACGGGTTGGATGTCCCTTTGTCTTAGCCTCTCCATCAGAGTATCGGTAAAATGGAGTCCCGCCGTAGGCGCAGCCACCGAACCTTCCTGCCTGGCATAGACGGTTTGATATCGTTCGTTGTCGGAGCTTTCGACGTCCCTCCGGATATAAGGAGGCAGGGGAATGCGGCCGGCCCGGCGCAACACCTCGGCGAAGCTGAGGTCAGGAGGCGACCAGTATAGCTCGATGAGAAAAGAGCCTTCCAACCTGCCGATCCACCTGGCATGCAGGGATTCTTCCATTTGGCTGCCATCTGTTCCGATCCCACGGGTCAGCACCTGCCCGGGCTTCCATTTTGAGGCTCCGCCAATCAGGCATTTCCAGCGAACCCGGCCTTTCCGCATAAGGGCCGCGCCGACGCCGCCATATTCCGGAGAGGGTTCGAGACAGAATAGCTCAATCTGCCCTCCGCTTGCTTTTTGAAATACGATCCTCGCTTCAACAACCTTACTATTATTAAATACAAGCAGTGAATGATCGGGTAAGTAACGGTCTATATTCCTGTAGATATCTTCCCGGATAGCCTGGCGTTCACCCCCCCGGTAGATCAATAATTTGCTGGCATCCCTGTCTGGAAGTGGATAGTGGGCGATCCGCCCGGGCGGAAGAACATATTGAAAATCGGAGATGGAGAGCGTTTTCGGATCCATAGGCTGTGCGGCTGACTGCCGCCGGCCCGCAAATTACGGATTCCTTCGCTTGCTCACCGGCACCACCAGTTTCAGCCCGCTCCATTGCCCGCTTACCGCGCAAACTTTGATATCAACGAGGCCGTTGGCCAGTGCGTATTCGCGAATGACGTCTTCGGTCAGGTCCGTCGACAGGCCGGAGCTCTTCTTATACCAGGAAACCCAAATGATGAGGGCGCTATTTTTCTCGTAAACCTTCTTCAATTGCTGCATCCCGGCCTGAAATTCTTTCCTGGACCGCGCAAATAGATGAACCCAATCGGGAATGCCGCCGGCCGGACAGCGCTGGGAGCTGATATCCTTCTCCAGCCATCGGAAATAATCCCCGGGCTCGTTGATCACCCAGACCCGATGGGTGTCTTGCAGACCGAGCTTTTTCAATAAAGGAGTTCCGGAATAGCCCGCATTAGCCATAATTAACAAGTTATCCACGCTAATTCACACTCCTTCCCCAGCCCAAATAACCCGGATCCCGTTCTAATTCGATATATCCCTTGCCTATTGGGCCTGAATGGGATACGCCAGATTGTGGAAAAAATTAATTTTTCAATTTCCGTTGAACAGTGGGAAAAAGTGTTAATTTGTGTTAGTTTTAATTTATTTTGATTCAATCCGTCATAAATGATTGGTTTTCTGGGTGAATACGAAGCCACACTAGACTCAAAAAGTCGCTTCCTTCTTCCGGCGGGCTTTAAAAAGCAGTTGCCTGAAGAGGATAACACTCAGTTTGTCATCAACCGCGGGTTCGAAAAATGTCTTACCCTCTATCCTGTCAGGATCTGGGAACCCATATTCAATCGCATCGGCCAGCTGAACGACTTTGACCCTAAAGTACGAGAATTCAGGAGATATTTTCTCAACGGGGCGACAATGCTCGAATTGGATTCCGCCGGCCGGCTCCTGGTCCCCCAAAATCTGAAAGAATATGCCGGGCTTGAAAAGGACATCGTCCTGGCATCAGCCACAAATAAAATCGAGATCTGGGACAAAATCAAATACAAACAGTTCTTTGAATCTTTTTCACCGGATGCATACAGCGACCTCGCTAAGGAAGTGATGAACCCGGGAGGGCAGGGGTCTTGAACATTCCGTCGCCAGACTACCACGTGCCTGTGCTGCTACAGGAGACGCTGGACGGATTGCAGGTGCAAGCGGATGGCACTTATGTGGATTGCACTTTCGGCGGCGGGGGCCATTCGAAGGGGATACTGGAGAGATTGGGACCGAAAGGAAGGTTGTTCGCATTCGATCAGGACAATGACGCAAAGGCCAACCTCCCCGATGATCCCCGGATCATCTTTGTTCCGCATAACTTCCGCCACCTGGAACGCATGCTGCGTCTCCATCACGCATCGCCCGTAAACGGCATCCTGGCGGACCTCGGAGTGAGCAGCCATCAGTTCGATGAGGCGGAAAGAGGTTTTTCCTTCCGTTTCGAAGGGGATCTCGATATGCGCATGGACAGAAGGCAATCATTGACGGCCTTCGGCGTGATCGACACCTACTCCGAGCAGGATCTGCACAAATTATTTGAGCGATACGGGGAAGTGACCAATGCCAAGACCCTTGCCAGGACCATAGTCGGCATCCGCCGATCCGTATCGTTGAATACGATCAGGAATTTCAAAACGGCGCTGAACAGTATCGTGAAAGGCAATCCGCAAAAATGGTTCGCCCAGGTCTTCCAGGCGTTGAGGATCGAAGTGAACGATGAACTGGGCGCCTTGCAGGACCTCCTGCGGCAGGCTCCCGGCCTCTTGAAACCCCATGGCCGGATAGCGATCATCACTTTCCATTCGCTGGAAGACCGGATCGTAAAGAACTTTTTTAAGAAGGGAACCTTCGAGCCGGAGCAGGAAGATCCGTTCGGACAGAGTGGCAACCCCCAAGTTCTGCGGCCGGTCACGAGGCGGGCCATTTCACCCGGTGAGCAGGAGTTGAAACGGAATCCCCGGTCACGCAGCGCAAAATTGCGCGTGGCCGAAAAGATAGGACAATGAAGCCATGAACGAAGCGGAACAACATATCGGATCCGGGCGGAAGCGGTCAGGAAATGGCTGGCGCCGATGGCGCGGCTATAGCTGGATCATGAAGAATATACCTTTTTTCCTGTTCCTGGCGGTGCTGGCGGTGATCTATATCTATAACGGCCATTACGCGGATAATGTGGTTCGGGACATCAATCGGACAAACAAGGAAGTAAAAGAATTGCAATACGAATATAAAACACTGAAAAGCGAAGTGATGTTTCGAAGCAAACAGAGCGAGCTGGCGAAAGCTGTAGGGCCCTTCGGCCTGAAAGAGCTGACCTCTGCTCCCTATGTCCTGATCGACTCGGGCACCACCAAGCACTGAGGGCAGCGGAACGGGCAGCCGGGCGCCCTGCAAGGATCATGGAAGTCAAGCGCGACATATTATGGAGAGTGTATCTCTGCTTTATCGGCATGGTGATCATAAGCATTTGCGTATTGGGAAAAGCCTTTTACATACAGCATGTTCAGGGGGCCTATTGGAGAGGTCTTAGCGACAGCCTGCACCAAAAATTCGTGGAGCTGGATGCGGAAAGAGGAACCATCTACAGCGAAGACAGCAGTATGCTAAGCACCTCTATCCCTTATTTTTCCATCTATATCGATTTCGGCGCGGACGGCCTGCGTGAAAAAGAAGGCAAGCGGTTCAAGGAGAACCTCGATTCCTTATCCCTCTGCCTTGCCGGCCTCTTCAAGGATAAAGGTCCTTCCGCGTATAAAAGAGAACTTTCGCTGGGATATCGCCACGAGGACAGATATTTTCTCCTGCAATCGAATATCTCTTTCGATCAGTACAAACGCCTTCGGGATTTCCCCCTCGTCCGCCAGGGCAGGAATAAGAGCGGTTTCATCGCTGAAGTGACCAACAAACGGCTTAATCCTTTCGGCTTGTTGGCTAATCGGACCATCGGACTGGCCAGGTCCAACGCCCAGAATGTGGGACTCGAGCGGACCTATGATACGCTTCTCAAAGGGGAGAGCGGCAAAAGACTGGTCCGGTACATCGCCGGCGGCACGTATATCCCGGTGGAAGGATATGAGATCGAGGCGCAAAGCGGAAAAGACATCGTCACCACCCTGGATGTGAATATCCAGGACATCGCTGAAAACGCCCTGCTCAAAGGGCTTACGGATAATGAAGCCACACAGGGCACCTGTATCGTAATGGAGGTTTCGACCGGTAAGATAAAGGCCGTTGCTAACCTGGGACGCCAGCCCGATGGCGCCTACTGGGAGGACCTGAACTATGCGATCCGCGCTACCGAACCCGGCTCGACATTCAAGCTCGCTACACTGATGTCCCTTCTGGAAGATAAGGCGGTAGCGCTCACCGACAAGGTCAACATCGAGGGAGGCGTCTGGAAGGTCTCGGGGCGCACGGTTTATGACAGCGAAAGAACGGATGAGCAAAATGTGACTGTCAAACAGGCGTTTGAACACAGCTCGAATGTAGGGATGGCCAAGCTGGCCTGGGCTCATTATGGCAGAAACCCCGGGTCATTCATCGACCATTTGAAGCAATGGCGGTTCAACCGGTTGACGGGCATCGATCTGGCCGGCGAGACCGCACCCGTGATCAAGCATCCCGGATCGCGAACCTGGAGCGCCACCACTCTGCCCTGGATGGCTTTCGGCTATGAGGTGCTGGTGAGCCCCCTGCAAACTCTTCAACTGTACAACGCCGTGGCGAACGATGGGAAAATGATGCAACCTTACCTCGTGCATTCCATCGAGGAATCGGGCATCACCGTAAAGGAAAATAAACCGGCAACGGTAATTGACAAGATTTGCAGTGACGAGACTCTTGGCAAAGTGAAGGAATGCCTCGAAGGAGTTTGCCTTGAAGGCACCGCGAAGGATGTGTTCAGGAATTCATTTTATAAAGTGGCGGGCAAGACAGGAACAGCACTGGTAGCCGACCGCAACCGCGGATATGCGGATCATATCTATCAATCCTCCTTTGCCGGTTACTTCCCGGCAGACCATCCGAAGTATTCCTGCATAGTGGTGATCAGGAACAAGCCTTTTGCCAGGAAATTCTATGGTGCGGCGGTTGCTGCACCCGTATTCAAGGAGCTTGCCGATAAGCTTATGAGCGCAAATCCGGTCCCTGTCATGCCCGCCCTGCAAAGAGACAGCACGCCATTCTATTATGCCGGACGTAGGGGGGAGATTCAGCAGGTGATGAAGGCCTTCGATATGAGCTACCGCGATTCCGCCGGCAACAATGAATGGGCAATGCTTTATTCGGGACGTACAGGGCAGATCGAGCCGGTGCTGAACAGCGAATCTCTTCCACGCATGGAAATGCCCGATGTTCGGGGCATGGGCCTGAAAGACGCATTGTATCTGCTCGAAAGCAGGAATATCAGGGTCGTCCCCAGCGGTCGCGGAAAAGTGAGCGGGCAAAGCATAGCCGCGGGGACCGCATTGCAAAAGAACGAGACGGTAACGATACGGTTAAACTAATATGGCACAACTGCAGGATATATTGTACAAGGTGAGCATCCGGTCCATACATGGCGACATGGGACAGGCCATCGATCGGCTTGAAACGGATTCCCGGAAAATAACCAGGAACTCCCTCTTTATCGCCTTGCGCGGCACGCATGCCGACGGCCATCAATTCATCGGACAGGTGGTGCAGGCCGGCGCGGTGGCCATTGTCTGTGAATCCCTGCCCGCCAGTCTCAGCGAGGGAGTGACCTACGTCGAGGTCGAGAACAGCGCCGCCGCCGCCGGCTACATCGCGCATAATTTTTATGGGCAACCCTCGGAGAAGATCAGGCTGGTAGGGGTTACCGGCACGAATGGCAAGACCACCATCGCCACCCTGCTATATAAGTTGTTCACTGCATTGGGATCGAAATGCGGTCTGCTTAGTACCGTGGAGAATTATGTCGGTGAAAGGATCGTACCCGCTACGCACACTACTCCCGATGCCATCAGCCTGAACGCTTTGCTGAAGGAAATGGTGGACGAAGGCTGCACGCATGTATTCATGGAGACCAGTTCCCATGCCATCCATCAGCAACGGATCGCCGGACTTAAATACGCAGGCGGCCTGTTCAGTAATATCACACATGATCACCTGGATTACCATAAGACGTTCGAGGAGTACATCCGGGTAAAGAAGGCCTTTTTTGACGGCCTGCCTTCCGACGCTTTCGCCATCTCCAATGCCGATGATAAGCGGGGCAGCGTAATGCTTCAAAACACGAACGCGAAAAAATATTTTTATGGCCTTCGTAATCCTGCCGATTTCAAAGGTAAGGTGCTGGAAAATAATCTGACCGGCCTCGTCATGATGATCGGTGACCAGGAGGTCCATTTCAGGCTTATCGGCGAGTTTAACGCGTATAATCTGCTGGCCGTTTTCGGGGCGGCAATCTGCCTCGGAGAGGACCGTCAGGAGGTACTTCGGTCCCTCAGCGTGCTTAGCGGAGCGGAGGGCCGGTTTGACTACAGCGTCTCCCCGAAAGAACGGGTCATCGGCATAGTGGATTACGCACATACGCCGGACGCCCTGGTCAATGTGCTCTCGACCATTCAAAAGTTGAGAAAGGGCCATGAACATATCATCACGGTAGTCGGATGCGGCGGCGACAGGGATAAGACCAAACGCCCGGTCATGGGACAGACGGCCTGCGATTACAGCGACAAGGTCATCTTCACATCCGATAATCCCCGCAGCGAAGATCCGGGACAAATATTGAGAGATATGGAGACAGGCCTTAGTACTGCGGCAAAGCGAAAATACATCCCGATCGTGGACCGGAAGGACGCGATACGGACAGCTATCAACCTGGCCCGTTCGGAAGACATTGTGCTCATTGCCGGAAAAGGACATGAAAAATACCAGGAAATAAAAGGAGTGAAATATCCATTCGACGACAAGCAGGTCCTGCTGGAAATGTTTTCATTAATGGACAAATAGACATAGATGCTGTATCATTTATTTGATTGGTTTAAGCAGAACGGGATTAAGGTGCCCGGTGGGGCGCTCTTTCAATTCATCACCTTCCGGGTGTTGCTGGCCGTGCTGTTCTCCCTGATCATTACGATGCTGTTCGGCAAACGCATGATCAACATCCTTTTAAAACGTCAGGTCGGTGAGAGCGTCCGCGAGTTGGGACTTGCCGGCGAGCAGCAAAAAAAGGGTACGCCAACGATGGGAGGCTTTATCATTATCCTGGCCATCCTCGTCCCCACCCTATTGCTTGCAGACCTCGACAAGGCCTATATACGCCTCATGATCTTCAGCACGCTATGGCTCGGCATGATCGGATTCATCGACGATTACCTGAAATTGAAGGCCAAACGATTAGCGCAGCAAAAGGGAGGTGCTTATAAAAAGGCAAATAAGGACGGGCTTGCCGGCTGGTTTAAGATCCTTGGCCAGGTGGTACTCGGGCTTGTCGTGGCCATTACTCTCTACTATAATGGGAATACCAAGGTTTGGCGTGAATATGTCGGTCAAACCAGGCCGGCAGATACGACCGGCATAAAAGTGGTGGTGCTGGATGGGAAGCCTAAACTTTTCGTGGAAGCCAGGGAGCCCATTACTACGATCCCATTCGTCAAGAACCATGAATTCAATTATTCCAAGCTCCTGCCTCCGGCATTACGCGGATTTACCTGGATACTCTATATCCTGATCGTTATTTTCATTGTTACAGCTGTATCTAACGGAGCTAATATCACGGACGGACTAGATGGCCTCGCGACGGGAACCAGCATGTTGATCGGCACCTGCCTCGGCGTCTTCGCCTATGCCAGCGGCAATATCCGTTTTGCGGAATACCTCAATATCATGTACATACCCAACCTGGGTGAGCTGTCTATTTTCATCGGCGCAATGATCGGCGCTTGCGCCGGTTTCCTCTGGTACAATGCTTACCCTGCACAGGTGTTCATGGGCGATACTGGCAGCCTGACACTGGGCGGCATCATCGCCGCGCTTGCCATTATCGTAAGGAAGGAATTGTTGATCCCCATTTTCTGCGCGGTGTTCCTTGTCGAATCGCTGAGCGTCATGATACAAGTCTCCTATTTCAAGTATACGAAGAAAAAATATGGAGAAGGTCGTCGGATTTTTTTAATGAGTCCCTTGCATCACCATTACCAGAAGCTGGGATATCATGAAAGCAAGATCGTAACCCGCTTCTGGATCGTAACGATATTGTGTGTGGCTTTTGCGATAGCCACACTGAAGATAAGATAGAAGAGGTTGCCCTTTATGAAAAACCACCCGTAGAAGCCGACAAACCGATGACCCTTGCCGGTGAAGAAATTGTGGTGCAGTATTAGTTCATGCTTTTGAAGAACCTATGATCCGCCCTTTGCAGGTTGACCGGTTTTCGGGCCCGGTTGAAAATAATTTAATCAGCTGAATGCCGATGAATAAACGCATGGTCATATTGGGCGGAGGTGAAAGCGGTATCGGCGCGGCGTTGCTGGCCAGGCAAAAAGGATATGACGTGTTCGTTTCCGACGGCGGCCAGCTGAAGGAACCTTACAGGATGGAATTGGAGAGTCACGCCATCGGATTCGAAGAAGGGGGACACACCGAGCAAGGCTTGCTGAGGGCGGACGAGGTAGTTAAAAGTCCGGGCATACCGGAAAAGAATGAATGGATTGGGAGGTTTCGCGAAATGGGTATACCGGTGATCGGTGAGATAGAACTTGCCTACCGGTTCAAAGGGGATAGTAAGATCATTGGCATTACGGGAAGCAACGGGAAGAGCACAACCACGGCGCTTACCTACCACATTTGCAGGCATGGCGATCTCGATTGTGCGATGGTCGGCAATATCGGGTATTCCTTCGCCAGACAGGTGGCGGAAGATCCGAAACAATGGTATGTGGCTGAGATCAGCAGTTTCCAACTGGACGATATTGTGACATTCAGGCCGGACATCGCTGTCCTGACGAATATCACCGAAGATCATCTTGACCGCTACGATTACAGGTTCGAGAACTATATCGCCAGCAAATTCCGGATCACGATGAACCAGACGTCAGAGGACTATTTCATTTATTGCGAAGACGATCCTGTGATCAAACAACAGCTAAACCAATATTCCATTCATTCTAACCCATTACCATTTACTATGCAACACGAACCCAAAAAAGGCGGATTCATCAGGAACGGACAAATGGTCATAGAGGCAGGCAGCGAGCGATTGCAGATGAGCATATATGATTTTGCGATCAAAGGTATTCACAATCAATACAACACCATGGCAGCAGGAATCGCGGCAGCCACCGTCGGCATCCGAAAACAAAAGATCAGGGAGGCGATCGAGAGCTTTGAGGCGCTTGAGCACCGGATGGAATACGTGAGCACGATTCGCGGAGTGGAGTTCATTAACGATTCCAAGGCCACCAATGTCAATAGTACCTGGTATGCCCTGGAAAGCATGACCAAGCCGACCATCTTGATCCTCGGGGGAATGGACAAAGGCAATGACTATTCGCTCATCCGGGAATTGGTCAAGGAAAAAGTCAAGGCGATCGTCTGCATGGGCGTTGACAACCGGAAAATTCATGACGCATTCCGGAACGACGTGCCCCTGATGGTCAATACGGGCAGCGCGGACGAGGCGGTAAAGGCAGCATTCCATTTCGCCGCAAAAGGGGACGTGGTATTGCTGAGCCCGGCCTGCGCGAGTTTTGACCTGTTCAAGAATTATGAGGACAGGGGTAAACAATTCAAAGAGGCGGTTCGCGATCTGTAATGAATGATTCGACTACGATAGAGAAAATGCCCTTCGGAGGGTTGAGGTCCAGGACCAGGGGCGACAAGGTCATCTGGACAACGGTGGTGCTGCTGGCCGTAGTATCATTGCTGGCCGTTTATAGCTCCACAGGATTGCTGGCCTACAAAATGTACAAAGGTAATACCGAGGTCTACCTGTTCAAGCAGTTCGCCTTTATCCTCGTCGGCGTCCTGGTGATCTATTTTGCCCACCAGGTCAATTATACGATCTATTCCAGGGTAGCAAAGATATTGTTCCTGATATCCATACCTCTATTGATCTATACCCTGTTCTTTGGCGTCAGGCTCAACGAAGGAAGTCGCTGGATACGGCTGCCGATCATCAATCTGACCTTTCAGAGTTCAGATCTGGCGAAACTGGCCCTGTTCATGTACCTGAGCCGGTTGTTAAGCCGTAAGCAGGATACTATCAAGGATTTCAGAAAGGGATTCATTCCCGTGATCCTGCCGGTTGCCGTCGTCTGCATGTTGATCGCTCCGGCAAATTTGTCCACGGCCCTGCTGACCGGCGCCATCAGCCTGATGCTGCTGTTTATCGGAAGAGTGCGGGCGAGACATCTCCTGCTCACGATCGGTATCGCCCTGATACCGGTGCTCATCCTCGTTGGAGCGGCTATGATCCACCACCGTTCAGATGGAGGTGCCGCGGAAAGACCGGTAAAGGAGAATCGCTCCCGCTTGTTTGCACGGGTGGATACCTGGATCAGCAGGGTGGAAACATTTATTTACGGCGGAAAGGAAGAGGCTGGCGACGATAATTACCAGACCGATCAGGCGAAGATCGCCATTGCCAGAGGGGGACTACTGGGACTGGGTCCCGGCAATAGCCAGCAGCGGAACTTCCTGCCTCATCCATACTCCGATTTTATTTATGCGATCATCATTGAGGAATATGGCCTGGTAGGAGGAGCATTGATCGCGTTCATCTACCTGGTCTTTCTGCTGCGCAGCATTCGCATTTTCAGGAGATGTCCTTTTGCCTTTGGTGCGTTCCTTGCCCTGGGGCTTAGCTTCACGCTGGTCATTCAGGCATTGGCAAACATGGCGGTGAACGTGAATCTTTTCCCGGTTACAGGAGTAACCCTGCCGCTTGTAAGCATGGGGGGGAGTTCCTTCCTGTTCACCTGTCTGGCGATCGGCATCATCCTGAGCGTGGCGCGAAATGTAGAACAGGCGGAAGGCGCACTGACTTTGCCTGCGCGGGATCTTGCTGACAGGCCGGAGATAAATGAGGAGGAGGGATGAGCAAGCGCATTATCATAGCCGGAGGAGGTACGGGCGGGCACATTTTTCCGGCGATAGCCATCGCCAATGCGCTGCTAAAAAAGGACCCCGGGATCGGGATGCTATTCATTGGAGCGAAGGGAAAAATGGAAATGGAGAAAGTGCCGCAGGCGGGCTATCGGATCGAAGGCATCGATATCGCTGGGTTTAACAGAAGTTCTTTGATAAAAAATATCTCGTTGCCCTTCAAACTGCTGAAGAGCTTCTTCCAGGTTCGCAGAATTATCGGAGCCTTCGGGCCTGATGCCGTGGTGGGCGTTGGCGGATATTCGAGCTTCCCGGTGTTGCGATACGCGCAAAGCAGGGGCATCCCGACCTTCATTCATGAAAGCAACTCTTTTGCAGGCAAGAGCAATATTCTGCTGGGCAAGAAAGCCGTACGCATTTTTGTGGCGAGCGACGGCATGGAAAAATTCTTCCCCGCAGGAAAGATACAGGTCACTGGCAACCCGGTTCGCAGCAATATCGTGAATAACCGTATCAGCCGCGACGAAGCGATTCGGTTCTTTGGGCTCGATCCCTCGCGTCACACCGTTCTTTCGACAGGCGGCAGCCTGGGCGCGAAAGGGATCAACGAGGCCGTTGCCGCAAACCTGGATGAATTTGAAAAGAACGGCATTCAACTGATCTGGCAGACCGGAAAAGCGTTTGCACAAGCGGCGGAAAAGGCTGCCACAGGCAGAAGCGGGATTTGGACCAAGGATTTTATCCCGCAAATGGAATATGCCTACGCCGCGGCAGATACGGTGATCTCGAGGTCCGGCGCCATGTCGATCGCCGAATTGTGCGTGGCGCGGAAGGCGGTCGTTTTCGTACCCTTTCCCCATGCGGCGGAAGACCACCAGACGGTAAATGCAATGAACCTGGTAAACAAAAAGGCAGGCCTTATGGTCAGGGACAGCGAAGCAAGACAGGAATTGGTGCACACGGTGATCTCCCTCTCCCGCAATAAGACCCTTGGAGATGAACTGAAAGAAAATATCGGCAGGCTGGCGATAACCGATGCGGACGAGGCGATTGCAAAGGAAATATTGAAATGGATATAAAAAGCATTAGAAAAATTTATTTCATCGGTATCGGGGGGATCGGAATGAGTGCACTGGCAAGATATTTCCGGTTCCACGGGGCGGAGGTGAACGGCTACGACAGGACTGACACTCCTCTCACCCGGGAGCTGGAAAAAGAAGGTATAGCTGTTCACTATGAAGAGGATATCGATAAGGCGCCAAAGGATGCGGAGTTGATCGTATATACGCCTGCAGTGCCGCCGGAGCATTCGGAACTGCAATATTACCGGCAGCACGGCTATATGATCTTGAAACGCAGCGATGTGCTTGGTGCGATCACCAATAGTTCTTTTAATATATGTGTTGCGGGCACCCACGGCAAAACCACCACGACGGCCATGATAGCGCATATCCTGCGGCATAGCGGGTATGGTTGCAACGCCTTTTTGGGAGGGATAGCGGTCAACTACAACAGTAATTTCTGGAGCGACCGGCGCGCGGTCTGTGTGGTAGAAGCCGACGAATACGACCGGAGCTTTCTGAGACTGAATCCCGATATAGCCGTGATCACGGCCATGGATGCCGATCACCTGGATATCTACGGTACAGTGGAAGAGGTACAGCAGGCATTTGTCGATTTCTCGGCCCGGGTGAAGCCGGATGGGATGCTGCTGGTCAGGCAAGGGTTGTCGCGGGGAGCCGATCTTCATGCGCATCGACGGTTGACTTACGACCTGCGGCCGGATGCAGATGCCTATCCGGAGAATATTCACATGGACAGCGGCAGCTATCAGTTCGACATACGCGTGAATGACTGGATACTTCCGGGGCTGGTCCTGCATATGGGCGGGTTACACAACGTAGAGAATGTCACGGCGGCTATCGCCATAGCCCGGGCCCTTGGCATCGAAGGCGACAGGATCAGAGACGCAGTAGCTGAATTTAGGGGGGTAAAGAGAAGGTTTGAATATATCATCAAGAGACCGGAGCTGGTTCTCATCGATGATTACGCGCATCACCCCGAAGAGCTGCGGGCTTTGATTGGCGGGGCGAAAGGGTTATTCCCCGGTTGGAAATGTACCGTATTGTTCCAGCCGCATTTGTTCACGCGTACCCGGGATTTTGCGGAGGGCTTCGCGGCTAGCCTCGACCTGGCGGACCAAGTGTTCCTGTTGCCGGTCTACCCGGCAAGGGAACGGCCGATCGAAGGAGTGACCAGTGAACTGGTTGCCGGCAAAATGCAAAAAGGTAAGGCCCGGGTCGGGAGCAAAGAACAATTGCTGGACTATGTCCGCGATAGGCGGAAAGTGAAGGAGGGGCTGGAATTATGGATAACGGCGGGTGCGGGTGATATTGACGCGCTGGTAGGACCTGTCAAAGAAGTATTGGAAGGGAATTAGGGGGCTTCTCCCCGGTAAGCACAGCTTTGGAACCACAGGAACCTCTTGTGTACGGGATGTAATCACCCGGGCACTTTTGTACCCGTCTGACGGTCCTGCGGGGCCGTTGGGCGGGTCTCAATAAGAAAATGAGCATGAAAGGGAACATAAAAAAATGGTTTTTTATCACGCTATGGTCTGCTGCCGGCGCTCTTGGGGTGCTGCTGCTCGGAGCAGCAATCAGCCATAGGAACAATAAGACCTGCCAGGGATATCGGATCGATATCGCCGGAGGTACTATGACGACCGCCACGGAAGCGGCGCCTGATTCGCCATTCCTGGAAAGAAAGGAGATAGAAATGCTCCTCCTCAATGCAGGTGCAGCCCATTGGCAGGGCAGGCATATCATGACATTCGACCTCAAGCGAATGGAAGCCGCGCTTGAAAAAAATCCGTGGATACAGGACGCGGAATTGTTCTTTGATAACAATGGTATCCTGCGTGTCAACGTAATGGAACGGCAACCTGTTGCCAGGATATTCACCCCTGGCGGGTATAGTTTTTACATCGACAGCACGGCCTTTCCGCTGCCGGTTGCGGGCCGTCTGCCCGCCCGATTACCCGTATTCACCGGCTTCCCGGACCTGAAAGGGAAATGGCATGGGGCTGACAGTCTGCTTGCCGGCCAGGTCAGGCTAATCAGCATGTACCTTCTTGGCAATCCCCTATGGATGTCGCAGATCGCGCAGGTCGATATAACGCCGGAAAAGACGTTCATGATGACGCCCACCGTCGGGGACCATATGATCGAATTCGGGGATGCGACCGATCTGGAACAGAAATTCCATCGTCTGTTTATTTTTTATCGGGAGGTGCTGAGCCGCGCCGGCCTCGACAAGTATGCACGCATTGACGTTCGCTATGCGGGGCAGGTGATCGCCACTAAAAAGGGTCAGGAAGGCATGCATACCGACTCCGTGCTGGGAATGCGCAATATCAGACAGCTGATCCATGCGGCTCAGCAGTTGCAGCCGGATACATTGCGTCAGCAGAACATGCGGCCGCTCGAGCACAATTCCATGACCGAGCAGAGCCTGACGGAGTTGGACCTGATCCCGTCCCGGAACGACAGCGTTCAGCAACCTTCCCCTCATACACAACAACCGGTAATACATGATCATCGACATTAAATCATCAATACAATAAAAACAACTAAAACAAAGGAACCAAACTATGAACCAGGAACAACCAATCATCGTCGGACTCGACATTGGGACCACCAAGATCGCAGCCATTGCGGGCCGTAAAAATGAATACGGCAAACTGGAGATTTTAGGCTTTGGACGTGCTAACTCCAATGGGGTCAAACACGGACAGGTACTAAATATCGACGAGACCATCAAGGCCATCCGGATGGCCCTCGACAATTGCTACGGCTCCAACCCCAATCTGGAGATCAGCGAGGTCTATGTGGGAATCGCCGGCCATCATATCAAGAGCCTCCAGACACGCGGCGACATTGTCCGGCAAAGCACCGACGATGAGATCACGCGTAAAGAAATCGACCAGCTTGTGGCCGACCAGTACAAGACCTATATTCCGGCAGGAGACCAGATCATAGATGTGATCCCTCAGGAGTTCACTGTAGATAATTTTCAAAACATACCCAACCCCATCGGTTATGGCGGCGTCAAGGTGGGCGCGAACTTTCATATTATCACCGGCGACAAGAACGCCATCCGCAATATCAACCGGGCCGTCGAAAAGAGCGGCCTTCTTACGAAGGATCTCGTCCTGCAGCCACTCGCTTCCGCGGCAGCGGTCATGGGACAGGAGGATCTGGAAGCGGGGGTGGCCATCGTGGATATCGGAGGCGGTACCACCGATCTGGCCGTATTCTACGAGGGGATCCTGAAACATACTGCTGTGATCCCTTTCGGCGGCGAGAACATAACCAACGATATCAAGACCGGGCTCGGCGTATTGAAGACACAGGCGGAACAGATGAAGGTTCAGTTCGGTTCCGCATTATCCAATGAGGCCAAGGCTAACGCCTATATCACAATCCCCGGTTTGCGCGGAATGCCCGCCAAGGAGATCAGCGTGAAGAACCTGGCGAATATTATACAGGCGCGCATGAGCGAGATCATGGACTTCGTGACCTACCACCTTAAGCAGGTAGGCCTCGACAACAAGATGCTGAATGGCGGCATCGTGATGACCGGAGGCGGCGCTCAACTGCGGCACCTGATACAGCTCACGGAATACGTGACGGGGTTGAACGCCCGCATAGGATACCCAACAGAGCATCTCGCTTCCGGACATATCGAAGAGCTCGCAAAACCAACCTACTCGACCTGTATCGGGCTCATCCTGAAAGGGTACAGCGATTATGAGCACAACCGCAAGCAATTCGAGACCGATTTCAAAAAGGTGGAAGTGCCCGAAAATCTCAGGAAAATGGAGCCGCGTCATGAAGAACCGGAACCCGAACAAGCGATGCTTCAACAGCAGGAAAAGGTAAGGAACCGTAAAGGCATAAAGGATTTTTGGGGCAAGTTCAAGGATGGGTTGATCGACATCTTCAAAGAGGAAGAAGACCATGCGCTTTGACGCCTCTATCACAAAATTCAATTTTGTTTTTGTAAATACCTATTGTTATGATTCATTTTGATCTACCGAAAGAAAAATCATCCATCATCAAGGTCATTGGCGTGGGTGGTGGCGGCAGCAATGCAGTGAACTATATGTTCAATCAGAATATAGAGGGCGTAAATTTTATTATCTGCAATACCGACGCGCAAGCCATCGCGCAAAGCCGGGTACCCAATAAAGTGCAGCTGGGGCCCCATCTCACCCAGGGCCTTGGGGCGGGTGCAAATCCCGACATTGGCCGGCAGGCCACCGAGGAGAGCCTCGAAGAGATCAAACAGATACTCGAAGTAAATACCAAGATGGTCTTCATCACGGCGGGCATGGGAGGCGGCACCGGAACCGGAGGTGCGCCGATCATCTCCAAGATATGCCGGGATCTGGGCATCCTTACGGTGGGCATCATCACGACACCTTTCTCCTATGAGGGCAAGAGAAGGCAAATGCAGGCGGAGGAAGGCATCAAGGTGATGAAGCAGTACGTGGACACGCTGCTGGTGATCAGTAATGACAAGCTTCGCCACCAGTTCGGGAACCTGAAAATGAAAGAGGCGTTTGCGATGGCCGACAATGTCCTTGCCACGGCCGCCAAATGCATAACAGACGTCATCAATAGCACAGGACAGATCAATGTAGACTTCGCAGATGTCTGCACAGTCATGCGAAATGGAGGCGTGGCCATTCTCGGTAGCGGAATGGCTCAGGGAGAAGGACGCGCACAGAATGCGATCGAGCAGGCCTTGAATTCTCCGCTATTGAACGACAGTGATATACGCGGGGCTAAATGGATACTCATCAATATTAATTCCTGTGAGGGGGAACATGAATTCACGATGGACGAGGTGGAGATCATCCAAAATTATTTGCTCAGTCAGGCCGGTGAAGCCAGCGATGTGATCATGGGCCTTGGGTATGACAACTCCCTTGGCGCAAATCTTGGCATTACATTGATAGCCACCGGCTTCGAACATAAGGATCCCTTTACAAAAGCCACTGTCAGATCCACCCCTAAGAAAGAAGAGAAGATCATCATGACCCTATCGCTTTCCGGCGGAGAACAACAGCCGGAAAAAAGGCCTGTCCTTACCAATCCGGCTGCAGCCGGACAAACTCCGCCGGCTGGCGGACAAGTTCCGACGTTGATCGGATCATCTGAAATCACAAAGGGCACGCTTGAAACAAAGGAAACACCGGTAGTGGGGCAAGCGTCGCTTGCCCCTATGCCGGATGCATTGCAACCCAGGCTGGTTGAAATGGAAAGCGGATCGGCGCCTGCGGAACGTCAGGTTGAGAAGAACGAACGACCCATGAAGATAGAATGGGTTCTCTCCGCAGAGCCGCAACCGTCCGGGTCCGATAAGACACTACAGGAAAAGAATATGGCGCAAGACGCCGAAAGACATTCTCCTGCGACTGCAGCGTCGGGAGGATACCTCGCAAGACCATCCAATATCTATGCAGAAGAATCGTGGACGACAGAACGACAATCCAACCCGGAACACAACACAGCAGTGAAGGATGCGATCCCCCACACGACTGCATCTGATCCGACCAGGGAAGAGGATGCCTCACCCGATATGCAGCTTGTGTTCAGGGAAACAATTCCAGCGGCGGATGAGCCTGGGGCCCACCAGACTCACCTTCTTTCGGTGGCGAATGGGCCTGCAGAGGAGCCTGCCCAGCAGGACGATGCAGACGATCCCAAACGCCGGGCGGCAGAGCGGATCAACAAGTTGAGAAACTTGTCGTTCAATATCAACGCCGCCGATCCGAACAACGAGTTTGAAACTGTGCCGGCCTACATCCGCCGTAACCTGGAATTGTACAACACCATTTCCAACGTCGAAAATTTCTACAGCAACTATGAAGTGAAGACAGACGAGAACAACAACACGGAGATCAGCACCATTAATACATTTCTGGACGGTAAACGCCCCGATTGAATCCCGCGGGCTGCGCGGGCGACCGCCGCGGACCGGGATAATAGCCTAGTTTGTTTTTAGTTGTTTTGTTTCCCCCCGGCTCTCCGGGGGGATTTTTTCGCCTACCTTTGAGCGGTAAATTTCGAACCATGTCCACCATCCTCATCACCGGCGGCACAGGCCTGATCGGTCAGGCCCTCGGAAAGATGCTGATAGGGAAGGGTCATGCGGTGATCTTACTTTCCAGGCGGAAGGGCCAAAGTGATCATACGCCTCCATCCCCTGACCCGGACAATGAACGACCGGGAGCAGGCACCCTCCGCCTGGCCAATTGGGATCCTGTCAATAAGTTCATCGATTCCGAATCCATTCGCCAGGCAGACTACATTGTCCACCTCGCCGGGGCCGGAGTTGCCGACAAGCGTTGGACCGCCAAAAGGAAGAAAGAAATCATTGCTAGCCGTACGATCACCGGAGACCTGCTTGTCAAGGCGTTGCGGGAAGTGCCCAATAAGGTGAAGGCCGTGATCAGCATCTCTGCGATCGGCTGGTATGGAGGCGATCCGGCCATACCCAATCCCCATCCTTTCGTAGAGAACGATCCACCGGACCCAGGCTTTCTGGGAGAAGGCTGCCGTCTCTGGGAGGCGGCGATAGCACCTGTGACCTCGTTGGGCAAACGACTGGTCGTCTTCCGGGCTGGCATTGTGCTGAGCAACCGGGGCGGGGCATTGTCAGAATTCCTCAAGCCCGCAAAGGCAGGCATAGCCGCTATTCTCGGCAGCGGCAGGCAGATCATCAGTTGGGTGCATATTGACGACCTTTGCCGCCTTTTCATGGAGGCAATGGAAAAGCAGGAGTGGCAGGGCGTTTATAACGCCGTCGCGCCACAGCCCGTCGACAACCGAACTTTTGCGCGCGAACTTGCTGCCAGGCTTAAAGGGCGATTATTCGTACCGGTCTACGTGCCCTCATTCGTTCTGAAAATTATCCTGGGAGAAATGAGCGTCGAAGTGTTAAAAAGCGCCACGGTCAGCTCCGACAAAGTCAGGCGTGCGGGTTTTCAATTCATATATCCGTCGATAACGAGCGCTTTTAGTGATCTGCTGCCTTATCACACATAGCTCAGCCACCATTTGGCAGATTGATTCGTCCGCTTATAACGGTCGAACCAGCGGCAACATGGATAAAGTATCAGGATGACGCAAATCCAAACCATATATACCGCGGGCAGGCTAAATCCATAGCCTTGCAAGCCCGGCACGCGATTTACCCGGTTGGTCAGGATCATGTCGGCAGCCCTGTGACCGGAGATCATCGCGCCCACA
The DNA here is from genome assembly GCA_030706735.1 of Bacteroidota bacterium. GTDB lineage: Bacteria > Bacteroidota > Bacteroidia > Chitinophagales > Chitinophagaceae > Puia. The sequence goes on along the minus strand of JAUZNZ010000001.1, from coordinate 70,938 downwards.
ATGGCCAGCCCATGCACCAGCGGGATATGCAGCAGGTAGTAGAACATGGGCACCCTTCCGAATATGGAAACCTTTGCTTTCAAGGCATTGAGAGAGCCTTCTCCCAATGAGAGGAAGATCATTACCGGTCCAAGCGTCATAAGGACGTAAAGCAGGGAAGGGGGGTATTTGGTAACATTTATAAAGGAGAGGAGGGTGAATGCCGTATTGGCTTGCGTGGTCCAGGAAGATGAGTCGCCATATCCGTTCAGGCTTCGCAAAAGGATGAACAGTACGATCGCGCCGGTTCCCAGGTAAAGCAATGTTTTTTTCCTTCGGTTCCCGTCCTCCCCGGGAACGTAAAGGCTGCCAATCACATACCCGATCGCCATAATGCCGATCCAGGGTAATACCGGGTAATGGAGAAGGAGCGTAAAGTGTCCGAATGTAAAATCCCCATCCTCATGGAGCGCCGCCCAAAGGAAAGCAGGTACCCCCTTCCCCGTCACATGGATCGTGTCGAGGAGATTGTGTCCGGCAACCAGAATGATCCCGATTGCCAGGATCATGCGTCTATTCAGTCGGATCAATACAGAGAGCGCGATCATGCTGACTCCGATCGCCCAGATCACCTGAAAATTGAGCACGGGATAGGACGGATTAAAGGTCCAGAATAAGGTGATAATGAACAATTCTGCAAATACCAGCCATATCCCCCTGGTTAGCAAAAAGAAGGACAGCGATTTCCCGCCCTTCGCGGACCCATATAGATGGGCCGATAAGCCGGCTAAAAAAACGAAGGCAGGGGCGCAGAAATGCGTGATCCAACGCGTAAAGAACAAGGGGACGCTCGTATGCGTGAGGTCGGTCGGACTGTAAAAAAAGGCGTCACGGTGGAAATATTCGCGCACGTGGTCCAAAGCCATAATGATCATTACGCTGCCGCGCAGGAGATCAATGGATAGAACACGTTTGGACTTGATCGTCACCGGCCGGCCCGCGGCCGTGACGGGCATCGAATTTTTAAGGACAGAGGTATCCATATAGTTTTATTCTTTAATGATATAAAGCCCAGTAATGAAGATTACCGGGCTTCTAGTCAACCATGAGACATGCTATGAGATTTGGGTATAGCCTCTCTATTACTGAGGCAAAAGTAACCGGCTTGAGGATGCCGGCGAACGGAAATGATCCAGGGGAGAGGATCGGCCGATGTCCGGTCACTCCGGTTTTCCCAATGGTATTTTAAGGAGGTCAACTGCCGCTGGTCAGGACTTGAAGAAGTCTTTCACCCTGCCCAGGAATTGTTCCTTCTTTCGCCGGCTGACCTCTATCTCCGCGCCATCGCTCATGATGATCGTCCCCCCTTCGCCGCGAACGTATTCCTTTACATGCATCAGATTGATCAAAAAGGATTTATGGACTCGTAAGAAGCTTGTTTCGGTCAGCAGACGGTCATAATCGAACAATGGTTTGGAAATAATGATGGGTTTATTATTGGTGAAATGAAATACGGTATAACTCCGGTTGGCCTCGCAATAAACGATCTCTTCCAGCTTTACTATCGTGAACCCCTTCTGGGTAGGCAGGCAAAGCCTCATTTCCGACGGTGAGCCTGCCTTATCGATATTGTGGATCAGTGTCTCGGTCTGACCCGGCACCCTTTCAAGCCTCAATCTTCTTTTGACGCGGGCTACGGCCTCAACCAGCCTGTCCTCGTCGACCGGCTTCATGAGATAGTCGACGGCGCTGAATTGCAACGCCTGGAGCATGTATTCGTTGTGGGCGGTCACGAAGATCACCTCGAAATTCTTTACCGTTATTTCCATCAGCATGTCCAGGCCGCTCTTACCGGGCATCCGGACATCCAGGAAGATGACCTCAGGGTTAACTTCTTCCAGCTTTTGGAGGGCGTCATGTGCGTTGGAACAGGTGGCGGCTATTTCTACCTCCGGGCAATTCAATTCCAGCAATTTTTTAAGCGTTCGGATCCCATCGGGCTCATCATCGACCAAAATGGCTCTCATACAGTGGGTTTATAGGTTATTATATTAAAGCGAAGTATGACGCGGGTGCCGGTCTGATCCTCTCCGGAATCGCCCAGGTCGGTGATCTCAAGGGTGCAATGCGTATCGTACTTTTCGTTCATGATATTTATCCGGTTCCTGAGATTGTTGAGGCCGACCGATTGGTGCGGCGATCGGTTCAATAATTTCAGGTATTCCGATTGCCTGATCCCAATGCCGTTATCCGTGATCGTGCATAATATGGTCTCACCGTCCCGGGAGAAATGGACGGATAATTTTTTTTCCCCTTTTTTGGGCATCAATCCATGCCATATGGCGTTCTCGGCAAGCGGCTGGATCATCAGGGTGGGCATCAGCACCTCCTCTTTATCGATGTCGCTCCCAACCGTGACGGAAAAGGCGAAGGAATCGTCAAAACGCAGCTTCTCCATGATCAGATAGTTCTCCAACTGCTCCAAGTTTTCATACAAGGTGGTGAATGTCTCTTTGGATTGACTAAGGGTCATGCGGATCATCTGTGCGAACTTGCTGAGATACCGGGATGCCTTCTGCTGTTCATTTGCCAGGATCATGCCCTTGATGCTGTTTAATGAATTAAAAATGAAATGAGGGTTCATTTGGGTTTGCAGCGCGGACAGCTGCGCCTCGGCCAGCTGCTGGTTGACCAGGGATATTTCTTTTTGCTTGATCTCCAATGACCGCTCCGATTCTATTTGCTTGATCTTATTGCCGACGAGCGTGGCAATGGTGGTTAAGATCTTAAGGTCCCGCTCCTTATAATAGTTCTCCATCGGATGCTCCGCATCGATGATCCCAATCAGTTCGTCATTGTGGATAATAGGTACGCAAATCTCGCTCAATCGCATGACATCATCGATCCGGTAACGACCGTCCTCCTGCGTGTTCCCGATAAGGAGCGCCTCTTTTGTCAACATGACATGACCGACGATGCCCTGTCCGGGTAAAACGTCAAAGGCCTGTTCCTTAATGGCCTTGGGAGTGCCCTTCGGCCCATAAGCAGCCATTTGTACCATTTTGGTCTTGTTTTCGTTCCACATGTAAATGATGCAATCGATATATTTCATTTTCCCGATAAGATTTCTCGCGACATCCCATAACACCTCATTCACGGTTCGTTTGTCCGCCAGGGACGAAGAAAAATAATTGCTGATCTGCTCCAACTCGAATTGATTCTTATACTCATCCGCCAATAGCTTCTGGATATGCGTTTTCGCCTGCTCCCTCTTTAGGGCCAGACCGGTTCTCCAACTCAGGATCCGGTAGATGATCAGCAACAGCAGGATCACCCCGATCATGATAAACCACGTTTGTTTCCAGAAAGGAGGGAGCACCTGGATATCGAGCTCCCTGACCTGCTCCGGCCACCGGTTATCCGCGGAGAACAACTTGACCTGCATCCGATGATGCCCGGGCGGAAGGCTTGAAATGGTAAATTCATTCTCCCCGCACAGTTGCTGCCAGGGCGTAGAGTCGTCCTGAACAAGGCGATAGGCAAAACGTTGACTGCTGCTTGTAAAGAAATTAATGGTTCCGATCGTCACCCTGATCTCAGAATTTCTCCAGGACGTGGTCACGTTGGTTTCAGGGTAGTGGTGTTCCTGTTGATCCCCTGTGCGGACGCCTTCTATGAACAGGTGTGGCCGTGGGCTTTTTTTATAAATGATATCGGGATCAAATTGAACCAGCACATCCGAAAATCCAATATACAGTTTGTTTTTTCCCGTGTCATAAGCGAATTTGGCCCCATTGGAGATCGGCAGGTCCGGGAATCCGTCCTCTTTGCCGAAGCTGGTGATGCGGAAGGTTTCTGTGTCGAGGCAGGCTATGCCGGAAAAAGTACCGAGCCAGAGCTTGTTGCCGATCAGGATCATGGCCTGGACGTTATCATCGGGCAGGCCATTATTTCTTGTAAAGTAGTGCGTTACCCCTTTCTTCTGGTTGTAGTAAAATAGACCATTGTTATAGCTCCCGATCCAGAGGTTGTTGGACGGATCGCATAGGAATGTATTCACCCGGCGGTCCGGCATCTTGATAAATGGAAAACTATCGATCAGCCGGTCAAAGACTCCCGCCGAACAGTTATACCGGTATAGTCCATGTCCCGCAATCCATATATTTCCGGACGTATCGCCATATACGAGGTTTGTCTCCTGGATCCTGTCGTACGGCTCGTTTCCCGTAGAGATCAGTGTCGGGCGACCTGATTTGAGATCATATTTATAGACATGCTCGGAAGTGGCGATCCAAATGTGGCCGTTCCGATCCCTGTAGGTATCTGCGATCCATTCGTTGCCGGCATCCCATTTTTCAAGGGGGATCACCGATTTCATTCCTGTGCCCGTATTCACCCTGAAGAGAGGACCGTTGGTGCCTACCAGGATATTGCTGTCATTTTCGAACGTGACATTGTATGCATTATCTGCATCGGAGTAGGTACTCTCGGAGGCCTTTGGCCTGGGTCTGAAACCCATGCGCCCGGTAAACCGAAATGGTTCCTTGTCGAACGTCAATAAACCGCCATTCCCCCGCGCGGCCACATATAATTTGTTTCCGAGGAGGAAGACATCGTCCATGCTGAGGTTGGGATGATCTGCCATCAACGATGACGGAACAGGCGCCTGTCGGACATAGGACCGGCCATAGTCCTGCCGGAATAACCCCTGGGTGGTGCCGATCCACAGCGTGTGGTCCTTGTCCCTGAACAGGTTGTGGCAGTAATAGGAGGCAAAATATTTCTTTGGATAAAAGGCCATGGCACCCGTATGGGGATCGAATCGTATCTTGAAGAACCCTGAAACATGACCGTTTATATACAACAAGGTATCACTGACGGCCACGAGTTCGGAGCGGAAGTCGAATTCATCCCTTGCGTGCTGAAAGGGTAAACGTACCAATGTTCTCCTTTTTCTCGCAGGGTCGATGTAGACCAGGCTGTCGCCGTCATCATCGAGGATGAAAAAACTGCCGGGCTTGTCCTGGAAAAACTCTTGCTTACCCACCGGACGATCCAGGTATTCCTTCAGCAAAGGGCAATCTGCCGCCTCCATTTTCCGGAATGAGCGGGTGCCGATGATATAGGAATAGATCCCCGCATCGGTGATGACCATCAACCGCTGCGGATCTAACCACAGGATCCCACGCCCAAAAGCAAAGTAGGCCGATGAAAGTTGGTCCGGACGATAATAGTCGAAGCGGAATACCAGGCGATAATCTTTATCGAATTGATAAAACCCCGATTCGGTAAGCACGAAAATGTTCCCGGCCTCATCGGATTTCACGCATCTTATCCCGTTGAATTTATATTGGAATTGTTTTATCGGGTATGGAACGAACAAGTTCCGGGTTTTTCCTGTGCGCGTATCGATGATATGAAGGCCATTACTGTATGCAGCCAGCCGGTGACAATCCAACCAGGCTAACCCGCGGACAAACTCACCAGGCAGGGAAGAACTATCTGAACTGCTGTGGATCTGCAGGAAGCCGCTGCCATTGAACCTGTTCAGGCCGGATGGGGTAGCCAGCCAGATATAGCCGGTTGAATCCTGCATGATGCCCGTGATGGAGTTATGCGATAAGCCGTCCTGTTTGGTATAATGCGTGAAATTATCCTCGTCAATATCCTGCGCTGAAATCCGGCTTCCCAGGGAAAGAAGGATGGTCATTAATAGTGGCAGCCGCAAAGGCAGTCGAAGCAGGTACATGGGGATGTGGGGTCCATTTATTTTTAAAGGTAGGTAATAGTACGTATTGTGGAACCCGCCCCGAAAGACCTCGATCTGCCCGTCGCCGATGGGAGATCGCAGACGGCCTTTCATGCCCGGTTAATTACCGTTGGCAGATACGCATGGTGAAATATTTTTCAGAGATCGCTTTTGAGGAACCGGCGACTTGATACAATGCAGAAGATCAGCAGGTAAGCAGCGGCAACGGCCAGATAAACAGGGACATGGCTTTCCCATCTCGAGGCCCCCTGCTGAGTGATGATTGCCTTGGCATAAGGCTGCGGAATAAGCAGGTCGGTCACTTCTTCAGGAAGATAATCCACCCAAACGGCATGATATCGATTTCGACAAACCGCGACGACGATATTTTCGATGATCAGATAGACGAAAAAGACGCCCATCGCCAATCCCGCCCGTCTTATGAACATGGCCATCATAAAAGCGATAAGCGAATAAGCCAGCATTTGCACAAAGTAAGCGGCGACGAAATGGCTACCTTGCCATATCGAGACATCCGCTGGAACCTTATTCCCCAGCCGCCCGAACGCAAGAGCGGTGAGCCCTACGATCAGGGTCGTAAATATTGACAACAGGAGGATTTCCAGCATTTTAACGCCGACGAACTGGCCCCTGCTCCATCCATCGATGACATTTTGGCGGTGCGTCCGGTAAGTAAACTCGTTCGTTGTCAGGGTGATGATGAGGATGGCCGGAATAAGGAACAGAACGCCTCCCGCATTCCAGCTCACCGTCTGCCAGACGTCCGGAAACGCGAAAGGACTCCCGAATATACTTTTCCCCCGCATTTTGGGGAACTTATTGTCGAAAATATCATAGAACATGTAATTGAACCCCGGGATGCTGACGATCGTAATTGCCAGCAGGATCCAAAAGGTGCGGTAGTTCCGGACCTTCATCCATTCTATCTGAAGAGTTGTCCGCATGGTCTTTATGTGTTGGTCAATTCCATGAATTTCGATTCCAGGCTTCGTTTGCGTAACTGCAGGTGATTCAGCACGACCCCATTTTCAAAGCAATATTGGTTGATGCCGTCGAGATCGGCGTTGTTCTGTTCGAAGTACACCTGCAAGGACTGCTCGTACGGTTTAACTTGCCTCACGCCAGGATAACCCGAAAGGAGTGCAGCCAATTTTTGCATATCACGTGCCCCCAGTTCCACGTAATCCTCATTGGTCAGCACCTCATTGACATGCCCGGCCATCAGCAGCTGTCCTTTTTGCAATATGGCGACATGGGAACAGACTTTTTCCACTTCATCCAACAGGTGACTGGCGAGCAGGATGGTCTTTCCTTCCCGGGAGAGATCCAGGATCAGCTGCCTTGTTTCGGCGATCCCGACCGGGTCCAGGCCATTCGTCGGTTCATCAAATACAAGGACGGAAGGGTTACCAAGCAGGCAGGAGGCGATAGCCAGCCGTTGCTTCATCCCCAGCGAATAGGTGCTAAACTTGGAATGACGCCGGCCGGTCAGCTTTACCGTCTCCAACACCCTGGGAATATCCTCCTCCCCATGCCCTTTAATAGCGGCAGCGATCTTGAGGTTCCTTTCTCCCGACAGGTAATGGTAGAAATTGGGTGTCTCCAGCAATGTGCCGATCTGCCTTCGATGCCTCGAAGAAGGAGGTTGGCCGAACCAGGCATACTCGCCGCCGCTGCTTTGGAGGACATCCATGACAATACCCAGCAGGGTTGTCTTGCCACTCCCGTTCGGACCCAGAACGCCGTAGACCGAACCGGGCGGGACGTCAAAAGATACTTCGTGGAGCGCTCTGATCTTGCCGTAGAACTTGGTGATGGACCGAATGTTTAAAATATTAGTCATATCAGGTTGAACGACCGGTGGACGGTGCGTGGGGGAAGATAGAAATAAAGCGGCAGATTCCCATACCGCCTGTCCTCATTGTGATCTGAAGGAATAGATCGAAAGTCAGCCCGGCAAATCACTTCAAGTAAAATAGTAATGCAACATCAAATTGCGCTCAGTTGCATAAATAAAGATAAAATTATACCATAATTAATGCACATCCTTCCAGGGAGGCTCTTGCTTAGCTGGCGGGTAAAGAGTAAATTGTCCCCTTAACCGATTACATGGCGATTGCGTTCATCAGACGGCCGATCCTGATATGCTATTCTATTCTTTCTGTGGTTTCTTCGGTTTCGCGTATTCATGCCCAGACTCCGGACAAGGATAGCCTCGCAATCCTTACAGGATATGCCGCGGCCATAACCTTTTATCACCACTCTTTGATGCCCGAAACCCGACTGTTCAGGGGAGGAGAATATGCGGAATATGCCTACGCGATCCATATCGGCCATCCTTTTTTCGATATCGACCATATGCAAAAGGGAAGCGTCTATTATGACGGACTTCATTATGACGACATCCTCCTCATATATGACCTGGTACGCGGGCAGGTCGTGATCAATGACCCTTACAACGCCTACAAGATCGCCCTGCTCAATGATCGCCTGGATACGTTTACGATCGGAAGTCATCTGTTCATACACCTCCGGGACAGTGCAAACGGCCCTGGTCCCGGCTTTTATGAATTACTATATGAGGGAAAGAAGGTCAGGATGTTAAAGAGGGAGTGGAAGACCATCCAGGAAGATCCTTCTGCGACAACCGCGGATTCCAAGGAATATATCAACCACTCGGTGTCGTATTACCTGCGCATCGCAAACAGAAATTATATTGTCAATAGCAAAAGATCCCTGCTCCGGGCTATGAAAGATAAAAGGGCGGCGGTAAGGAAGTTCATTCGCGGGCTGGGTCCGGACTTGCAGACGGACAAGGACCAGGTATTTGCGCGCGCTGCTGCCTGGTACGATCGGAATACTCAATAAGGTGTTTATGAGAATCCTTTACGCGATACTGATAGGATGCCTGTTCCTGCTCATGCCTGGAAAGGAAGGTTTTGCCCAGGCTGTGGGAAAGCAGCCTCTCGTATCCGTCGATTTTCCCCGGATTCGCATTGACAGCCTGCTGATAGAACTGGAAAAACAGACGGGATACCGGTTTTATTTCGATACGGCGGATTTTGATACCACACATCTGGATATCCATGCCGTCCGGGAGTCGCTGAATAAGGTGCTTGATCTTGCTCTCTCCGGTACCGGGATCAGTTACTCCCAGGATCGTCTGGATCATGTTTTTGTAACGAAAGGCAAGGCTATTCGCACCGATCTGCCGGCTGATCTGTTCCTGTCGGTCGCGTCGCCGGGCCGGACCGCCGCCGCCGACACCTCGAAGGATGAGGAGGATGCTGTCGGACGACAACCTGTTCTGGTAGACAACAAGCTCTATGTGATCGGCGAAAAGATACCACCGCCTCTCCAGGGGATCGTGAATATGGCCGGATATGTCCGGGACGATAAGACGGGCGAACCGATCGTCGGAGCTTCCATTTACGTTGAAAACCCCCGGATCGGGGTCTATTCCGATCAGTATGGCTATTATTCGATCTCCCTTGCCAGGGGACGCCATGTCCTGAACGTACAGAGTATCGGCATGCGCGACGCCCGGCGTGTGCTCATGGTGTACGGTGATGGAAAGATGAATATCGATATGCATTTGCAGGTGATGACCCTGAAGAAAGTGATCGTTTCCGCGGAGAAGGCTAGTAATATCAAGCGGACGGATATGGGGGTTCAGCGGATGGATATCAAGACGATCCGCCAGGTCCCGGTTGTGTTCGGCGAGGCGGATGTGTTGCGTGTGGTGATGATGCTGCCCGGGGTTAAAACGGTAGGGGATGCCAGCACCGGTTTGAACGTGCGTGGGGGCTCCGCGGACCAAAACCTGGTGTTGTTCAATGAGGCCACGATCTACAATACCGCGCATTTTTTCGGCATGTTCTCGGCATTCAACCCCGAAGTCGTCAAGGACGTGGAGCTCTACAAAAGCAGCATTCCGGCGCAATACGGGGGGCGGCTCTCTTCGGTATTGAATATCACCAGCCGGGAGGGGAACAAGAAAGACCTGACCGGTTCGGCGGGCGTTGGTCTGCTTACCAGCCGGCTCAACATAGAAGGCCCGATCGTTAAAGATAAGACGTCATTTATTCTGGGAGGCCGCACGACCTATGCAAACTGGCTTCTCAACCTTTTGCCGGATCAGTACAGGCACAGCCGGGCTTCGTTTTATGACCTCAACCTCGATATCAGCCATGAGATCGACAAGAAGAACAATTTGTATATAACCGGCTATCTGAGCCAGGATCGCTTCAACCTGAACGATGATACCATTTACGGCTACGGCAACAGGAATGTCTCGCTTCGGTGGAAGCACAATTTCAGCAATAAGCTATTCAGCGTCGTATCGACAGGATTCGACCGTTATCAATATACCATCTCAAGCGCCCATAACCCCGTCAACGCCTATAGGATGGGATTTGACATCAACCAGGTATATGGCAAGGCGCATTTCAATTATTTCCTTAGCGCCAGCCACACACTGGAGTTCGGGCTGAGCGCGCTGCACTATAAGCTGCATCCGGGTCACTATGATCCGGGCGGCAAACAATCGCTCGTCGCTCCTGTCAGCCTGCAACCCGAGCAGGCCCTGGAAAATGCCGTCTACCTGAGCGACAAATTTGCCGTAACCTCCGATCTGACCCTCGACGCAGGCGCCCGTTATTCGCTATTTGACTATTTGGGTCCCTCGCAGGTCAATCTTTATGCGCCGGGTCTGCCTGTCACGGTGGACAATCAGACAGGCGTGGCACCCTATGCTGCGGGCAAGGTCATCAAAACATATGGAGGGCCGGAGTTCCGCATTTCGGGCCGGTATGTGCTGACGGAAAACTTCTCCCTCAAAGCGGGCTATAATACGCAGCGCCAGTATATCCACATGCTGTCCAACACCACGGCGATGGCGCCTACTGATATCTGGAAACTGAGCGATCCGAATATCCGGCCCCAGTACGGTGACCAGGTTTCCCTGGGCCTTTATCACAATTTCAAGGCAAACACCATAGAGACCTCGGTTGAAGTCTACTATAAGCGAATGAAGGATTACCTGGACTACAAGAGCGGCGCCATGCTTGTGCTGAACCCCCATATCGAAACGGATGTTCTCGAGACTCGCGGGAAAGCCTACGGTGTCGAACTGTTGATCAAAAAACTTACCGGGCAATTCAACGGCTGGCTCAGTTATACCTGGTCGCGCACCCTGATCCGGCAGGACGATCCGAATGCGGGGGAATTGATCAATCAGGGAAACTATTATCCGACAAATTACGACAGACCGAACGACCTGACCTTTGTGGGCAATTACCGCTTCAATCATCGCTTCAGTCTGTCCCTGAATACGACGTACAGTACGGGACGGCCGCTAACCTTGCCCATCGGGGTTTACTGGTATGCCGGATCGGAGAGGACCTTATACGCCGACCGAAACGGTTTTCGTATCCCGGATTATTTCCGTGCCGATTTTGCGATGAACGTGGAAGGCAACCACCGGATACATCAGCTGACGCATAATTCCTGGACGATCGGGGTATATAACCTGACAGGGCGGAAGAACCCTTATTCGGTTTATTATGTGTCGCAGAACGGTGTGGTAAACGGGTATAAGTTATCGATCTTCGGTAGTGCGATACCGTATGTGAATTTTAATATCCGGTTTTAATGCATAATGCTATGGAACGACTCAAATCAACAGGCCTGCTGTACGTTCTGCTCATCACACTTGGGCCGTTCATTCATTGCAGGGAGGCCTATATGAGCCCATATGTTCCACCTTCGACAGGTTATCTTGTCGTAGAAAGTTACATCGGCGGCAATGTTCCTGTTACATGCAAACTCAGTCGCGTAGCCAGGTTATCAGCGGACTCGACGATGCTTCCGGCGCCGGGCGCCCAGGTACAGGTCGAGGGGAACGACAATTCGATTTACCCGCTGACCGACCAGGGTAAAGGCATGTACGGTTCTTCCGGTGTGCTGTCGCTCAACCCGTCCGCGCAATACAGGTTGCGGATCACGACCGCGACCGGAGGAAAATATCTTTCCGACTACGTGCCTTATAAGATCACCCCTGCGATCGACAGCATTAACTGGGAGAGCGACCCGGACGGCGTTAGGATATTTGCCAATGCTCACGACGATGCAGCCGCTACGAGATATTATATGTGGTCCTACGATGAGACCTGGGAATATCGTTCCGGGGAGGAAAGCATGGTTTATTATGATGAGACGGACCACCAGATACACCAACGGGATTCCAGCCAGCAGATATATCGGTGCTGGCGCAACTATTCCTCCACAAGCATCCTGACCTTCAGCACGGATAAATTGTCGGGGGACGTCGTCTATGAATACCCCCTGCGATATATCCCGATCAATTCGGAACCGATCAGTGTTCTCTATAGCATCCTGGTAAGGCAATACGCGGTTACCCGGGACGGATACGAATTCCTGAGTCTCATGAGGCAAAATACCGAGTCGAAAGGCACGATCTTCGATGCCCAACCATCGGAGTTGAGCGGTAACATTCATTCCCTGAGCAACCCTGGCGAGACCGTAATCGGTTATATATCCGCCGGATCGGTCATACAGCAGCGGATCTTTATCGCAGGCTACCAGCTGCCCTATTGGAGGTATGTCTTTTCATGCCTGGACATGGATTCCCTGGTGCCTCCTGCCAAGTTTGCGAAAACTTTTACCGACGGCCTATACATTCCGGTAATGGCTAACCCGAGGGACCCGAGTCCGACGCCGGGATATTTTGCAAACCTGGAGGGATGCATCGACTGCCGGCTTCAGGGGGGCTCTACCTTTAAACCCTCTTTCTGGCCAAATTGAAGATATAGGAGAAATGACGTGAAACGAGACAAAATTATAGGTCTGCTGCTGGGGTCCATGATCATGATTGGGCTGTTTCATTGCCGGGAGGTTTACGTAAGTCCTTATGTTCCTCCCGCGGCGGGCTATCTTGTCGTGGAGGGCTATATCAGCGGCAACGCTCCGGTCAGCTTTACGCTCAGTCGTGTGGCCAGGCTTTCCGCGGATTCGACGATGCTTCCCGAGCGGGGCGCCCAGGTCCAGATAGAGGGCAATGACAATTCCGCATATCCCCTGACGGGGCAGGGCAAGGGTGTCTATAGCTCCTCCGGCATGCTGCCGCTAAACGCTTCCGTGCAGTACCGGATACGGATCACGACCGGGTCGGGCGGAAAATACCTTTCCGATTACGTGCCCTATAAGGTCACCCCTGCGATCGATAGTATCAACTGGGCAGAGACCACCGAGGGCGTCACGATATTTGCCAACGCGCATGATCATACATCGTCTACGAGGTATTATTTGTGGTCATACGACGAGGAGTGGGAGTATCACTCGGCCGAGCAAAGTCTATATTATTATGATGCATCGTTCAACCAGGTATTGGCCCGCGATACCAGTCAGCTAATATACAGGTGCTGGCACGGCGGACCCTCCACAAATATCCTGGCCTTCTCCACGGAAAAACTGGCCCAGGACGTCGTCTATGAATATCCGGTACGGTTCATCCCGATCAATTCGGTGGTACTAAGCCAGACCTACAGCATCCTGGTAAGACAATATGCAATTACCCGGGACGGCTATGAATTTTTCAGCCTGATGAGACAAAATACCGAACAGCAGGGAACGATCTTCGACGCTCAGCCATCGCAGCTGAGCGGGAACATCCATTCACTGAGCAATCCGGGCGAGATCGTGGTCGGATTTATTTCGGCAGGATCTTTAGTGCAGCAGCGTATCTTTATTTCAAATGCGCAATTGCCGGAGTGGCGATATTTGTATTTGTGCCCTGCGCCGGATACCTCGTTCAACTCCCCTTCTCAATTTCCCCTTGTCTACGGGACCTCCTATACGCCTATCGACCTCAACCCAAGGGGCTTTATTTCCAATTACACGTCTTGCATCGATTGCAGGACCCAGGGTGGGACGACCACCAGACCTTCATACTGGCCAAATTAATAATGCATGCGAAACGATATGAGAACGATAGTGCTTTTTTCGCTCTTCCTGACCATGGCGGGAGCGCCCGGTTTGTCGGAAGGCCAGTCCGCATCGGCCCGGACGCCGCAGACCGAACTGTCTGCCGACCTGGAACAATACCGCTCACAAAGGCTCCGGGAAAAGATTTATGTACATACCGACAAGGACATTTATCTGGCCGGCGAGATCTGCTGGTTTAAAGTCTACGACGTCGACGCTACCCTTCACCATCCACTGGATCTCAGCAAAGTGGCCTACCTCGAGTGGATCGATAAAAGCGGTAAGGCCGTTTTGCAGGCCAAGATCGGCCTTCATAATGGCCGGGGCAATGGGTCGGTGAGCCTTCCTTCCACCCTTTTATCTGGAAATTATATCCTGCGGGCCTATACCGCCTGGATGAAAAATTATGACGCAGTATGGTTCTTTGAAAGGGCAATTACGGTGATCAATGATCGCAAACCGGCGCAGACCTCCATATCGGATTCCGCTCCCCGGTATGCCGTCACTTTTTTCCCGGAAGGGGGCTACATGGTGGAGAACCTGCCCGGCAAAGTGGCTTTCCGGGTGGCCGATCAATTTGGGCGTGGGATCGATTGTTCAGGTATAGTCACCGAAGATGACGCGGATACTGTTGTCGGTTTCCACCCACTGCGTTTCGGGATAGGGACCTTCCTGCTCAATCCCCGTACAGGCCACCGGTATCGGGCCACCATCAGGCTGGCTGACGGAACGGCGATCGACAAGTTGTTGCCCGCCGCCCGGAAAGAGGGCTTTACGATGTCCGTATCGAAGGAAGATGCTGGTCATATCCGCGTTGCCGTGCGCCGTTCGCCACAGGCAACAGAAGGAGAGGCTTCTTTGATCTATATGATCGCACAGACCCGTCAGTCGGTCAGAATCGCTATCGCCGGCGCCCTGCATGAAGGCACCTGTTCCTTCATACTGTCCCGGGATAGCCTGGGGGAAGGGATATCCCAGCTTACGCTGTTTGATGCCGGGAGACATCCGGTTTGTGAACGGCTTGTTTTTAAAATCCCCTCCCGAAGGCTGCAAATCCGGATAGGTTCAGATAAGACGGTCTATACGACCAGGGAAAAGATAGCCATTCATCTCGATCTGGAAGGAAAGGAGGATCGCCCGGGGGCCTCCGACTGTTCGGTTTCGGTATTTCGTCTGGATTCCCTGGGGAAGGTTCCGCAGGGACATATAGATAGTTATCTCTGGCTGTCTTCCGATCTGGCCGGCGGTATCGAATCACCGGATTATTATTTCGAGCACCCCGGGGACGAAGAGGCCGCCGACAACCTGATGATGACACATGGCTGGCGACGCTTCCGCTGGGATGAGGTCTTGCGACATTCGACACCCTCCTTTGATTTTATCCCGGAGTACAAGGGCGCGATCATTATGGGTAAAGTGGTCGACCCGCAAACCGGCAAAGGCGGATCCGGGATACAGTCCTACTTGTCGGTGCCCGGCACCCGGACCCAGTTCACTACGTCGCTAAGTGATGGAGAGGGCGTGGTGAAATTTGAAATGCCGGATTTTTATGGAGGCCGCCAGATCGTTGTGCAGACTAGTCCGTCGACCGATCGTGTATATAACATGGATATCGCCAACCCTTTTTCCGAAGAGAAGACCTACACTCCCCTTCTTCCTTTTGCCATGGAGCAGTCTTCGGGACAAACTCTTTCGGATCGAAGCGTTGCAGTACAGGTAGTGAACAGGTTCGGCGGAGAAAGGCTCAGAAGGTTCGATCCCCCGCCGGTCGATACCACGGCATTTTATATTAAGCCCGATGAGAAATACCTGCTGGATGATTATACCCGGTTCACGACCATGGAAGAGGTGCAGCGTGAATATGTCCAGTTGATCCTTGTCCTGCGAAGAGGAGGACATTTTCACGTACCCGTTTTTGATCTTGCCCACGCCCGCAGTTTTGACGGCGATCCCCTGATCCTGCTCGACGGCGTTCCTGTCTTTAATATCGATACCCTGATGACGCTCGATCCGCTGAAGATGAGAAGACTGGACATTATGAACCGGAGGTTTTTTCTGGGATCCACCAGTTTTCCCGGGATCATGAATTGGATCACGTATAAAGGCGACCTGGCGGGTTACCCTCTCGATCCCCACGCTACGGTAATTGATTACGAAGGCCTTCAGCTCCAGCGCGAGTTTTATTCGCCGGTCTACGCGACGCCGGAGCAAGCCGCCAGCCATCTTCCCGATTTCAGGAATGTCCTCTATTGGTCGCCTTCGGTCATGACGAACCCCGGTTCAGGGGTAAGTGTCAATTTCTACTCTTCCGACCTTCCCGGTAAGTATGCAGTAATAGCTGAGGGACTTGCGGCGGATGGCACGGCGGGCAGTGGATACGCAGAATTTGAGGTGAAATAAGGCCCGCGTCACCTGACAACGGTAGCCAACTTCTGTTCCAAATCTTCACCCCGCAGACCCTTGGCGATGATGCGCCCTTCTTTGTCCAGCAGGAAGTTCATGGGAATGCCTCTTACCCCATAGAGTTGAGCGGCGCTGTTCTGCCAACCCTTCAGATCGGAGACCTGCGTCCATGGCAGCTTATCTTTTTTGATGGCCGCCTCCCAATCCTCTCTTTTTTCATCAAGGGAAACGCCAAGGATCGCAAAGCCCTTTGGATGGAATCTATGATAAGCCTTCACTACATTCGGGTTCTCTGCGCGGCAAGGTCCGCACCAACTGGCCCAGAAATCGACGAGCGTAATCTTTCCTTTGAAGGATGATAGCGCGATCGGCTTGCCATCTGCGGCATTTTGCGCGAACTCGGGAGCAGGCTGTCCAATGGCCGTCGCTTTGGCGCCGGATACAACCTCCTTTACCTTCCTGCCGAAATAGGAGGCCCGGACACCGGAATCCATCCCATGGTATAAGCTGTCCAATTCGGCGGCGTCGGCATTATATGAAAAATTCGAATAAACCTCGAAGGCCGTTACATAACTGGACGGATTGGCTTTTGCAAAATCCTTAACCGATTGCTTTTGCCTGAGGTCCAATAATTGAAAGACCTTTATCAGACTATCCATTCTACGCTGGTCACGTTTCGATTTGGCTGCGACATACAAATCATTGATCGCCCGGTCGGCAGAATCGATAGGCTCCTGGCTTTTCTGGAATCGTTGAAATTCATCTTCCGTCGGTGACCCGGAGAATCGGACATGCGCGTCGGAAAGTGAATCGGTATTTGCGGTCAGCTCCAGCTTGCCATTCTGGAGGAAGAACCCGAAGTGGAACTCCTTATCTCCTTTTTCCAGAATTCCGAAGTTGCAGAATTCTGGCTCAGGGGCGCGCCCCGTAAAGACGAACATCCCCTTCTCGATCCTGGCCGAATCGATAGTTGACCCTTCCAATTGACGGTGGCGTAAATACGCCCAACCCGTATCCACGCCATCGATCTTTCCCGACAGGGTATAAGTAGAGTCAGGAGCGGCCTGACCAGGTCCCCCCGTCCCCGGGGACTGGCAGCTGAATACTGCAAGAAAAAAAAGGATGGTTAAAGCGGCGATTACAGGTTTCATATAGAAGGTTATGAACCTAATGTACGGATTTAACCCACACGCCCGGCTGCCGCCTATGGAAATGAACCAGGCGGACGCCTGGCGACCACCTGGTTCATGAGTCCAATTAATTTGCCGGTTCGAGCACCCATACCTGCGTGGAGATATTGTCAGTACCCTTCGCTTCTGTTACATCGCAGGCATTACCCGACAGACAGTTACCATTGGCGTTTAGCACCTTCTGGGTATTCCAGTTCAGGATGGCATAGGTATGCGAATTGGCAGGATTCTGGATATTGAAGAAATACCAGGTTTCCTCATCGCCGACAATGGCATCCTTGGTCTTCATGATAATATGATTGGTATGCTCGGTACCGGTAGGCGCGCCAAGAAGATTAAAGGTCACGTCAGACGCCATGTTGGAACCACCGACGTACAATTGGTACCCTCCTGTGAGTTTATGCGTCAGCGTAAAGACGCTGGCCGAAGCCGATACGGTTAACTGGCTGTTGTTCGTCCCGTTCCAGTTCAAATATCTCTTCGCATTGTGACCGAAGGCATAGGACGATATTTTATACTTTCCCTCCTGTAACCCTGACCCGATCAGATTGCCCAATAGATTTCCGGCCGACCAGACGATCTGATCGATCGTATTGGCGGTAGCCACGAGGCCTGGCATAACAGTCTGTTCAACAGCAGTCACCGTATTGTTGATCAGGTCATTATTCTCTGCCTTGGTAAGATCTCCCGCATTGCAATTGTCACCGGGGGGAGGCAACGGCACGGCGGCAGGCAAAGAAGAGAGTGCCGATGTATTCAATTGATGCCGCAAAGCCTGCAGGATCAACGTGGGATGATGGAAGCAAAGTGAACCGGGACATGTCGGAGGAAAGACAAAATGCGCGGTTTGCGGAATTTGCTCCAGGGGCAGATTCCCCAGGGCGCATAGGATCTTAAGATCGTCTACGCCCGGGATTTGTTCGGCAGTCTGCCTGGGGCTGTTGTAGTCCTTAAAATAATTCCGTATGCCGGCACGTCCGAATAACATCGCCTGGGGAGCCAGGGTCGGTATCGGGTCGTCTCCGAATTCAAACCGCTGAATATGCGTCTTGCCGATATCGGCGTTCAACTGATTGGCGAAAGTCTGATCCCCGGGATGCGGCGATTCATAGAGATACAATCCCTGCGCGGTGATATTGTAGTTATATTTCAGGAACATGGCGAACAATTGGGCGTGCGCCCCCCCCAGGCTATGGCCGGCGATCCAGACTTTTTTCGTCGCGCCCGTGATCTTGTTCCTGAGCCGGGCAGAGATGGCGGCTGCCAGCGTATCTGCAAAATTCTCGTACAACAGGCTCTCCACCATGCCGCGATGCACCTGGCCCGGGATCCTTGCATTCATCAAGGAAGCGTCCCTTTTCAGGAACTTAAAGTCGCTTGCCAGCCATTCCGCCCATTGGTAACCAAGTGGCGTGGCATTGCAAGCCACCCGATCCGTCCCCCTGAACACGATATAGATGGTGGAAGGAGTGGAAATAAACATCGCTTCCGGATCATATCCGCCGGCATTGCACTTGCTATAGATCTTAAAGGTCGCATCCGGCTCGGAGGGCCCTGGCTGCAAGGAGGTGATCTTTTGATTCGCACTTAAGGCAGGGTCTGCCGCCAACTTGTTGGTTGACGCGATCAGCGAAGCAGGGGCGGGGGTAAAATACGGAGTTAACAACTCGGCGAATTTGTCCTGGAACTGGTCGTCGTGGACATATAGGTTGGATACGATCGGATCCGTTAACGAGGGGATGGGTGTGATGAGGTATCTCAGGTATTGGCTGTAGACCATTGTAGTGAGATATCCCAGCAGCGTGGCATTGACCGGATCATAGTCTGTGACGCTGTTATGGAATTGGGTATTGAAGCAATTCCTTCCCGCCTGGGCTCTCGAATCCCCGGCGGTCAACAAGAGTAAGGCCAGCAGGATATAAAAATACTTTTTCATGATGGTATCATTATGGGGTTAATTAGCTTACATGCAACCTAGCGAGCAGAGGGCCATGCAAGGCAGGCAGGTCCCCGACGTGCAAACAGCCAGAATGGCGATGGCGAACGGAACGCTTACTCCGCCTACGGCAACACCGGCTGCGATGCCCGAGCATACAATAGCGCCGGCATAGCATCCTGTTGTGCAGTTGATCGTATAGCTTTTGCCGCCAACCTTGACCTTGCCGCTTTTGATGTCCACGTCGATGCCCGGAGCGGAGCCATTGGTCTGCACGCATTTTAGGAAGCAACTTCCCCAGCTGTGCGCACGTTGGATCTTGGCATTGTCGTCGGCATACCATTCCATACCTCCTTTTAATGCTGCCTGGATGTTTTTTTCCCCCTCGGGAAATACCAGATAGGCCTTGTATACCCTGCCAGCGACGGATTTCCAGATCATCGAGCAGCCCTGCCCTTTGGCAGCCTTCGGGTTGTAAAAGTCATACGCGCAAAAAAGGACCGGTTGTTCCTTTCCGGACGCGTCCGGCAAACTGCCTTCGAATCCCCAGGAGGAGCCTTCCAGCATCGCAAAACCCTTGCCTTTGACATCCTTCACCAGGTTGGCAAACCCATCATCCTTGTTGAACTTTTCCCAGTTAGCCTTTAATTGCTCTTTGGAAAAGGTCCCCTGGATGGCGGCTTGCTTTTCCTGCCCCAGGCAGGTAGAACCAATGGCCAGCATACAGAAGGCCATCAGAATAAATGATCTCTTTTTCATACTTGTTTATTTTTTGTTGATGATTAATGACGAAGGGAGAGGAGAAACTATCGCATCATGCAGGAAATAGAGGCGACGGGCGTGAATGTTTGGAATTTCCATTTGGCGTCGAACAGGCAACGCATCCCGTAATTCAGGATCACATTCCGGCTGATCCGCCAATCCCCGCCGAAGCTGAGTGTGGTGGGCTCCACGACACTCCATTTGACTGAGGAACCCACGATCTCCAGATTGGGGCCTGGAACGCTAAAGGCGTCATTTAAAGCCTGGATCGGGGTTTTCAACCCCTTTTTCTCATAAAAAGCCTCCACAAAGAAGTTATAGATCGCGCTGCCATACCGCACATTGAGCCCGATCGAATACAAGGTATTTTGGGCGATCGCGTGTTGACTTGAATCCAGCCCGGTGCTCTTGTTGTGCAATAGGAAATTGAGTTCTTCCTGGTACCAGGTGGTACGCAGCAGGCCCGAGACCAACCATTTCTTTCCGATACCAAATGCACCGTTTATCCAGGCGCCCCATCCCGTGTTCCTGTTGAGGCGAAGCTTGATGAGCGAACCTGCACTATCCGTCTGGTAGGTATAGATCTTCCCGGCCGCTATATCGAGCGACGAGGCGTTCCAGTTCTCTCCCACATACACTTTGGCTCTCGCATTTACTTCGCTCATGCGCCTCGTGGCGATGCCTGCCAGTTGTTCTTCTGTCGACGTGATCTGGCTTCGGAGGGCCGGTTTTTGGAGAACGTCCTGCATCGTATCCAGTTTTGCTTGCAATAGTTTGAGCTGGGCCTCCAGGTCGTTTTTTTCATTTCGGTATTTTGGGTTCAGGTCCTGGTACAATTCACGGGCCAGCAAGGGATCCCTCGTCTTATATATATTGAGCTTCACCGCAAACCCGATACGGCGGTCATTATCTTCATTTTGTACGGTGCCGATCGACACGTCCAGTGAAGACAGCCTGCGCATGAATGGCGAAGCCTGCTGGTATTTCGTCAGTTCATTGCGATTATAGAATAACTCCCATACGGGTTGTGATTCGATAGCCAGATTGGGGTTAAGTCTCCAGGACTTGAAGGACCAATCTACCTTGAAGTCCTTGATATCCGAGGTGCGGGCAACCTGCGACGGGGTAACACCCATCATGTCGAAGACCGGAGAGGCGGGTATGGCCAGTTCCTTAGGAGATATCCTCCCGGCTTGGGGGTCGTCCGCCGGGCTCGTCTGGGCTTGCAATCCCTGCATCCAAATCAGAAGGAATGGGAGCAGCAGGGTGGGAAGGGAATGTCTCATGCGATTGGGTTTTCCGCAAAACTAGCTTCCCGTCCAGGGGAGGGCAATACCGGAGAATAGTGGTTTATGGAGGTAAAATATACCTAATATCAGGTAGTGGAAAGGCCGGTTGAATGGACTAATTTTCGTGCGTTATTTCTCATCACCTCACCCAATATGCCTGCTTATGTTCTCCAGGATATCTCTCGCGGCGGCAATCTGGTTATTCTTCCTGCCGGCCGGCCTCCAAAGGTTGGCGGCACAAATGACGCGAATGCAGATGGACAGCCTGCAATTGATCCTGGCAAAAGCAAAGGAGGATACCAATAAGGTCAAGTTGCTGATGACCCTTGGCAACAACGTGGGGTATTCCGATGATAAGAAGGCATTGCAATACGGGAAGGAAGGCTACGACCTTAGCCGCAGGATCAATTATCCGCTGGGGATCGGGCGAACCGCGTATTTGTTGGCCAACACCTACATGGACCTGGGCGATTTTGCACTCTCCGATTCCTTTTTGAATGTGGCGGAAAAATATTATTTGCCTCTCCCGGACAGGTCCTACCTGGGAACCGTGTACGATGCCAGGGGCGGCTGGAACTTCATGCAGGCAAAATATTGGGCAGCTGCCGAAAATTATACCCGTGCCGCGGAAATCTTTGACCAGATCAAAGACACAAGCAATTCAATAACGACGCATCAGAACCTGATTGCAGTGCTTGCCCAGACCAGAAATTTCGAAAAGGCGGTCACTTTGAGCTTGAAAGTCCTGCCTGTCCTGGAAAAAAGAAAGGATACGCTTCAAATGGGATATACACTTCAGGGCCTGGTCACTGATCTGATCTACCTGGACAGGATCAAAGAGGCAAAGGAACATATCGGGACGCTGCGTTATATTGCTGACCATACGCCGGATATCAGCCTGGCCGGAGAATCCTATAGCACGATCGGCACCTTCTATTTCCATGAAAAGGACTTTCGCACGGCCGTCGGTTTTTTTAAGCAGGCTTTGCAAAAAGGGGAGTTGCTCGGCAGCCAGTACCAGATCGCGAATCATAATAAATCGATCGGGTCCACGTATCTGGAGCTGAATGACCTCCCCAATGCCGAAAAATACCTCAGAATGGCCATGGATGTGGCCCGCCGCTACCATAACACCAGGGCGATCTACAATATATCTATTTCCCTGAGCGAATATTACGCGAAAACGGGCGATTATCGCAACGCCTATAAATCTCTCCTCCGGCACCTTACCCTAAAGGACAGCATTCTCAATGTCGATACCCGCAACTATGCTACCTACCTGGAATCAAAATATGATTCCGAAAAAAAGGAAGCAGAAATATTGCGTCTGCAAAAAGTGCAGGAGCAAAAAGATTTCGACATCAGGCGCCGGAATATCTATATAGGTATTGGCGCGGGGTTATTGGTGTTCATGCTTCTCCTGCTTTCGCTGCTCAGAAGGAACTTCCGGAACAGGCAAAAATTGGCCAGCCAACAGGCGGCCCTCCAGGAGGAAAAGATCGGCAATATGGAAAAACAACAGCAGGTCTTGTCCCTGCAATCCATGATCAATGGCGAGGAGACGGAAAGGACGAGGCTTGCCCGCGATCTCCATGACGGGCTGGGCGGACTATTTTCTACCGTAAAGATGCACTTCAGTTCGCTTCAGCATGAGGTGCCTTCCCTCCAGGGCCATGAGCTATATCGTAAGACCTTTGAACTGGTCGATAGTGCTTCGGAAGAACTGAGAAAGATCGCGCATAACCTGATGCCGGAGGTATTGATGAAACTGGGCCTGGTCGAGGCGCTCAAAGACTTCTGCAATCATGTCAATGCCGGCAGGTTGATGAGGATCTCTTTGCAGACCTACGGTATGGAGGATCGCCTCGCCTCTTCCACGGAGATCATGCTGTACAGAATTATCCAGGAATTGGTAAATAATATTATTAAACATGCCTCCGCTACCGAAGTAATCATCCAATTGAACCGCGAAGGCCACCGGCTCAGCCTCATCGTGGAGGACAATGGACGGGGCTTCGACGTCAAAGAGGCTGAAGAAAAGCGCCACATGGGCATCGAGACGGTAAAAAGCCGGGTAAACTACCTGAATGGCAGGCTCAGTATCGACTCCCGGAAGGATATTGGAACAACCGTCATGATCGATCTCCTGCTGAATGAAGGTTGAAATCCGGCTGCGTTTCTGGCAGTAAATGTTTAAATTTATTGCTGTTACGGACGGCCAATGATAAAATTGCTAATAATAGACGATCATCCGCTGATCATCGACGGCATTCGCACCATGCTAAAAGATACGGGCTATGTAGAAATAGCCGGTGCCTGCAAGACGGCACGGGAAGGGCTGGCATTCATTGTAGATCATCCCGAGACCGAGATTATCCTCCTCGACATCAACCTTCCGGATATGGACGGCCTTAGGGCGTGCGAACTCATCCGCCAGATCAATAAACAGGTAAAGATCATTGGCCTGACCTACGTAAACGAGGCCGGCATCATCACTCAATTGATCAGGAAGGGCGCGAACGGATACCTGCTTAAGAACATGGAAAGAGAGGAGTTCATCGACGCAATAGACCGTGTACTGAACGGGGAGCTCTATCTGAGCAAGGGCGCGAATGAAAAGATCCTGCAGCAGCTTCAGGCTTTCGATTTGCCGGGTAATAAAGTGCCTGTCCTGACGCGGCGCGAAGTGGAGATCTTGCAACTCCTGGGGAAGGGATTGACCAGCCAGGAGATCGCCGGCAGACTATTCCTGAGCGTCTATACGATCGACACCCACCGCAAGAACATGCTTCAGAAATTCAATGTGCATAATACCCAGGCTCTGTTGAATGCCGTTCAGGAATTGAAGATCCTCGGCTAGTTCCGGATCGGTTTACCCGTTTTCAGGACGCTTTGGATACGCTCCAGCGTTTTCTTTTCGCCGCAAAGGCTCAGGAATGCTTCCCTTTCCAGGTCGAGCAGGTATTGCTCGCTGACGAGTGCAGGTTCGCTCAGATCGCCGCCGCACATTACATATGCGAGCTTCTTGGCCACAACCACGTCATGGTCGGTGGCATAGTTTCCCCGCCACATCACATGAATGCCTGCATACAGGGCGCCCAGCGCGGACCTCCCCAGTACCTTGATATCGGTTCTTGGGACAGGCATGACATAGCCGTCCTCGCTGATCTCGAGGACCGATCGCTTGGCCTCGGCGATCCGTCTTCCAAGGTTCATGCAAACGATGTCCCGCCCTTTACGATAAATGCCGTTTGCATACGCTTCATAGGCCGAGGTGGAGACTTTGGCGGTGGCGATATTAAGAAATCGATGTTTCAACGTAATGGTCTCCGGCTCGTCTTCATGCATCTCGTCGGCTGCGCGCAAGGTAAATTCCTTCGTTCCGCCTCCTCCCGGGATGACCCCAATACCCATTTCCACCAATCCGGTATAGGTCTCTGCGGCCGCCACGATCCTGTCCGCGTGCAGGCTCAGCTCGCAGGCGCCGCCTAAGGCCAGGCCATGGGGCGCCACGACCACGGGAACGGCGGAGTACCGCGCCCGCATCATGGTTAGCTGAAATTGGCGGATCGCCATATCCATCTCGTCATATTCCTGTTCGATAGCCAGCATGAAGATCATGCCCACATTGGCGCCTGCACTGAAATGAGCCCCTTCATTCGCGATCACCAGGCCCTTATATTTTTCTTCCGCCAGGCCGATGGAGCGTTGCAGCCCCTCAAGGACTTCGCCGCCGATCGTATTCATTTTAGTATGCCACTCCAATCCCAAGACCTCATCGCCCAAATGATACAGATGGCAGGCGCTGTTCTTCCACAGGGATTGTCCTTCGAAATTCTTCATGACCAGGAAGGCTTCGCCTCCGGGAAGAGGTTTGTACGAACCGGTACGCAGGTCAAAGTAAAGCCGTTTTCCTTTCTCCAGGGTGTAAAACGTCTTAATGCCCGAGGCCAACATTTGCTCTACCCAGGATGCGACGGTAAATCCCGAATCTTTCATTTTTTTTACAGTGCTCTCCACCCCCAGGATATCCCAGCTTTCAAAAGCGCCTATTTCCCAACCGAATCCGGCCATCATGGCGTCATCGACGCGATATAGTTCATCGGAGATCTCCGGGATGCGATGGGAAATATAGGAGAACAGGCCGTAGTGGAAATGCCGGTAGAATTCTCCGGCCTTATCCGGACCCTGAACAAGCATTTTTATCCTGGACCCGAGGTCTTCGATTTGCCTGGCGGCTTCAAGGGAGGCGAATTTCGGGCGTTTGCGCGGGCCATATTCCAGGGATTGCAGATTGAGGGTCAGGATTTCCTTTTCCCCTCCCGCTCCCCTGGTCTTTTTGAAAAAGCCTTGTCCCGTTTTATCTCCCAGCCAATTATTGGCCACGACCTTATCCAGCCAGGCGGGGATCGCGAAGATGGCGCGCTGCTCGTCGTTCGGGCAGTTGTCTGCTACCCCCTTGGCGACTTTAACCAGGGTATCGATGCCCACGACGTCGGCCGTACGGAACGTGGCGGACTTGGGACGCCCGATTACCGGTCCCGTCAGTGCATCCACCTCGTCGATATCCAGTCCCAGCTTTCCCATAGCATGGAAGATCGCCATGATGCCGTATACTCCGATGCGGTTGGCGATAAAGGCGGGCGTGTCCTTGCACAATACAGTGGTCTTGCCCAGGTGAAGATCGCCGTAGTGCATCAGGAATTCGGTTACCGCCGGATCGGTATCTGGGGTAGGAATGATCTCCAGAAGCCGTAGATAACGTGGAGGATTGAAAAAATGCGTGCCGCAGAAATGTCGCTTGAAATCCTCGCTTCTCCCTTCCGACATGAGATGGATGGGAATTCCGGAAGTATTCGATGTGATCAATGAGCCGGGGCGACGGTACTTCTCAACTTCGGTAAAGATCTGCTGCTTGATATCCAGGCGTTCGACAACGACCTCGATGACCCAATCGCAGCCGGCGATATCCTTCATATTGTCCGTAAAATTCCCGGTTTTGATCCGCTGTATGGCCTCCTTGCTATACAGGGGAGACGGATTTGCCTTCAGGGTCGCGGCCAGGGCCTCGTTGACAATGCGGTTCTTTACGGCAGGATGATCCGTGGTCAGGTTCTTCGCTTTTTCAGCCGCGTTCAACTCTTTCGCTGCCATATCCAATAAGAGCACCTGCAGTCCGACGCCCGCAAAATGACAGGCTATCCTCGATCCCATGACCCCGCTACCCAACACAGCCACCTTTCTAATGATCCGGTTCATATAATTGTTAAATTAGTTAGTTAAACAACTATCGTCCTTCGAAGGTAGAACAAAATAACGAGCCCGGCCAGGGGGCCGGGCGCTATTTATTATTAAATTTCAAGGTTCGTCGGGTGAGTTACAAGACTTTACTGAGCCTGTTCATTTCGTAATTGTCTGCCTTGCTCATCAGGTCCTGCTTGAGCTTCAGCTGCTCCTCCATCAATTCACGCGGATAGTTTTCGCCCGTGATGTAGGTGACGGTGAGATAGACGCCCTTTTCAATGATCATCTTGTTGCCGCAGATGTCCACCATATGGATCCGGTCGGCATCTTCGAACGATCCGGAACACTGGTATTTATCCCTGATCGAATTCGAAAGGATGGCGTTGGTTTTTTCCGTGAAGGACAAAAAGCTGAGCTGGGAATAGTAGAACCAACCATTGATAAAATGGAATTGGATCAATACTTTTTGACGCAACAGCTTCGTCTTATAGAAAAGGATCTTATGGTCCTTAAAATCATTGATGTCCTTGACCTGGAAGGAAGGCATGCCGATCTTCCAGATCACTTTTCTCGGGCTGGCCCCGAATTGAATATCGTGAGGCGCAATGATCGTATTGGTCAGATAAGGGCAGTCATGCTCCTGCGACAAGAGCTGATGCGCGAAATCGAGATAGTATTGATTGATAAAACTCCGGTAGAAACTTTCTTTTTCCCTGTAAAAAGCCGTGTAGCGGGTATATGGCAGTATCCGGTATGGGATGTTCTGTTTCATACTACGAGATATTAGATTTAAATTCAATACCCGACGGTATCTTATGTGGATCAAAACGATATAAAGGTCACAAATCGTACAACGGGGAATATCGTTTTTTGTTGCTTAGCATACTGGATAAGACAATCCAGAAAGCCAACGCACCACGGTCAATACGCCTGGATAGCGATTTAACGGGATTAGCCATGGGGACGTACCGGCTCCCCGGGGTTATTCCAAGTCATAAGTAATAACCCCTACATTTTAATGGATAAAAACTATAACCCCTGCTTTTCCAAAATGCATTCGAGCAGGATCACGTCCATGAACCGTCCTGCGCAGGTGCCGCGTATTACCACACTATCCCCGGTCCTTAATCCGGATTCATGGCGGTCATACGTCGTGTCCATAAAACATTTCACCATACACGACAGACCGGAAATTCCGGACAGGCAGATGGTGAAATCTTCCGGTCCTCCCGGAACGCCCTTTCGGATCTCTTTGATAACACCGCTGACTGACAAGGTCTTGTAGAGATATTCTTTATCGAACAGGGGTTCATTGTGGCTGGAAAGATCGACCAGGGCGCGGGCGCCGATCCTCGCATTGGACGGTCTGACCAGGGCCGGGCCCACCTTCGGGAAAGCTGAGATCAAGCCGTACCCGACCAGGCCGATAATGAGGGGCAGGATCACGATGATCCCGGATCTGATTCTTTTCTCCATCGCAGGCCCCTATATACGAGGAAACCCGCTTTCGGGATTTATCCTGCGCATGGCCAGTCCCTCAACTTACGCCGGATCCCGGGGCGATGGCCTTTTCGGGGCTTACGAAATGTAGTTGTCCGTTCTTATCCTCCGCCATAAGGATCATTCCGTTACTCTCGATGCCTTTCATCTTCCTGGGCGCCAGATTGGCCACCACAACCACCTGCTTGCCGACGATCTCTTCCGGCTTGAAATGCAAGGCGATGCCCGATACGATAGTGCGTCGTTCGTTGCCCAGATCGACCTCCAGTTTCAGCAACTTGTCGGCCTTTGCCACTTTTTCGGCGGCCAGGATATGCCCTATTTTTAATTCCAGTTTAGCAAAATCGTCAAAGACGATCTGCGGTTTGAGCGTGGCGGTTGCCTCTTTTTTAACGTCGACGGGCGCCGCCGGGGCCATCCCCTGCCTTTCGGCAGCCGCTTGGAGCTTGTCGATCTGCAACTTTACTTCGTCATCCTCGATCTTGCGGAAAAGCAACTCGGGAGCCCTCAGGCTATAGCCCACGCTGAGCAGCTTCAACTTCCCCGCATTTTCCCAGTCCAGGATCTTATCCACAACCTTCATCAGATGCAGCATTTTTTGTGCGGTGTAAGGCAGGAAAGGGTTGATCAGTATGGCAAGATTCGCGGTCAACTGCAGGCAAATATGCAGGCAATTGTCGATCAGCAATTGATTCTCTTCCGTGACGGCGCCCCCGGTGACTTTCTTCCAGGGTTCCTTCTCCTGCATATATTTGTTCCCCTTTCTCGAAAGGTCGATCACTTCGAACAGGGCCTCCCGGAATTTATACTGTTCCAGCAGCCTTTCTACTTTTCCTTTAGCGGCCTCGATGTCGCGGATGAGGGACCGGTCGATGTCGTCGAGCAGGTCCGTATGCAATGGAGGCACTTTGCCCTTGCACAGTTTGTGCATCAGCACAAAGGTCCGGTTGACAAAATTGCCGAAGATGCTGACCAGTTCGCTATTATTCGCGTCCTGAAATCCTTTCCAGGTGAATTCGCTGTCTTTGGCTTCCGGGGAGATCGTGGTAAGGTAGTACCGAAGGGTGTCGGCAAGCTGGCTGCCTCCGTTCTCTTTTTTAATGAAATCGTCGATATAGTCCTGCATGTCCAGCTTCCAGTTGCGGCTCGTACTCATCTTATCGCCTTCAAGGTTCATAAACTCGTTGGCGGGCACATTTGCCGGCAAAATATTCCCATGCAGCTTCAGCATGATCGGGAAGATAATGCAATGGAAAACGATATTATCCTTGCCGATGAAGTGCACCAATTGTGTATCCTTATCATACCAATAAGGTTTCCAATCCTTTCCCTGATCGATCGCCCATTGTTTTGTGGCGCTTATATATCCGATCGGGGCGTCGAACCACACGTACAATACTTTTCCTTCGGCATCGGGAAGGGGAACCTTGACGCCCCAGTCCAGATCCCGTGTAACTGCCCGTGGTTGCAGGCCGCCGTCGATCCAGCTTTTGCATTGTCCAAGCACGTTGGTTTTCCAGTCGTCCTTGTGATCTTTGAGGATCCAATCCCTTAGGAACCCTTCGTATTTATCGAGCGGCAGATACCAGTGTTTGGTGCTGCGTTTGACCGGGGCCTTGCCGCTCAGCGTGCTGTGCGGATCGATCAGCATTTCGGGACTGAGCGAACTGCCGCAATTCTCGCACTGATCGCCGTAGGCGCGGGTGTTTCCGCATACGGGACAGGTGCCAATGATATACCGGTCAGCGAGAAAGGTCTTGGCCTCCTCATCAAAATATTGTTCGCTTTCCCGCACATCCAGCTCGCCCCGGCTATTCAGCGCCGTGAAGAATTCCTGCGTCGTTTCGTGATGTAAGGGTTCACTTGTCCGGTGATAGATATCGAATGAGATGCCCAGATCCGCAAAGTTCTGTTTGATCAGGGCATGATACTTGTCGATGATTGCCCTCGGCGTCGTCCCTTCTTTCATGGCCTGGATAGGAATGGCCGTTCCGTGCTCGTCGCTGCCGCAGACAAAGACAACGTCCCGGCGCTGCGCCCGCAAATAGCGCACATAAATATCTGCCGGCAGGTACGCTCCTGCCAAATGCCCGATATGTTTCAGTCCATTGGCATAAGGAAGAGCGGCCGTGATCAAATATCTTTTCGGTTGGTTCATAATCGGCAAAAATACTAATTTGACAGGCTTCCGGACGAATAAAGTCGTTTTCTAATCCGTAAGGGGAAAGGCGACCATTGCATTGTGATGGTAATCGGTGGATAGAAAGACATTGTATAATTTCCCTTTGATCGTAACCTCCATTAATGCGGTATTGGGCGGCATCCGGCCCAGATTCTCGGCAAACAGGACCAGCTTATTGACCGGCAGGTTCCTATCGATCGTGATCCAGATCGTTTTCGGCGTCGCCTGCAATTTCAGGTGCGCAAGGATCAGGTCATTGTTGAGATATAGCGAAACAGAATCCCCGTCGATCTCCCCGTTATCGTACAGATCCACCCGAACGGAATCCATTATCCGCACCGGTATGGTTGCCACAACGGGCGTTTCCCTGCCCAACAGCGCTGTATATTGATGTTGCTGAACCGTGTCCATTTTCTTGCGGGGCAGGGGGGCTACCGGAATGAACGGAGGTGCTTTCTTTTCCAGGCGGATGGCCACGCTTTGACTGAGGTTACCCCCGGGGTCCGCCCTCCACCATTGTCCGTCCAATACTTCGTTATGACCGACACGCTTGTAGTGAAAGATGAATATTCCTTTGCCTGCCGGCGTATCGTACGGATTTGACGCTCCTGTTGTCGCCGCGGCCGGTACATTGCCGCGGGCTTCATCGGAAAACGGTGAGGGATAGCCTGCCCGGTTGATCGTGGCACCCTCCTGAAAGATCATGAGGATCGAGTCCCTGGCATGATAGAGACCGCCGATCAGGTAATGACGTACAGTCTGCGTTTCGGGATCGTACCAATGGAGAACGCCTCCAAAAAGGGAATCCTCCGACGCGATGTTCATCACCGCCTTTTGCTTGTTATCCGTCAAATTGCCGGCAGGTCCGCCTGTCCATTGCCCCTTCAGGCTTTGGGCCTTCGATGCAGATCCTCCTCCCGCCAGCAAAAACAACAAAACCAATTCCAAACGCATGTAACTAAAAATAGTAATTTTAAAAGCGGCAATTTAAATTCAATTGTTAAGATGAACCGAAAAAACTTCCTTTCTTCCGTACTCGCTGTCGGCGGCGTCCATCTGACTTCAGGCTCCGGGCGGCCAGATGCACGTCAGACCTTGGTCCAGGGTAAGTCCGTTCCAGACCTGATCATCCCTCCTTACCTGCAACCCGGCGACACGATCGGCATTACGTGCCCGGCCGGCGCCATTTCCAATAAAGAGATCCAACCCTCGGTCGATCTGATCGGCACCTGGGGATTTCATGTCCGGATCGGCGAAACCGTGGGCAAGAAGGATTTTACTTTCGGCGGTACCGATGAAGAGAGGATGAAGGATTTGCAGCAGATGATGGACGATCCCTCCCTCAAGGCTATCCTTTGCGCGCGGGGCGGTTATGGGAGCGTGCATATCATTGACCGGCTGGATTTGCGGGGCATGCACGCTCACCCGAAGTGGCTCATCGGGTTCAGTGATATCACGGTGGTACTTTGTCACCTCCATCGCCATCTTAATATGGCGTCCATTCATTCGAAAATGTGCAATAGCTTTCCGGACGATTGGGCAAAGGCGGAACCCATTCAGATCGATACCATCCTCTCCATCAGGCAGGCTCTTTCAGGCGAAAAAGTCTTCTATCCGGTCACGCCTTCGGAAAAGAACAAGCCCGGACAGGCGGAGGGTCCACTGGTCGGAGGCAATCTCAAGACGATCGAGACGCTTGCCGGAACATCTTCCGATCTGCCCACCTCCGGAAAGATCCTCTTCGTGGAAGACACCGGAGAATATCTGTACGGTATTGATCGTATGTTCTGGAGTCTCGAACGAACCGGTAAATTGGCGGGGCTTAAAGGGCTCATCGTAGGAGGATTTAAGATCAAACCCGACGACCCCGGCGAAGAATTCGGCCGGACACTGTATGACATCGTTCTGGAACGGATGGCGAAATATAGCTTTCCCGTTTGCTTTAATTTCCCCGTTGGTCATCAGCACGACAATTATGCATTGAAATTCGGGATGTCCCATCGTTTGGAGGTCACCCCCGACAAAGTCACCTTTGGAGAAACTTCAACCTCGTAACTTTATTTCATGGTAAGGACACCCCCCTATCTCGAGCCCGGTGACAGCATCGGCATTACCTGCCCCGGCGGTTATATGTCCAGGGAAAAGGCGCAAGCCTGCATTGATGCCCTGCAGGATTGGGGCTTTCATGTTCGGATCGGCGCCACCCTCGGCAGTAATTCGGATAACTATTTCTCCGGGACCGATGAGGAAAGGCTCTCAGATTTTCAGAAAATGCTCGACGACGACGATGTCAAGGCGATCCTCTGTGCCCGGGGAGGGTACGGAACAGGCCGGATCATTGACAGGATCGATTTTACCCGGTTTGTTAAGGCCCCCAAATGGATCGTCGGGTACAGCGACATCACCGTTCTTCATGCACATATACACAGGAACTATAAGGTGGCGAGCCTCCATGCGCCCATGGCGGGGGCCTTCCAGGATGGAGGGGCAGACTCCGAATACCTGGGATCGCTGCGCGAAGCGCTGCAAGGAGGTAAGGGGAGATTTCAATGCCCCTGGCATGATCTTAACCGCAGGGGACAGGCTATCGGAGAACTCGTCGGCGGCAACCTGTCCTTATTGGCCCACCTGGTGGGTAGCGAATCGGATATCCGGACCAAGGGCAAGATCCTCTTCCTGGAAGATATCGGCGAATATCTTTACCATATCGACCGCATGCTGACGCAACTGCGGCGTAGCGGCAAGCTCGGGAAACTGGCCGGCCTGATCGTCGGAGGGTTCACCGACATGAAGGACACAGAACGCCCGTTCGGCAAATCCGTCTACGAGATCATCCGTGACGCCGTCTCGGATTACGACTATCCCGTCTGCTTTGGCTTCCCGGTCAGCCACGGAAAGGAGAACTATGCCCTGAAGTCCGGCGTCGGATATAAGTTGAAGGTGGGAAAGAATAAGACGGTATTGGAAGAGTAGGTTAGGCGGCTCTTTCCAAACGATCGACGCCTCAAAAATGAAAATTACTGCTGAACCTCAACCCCAGGGTCGAAATTCCCGGGTTATCAAGATAAGTGAACCGCTTCACCAGGTCGACCCGGATAAAGGAGAAGATATTGTCGATGCCCAAGCTGGCTTCGAGATAAGGTCGCCCGTTGAGCGTGAACGTGGAAACGGCCCCGTTGGTCGTGGGGAATAACAGTTGATCGGGATTATAGGCAGGATCGTTCTCCTTTCTGAGCCCTCCGAAAAGCAGTTTCATTGCCACGACTTCACGCAGTCGAAGCCGTTTCAACAGGGGGATCTTGTTTAGGAAGAAGCCGTTGAAATAATGATCGATATTCATCCCCGCAAAATGATCGCTCACGAACTCTTCGGTATTCATCAGATTGTAGGAAAGACCGCTGTAAAAATAGGAGGTATTGGCAGGATGGATGATCAGCAGGGGGAAGGGCAGCCGGCCTCCCAGATAGCCCATATTGATGTACATATCGGTATAGCCGACAGGGGCGACATACCATCGTTTGAAGATCGAAAAGTGGAGCGCGTCATAACCATACTGCCCTCCGAACAGGCCGGAAATGCCCTTTGCATATTGGAGGTCCATGATCGGGTACTTATTGATGATGCCCGTCCTCGCCGCTTTATTTTGAAAAAATGTTTCATGAGGAGCCCATCGCAGGGAGACGGATGCCTCCGAAGTGGTGATCTGGGGAATGGTGTCCAAAACCCCGACCACCGGCTGGTGCACGTAATAAAGTGAACCTGTGGGTTGCTGCTTCCAGCAATTCATCCCGAGATCATAAGACAGATGATCGCCGAATTCATGAACATACGAAAGCCGGGCGACATGACTATATAGCCATTTTGAATTGTATCCCCTGGCGAAGGAGGAAAGGAAGCTGTTCCCTTCGGAAAACTCGTTTTCCTGCCCCGGGTTTTGCGTGTCATTCAGATAACTTAGCTGAACAAAGTGGAAAGGATAAGTATAGATGGATTTGTGATTGATCGAATAGGTTCCGCTGAGGTAATATTTCCATCGGCGATCCCGGGTACCATACGCGAGATAATCTTCCGTAAAGAATAGCTTGCTGAGCCTGGTATTGGACCGGCCGCCGAATCGGAAGCGCTGTCCTTCCACGGGGTTGAACGCATAGAAGCTGCCGACCGGGCCGATCTCGAATCTGCCCGCCGATTTATATCCCACGCTCAGGAACGTCAGCCAATCCATTAGCCGTTGGTAAGAACGCATATGGATCAGGCTGTCTGTATTCGAATAGGTCTTCGCTTCCGGCTGGCTAAGCGGAACAGGACGATCATCGGCCAGAATAGGCTCGGGCGCATGGAGAGCCTGAAAAACCGTGTCCACCCGCGGGCCCCTGAAGGCACTGTCAGGCAACACCGAATCCGTCATCTGGGTGATCCTGATCGACCTCTCTCCATACACTCCGGTAGTCTGCGGAAAAAGGCTGAACCAGGCCCCCATGTCCGAATTAGCCAGATGATAACGGTCGCCTGGACCCTTCTCAAAATCCTGGTTGACGCTGAGGTCCCTGGCCCAGTTCAGGTTGACATGCCCGGCGACGCTCAGCTCCACGCGACGAATGGCGTAATGGCCGTCGAGCGTAATGTAAAGGTTGCCACGGAATAGCAGGTCCTCCGGGTTTCTCGGCGTGAAGTAGAGCTTCACCAGATTGACGCCGTTCTCCTCGATGGTATCCCGGATATAATACATGTAAAAACCCGGCGCGAAATTGGCGACCGGGCTCAGGAACTGAGTGGCAAATAAGGGGATCGTATTGTCATAAATATTGATGTCTTCATAAAGGCGGTCGATCCCCTCGGCAATGCCGTTCATATCGACATATTCGCCATAATCGACACTCTTGCGCGCCAGGATGACCTGCTTGCTCTTTTCCGGATCCCGGCGATAGTAGTTCCTGGAGAGGACTTCGCGCAGATAAATGGAGCTAAGCGATTTTCCTGGCACGGTGGTCGTGTCCATATTCTCGAATAAGAAGCGATACTTCCTGAGCAATCCGTTGTGTGTGATCTTTTCGAATGGCTTATCGGCGAGGATCCGGCTTTTTTCATACTTCTGATAGCTCAGGTAGGGATAGGCTGCGGGGCCATTTTTTTCCTTATTGGCGATCACCTGCCTGATCAGTTCCACGGCAGGGTTGTTCTTATTCCTGTATTTTCCCCTTTTGCCGCTGACGATCACGTCCTTGAGCTGCGTATAGTCCTTACTGAGTAACACGGTCAGTTGTTGCACAGGTTCCCCCGTAAGCGCCAGCGTGGCGGAACGGTAACCGGTGATCGTAAAACTGATTTGTCCCGCCTGTTTGTCCAGCCTGATCCGAAATCTGCCTTCCTCGTTGGTCAACCCTCCATAAGGGCTGTTCCTGATGCTGATGCTGACATTTTCCAAAGGGATGCGCGTCGCGGAATCGATAACAGTTCCCGTGATGATCACCGTCTGCCCGGTCGCAGATCGACAGAGGAAGAGGGTAAGGAGGAATATTTGAACGGTTCGGATGATAAGAGTAAATTTAAGGCTAATCTATATTATTTTTGCCTGCTTGCTGGCACTCGTCGCTCGAAGCCTCTACGTATGTCGATAAGAAAAATATTGCTTTCACTATTAGGAGAAAAAAGATACCTGTCTGCTGTCGCCGGCTTCTTTCCTTATATTTACCGGGCCGGCTTGCTTGGCCGCAATTACCAGGACATCTATTTTCTTAAACAGATCATTGCCGAAGGTTCGTGGTGCGTCGATATCGGCGCGCACCTGGGCTATTACACCCTCGAGTTGAGCAGACTGGCCGGAGATTCAGGCAGAGTACTGGCCATCGAGCCGATGGGGCGGTTTAACCGGACCTTGCAGCAATTGCTCAAACGACGGAGGATCAGGAATGTTTCGCTCTACCAGGTAGCGCTGGGCGGAACGGAAGACTGGGTCGAAATGGGCATCCCACGGATCGGAAGGGAGAAGAAGTTTGCCTATGCGCGCGTCATGGAATCCAATGCCTGGCTGGAATTTGAGGAGACCGAAAAAGTAAAGAACGAATATGGCGATCATTTGTTCCTGGGCCTTCCCAGGCTGGATTTTATTAAATGCGACGTCGAAGGCCTCGAGGTACAGGTCTTTATGTCCATGATGGGGACCCTTGGCGCCCATCGCCCCATGCTCCTGTGCGAACTCGCCGACAAGGCAGAACGCATCCGTCTCTACGAGTTGATCAGTCCGCTCGGATACCACGCCTATACACTGGAAAAAGGATACTTGCTTCGTATGGATCCGCGCTCGGACCACAAGGCCGTCTCGCACAATCACTATTTTATTCCCCCCGCCCACGAGCAGCGGCTTGGACGCCTGATCAGGGATTCATCAATCTCTCAGCAGTGAATCGAGCTTTTGGTGAAAGAGGGGAAACTCATTGAGGTTATTATGGCTACCGCCTTCGATGGTAATGAACTCGTCTCCGGGTTTTAACAGCGGCTTAAGCCGTTCAGCATTGCTATAGGGGATCAACCCGTCCCTCGTGCCGTGAAATATGGCCAATGGCGCCGTGACTTCCGGCAGGTAGTCATTTGTCGGAAATTTATAGTGCAGCATGGCATCTACCGGGTAAATGGGCAGGTAATGCCTGGCCATGGAGACCATGCTAAAATAGGGGCACTCGAGGATCAGCCTCTTGCAATCCCTGACAGCCGCCAGTTCGGCCGCGATCCCCGTCCCAAGGCTTTTTCCGTAAATGATGATCTGTGCAGGTTTGTACTGGCTGCGGGCCAGCTTATACAATACCAAAGCATAGGTATACAAGTTGCGTTCGGTCAATCGCCCCGTGCTCTTGCCGAATCCGGGATAGTCCATCATCCACAGTTCATAACCTTTATCGGTAAAATTAGCGGCATAATGCGCATACCAACTGACATTGTCCCTGTTGCCGTGGAAGTAGAGCACCACGCCTTTCGGGATCCCATCTCCGGTCGGCCTGAACCGGATGATGTTTAGATTCGTTTCGCGATCATAGGGGATATTGAGCTCGGTGAAAGGTTGGTTGAACCTATATTTTGCCTGCCTGTCCACCGGGACCGGATGGAACAACAGCGATTCCTGCAGGTAGTATAAAGCGATCCCCGCCACGCCATAGAGCAGGAGCAAGACCTTGATCCATCTGATGAGCCGGCGCCTCCCGCGGTGCACGGCGGGTGAAAATGGATCGATATGGCTGTTCTTCCGGTTCATGGCGCGAGGATATCCCTGACAAAATTATGGTACTCGGGAAAACTGTTGAGATTATTGTGGCCGCCTCCATGGATGCGGATAAGCGTTATTTTCGACGGATTCAGCTTTTGAAGCCGTTCGCTATGCCGGATCGGGATCAGCCAATCTTTCGTCCCGTGCAGTATATAGGTATGACAGCGGACATGGGGCAGCCAAAGATCGGTTCGCAGCTGGTAACGTAACACATATTTGAGAGGCAGAATGGGCAACCATCTCTTCACGACCTTACGAAAATTATAGTATGGGGAGTCCAGGATCAGGTAGCGCGGCGAGTTCTCCGCGGCAATCTTGGCGGCAAAACCGCTCCCGATACTCCTGCCATAAAGGAGGATATGCTGCTCCGAATACTGGGCTGCCAGCGACCTGTATACGAATTGGATGTCATTCAGCATATCCCTTTCGCCCCGGCGTCCCGTACTCTTGCCAAATCCCCGGTAGTCCACCAGTACCACATCATAGTTATACCGATAAAAGTCACGTGCATACTTTGCCCACCCCTTAATGCTTCGTGTATTGCCATGCAGGTATAGGATCAGTCCGGCGGGAGATCCGTCTGTACGGTAGAAGTGAAGCCCATTGATCCGTACGCCCGGAACGACATCGAAATTCAGTTCCTTAAAGGGGAGATCATACTTGTACTGGAATTCCGCGGGGAGTTTTTCCGGCTTGAAAATAAATTTGTCCTGGATAAAATATGCTAACAGCAGGAAGGCGGCATAGCCCAGGGCGATATAGAGAATGGGATGCGGCACTAATCCAGCTCCATCCGCTTCAGGTTAAAGTTAGGCACGGGTGAGACGATAAGCGGAAATTTTTCAATGGTGACGTTGGATGGATCAAGACCGAATCCACGCTCCTCAGATAAGCTCAATTCCTTGAGCCAGAAATACAATTTCATGATCACCCGCTCGAAAAAAGGCAACTCATTATCCTGGCTCAGGTATTTTTCCATAACGATGAATTGAAAGTCTCCCACCACGTTATTCCGCTCCAACGACTCATAACGGCTTGTAATATTGACCTCCTTGTTATTCACCAGATCCTCGACCACTTTCCGGAACATAAGGTTCAGTTTCGGCTCGATCCGGAAGCCCAACCTGAATTCCACCCGGATGATATCGTTGGGGATGATGTGATCCACCGAATATTCAGCCGTATAGGGGTCGTCAAGGGTATCGACATGGACGAACCAATAGATGTCACTTCGCTTTGGCTTCTTATTAAGGATGGAATAAATGATCTTATGCTCGATCTCCTTGGGATTATTTGCGCTGGTCATATAGACAAGGTGCGTTGCATATTTTGCCACGGACCGGTCATTGCTCAACTCCTGGATCTGCGGAATATAGTGTTCCATGCGCACGAATTCCACATACCGGTTCTTGATCTTGCGGGCGCGGAACCAGATATACATGACCATGGACAGTCCGCCGCCGACGATCAGGGTGACGAACCCGCCGTGAGGGAATTTATCCAGGTTGGCAAACAGGAAGCTCAGCTCGATACTCAGATAAACGGCCAGGTATAGATAGATCAGCGGTGAAGTCGTCCGCCGTGAGATCAGGTAATTGGCGAACAGGATGGACGTGGATAGCATGCAGAGGGTGATGGCGAGCCCATAGGCCGCCTCCATATGAGCGGAATTCTTAAAATAGATGGTAATCCCGGCACAACCCATGAACAACAGCAGGTTGATCGCGGGTATATACGACTGGCCCCGTTCCTCGGTAGGATAGCTGATCCGTAGCTTGGGCCAAAGGTTCAGGCGCATGCTTTCACTGATGAGGGTAAAGGAGCCGCTGATCAGGGCCTGGCTCGCAATGATCGCCGCCGCGGTTGCGATGATAATGCCCGGGACCAGGAACCAGGGCGGCATGATATTGTAAAAGGGATTCCCCAGGCTGGTGTCGAAGACCCTCCCTTTGTACAGGGCCATCAACCATGCGCCCTGCCCAAGGTAATTCAGCACCAGGCAGGTCTTGACATAGATCCAGGACACGCGGATATTTCCCCTGCCGCAATGGCCCAGATCGGAGTACAGGGCCTCCGCCCCCGTCGTACAGAGGAATACGGCGCCAAGGATCCAGAACCCCTTGGGATAAGTGGTCAGGAGCTCGATGGCATAGTGCGGGCTAAGAGCGCGGAAAATGCTCAGGTCGTCAAGGAGATGGCCGCTCCCCAGAACAGCAAGCATGGAAAACCAGATGAACATGATAGGGCCGAACAATTTCCCGATCGATATCGTCCCGAATTGCTGCAGGAAGAAGAGGATCACCAGGATCCCCAGGACGATATACACGATGGTGGACTGTTCGATATAGCGCAGGGCAGGCATCTGCCGAAGACCTTCGATAGCCGAGGTCACTGAGATCGGAGGAGTGATCATCCCATCGGCCAGCAAGGCCGCGCCTCCGATCATGGCCGGATAAACCAGCCATTTTCTTTGCCTTCGAACCAGGGCATACAAGGAGAAGATCCCACCTTCC
The DNA here is from genome assembly GCA_030706735.1 of Bacteroidota bacterium. Lineage (GTDB taxonomy): Bacteria > Bacteroidota > Bacteroidia > Chitinophagales > Chitinophagaceae > Puia. The sequence goes on along the minus strand of JAUZNZ010000001.1, from coordinate 30,908 downwards.
CCGTTGTTATCGGCTTTGAGCGTTAACCATACATACTTTACGGTCGTTTGCAGGGTCAGCGTCCAAATGATGCAGGATAAGGCCCCCAGAATGAGCTTTTCCTCGATCACCCGCTGGTGAATGATGGCATTCAATACATAGAGGGGGGAAGTTCCAATGTCACCGTAAATGATGCCCAGCGCAATCACCAGGCTTGCGAAAGTTACTTTGTTGATCTGTTTGCTCACGACTGAGTCTTGTTTTTTTCTGGCCTTTGGCCGGCCAACCTGGCTCGCAATCGATTCGTATTATCAAAGGATCCCGCCGGTTCCGGATATGGACCTCGTTCGCGCGAAGCTGGCTGGGACGCCCCGATTAAATGCATAAAGGTATAGTGAAAAGAACAATACTTTGGTGGCTATTTTAAAGAAAGCGGCATTTCCTGCTATTTTGGCAATCCGGCAACCCGGCATCCGCTTATTTCGTTATGCCAGATAGGCGGAGGATAAAACTTTTAATTATCTTACAATGGAATTCGTCCGCGTTGACTGGAATAATACCATCCTTATCAAGAAAGATCAATTATGAAGAGAATCCTGAACGCAGCGCTGCCTATTTTCTTACTGGCAGCGGCCTTCCTGAATCCCGCCTTTCTGAAGGCTCAGCGGATCACATATTCCGAGCCCGAACACGAGGACAGCCGGCGGACCAATTTTGAGATTATCGGGAAAATCGGAGGTAACTATTTGATATTCAAGAACAATAATTCTGACAACGCCATTTGTGTATATGATGAGAACATGCGACTGATTCAACGGGTGGTGATCGATTTCATACCCGATAAGTACATCAATGTCGATTTCGTGGCATATCCGGACTTCTTTTACATGATCTTTGAACACCAGCACCGCAATATCATTCACTGCTCCGCCGTAAAAGTGGACAACAAGGGCCGGAAAATGGGGGACCTCATCGAATTGGACACCACCCAGATCGGCTTTGCGGCCAGCAATAAGATCTACACCACCGTGGTCAGCGAGGACAAGCAGCGCATCATGATCTTCAAGATCAACAGCCGCAACCCCAGGAACTTCCTTTTTACCACTTTTCTGTTCGACCCTACCCTGAAACTGATCGACAGGCACCGCATCTATCTGCCGGTCGATGAACGGAACGAGCTCTTTACGGATTTCCTCCTGGATAACGAAGGAGAGATGGTCTTCGCCAAATACCTGAAGAGCGGCAGTAACGATTACATAACCCGGGTTTCTCTTGTTACCAAGGCTCCCACCGCAGACAGCTTTCTGGTCAGAGATATCGGCACGGCCGATCGAATTCTCGACGAGATCAAGATCAAAGTAGATAACAATAACAAGCGCTATATCCTGACCGGTTTCTATTACAAGCAGAAGCGCGGCAACATTGAAGGGATCTATACGGTAGTCTGGGACAAGGCATCGGATACCCGGATGAAGGAGACGGTCACCGAATTCAAGGATGAGCTTCGGGGGCTGGCAAAGAGCTCTGACGCCAGCGTCAAAATGGCCTTTAACGATTTCTACATTAAAAATATCATCACCAAGAGGGATGGAGGGTACCTGGTGATCAGCGAATCCCTCTATACGACCTCGCGGGGTAATATGTTCAACCGTTGGGATTATATGGCTAATCCTTACCTTCCCGGCGCCTACTATTCTCCATATTATAGTCCTTATTACAGCCCGTGGAACCGTAATTACGGGGCCTTTGCCAACCGGTACCATGCCGAAAACATCATGGTCCTTTCCTTTGACAAGGAAGGCAACCTGGAGTGGGCGAATGTCATTCCCAAAAGCCAGTTCGACGATGAGACGGAGAACCTGATCTCCTACGATATGATGAATACGGGGGGAGAACTGCATTTCATGTTCAACCAGTACGAACGCAGGAATATGTTGCTCAGCGACCAAAGCATTTCACCCGATGGAAAGATTACCCGTTATCCGACGCTGAAGAATCTGGACAAAGGATACGATTTCATGCCTCGTTATGGCAAGCAGGTAAGTAGTTGGCAGTCCATTATTCCGTGCATGTACAGGAACTATCTTTGTTTTGCAAAAATTGATTTTTAAAACCTGCTTGTGATCGGGATATTTAAACAAAAGAACCCGGGCAATGCCCTGCTGCTGCTGATATATGCCCTGGTATTGAAATTTTCGATGTTCCTTCACCCCGCGGTGCCTATCCTTCATTCTGAAGACAATTATCTATATCGGGTTATTCTGAATGCCCTGGGCTCCGTCTTTCACCAGAGCGCGATCCTGTTCTCGGTGCTTACTTTTCTCATATTGTTCTCCCAGGCTACCTTGTTTAATCGGGTCTGCAATCACCATAAGCTGTTGCCAAGGGCCAATTTCCTCCCCGGGATGGCGTATATCCTCATAACGTCCCTGTTGCCCGATTGGAACCATTTCTCTGCCCCGCTTCTGATCAACTCCATCATGATCTGGATATGGTACCAAATGATCGATCTGTATAGCGCTCATCGTCCCGGCGCCCTCATCTTCAATATCGGCGTGTGGACAGGCGTCGTTTCGCTCCTTTATGTACCGGCAATGGCCTTTATTCTCTTAGTATTGTTCGGCCTGCTGACCATGCGTCCTTTTCGCGTGAGAGAATGGCTCGTCGGCCTGCTTGGTTTTACCAGCCCATATTACTTCCTGTTCCTGGTGCTGTACCTGACGGGGCACTGGAACTGGCACAATATGCTGCCTCATATCGTTTTTACCCTGCCGGGGATGCCATCCTCCATTTGGGTAACCCTTGGCATCGCCTTGCTGGTCATTCCGTTCATCGTCGGGGGATATTTCGTCCAGAATAACCTGAACAAGGTGCTGATCCAGATCCGGAAGAGTTGGAGCCTGCTCCTCCTGTTCCTGATGGTGGCCATCGTCATTATACTGATCAACAGGGCCAATTCCTATGAGAACTGGATTGTGACCGCCGTACCTTTCGCCGCATTTCATTCTGCTGCTTACTATTACCCTGCCCGTAAGACCGGACCGCTGATCCTCCACTGGATCATTGTCCTCTATATCATAGCGGTCAACTATAACTTCGTCTAGCCCCCCTGTTCCCGAAGCTTTCGCTCCTTCCCGCCCTGTTGGCAGGGATTTCGTAACTTTGTACGCAAATAATTCAATTTATGAAGTTCGGCGTTGTCGTTTTTCCGGGGTCCAATTGCGATCGGGACATGCAGGAGGCCCTCCGGGATGATCTGGGTCAGGAAGTGATCATGCTTTGGCACAAGGATACCGACCTTGGTCAGTTCGGTATTGGGGACTGTATCGTTCTGCCTGGTGGTTTTTCCTACGGGGACTACTTGCGTTGCGGGGCCATTGCCCGGTTCAGTCCGATCATGCAAAGCGTCATTGAATTTGCAGGACGTGGAGGTAAGGTCTTGGGCGTCTGCAACGGCTTCCAGATCCTTTGCGAGTCGCATTTGTTGCCGGGGGCCCTGTTGCGCAACGCCAATCGTCAGTTTATCGGAAAGAATATCTACCTGAGAGGCATCGGAGACCGGGGCAAGGCCCTGAAGATCCCCATTGCCCACGGGGAAGGCCGGTATTATGCCGATGAAAGGACGCTGGATGATATGGAAGGCAATGATCAGATCATTTACCGCTACTGCGACCGGCATCGCGAAATGACGGCAGCCGCCAACCCCAATGGATCGAGCCGCCATATCGCGGGCATTTGCAATAAGGAACGCAACGTGTTTGGCATGATGCCGCATCCCGAGCGCGCCTGTTCTCCGGCGCTCGGGAACACGGATGGCCAGGCTATCCTGCGAGCACTCTTTTTAGACCCGGAAAGGTCCGGATTGGTCAGTCAAAAGGCATCCTTTATAAGGGTTTAAGAGAACGTTAACACCTTGCTCCGGTCACTTCCAGTAATTTTCTGCACGCTAAAAATGCAAAACCGATGATCAGAAAGCTGTTCTTGTTTATAGTCGCCGCGTTGATGGGAGGCGGCATCCTGATGGCTCAATCCAGTACGCAGGTAAAATGGTCCTATGCGGCCAAAAAGATCGCCGATAAGACCTACGAAGTGCATTTGACGGCCGCGATTGGCGGGGATTATCACCTTTATGCCCAGGATGCCGGCGGAGAAGGCCCCATTCCAACGGCATTCACCTTCACCAGGAATCCTCTGTTTAGCCTGGAAGGTAATGTGAAAGAAAAGGGAGAGTTGATCAAGAAATTTGAAAGCGCCTGGAATCACGACGTGAGATATTATCAAAGGACCGTGGATTTCATCCAGGTTGTGAAGTTGAAAAGCAACCTCAGGACATCTCTTGCCGGGAAGGTCGAGTTCATGGTCTGTAACGATCGCCAGTGCCTTCCGCCTTCAGATGTGGATATCAAGGTCGGTGTCGGAGGATAAACCACTAAATGATCTTGTGCAGCGCGGCGAATTCTCTTAATTGGATCAGGTTTTCCGTTTTTGTCTTCTCGAAGATCCTGTTCTTGACTGTCGAGATCGTATTACCCTTTAGGCCAAGCGCATCGGCGATATCGTTCGTCCGCATGCCCCGCAACATATAATTCATAACCTCTACTTCCCTCGTCGTGAAATCCACGGCGAGTTTTTCTCTCCGCTCCTCCTGTCGCGGGGTGTCGTTTTGCAGGAACTGCCTGAGCTGTCGGATCGTTTCCTCCTCGTTTGCGCCCTTGGATATAAAGAGATAGATGCCGTACCTTCTCAGGATCTTTTCATACACGGCTTTGGGCTGCATGCTCACAATGGCGATATGTACCCAGGGATAAAGACTGTGAATATTGCCGAGAACCTCGATGATGCTGCCGTCAGATAAGTTAATATCCAGTACGATATGGGTATATTTCTTGGTTTTAAGTTCCTCCATCAGGGCATTACAGCTGGACGCCTGCCCGACTTCCTTGCACCCGAGCTGAGTTTGGAAGATCAACTTCAGTCCGTTGCGTACCAGGCTATGATCATCTGCGAGTAATATTTTCTTCTCCATACACTACTAGGGTTTTTTATAGTCTCCCTGCATTTATTTGTAGATGATAGTATCTATTTTATTTAGAGAAATTAGGTATTAATTTTTAGTTCGGAGCAAAACCTGCCGTTTTTTATCGGGCGGCCCGGTTCTTGTTTCGGCGAAACAAATACTGTTAACCATTAAACCTTTGATTATGAAGCCAGAACGCAATGTTCAGGCTGTTGCGTATGCAACCATGCAACGTATTCAGTCCGATTACACAGAATTACTTAGTTCTTCTTCCAAGTTTTCCCTTCAAAAATTATTTACCCCCGACCAGTTGAAATGGGAGGAATTCTGCAAGGAATTCTATCCGCACCCGCAGAGCGACGAATTAAAAAAGATCGTCCAGTATTTCGGGCAGGATTTCGGCATCTGGCTGCCCAATGCCAAGCAGCACATCACCTGCGCCTTATTCCTCTATCCCACGGCACATTTTGATCGGATGCTGACGATGATGAAAAACCTGGTGATCGGTTTCTATCTCAATGATGTGATGGGCAGAGATACATTCAGGCTGCTTGACCGGCAGCGGCAGGAGGAGTCAAGAAAAATGATCCATAACATGGCGGGGCTCCAGGAAGACCTGCAAATCTCTTCCCATGCCAACCGTATCGAATGGGCCAACGCAGAAATACTGCGCCAATTCCGGGAAAGTTCACCGCAGGAATGGTTCAGGAAATTTCTTCGTCTCTATTGTCACCACATCGGCATCACGCATACGGATGGCAACGTCGAAGCGCAAGGCCGCATCCCGGGCGTGCTGGAATATATGGAACGGCGCTGTCACCTCGGGGGTGTTCATCACATCATGCATTGGATTGAGTACAGCGACGAGCAATTCCTGGACTGGGGATTGCTCAAAACGACAAGACTTTCGCGCGACCTGAAGAGACTGCATTGGGTGACGGCGGCTTTTGCAGGGATGTCAAATGACCTCTTTTCATTTGAAAAGGAGGTGATCGATTGTGGCGCCGATTCAAACCTGGTCATGATCATTGCGCTTAACAAGCCCGGCATTTCTTTGAAGGAGGCGATCCGGAAGGCATCGGATGTCATACGCCACCTGTTGATCGAATTATTGTCGTTGATGGATACGGTAAAAAGAGAGATCGAAGCAATGGCAAATCTACATCCGGCTATGTCGCAGAGATTGACGACACATCTGGGTGGCGTCGTGAGGTGTGTTCAGGCGATCTGGACCTGGCATTGTCATTCGAAGAGGTACAAACGGGAGCATTCCATCTGGAAGGAAACGACCCTGGCCGTAGAAGCCGTGCCTGCCTGATAAGACTAGGCCTGCTTTTTAAGGTAGGAAAGGATCGTTTTTTGCAAGGTGGCGTGATCGATGGGCTTCTTAAGGTATGTATCGGCTCCTGCGTCCAGCATCCTGTCGAGCATGTCCGAATACAGGTCCCCGGTAGTGACAATGATCGGTATATGGGATAAACCGGGGATCTTTTTCAATTGGCGGATGGTCTGTTCCCCATTCAGTACGGGCATATGGCAGTCCAGTATGATGATGTCCGGACGATCGCCCGAGTATCCTTCCTGCGCTTTTTCCAGTAGTTCCCTGCCATTGCCGACCATGGTAACCTTGCATCCCTGTTCTTGCAGGAACCGGAACATCAGAAAGGAAGTGAGCTTACTGTCTTCTGCCATGAGTACGTGAATATGGCCAAGGTCACCCGGGTCCTTATCCGATCGCGAGCTGTCGCGGTCGTCGATCTCTCCCGGCCTGCCTTCGATCAGAGGCAGCGTAACGGTGAATATAGTATAGCCTCCGCGTTTGCTTTGAACCTGGATGGTCCCGTTCAGCGCTTCCACTTTCTTTCTTACGATAAACAGCCCCAACCCGGTGCCCTGTATCCTGCCAGCCCTGCCGGTAACAAAAGGATCGAATATGAAGGGCATCTTGTCTTCCGGGATGCCCTGTCCGAAATTGGACACTTTTAATTCCCAGTTCGGATCACGCCTTTTCAGCTCTACGCTCACCGTATGATCTTTGAGACTGAACTTAATGGCATTGGTTACCAGATTGTTCACGATCTGGGTAATATTCAACGGGTCGCTGACGATCACTTCGGGCATGTCGATGAATAATTGCAGTCTCATTTGTTCTTCGAGAGCGACGATCTTATATACTTCCAGCATTTTTTCGAAGAAGGGTCTGACCCTGAACGCTTCATTTACCGTTATTGGTGTTCTGCCCGATTCGATCTCGGCCATGTCCAGAACATTATTTACAATGTTCCTTGCATCACAGCTTGCCGTGTAAATAATATCAGGCAACGGTCGTATCTGTTTAAGAGTGTATTCCTCATTTTCAGCCTCCTTTCTCAACAACTGTGAGACCTGGTGAATATTGTTCAGGGAAGTACGTAGTTCGTGCGTGAGTTGGGCGACGAAGAGTTTGATGAATTGATTGGCCTTCACCAATTCCGGGTTATCATCCTTACTCTTGGCAAATGGCTGCATCACAATTATGGTGATGACGGCGATGATCGCAACAAGGAGCGACTGTACAATAAATCCGAGAGTATAACCCATCGGCATGACGGGAACCTCGCCGCCGATGCGCTTAAGGCCCAGCCAATAATAGATGCCTTCAAGAATGACCATCTCGGCTAAGGTGACGACTAGTGCGGTCCTCCTCTCTCCCCGCCCCTTTAAGACCATGTTAAACATGGCGATTTGAAGGATCAGGATAAATTCAAGACGATTGAACCAAGGGAGGGCATAGGCATACACGGGGATTGCTACACATTGCAGATAATAAAGTACCGATCGGGCTGTCCGATGGCGTCCCAGATAATTGAAATAGAGAACAGATCCATTGATCAGAAACTCGCCGGCAAAAGTAATGACGAGCCAGACAGGCCAATGCAGCGACTTGAGGATGAAAAAACCAATACCGGGGATGGAGCAGCAAACGATGAAGCAGATCAGGTTGACCGTGCGTATTCGTTTGACATCTTCTTCATCGGTTATGCCGGATGTCCCGATCAATAAGAACGGCCATTTTTTCCAGGTGCCTGTCATCCTAATACAGATAAAGCTTCCGTGAAAGATACCCATTTTTGCCCGGAAGTCAAACAGCCTGTCGCTAAATCGATTTTGCAATGGATAAACGCCTGGATTCGCTAGTCCGGGAAATACGGGTTTTACCTCAGAGGCAAGACTACTTTAAATCGATTGCGGCCGTCCGGGCCCGCAGACATACTTATCCTGCCCTTCAGGATATTGACTGTCAAATGTCTGGTAATGAATAAGTCCAGGTTCACCCCACCCGACCCTTCCTTCTTCCTGCCGCCTTCCAGGGCGAGGTCGAAAATATGATCAGGGTCTGTCGGTTCTTCCCCCTTTTGTTCGATTTGTAACATCCACTCGCTATCGTTCAATTTCCGGATATCTATCCGGATCAAATGGCCGGGCAGCGAGGTCACGATGGCATGGTTCACCAGGTTGGTAAAGACCAGGGCAACCCTCGTTTCGTCCCCGATGACCAGGTCAGGCATATCCTTCCCGATACTTGACTCAATACCGACCTGGTTCTCTTCGCCGGCCTCCTTGCTCTCACTGAGAACCTTCGTTATAAGTCCCTTTATGGAAATGGGTTCATAAAGAGTATCCAGCAATCCGGCCTCGTACCGATAATACTCGACAAAATTGCCCAGGGCATATTTGTACTGATGGCAGGCCCGCATCATATGGTACACCAATTCGGTCGTTTCCTGTCTTTCTTCGATGGCGATCTTTAACAAGGCGCACACGGATGTCACACCGAAAAAATTCCCCTGCACGGCATGGCTGAGTTTCCGGGCAACCTCGATCCGGGATGGATCCGGAAAAGGATCCGGGCGAACTTGCCTGCCATTGATCTCCGCCCGCCTGAGCGGTCTTAGCATTTTCTTTAAGATTCCTTTCATTGATGGTCATTTTAATGGTCGGTAAGTGGCAGGAAGGCCGAACCTCCCTGGATCTGAAGGGAACAATGCAGCGGCTAATCAGGCATAGCGTCCAGGGCCAGAGCCTCCATCAGCAGGGAATAATGCAGGCGTTCGTCGCCAAATAATTTATGAGGATAGTCTGGTGCCATTGGTAGTATTGCTAAAATAAGACTATTTCAGGAAATACCATTGACCTTACAAATCCGGCCACTTTTCGGGTTTAGTGCGACGAATATTATATGCTAACTTTATCATACCTTTGGGGTAACCTTGTATTTCGACTCTCCTTGCTGAAATCCCCTTTGCTCTTACGATAATTTTTTGCGCGGCGAAGTTCAGACTAGAGAAATCTCTACTGAGCAATAGCCGGAAAAACATATTTTGCACCCACTAATAGGATAAGGTTTAATGGTCCTGGTTTTGATTAGTGCGGCTCCGCCTTGGCGGAGCTTTTTAGCTAAATAGCCCCCGTAATGGAACTATATTTGCCTCCGCGCCTGTCGGCGAAGACGCTCTCGTTAAACAATCTGATGCGCATGGATGTTACAACAAACTCAACAGCTTCCTGGTGAAACATTCCCTCGTTCCCTTGTTAATTTGCTCCCTGTTTGTGCCTTGCCGGATTTTTGCTCAGAAAAGCAATTCACCTTTCCCGGATTCCAATAGCGCCGTGCATTGGCAATTCAGCGGATCAGGCAGCCGTTCCGGAGGTTATACCCTCGACCTGCGGGCCAGGATAGAGCCCGGGTGGCGCCTGTACTCTACAACCATGCCTGATAGCCTTCCCTTTTCCAGGGTGTCGGTCGATAGCCAGTCCGGAGCAAGGATCCTTGGGCCCATTGTCGAAAAGGGATCATTGCACACCGCGAAGGATAGCTTGTTCGGCAATGTACTTATCCGGTATTTTGAGGGAGAAGTGCATTTCCTGGTCAGGTTGCAACCGCACCCAACCTCTCTTTCTGACATCAAGGGCACAGTCACCTTCATGGCCAGGCTCAAAGATTCGATCACCGCGCCTATGGACGTGCCATTCCGATTCTCGGTTTCCGCCGGCGGCGCATTGATCGCGCGCAGGACCGCTTTGAACGACTCCTCTGCGGCTGCTGTCAACCTTCGGAGACCTTCGATAGACCTTTCCAGGCCCGTAAGCCCCTGTGGAGGGACCGGAGCAGAGGATAGCAAATCCAGGAGCCTTCTCGGCATTTTTTTTCTCGGTATCCTCGGCGGATTACTGGGATTGATCATGCCATGTACTTTCCCGATGATCCCATTAACGGTCGCCTTCTTCACCAAGGCCTCCCCAACGCGGTCGAAAGGCATATTCAACGCCAGCATGTATGGCTTCTTCATTTTTGTCATCTATGTATTGCTAAGCCTCCCGTTCTATTTTCTCAAAGCCAGTAATGTTGGCATCCTCAATGATATATCCACAAACGTCTGGCTCAACCTGCTGTTTACCGCCATCTTTATCGCGTTTGCTCTTTCGTTCTTTGGCTTGTTCGAAATTGCCCTGCCGGGCAGCCTTACCAGTTCGGTAAATTCCCGGTCTGGCATCGGGAGCCTCGGCGGCATTTTTTTTCTGGCTCTCACGCTGGCCATCGTTTCTTTCTCCTGTACCGGGCCCAGACTTGGCACATTGCTCGTCGGAGCCCTTGACGCCAATGGAGGCAGCATTCAACTGACTTTTGCCATGGCGGGGTTTGGCCTTGCGCTGGGATTGCCATTTGCCTTATTCGCCCTTTTTCCCAATTGGTTGCACAGTCTGCCGAAGTCAGGTAGTTGGATGAATACATTCAAAGTCGTTTTCGGGTTAATCGAGTTGGCCCTGGCCGCAAAGTTCATCTCCAATGCCGACCTCGTCATGCACTGGGGGTTGCTGAAACGTGAAACTTTCTTTGCCATTTGGATCCTGATCGGCATGCTCATCGTGATCTATCTGGCCAGGCCACGCCAGGGTCTGATGAGCGTCAGGAATTGGCTCGCCCTCGCGTTCCTTGCATTCGTCGCGTACCTTTCGCCAGGACTTACCAATACGCCTGCGGCAAACAGGCCCCTTGTGAGCGGATTCCCCCCTCCGCTGTCATACAGCCTGTACAAGAACAGACCGGCCAGGGGCGTCGAGGCCAATGTGATCAACGATTATGAAAAGGCCCTGAAACTGGCCAGGGAAGAGCACAAACCGGTACTTATCGATTTTACGGGATGGGCCTGCGTGAATTGCCGGAAAATGGAGGAGAACGTATGGCCCAAGCCAGGAGTCGCTGAATTGATCAGGGATCATTTCGTCCTGGTGTCACTGTACGTAGATGACAGGAAGGTTTTGGCAGATGACCAGCAGTTCCTTTTTACCACCCGCGACGGGAGCAAGAAGGCGATAAGAACGGTGGGCGATAAGTTCGCTACGCTGCAATCGGAAAATTTCAAAAATGCATCCCAGCCGCTGTATGCGATCATCAGCCCGGACGAACGGTTAATGGTCTACCCTGTTGGCTACACTCCCGATCCCGCAGAATATGGGGCCTGGCTTCAGTGCGGGCTGGATGCATTTGGCAAGTCCCATTAGGCCCTCCCATAGCCTGAACCGGCCGACCACTCATCAAATTCCTTTGCCCAGTAACAGGAATTTGACGTATCCTTATCGAATAATTTTAAATCCAAAACATATGCGTATTAAGTCAAATTGGCTGCTCTTCCTGCCTTTCACCCTTTTTTGTGCGTTGGGTTCCTTCGCGCAAATGAAGGCGGCACCTCCGGCAGGGGCAGACACGGCCAAAAAGCCGCCCGCAAAGCCCAGCCTGGCCGATAAGGTGAAAGGGTCCAGAAAGATCGAGGGGCTATTCACCCTTTACCAGGATACGGTCACCGGCAGCCTGCAGATCTATGTCAAGAAAGACCAGCTAGGCAAGGAATTCATCTATCAGAGCTTTTCCATGGGCGGCCCGACAAGCCTTTTCCTGAACCAGAATATGATCCGCACCACCTGGGTCTTCAGGATCAGGAAGCAGTTTGATAAGATCGAATTTTCGCAGGAGAACACGAATTTTTGGTATGATCCCTCCAACGCGATCAGCAAGGCCGCCAATGTAGACGTGCCCGAAGCGATCTTTTATTCTGACAAGGCTGCCGCCGAAGACGATCATGGATATCTGATCGCGGGCGACGGCTTGTTCCTCAGTGAAAAACTGGATCCCGTCAAGCCCATCCTTCCTCCGGGCATCCCGCCGCAATTCGTATTCAACCTGGGCAGCCTGAATGCGGCCAAATCCAAATACGATAAGATCCGTTCCTATCCCAATAATACGGACGTGGTCGTCGACCTGGCTTACGACAACCCCGCGCCCTTCAATGGCGGGGGAAGGGATATTACCGACGCACGTTATGACCGGATCCGGTTCCAGCATAGTTTTATGGAAGTGCCGCAAAACGATTTCAGGCCCCGTCGGGATGATCCCCGCATCGGATACTTCTCGGAGGAGATCGACAACCTGACCACCATCGACGTGCCCAATTTCAAGGATGTGATCCACCGCTGGAATCTGAAGAAGAAAGATCCGGGCGCCGCACTCAGCGAACCCGTGGAACCCATTGTCTGGTGGGTGGAAAATACCACGCCGGTGGAATATCGGCAGACCATCGTCGAGGCCGGGGAGAAATGGAACGAAGCCTTCGAGGCGGCCGGTTTCAAAAATGCCGTTGTGATGAAGATCATGCCTGATACGGCTACCTGGGATCCCGCGGATATACGTTATAATACCATTCGCTGGGTATCTTCTCCTTATCCGCCATATGGCGCGATCGGACCCAGCTTCGTGAATCCAAAGACCGGACAGATACTAGGTGCGGATATTACCGTCGAATGGTTTTCCGGCAGTGCAACCCCGATCCTCGATGAATTGTACAGCGCCCCCGGTCAGGAAAATCCATATGGCTGGACCAACGGCTGGAACGTTCCCGGAAGCAATTCGGCTGCTGATCCTTTCTCCCAATTTCTTTCTCCTTCCCAAAAGCAACACTGGCAGACCTGTACCCTCGGGCAGGAATTGAAGGCCCAGTTCACGGCAGGCCTGACGGCACTGGAGGCGAATAATGCCTCCCCCTCCGAACTGAAAGAAATGCACAAGCAGTTCCTGTATTATCTGATCCTTCATGAAATGGGGCATACCATGGGCCTCAACCATAATATGAAGGCCAGCCAGATGCTTAGTCCTGCGGAGGTCAACAATACCGACATCACGCACAAGATCGGTCTGCAAGGCTCTGTTATGGACTACCCCGCGATCAATATTGCCCTGGATCACAGCAAGCAGGGAGACTATTACACGACCAAACCCGGGCCCTACGACCTTTGGGCCATTCAGTACGGGTATACGGAATGCTCACCCGGGGAAGAGGATGCGGTGTTGAGCAAGATCGCGAGCCGCAGCCATGATCCGCACCTGGCCTTCGGCAATGACGCGGATGATATGCGCACACCGGGCGGAGGCGGCATCGATCCCCGGGTGATGATCAACGACCTGACCAATGACATGGTCACCTATTCCGACGAACGGTTCAGGTTGATCAATAAGTTAATGACGAAACTGAAGGACAAGTACAGTAAGCCCGGCAGATCGTATACGGAATTGAGGAGCCGTTACGGGATACTGGCCGGACAACGTAATTCCATGGCGTCCTCGGTCAGCCGTTATGTCGGCGGGATCTATGTAGACAGGAGCTATGTCGGACAGGGTTCCGATGCCAGGCCGTTTACTCCGGTTCCGGCCGCATATCAGAAAAAGGCAGTGCAGGTACTGAGCAAGTATGTCTTTGCACCGGACGCTTATGATGCCGACTCCCGATTATTCCCCTATCTCCAGGCGCAGCGGAGAGGATTTAGTTTCTTTGGCGGTACGGAAGATCCCAAGCCTCAGAACACCGTACTGGCCATTCAGCAAGGGGTCCTGACCCAGGTCTTCAGCGTTAATGCGCTGCAGCGCATGAATACGACCAGCCTCTATGGCAACAGCTATAGCGTCGCAGACGTTATGGGCGATTTCACCAAAGCGATATTCGACGCGGATAAGATGGGCGCGGTCAATCTCTACCGTCAGAATATCCAAACGGAATATGTGAAGAAAATAATCGGCATTTCCGAAGCGACGACGGGATATGACAATCCTTCCCGCGAGGCGGCCTACAATACCTTGAGGAAGATCAAGGCCCTGTTGGCGACCATGACGTCCCCGAATGAACAAACGCGTGCACATCGCGCCAGCCTGACATTCCTGATCGATAAGGCCCTTGTCGTCAAATAGAGGGCTTAACAAACAAGAAAAACCCCCGCAATTGCGGGGGTTTTTAGTTAGGCGTCATTCTGTACCAACCTTCCGACCATACTAAGGGCAAGTGACTGTGTCAGATGGAGGGCCAGAATGACAAGGTCTTGAGGGGATTCATGATCAAAAACAAAAAAAGTCCCTGCCATGGTCAGGCAGGAACTCTGAATATTTTTTTAATTCGTCTTTTCACTCATTAAAGTTAGCGGTTATTTCCGTTCCCCGTTCTCTCTGGAAGTTAAAGAATCATAAAAAAAATACTTACAAGGCAATCTTTTTCTCAGTCATCATTTTGCGAAGATTGATCAGACCATATCGCATGCGGCCCAGGGCCGTATTAATACTGCAATTGGTCAGTGCGGCGATCTCCTTAAAGCTAAGATCCGCATAATGACGCAGGATGATCACCTCGCGCTGGTCTTCCGGCAACATGTCCAGCATCTTGCGGACACGGTCATGGCTTTGGCGCTTCATCATTTTGGTGTCTGCGCCCTCTTCCGTAAAATGAATGACTTCGAAAATGTCCCGGTCGTCGCTGGTCTTAATGGCCGGAGTACGCTTTACCTTCCGGAAATGATCTACACAGAGGTTGTGGGCGATACGCATGGCCCAGGGAAGGAATTTTCCTTCTTCCGTGTAACGACCGCCGCGAATGGTGTCGATGATCTTAATGAGAACGTCCTGGAAAATATCCTCGGCAAGGTATTTGTCCTTAACAAGGAAAAGAATGGAGGTGTACAACTTATCCTTATGCCGTACGATCAGGGCTTCAAGGGCATGCAGATCGCCGTCACGGAATTGATGGATAAGTTCGTGGTCGGTTTTTTTGCGTAGTAATGTCATAAACTTCTACGGTTTTTGAAAGGTGATAGGATATTATTTTGGATTTTAAAGACGTTTTGGCTTTTCGGTGTAGAAGTGATAAGTCGATAGGCGAAGAATTTAGTTTTTTAAATGAATAGTGTACAAATCAGAATTTAAAGATATACAATTTTTGGAAAAAACAACATTTTGGGAAATCTTTTGTTCTTTAAATCTGTGGTTCGTGGACAACAGCTTGGGAACCATCTGATTTGTCCTATCTCCCCTGAGTTTTACAAAATCAATTGTTTTTAGGCTGCCGGAGCCGCCAAGGGTGGGTACGTACTTGTTGCGGTCGGTCCCATGATTTACACAATTTTTGAAGTAGTTTGCGATCAAGTATATGGGAACATCGGTTAAAGTAAAAAAAGCGGCAACGGACCCGGAAAGGATCGTTCCGGCGCCCCGAGAGGAGGGTCAAACCAGGCCCCGGCAGAACGTGATCCAGATCAAGGGGGCCCGGGTGCATAATCTGAAAAATGTCGACGTGGATATCCCGCGCGGAAAACTGGTCGTCGTGACCGGAGTTTCCGGATCGGGGAAATCTTCCCTTACCATCGATACCTTATTTGCCGAAGGTCAGCGCCGCTACGCGGAAAGCCTGAGCGCCTATGCCCGACAGTTCATGGCGCGAATGAACAAGCCCGATGTAGATTACATCAAAGGTCTATGTCCGGCTATCGCCATAGAGCAGAAGGTAATTACACGTACTCCCCGCTCCACGGTGGGAAGTATGACCGAGATCTACGACTATCTGCGACTGCTCTATGCCCGGGTGGGCAGGACCTACTCCCCGATATCCGGTCGGCCAGTCAAAAAAGACGACACCACGGACGTTCTGCGGGCCATCCTTGGACGTCAATTGGGTGATAAGATATTGATAATCACACCATTCAAGCAAAACAAGAATCGGAATGCACGGGAGGAGTTGAATATCCTCCTGCAAAAAGGATTTTCCAGGTTATATATTCCGGCATCCGCCGACGCCCGGCCGAATGTTGGGGACACCTTGCGTATCGAAGAATTGATGGAACTGGATGATAAATCGCTGGGCGGCCGATTGCCTTTTTCCGGCGGTAAGCGACCGGCGCCGCTTAAGGCCAGGGCAGAGGTTTTCGTATTGGTGGATCGTCTGGTTGCTAAAGCATTCGATGAAGATGATCAGCACCGGATTGCAGATTCGGTGGGTACGGCCTTTTATGAAGGCGAAGGCGAAATGGAATTGGAGATCAATGGGATGGAAAGGCTCCATTTCTCCAATCGTTTTGAATTGGACGGCATCCTGTTCGAGGAACCCGTGCCAAATCTATTTTCCTTCAATAATCCATTCGGCGCCTGCCCGACCTGCGAAGGGTTCAGCCAGGTATTGGGTATCGACGCCGACCTCGTGATCCCCGATAAGCGCCTCAGCGTCTATGAAGGCGCGGTGGCTCCATGGAAAGGAGAAAAACTGGTTTGGTGGAAGGATCAATTTATCAAGGCCGCTAAAAAATTCGATTTCCCCGTCCATAAGCCCATTATTGACCTGACCAAAGCGCAATACAAGGCACTTTGGGAAGGGAATGAGCATGCCCACGGTATCAATGGCTTTTTCGAAGAAGTAGAAAAGAATTTGTACAAAGTGCAGTACCGGGTCCTGCTGTCCCGGTACCGTGGCCGAACATTGTGTCCCGATTGTGAAGGCTATCGCCTTAGGAAAGAAGCCCTATACGTGAAGATCGGCGGCAAACACATCGGCGAACTTTGCGAAATGCAAACGAAAGATCTGTTGCCCTGGTTTGAGACGCTTGTCCTTGGCGACCATGACCGGCAGATCGCCAAAAGGATATTGATCGAGGTTCATCATCGCCTGAAGACCCTGCTTGACGTTGGATTGGGCTATCTGACCTTGAATCGTCTGGCAAACAGTCTTAGCGGCGGGGAGAGCCAAAGGATCCAGCTGACCCGCTCGCTGGGCAGCAATCTCACCAATTCCCTGTATATCCTCGACGAGCCGTCGATCGGCTTGCATTCCCGCGATACGCAACGGCTCATCCGCATATTGAAGGAATTGAGGGATCTTAATAATACGGTGGTAGTGGTCGAGCATGACGAGATGATGATGCGCGAAGCAGATCATATAATCGATATGGGGCCGCTGGCAAGCCATCTCGGCGGAGAAGTGGTCGCTGCCGGTAATTATGAGCAGTTGATCGCCAACAAGAACAGTCTTACCGGCAGATACCTCAAGGGCGAACTCAGGATAGAAGCGCCGAAGGCCCTCCGGAAATGGACCCGCTCGATCACGGTGCAAGGCGCGAGGCAGCATAATCTAAAGGATATCACCGTGGAATTCCCGCTCAACGTGCTTTGCGTCGTAAGCGGGGTCAGTGGAAGTGGTAAGACGACCTTGGTCCGGCAGATACTTTTTCCCGCCTTACAGAAATTAAAAGGAGAACCCGGCGATAAGGTAGGCCTGCACAAGGGGCTGAGCGGCGATCTCGATCATCTTTCGCAGGTCGAGTTGGTGGACCAGAATCCGATCGGAAAATCCTCCCGGAGCAATCCGGTGACCTATATCAAAGCGTACGACGAGATCAGGGACCTTTTCTCGAGACAGCCGCTTTCCAAAGTGCGGGGGTTTCAGCCCAAGCACTTTTCCTTTAATGTCGATGGCGGGCGTTGTGATACCTGTAAGGGAGAAGGGGAGCAGGTCGTGGAGATGCAATTCCTCGCCGACGTACACCTGACCTGCGAGGTATGCGGGGGTCGGCGCTTTAAAGAGGAAGTGCTTGAAGTAACCTACCGGGACAAGAACATTTTCCAGGTCCTTGACATGAGCGTAGATGATTCGTTGGAATTCTTTGCGGAGGAAAAAGACATCCTGCAGAAGCTCAAACCGCTAAGCGACGTCGGTCTGGGTTACGTCAAACTCGGGCAATCCTCCGATACCCTGTCGGGCGGCGAGGCACAACGGGTAAAGCTGGCCAGCTTTCTGGGCAAAGGCAAGGCCCAGGGCCATATCCTGTTTATTTTCGACGAGCCCACTACCGGTTTGCATTTTCATGATATCCGGAAATTGCTGGCCTCATTTAATGCACTTATCGAACAAGGACATTCGATCCTTGTCATAGAACACAACACGGATGTGATACGTTGTTCGGACTGGGTCATCGATCTTGGCCCTGAGGCAGGGGATGGAGGAGGCGATCTGGTCTATGCCGGCATTCCGGCCGGACTGAAGAAAGCCGGAGCCAGTCATACGGGCAAATTCATCTGAGCCTGTCCAGACTTTTCACCAGCTTTTCGTCTCTGCGGATCCCCCTCATTGCGAAGAATAACAGGATGGGGATAGCCAGGGTAAACAATGCCGTGAGACTGAATACCCCGGAGGTGAATTTCTGCGTTTCGCGGTAATATTGGAAGATGTTCAGGATAGAGAAAATAAAGAGCCCGAGAGTGATCAGGAATTGCCACTTTCTCTTCTTATAGTAGAAAATTGCCACCAGGCTTCCGGCCGAAACGACGACGGTGCAGAATAGGTTGACAATATCGTAAGTGGCTGTCAGGAGGACCGACGAAACCTGGATATTCCCCGTGCCTTGTACGCTACCGCTATAGAATGGCCAATTCATCGAGAGCGCTCCGCAGACGGCGGCAAGGAACAGCCACAGTGATTGAGTTCTTTGTAACATATAGCCCGGTTTTATTGATTTAACCCAGTTCAGGGTATAAGGGAAACTGCTTCATGAAGGCGTTCACTTCTTTTCGCAGCGATTCGAGGGCCGCATCGTTTTCCGCGTTCACGAGGGCTCTGTCGATCATTTCTACGACCGTGGCCATATGCGTTTCCCTCATTCCCCGCGTGGTAATGGCTGGTACGCCCACGCGAATACCGGAAGTGATAAAGGCGCTTTTGTCGTCGTAAGGCACCATGTTCTTGTTGACCGTGATCTCCGCCTTCCCAAGGGCGATCTCCGCTTTTTTCCCGCTTATATTCTTGTTGCGAAGGTCGATCAGCAGCAAATGGTTGTCCGTACCGCCGCTTACGATGTCATAGCCCTTGCCGAGCAGGCTGTTTGCCATGGCTTGCGCGTTGGTAAGGATTTGTTTGGCATAGACGGTGAACTCTTCGGTCAGTATTTCCCCGAATGACACGGCCTTTGCGGCAATTACATGCTCGAGCGGACCGCCTTGTGTACCGGGAAACACGGCCATGTCGATGAGGTTGCTCATGGGCCTGATATTCCCTTTAACATCTTTCAGCCCGAACGGATTGTCGAAATCTTTTTTCATCAGGATGATCCCTCCACGCGGACCGCGCAAGGTCTTATGGGTCGTCGAGGTAACGAACTGGCAATGCTCAAAAGGAGAACGCAGCAGCCCCTTGGCGATAAGACCGGCAGGATGCGCCATATCACACATCACCAGAGCGCCGATACTGTCTGCAATGGCCCGGATTCGCGCATAGTCCCAATCGCGACCGTATGCCGAGGCTCCGCAAATGATCAGTTTCGGCTTCTCCTTATTGGCCACCCTTTCCATGAGGTCATAATCCACCAGGCCATTCTCCTTCTTTACGCCATAGAATACGGGGCGATACAACTTTCCGGAGAAGTTAACGGGTGATCCGTGCGTAAGATGACCTCCCATGCTAAGGTCCAGACCCAGGATCGTGTCACCGGGTTGGAGGACAGCCAACAATAAGGCCGCATTGGCCTGCGCGCCACTGTGTGGCTGTACATTCGCATAGTCGCACTGGAATATTTGTTTGAGCCGATCGATAGCCAATTGTTCCACCTCGTCCACTACCTCGCAGCCTCCATAATATCTTCTTCCGGGATAACCTTCGGCATACTTATTCGTCAGTACCGTGCCCATTGCCTGCATCACCTGGAGCGAGGTAAAATTTTCTGAAGCGATCAATTCGATCCCGTGACGTTGACGCTGCAATTCTTTTCCAATGAGGTCGAAAACCGAAGTATCTTTTTGCATGGCGCAAAAATAGGTCAACAATCCATAAAATTCACTATTTTCACACGCGTTTTTATTTATCATTCTTGACCATGAAAGCGATCATTCCCGTAGCCGGGGCCGGCACTAAATTACGTCCGCACACTTACACACAGCCTAAGGCGTTGATCCCTCTAGCCGGCAAGACCATTCTGTCGATCATCGTCGATCAGCTGATGGAGGCAGGTATTCATGAGTTTATTTTCATCGTAGGTTACCTCGGCGAGAAGATCCAGGATTTTGTCAGGCAGAAATATCCGCAGCTTACGGCCCATTTCGTCTATCAAAATGAACGGCACGGTATCGGTCATGCCATATTGCTTACCCGGGAGATCGTAGGTGAGGACGAGGTTTTCATCGTGCTCGGGGATACGATCTGCGAATACGATGTCAAAGAGACCCTGAGCGTCCCGCATTCCCTTCTCGGGATCAAGCGCGTTGACGATCCCCGTAATTTTGGTGTCGCCGAACTCTCCGATGACGGTAGCATCAGCAGGGTAGTGGAAAAGCCGCAGATCCCTAAATCCAATATGGCGCTCGTAGGCATCTATCGCATTCGTGAAAGCGCTGCCTTGTTCGATTGCCTTGAGAACAATATTCGCAGCCAATTCACCAGCTACGGCGAGTATAGCCTGACCGATGCCATAGAGTGCATGATCCGCAACGGCGTGAAATTCCAGTCATTCAAGGTGCAGAACTGGTTCGATTGCGGCAAGAAGGAAACCCTGCTCGACTCCAATGCCAAGCTGCTGAAAAAATTCGGCGGCAACATCGCGGCAGAGCACCAATTCGAGAATACGATCATCATTCAACCCGTCAGCATTGCGCCCGGCTGCGATATACGGAACTCCATTGTGGGCCCGAACGTCGCCATCGGCGAGAAAACACATGTCAACTACTCCATAATCAAAGATTCCATCATCGGATCCTTCGCCGACCTGTACGATATCGTTTTGACCCACTCCCTGATCGGCAGCGATACCGAGGTAAAGGGCGAATCCCGGAGTCTGAACATTGGCGACAATACCGAGATCGATCTTGGGGAGTCTTAAGGAGCCAAGTACTTAACTACTTGTAAAGCAGATAACTATGTCTGGTTTGACGCTTGTAGCCTGATACGTCTGGCTACGCGGACCCCCTCACTTAAGTCGGTATTATGACAAGCGGTTTGCAATAATGTTAAAATTCCGGTACATTCACTACATCCCTGTAACAGAATTTCCAAAAACGCGTGTTTATGAGCTGCTACAAAAAACTATTACTTGGGACGTTGATCTTCCCGGTTGCCTTATGTGCAAGGGCAAACTACGAAGGCAAGGTCGAAGGCGTATTGCATGGCTATGTGATGGATGCCGTGACCAAGCGGCCACTGCCTGGAGTGACTGTATCGGCCATCCTGCCCGGAACCAACAATTCCAAAGAGGTTACGACCGATGCGGACGGTTATTTCCGTTTCATACAACTGCCCGGCGCGCAGGTCACGGTGCAATTCGACAAAAAAGGCTATGTTCCCACCAAGCGGCCCTGCGTCACGCTCAAGGAAAAGGCCTCGGTTACTCTCAATATAGAATTCACCCCCGATGAAATGGAGTCCGATGCAAATGCGGACTACCCCGTCCTCCGCCTGATGCAGGCCGGCTGATCCCGCCAGAACGGAACCAGATCAATCATAAGACCTTTATAAATGTAAACAGGACTGGGAACAGTCCTGTTTTAGTCTACTACACATGAGGCTTTACTCTTATGCTGAGTTTAAACCTATACTAATGTACAATGTTATAAGTAATATACGAATGCTTTCGTAAAAACCTGACTGAAGCCTGATTATTTTTCCTTATTCCGGGAATGACGCGTACTTATCTGTTGCTATGATTTGGTAAATGCCCATTTCCACATGGTCTTCCAGGTAGGCTTTTTCCCGTACATGAGTATACCCGTGCGATAGATCTTGCCGGCCAGCCATACCGTAAAGAGAAAGCCCAATATCAGGAACATCATGGAAAGGCCAAGCTGCCACAAGGGCACGGTTCCCGGCACGCCGAACGGGATCCTGGCCATCATAACGATCGAGGAACTAAAAGGGATGATGCTGGCCCAGACGGCGAGCTTGCCGCCGGGATCCTGTATGGCGATGGTCATGATGATAAAGGAAAAAATGACGGGCATGGTAATGGGCAGCAACAGCGACTGGGCCTCTTGCGGATCTTCATTGACGGCGCTGCCCACAGCCGCGAATAAGGCCGAATAGAACAGGTAACCCCCGAAGAAATAGAATAGGAAGCAGCTAAGGAGCAGACCCCAGTTGGCCGAACCGACCGCATTGGTTGTATTGAAGACCATCTCTGCAGCCGCACTCGCCTGTGCAGTCGATGCATTACCCATCGCATTCGCCTGCTGCAGTTTTTGTACTTCCAGCCAGGTATCGTGCGGGACAAACCCCAGCGCGGCCAGGAAAAGGCCCCCCAGCAGTACGACCCATAATACGAATTGCGTAAGACCTACGGCCCCGATGCCTACGATCTTGCCCATCATGAGTTCAAAGGGCCTCACCGAGCACACGATCACCTCGGCAATGCGATTGGTCTTTTCTTCCATGACCCCGCGCATGACGGCCGCGCCGTACAGGAAGGTGAGGAGATAGATGAGAAAACCGCTCACATACCCGATCAGATACAGGAAGCCTTGTTTGGATTCCTTGCTCTCCTTGCCCCTGTCCTCGTAGGTCCTTAGTTCGGCAATATCGGACTTGCTGCGGATCGAGTCGAGCCTCCCGCGCGTAAGGGACGTCTTTTCAAAGATCATGTGATCGGTAATGGCCGTTCTCATCTTCCCGGCCAGGTCCTCTTCGCCGGCAAACCCCAGTTGCTTCTTATATTTAAGCCGGTAAATCGTTTTTTGGTCCTCCCTGAGCACCGGAATGATCAACGCGGCGGTACAGCCTTTCTCAGCATAGTTCAGGGTATCGATGTCCGGGGAGAAATCAAATGCAATGGTGGAGTCGCTCCTGAGGTAGTCCTTGAAATAGCCGTTTGCATCAGACACGGCGATCCGGTTATGGGACTTTCCACTCACGGCTATGAAAATGGCTCCGATGACGAACAGCACGATCATAAGCGGCAGCAGAAATGTCGTTAGCAGAAAGGTCTTATTGCGTACGCGTGTCAGGTATTCCCGTTTGGTGACAAGCCATATCTTGCTCATACATGATGTTTAGGCGGTGACAGGTTGAAATTGCCGTGCAAGGGGCGTCCCCTCCACCAGCTTGATAAAAATATCGTTAAGAGAAGGCAGGATCTCCATAAATGAGGTGATACCGGTTTGCCGGCGTATAAAGTAGTCGAGCACGTCGTTCGGCCGGTGCCCATCGTGAATTTTTACGACCAGGCCCTGATCCCTTCGGCCGACAACTTCAAACGCAGGCGAGGAGACAGTGCCATCCACCTGCTCCAGGCCGATGCTGAACAAATTTTCGGAGAACTGTCGCTTGACTCCCGATACGGTACCATCAAGGATCTTCTGTCCTTTATTCATCAGGATAATATGGTCGCAAATCTCCTCGACCTGCTCCATTCGGTGAGTGCTAAATATCACCGCACTCCCGTTGCGTGCAAGTTGGTATATTTCTTCCTTGATGAGATTTGAATTTACGGGGTCGAGCCCGCTGAATGGCTCGTCGAGTATGATCAATTTGGGTTCATGCAGCACCGTAATGACGAACTGCAGCTTTTGTCCCATGCCCTTGCTCAGGTCCTGTACTTTCTTGTTCCACCAGGTTTCCATTTCGAATTTTACGAACCAGCGTTTGACCCGCTCGGTAGCCTCGTGTTTGGTAAGTCCTTTTAACTGGGCCAGGTAGATGGCCTGCTCGCCGATCTTCATCTTTTTGTACAGACCACGTTCCTCCGGCATATAGCCTATCTTAACCGGATCATGCACCGGATCGAATGGCTTCCCGTCGAACAGGACGTTTCCCTCGTCGGGATAGAAAATACCGGTGAGCATGCGGATCAGGGTCGTCTTCCCGGCGCCGTTCGGCCCAAGCAGCCCGAAAATGGACCCTTTTTGCAGCGAGAAACTGACCGAATCAACGGCTTTTTGCGTGGCAAAATTTTTTTGCAGGTTATTGACTTGGAGGATGTCCATGGATCGGTCATTTATTAAGTCCAAATATACGGAAGCATTACCTTCCAACCTTCTCTGCAAGTTTTGAGGCGACGAGTTCTCCATCCATGGCTGCACTGACGATCCCTCCCGCATAACCTGCGCCTTCCCCACAAGGGTAAAGGTTGGCGACCTGGGGATGATGCAGCGCCTCGGGGTCGCGGGGAATACGCACGGGTGACGAGGTTCTGGACTCCGTGGCGACCACTACGGCCTCATTGGTAAGATACCCCTTCATTTTCTTTCCGAAGGCCAGGAAAGCTTGCCGCAGGTCTTCGTGTACAAAGGAGGGCAGGCAATCCTGCAAGGCCGCGGACCGGATACCCGGCAGGTACGAGCAGTCCGGCAGGGTGGCCGAGGTCTTTTTAGCTACGAAATCGGCCATGCGTTGTGCGGGAGCCCTGAAATGTCCACCACCTTCCCGGAAAGCCGCCTGTTCCACACTTTGTTGAAAGAAAAGGCCGGCAAGCGGGCCGTATTTTTGGAATGCCGCCCAATCCTTCTCCTCTGTGCTGACGACAATGCCTGAATTAGCATAGGGATTATCGCGCTTTGACGGCGACCAGCCATTCACTACGAGTTCTCCCGGAGCGGTCGAAGCCGGAGCGATAATACCACCGGGACACATGCAGAAGGAAAATATCCCTTTGCCGCGGACTTGTTCAACCAGACTATAGGAGGCAGGTGGTAAGCCAGGGCCTCTGAAAGAGCGATGATATTGCATGCTATCGATCAACTGCTGGGGATGCTCAATCCTGACGCCAAGGGCAAAAGGCTTCGGGGAGATAGCGATCTTCTTCCCGTGCAGGAGATGAAAGATATCCCGGGCCGAATGACCGGTGGCGAGGATTAAGGCATCGGCAACGAAAGTTTCCCCATCGGACGTCAGAACTTCTTTTATTCTTCCATCATGTAATACCAGGTCGATAAGCTTCTTTTCAAAGAGCATACGCCCGCCGCAATCGGTGATCTGTCGTCGGATCGCCTGGATGATACCGGGGAGCTTATTGGTCCCGATATGCGGATGTGCGTCGATCAGGATCTCAGGTGGAGCACCGAACTGGACAAGGAGGCTAAGGATCCGCTGGACGTCACCTCTCTTGGTACTTCGGGTATATAACTTGCCGTCGCTATAGGTCCCTGCGCCGCCCTCCCCGAAGCAGTAATTACTTTCAGGGTCCAGGATCCCTTTTTTATTTAAGAGGGCCAGGTCCCTCCTGCGCGAACGAACATCCCTTCCTCTTTCCAGCAGGATAGGACAGATACCTGCTTCTATCAATTTCAATGCGGCAAACAAACCCGCCGGCCCCGTGCCGGCGATGATTACCTTTCTGCTGGCGCCAGACACATCGGGAAAGGCGACGACCTTCCCTTCCTGGCCTGGAAAGGGCTCGCCTGCAAATACCTGCACACTTAAAATGATATGGGGTTGTTTACCCCTGGCGTCGATCGACCGTTTGACCAACCGAACCCCGGTAATGTCACCGATAGGGCAGCCGGCCGTTCTGGCAGCATGCTCTCTGATGACCTGGTCCATCATGGCCTCCTCGGGAAGTAATTTTAATTGAAGGGTTTGTCGCATGGTATCCGGTACAGGACCGGTTCATTTTCGGCGGGCCAAAGGTAGTACCCACTTGCCCCAAATATTTAAAATTTTTTATCAAAAAATAGTCGTAAAAAACCATCCCAATCAAATAAATAAAAAAATTTGACGGATTTTAAAAGGCAAGCAAATAATTTGTATCTTCAATGACTTCTCAAAAAAATCTACATATATGAAGAAAGGTTCGTCAACATCGAAGCTTCAGTATTCTTTCTTCGTACAAAGTGAGTCCACAATCGACCGGCCGGATTCAACAAAACCATACTCTGAATGCCACAGCACTTGTTCGCAGCCGGTCCGGAACGGTTCAACTTGCCCGTTCCCACATTTGCGACAATGTGAATAAGTCTTAAAGAACCGGTGTTTGGAAAGATTTCAGTATTCTGAAAATAAAAGGATATTATTTTTGACAGGTCTTATCCGGGGCAGGCTGGAACTGAGTTTTATGATAAAAGGAGTGACCGGATTTGGGTGGGGCCCAAATGCCGTTTTTACAGGAAAAAAGAAGTGAATAAAAAATTTTTTATTCAACAAAAAATTTTGATATTCGCCGCCCTACGCAAATTTTTCGGCAATCCAATTCCTCGTAAAGATCATGAGAAAATACAATTCTTAATTCGGCATAAAAATTGGTTACAGGATAATGGCAAAGTCGTTTGAAAAAGTCTGGAGTAGTTGCTTGGAGGTGATCAAGGACATCGTAGAGTGGCAGCATTACAAAACCTGGTTCGAACCGATCAAGCCAGTTGAATTGAAGACGAATATTTTGGTGATACAAGTTCCCAGCCAGTTCTTTTATGAATACCTCGAAGAGCATTATGTAAACTTATTGGCCAAGACCCTGAGGCGCATCCTCGGAAAAGACGCAAGATTGGAATACCGGATCATGGTAGACAGTGGCAATCACCAGAACCAACCTTTGACGATGGATGTTCCGGCCCATGGATATAAGACATTTTCCAATAACGAAATGGATTTCCCGTTAATTATAAATAACCCGGTCAAAAACCCGTTTGTGATCCCGGGGTTGAAGAAGATGCAGATCGACGCGCAACTCAACCCTGTTTACACATTCGAGTCTTTTATCGAAGGCGACTGCAACCGGGTGGCCCGCCGTGCCGGGAAGACCGTAGCCGAAAAGCCGGGAGCCAACTCCTTCAATCCCCTGGTGATCTATGGTGGAGTAGGACTGGGCAAGACGCATTTGGCCCAGGCGATCGGAAATGAGGTTAAGCGCCTCCATCAGAACAAGGTCGTTCTCTATGTCAGTTCGGAGAAATTCATTAACCAGTTCATCGACCATGGCCGAAATAATGCGATCAACGATTTTATTCATTTCTACCAGCTTGTGGATGTCCTGATCATCGATGACGTCCAGTTCTTCAACAGGGCCGAAAAATCTCAGGATGCTTTCTTCGCCATATTCAACCATTTGCACCAGTCGGGTAAGCAGCTGATCCTCAGTTCCGACAAACCGCCCAAGGACCTGGAAGGCGTTCAGGAGCGATTACTCAGCCGGTTCCGCTGGGGGCTTAGCGCCGATCTGCAGGTACCTGATTATGAGACCCGTATTGACATCCTGGAAAGGAAGATGAAAAATGACGGGCTGGACATGCCGAAAGAGGTGGTAAAATATCTGGCTTACAATATCAACAGCAATGTACGCGAATTGGAAGGCGCGTTGATCTCGCTTTTGGCACAATCTTCGCTCAATAAACGGGAAATTGATCTGGAATTGGCCAAGAAAGTGCTCCGTAATTTCGTGAAAACTAGCAGCAAGGAGATCACCATCGAAACAATTCAACGCATGGTATGTGAATATTTCGACGTTTCTTATGACAAGTTGCTGCAGAAGACCCGCAAACGTGAGATCGTGCAGGCCAGGCAGATCACTATGTACCTGGCTAAGGCATTTACCAAGAATTCACTCAAGACCATCGGCGAACACTTCGGTGGCCGCGACCATACCACGGTCATTCATTCCTGCCAGACGGTTAAGGACCTGATGGATACGGACAGCCTCTTCCGCGAGAACGTGATGGAGCTGCAACAAAAGGTCCAACTTGCGGCCATGTAATTTCCACCTCATTTGATACAAGATTTGCCCCCTTTCAGGCAGTATCCCCAAAAAAGGTCCTCCCATATTGGTGGGCAGAGAATTAATCTTTATTTTTGCAGCCCCCGGAAATGAATGCCGTGGGAGGACGGAGAGGTGCCTGAGTGGCCGAAAGGAACGGTTTGCTAAATCGTCGTACGGGTTACACTGTACCGTGGGTTCGAATCCCACCCTCTCCGCAAGACAATGCAAATGCCTGGCAACAGCCGGGCATTTTTGTTTCCCGGTCCCGTTTCTCTCAGCACTATTCTGAACCTAAAATCAGGAGGTTAACTCCTGCCTTTTGCTGATCCTGCTTTCATCGAGCTCGATCCCGAAGCCTGGCTTCGTCGGCAATGCCAGGATGCCATTGGCCGTCTGTAAAGGATACTTTTGAAAATGCAGTTTATACGGCATATGATTGATGAGGTATTCGGCAAGAGGGCAGACATCGGGGGATTGGCTGGCGATGACGTGCAGCGCGGCATGGATATTATGGCCATGCGGATAGACCTTGGCGCCATATGCGGATGCCAGGCTACAGATCTTGACCAGTTCGCTGACCCCGCCGCACCATTCGGGGTCCGCCTGAACGATCTCGATGGCGCCGGCCTGGAGAAAATCAAGCACCTCCCATCTGCTGTAGAAATGTTCTCCGGTCGCGAGCGGAATGGTCGTATTCCGGCGCAATTGCAGGAAACTTTCCAGCCTGTTTACGGCAAAGGCCTCTTCGATCCAATAAGGATTATATTTGTCGACCGCCCTGCACCAGGCTGTAGCAAAAGGGAGATCCCAGCCCTGGTATGCATCGAACATGATCTGCGCGTCCTGGCCCAGGGCATCCCGGACTTCTTCTACTGCTTCGATATTCTTTCTCAAACCCGCATTCCCGTCGCCCGGGCCATAGGCCATAAACCATTTCTGCTGAATGAATCCCTGGTTAAATAATTCCTTGGCGCGCGGGGCGATCGTGCCCTTTTCCACCGAATAACTCAGGCAGCTGCCATACGCGCCGACATTTTTTCGGGTCGCGCCCCCAAGCAACTCATATACTGGCGTCTTGAAATATTTGCCGCGGATGTCCCAAAGCACATTGTCCACGGCGGATAAGGCCATCATATAATGACCGGCCCGGGAATGCCTGTTGTTCCGATAAAGCTCATCCCAAAGAGCCGATACCGCCATCGCATCTTTGCCGAGCAGGAAAGGTCTCAACTGTTGCAGGATCGGCGTGACCGTTTCGGGCTCAAGCATGCCATAAAGGCCCTCGATGCCTCCTTTGGTCCTTATCCGGATATAGGCCTGTGTGATGTCGGAGGTCATTGGCTTCAAGGAAGGATCATCCTTATAAGGCGTCGGTCTCAATTCAGGATAAATATGGATCGGCTGCACCTGGAATTGGTGATTGATGCCCGGCTGGGTTGTAAATGGACCGGTGATCTGAAGGATTTCCACGCTGTCGATGATCGTGTCGTTGCCGTATGCTGTCTCGAAGAGCAATTGCCTGGCAGGGAACGGCAAAAAAGCAAAGGCCGATGCTTTCGCTATATCGGACAGGAATTTCCGTCGGTTGCGCATGATACCGGTAAAATAACAGAATAATCGGCAAACTAACAAAGCCGCCCCGGGATCGGGGCGGCCATGAACAAATATGAAAACAAAAAGAACTATTTTCTGAAGTCATTTATGCCGTAGTAGTAAGTTCCCTTACTGTCGGGATAAACCCCCTGGATCTGAAAGTTATCCTCCTGCTTGCTCAAAGCCTCCCGCAAATCATTTACCGATTTGACGCGGATGTCGCCGATCTTGGTAATGATGAATCCGGGTCGCATCGTGGTCTGAGTGCTGAGAACCCCATCATGAATATGGCTTACGACCACCCCCCCGCTGATGCCGAGCTTGGCGGCATCCTCTGCGCTGAGGTCGGAAAAGTCTGCACCCAGGGATTCAATCGCGGCAGGTTTTGCGCTGGCGAATGAACCCAACTTATTTTGTAACACGGCATCCGTACTCTTGTTTACACCGTCGCGGATGTAATCGATCCTCACCTTATCTCCTGGTTTCTGCCGGGCGATCAGTTCGGCCAGCTGCGCATCGGAACTCAAAGGCACATCATTGATCTTTACGATTACGTCCCCTTTTTTAAGGCCAGCTTCACCGGCCGCTCCATTCGGATCGACCTCCATTACAAAAATACCGTCCGCATCGCTATTGATACCCATCTCCTTCTTCTTCGCGTCATCGAGCCCTTCAGGGGCCATGCTGATGCCCAGGTATCCTCTCTGCACCGAGCCGTATTTCATGATGTCGCCAATCACTTTCTTCATCAGGTTCGAAGGAATGGCATAAGCATATCCTGCAAATGCACCCGTTGGTGAAGCGATCGCGGAATTCACAGCGATCAGCTCGCCGTTGGTGTTGACGAGGGCCCCGCCGCTGCTGCCCGGATTTACAGCCGCATCAGTCTGAATGAAGGATTCAACGGGAGCGCTGGCCTGCGTGTTGATGCCGATGTTCCTCGATTTGGCACTAACGATCCCCTGGGTTACGGTCACGTCAAGGTTCAAAGGATACCCGATCGCCAATACCCATTGACCCAGTTTCACGTCGTCCGAATTTCCAACCGACATGACAGGCAGATCTCTGGCATCTATCTTGATCAGCGCCAAATCTGTATTCGGATCTGTTCCAATGACCCTTGCCTTGTAATTCCTTCGGTTATTCAAGGTGACGCTGATCTCGGTCGCTCCATTGACAACATGGTTGTTCGTAACGATATACCCGTCCGAGCTGATGATGATACCCGATCCGGAGGCGCGTTGATCCGGCATCTGAAAAGATTTTCCATCCCCCTCCCCAAAAAAGCGCCTGAACAAGTCGCCGCCGAACATTCCACCGAATGGAT